>CAJMQU010000003.1 GCA_905215555.1 uncultured bacterium
TGCGGTTTTATGAGATTCTGTGAAAGTATAAGTTCGAGAGCCTGTCTCTCCGCAAAAATAGAATGCAAATGAAAGAAAATCCCTGTAAACTAACAATTTACGGGGATTTTTTATTTTTGGTACATAGCAAAAATAAGCATATTAAAGCATTCTTTCGGTGTACTATTCGGTGTACCTTATTACCTTCAATGTCAGGTACACCTATTTGGTGAATAATTCATTGTTTATTAGTATTTTGCATCTTGACTTGTTGCTCTTAGAAATTTAGTTTTGTGATTAAAAAACAAGTAAGATGGAAAGAACAACATTTTGTCTATTGTTCTACATTCGTAGGACGAAATTGAATCGGAACGGTGAGGCTCCGATAATGATGAGAATTACAGTGAATGGAGTCCGGGTTGATGCTTCAGTGAAGAAAACAATTTTTCCGGAGTTCTGGAGTGCGGCAAAAGGAAAGGCTTTGGAAAAGAAACGGGAGTACAAGGAACTGAATTTGTATCTTGACTCAATCCGCTTACGGATAATGAAGATTCAGCGTGAATTGGAGATAGAGGGTGTATCCGTTTCTGCCAATAGTGTCCTGGAGCGTTTCTTGCGTAAGGATGCTCCCGTACAGCGTACTTTGTTTGAGGTCTTTCGGGAACATAATGATAAATGTGCTCAATTGTCTGGTACGGACATGGCACCTGCAACTGTACAGCGTTATGAAACATCTTTGAAACATACCCAGGATTTTGTTTGGGAAACATATCATAAAAAAGACATTCTTTTGGGAGATGTTTCCCGTCAGTTTATTGAGGATTATGAGTTCTGGCTGAAGACAGAGAAAAAGTGTTGTCACAATACTGCTACTAAATATCTAAAGAACTTCAAGAAGATAATCCGTATAGCTTTGGCTAAGGGATGGATGAAGAATGATCCATTTTCTGAAATAAAGTTCTCACTGGATAAAGTAGAACCGGATTTTTTGGAAGATTCGGAGATTCAAAAACTGATTTCAAAGGAGATTGATATTCCACGGTTGGGTCAGGTGCGTGATGTTTTTGTGTTCTGTTGCTTCACAGGTTTGGCTTTCTCGGATATTCATGATTTGAAAAAGGAACACATAGTAGAGGATTCGAACGGTGCCAAATGGATACGCAAAGGGAGACAGAAAACCAAAATTATGTGTAATATTCCATTGATGGAAGTGCCTTTGAAGATCCTGGGAAAGTATTCCACTAATGAATATTGTAAAAGTCGCGGTGTGCTTTTTCCTGTTCTTTGTAATCAAAAGATGAATGCGTATCTCAAGGAATTAGCTGATATTTGTGGCATTAAGAAAACATTGACGACTCATGTGGCGCGCCATACTTTCGCAACGTTTGCTTTGGCAAATGGTGTTTCCATTGAGAGTGTTGCTAAAATGTTGGGGTATACCAATGTTCAGATGACCCGTCATTATGCACGTGTGTTAGACCGTATGGTGATACGTGAGATGTCGCAGGTCAGAATGGATTTTCAATTATCTCTGTAATGTGATTATAGAGTAAGTTTGTATTATATTTTTCTGTTTCTTCTTATCAAAAGATTCTTTTTAAACATATTCTTATAATTGTGAAATAGCCGGAATTACCCTCCGGCTATTTTTGTACCTCTTTGTCGGTTTCTGTCCTTTTTTGTCGGTTGCTCAACGGTTGAGTAACCAATGGCCTCATAATAACTCTGTAATATTGCACCATAAATGATAAAAACAAGGTCAATATGTTAATGCTATCAATTTTACACAGGACAAAAAGACAAGCCCTTTTTTACGAAATGAATGTAAATAGCTGTATTAGTGCTAAATATTGGGTTGTACCGTTTTTTACCGGACAGCAATAAAAAACTTTGCAGAAGTTATCTGTTATATGAAAAATTTTGTAATTTCACGTTCGGTGAACATAGCAGGGACCGTTTGTGGTTCTTTGTAACTGGATATTATAAGGATACAACAGTTTCTGCTTAATTATTGTCTAAACTTTAAAATTTTTTTATGCATGCAATTTTAAATACATTCAAATCTGGAGTTGGTGATTGTGTATTTATGAGGCTGATAAAAGACGATGCCACGTTCAGTATTATGATTGATTGTGGTAAGTATACGCCTGAAATAAATCTATTCATAAAAGAGAAACTGCATAAGCATATTGATCTTCTTATTGTTACACACATAGATGATGATCATATAAATGGAGTATGTGAGATGCTTATTGCAATGCCAGAGATTACAATAGGTAAGATTTTTTATAATTGTTATCAGTTGTTATCTGGCGAGAAGATAGCGGCACTAACCAAGATTGTTAGTAGTGATATTGAAATTCTAACCCAAAATCTCCCCAAGCAGCGTACTGATACAAACGGTAAAATAAATATGGAGCATGCTTCTGTTCTTGCGTCAATCCTTTTGAAAAATCCACAATGGAACAGTGCTTGGGAGAAAACATTTTATATAGAGAACAGTTTGGAGCCATACCCATTGGGAGATGGTTTGGGGCAGTTGGTTTTTATTTCTCCAACAAGTTCTGAACTTAAAACGCTGGATATGAATTTTGCCCGTGAATATTTACGATTGACAAGACATGAGGTTATCAATGCACCTTTTGAGGGACGCGAAACTCTTTTCGAATTAGTCTCTCGACTTGTATCAATGAAAATTAGAGAAAGAGAATACGTCAAGAAGCAAAAAATTGCTGGCCTAATAGATAAATATTCAGTTGAGAGATGGAAAAAAGCTAAAGATTTTGAGCCGTCTGGTATAACGGATGAGAATAAAGGTTCTATTGCATTTATTTGGGAGTACAAAGATACGAAAGTGCTTTTCATGGGGGATGCAGAACCTGATATTGTAAAAACTGCCATTGTGAATAAATATGGTAAGGTGGATAATATGAAAGCCATAAAGGTATCTCATCATGGAAGTAAGCATAGCACCAGCAAAGAACTGATGGAAGTAATAGACAGCTTTGATTATTTTATTACAGGCGGTTCGGTTGGCGATAAGCCTTCAATGGAGACTTTGGTTAAGATAGTGGACAGAGGTGATAATAAAGTACGGACTATTCACTATAACTATGATAGAAATATCTTGATGAAAGATATGGCATCTGATGAATCTGTAGAATTACGACAAAAATATAATTTCCAAATCGATACAAATAATGAACTTGAATTTGAATATTGACAATTATGGCGGTAAGTCAGTTGTGCCAGTTAAATGCAGAGAAGTGCAAGGTACTGCTTTTTATATAGGCAATGGATATTTATTAACTGCTTATCATGTGGTTTCTGATGCAGAATACGATCGTTCTTCAATCATAGTCACTATAGATGGTAAAGATGTATTATGTGAGTTAATGAAGATAGGGGACATTATGGATGTTGCCTTACTGAGATGTCTTGAGCCAATAGATGAAAATCTTATTGAGAAGATTCCATTACTTAATACAGAGTTCAAGAAAGGACTGGATTTGGAAATCATTGGTTACCCTCAGGAAATAGGTAATGGTATAGATTACTTTGGTGTTAGTGTACGTAACGTTAGAAACCTCAGTAATCATACCCTGGGATTCGATATAGTTGTTCAAAGAACTGATGCTTTTGGTTTTTATTCGTATTCTGGTTTTTCTGGTTCTCCTGTGTTAAATGAGTTTGGATATGCCATTGGGGTTGTGACAGATCAATTGCATAGGTCATTGGGCTATACGTCTATAAATTCAATTGTACAAGCTCTTCCCAAAGAGGTTAATGTTGAAAATAATGCTGATGAATTTGATTCTCGGCCTTATGGAATAGGTACTTGTATAAAAGCGACAGAGGAATCTCTAAAGAAGATGAGTTCTAGATATAGAGAAGATTTGCATTCTGAGGATTTAGAGTTAGAGAAGAATATCCGATTATTTTGTGGTTTAGATATAAAAGAGGAACAAGAGGAACTCAGAATCAAATACTGTAACTGGTACGACACTCTTCCAGAGAACTATAAGGAGTTTTGTAAAGCACATTCTGCATTTATTCATTATCTGTCTACGGGTGAGAGAAATAAGGATTTCTATCTGGATTTAGAGAGGATTGGGTCATGCAGAGACCCTAGATACCATGAGGATTATTTTATCAGAGGCTACTATCATAATGTCCTGCAAGACTTAATGGATGAATTGCAGGATGTTCAAGATAAGGAAATGCTCAGCAAGAGGAGGCTATTGTACATTACAGGTGATGCAGGATATGGAAAAACGCACCATCTTTGCCATATAACGAATAAGTTGTGCAAAGAGGTTAATATATATTTGTTCTTTGGTACTGAGTTTAGTACCATGGAAGATCCGTTGAGAACAATAGCGACTATAAGACGTTGGGAAGATGTTGATTACATGAAAGTCCTAAACAATGAAGTTGCCAAAAAAGGAAAATATGCAATATTCATAATTGATGCTCTTAATGAAGGTGAGGGTACTTTTTATTGGAAAGAAAAACTACCACAAATTGTAGAAACATTCAGAACTTATCAGAATATAAAACTCATAGTTTCCGTAAGAACAATGGAGTCAGATGATGAACTGCATACGATATTGAATGCGAGCGATTGGGAAAAACTGGATTTAGGCGGATTCAGTAATACTAAAGCTGCATTACAGAAATATTTTAAGGTTTATGGCATCTATGAGGATCCTGAGATATATTCTAATTGCAAAGAGTTTACAAACCCCTTGCTCTTGAAAATATTTTGCGAGTCATTCTATTTGTTGCCAATAGATAAGCGAAAAGAGATTGATATTCTGCTGTTGTATAATCTGTATTTCCGCAAGTGCAATAAAAATGTATCAAGATGGACAGATGAAGATCCGCAGCGGGATGTTACTACCACTTTGATGTACAGTATCGGCAGAAGGTCTCTTGAAAAATACCATTGCTGTGACATTCCCCGTAGGATAGCAATTAGAATAGCAAACAAAATATGTCGCAACAGACTATGGTCTAATAATCTTTATCATAGTGCTGTCAAGGAAAACCTTCTTATGGAGTATGGAACTATAGACGGTTATCAGTTTACAACATTCCAATATGATAATATGGGCGATTATGTGCGTGCAACGAATCTATTCGTACAGGATAAGACTGACGAAGAACGTTTTGAGCACATAAAAAGATTGCTTGGTTATTGTGCTCAAGGAACAATGACCCAAAAAGAAAAAGTAAAGATGTTAAACACTGTAACGGCTTTTCTATCTGTATGGAACCCAGATGAAAAGTTGTGGAATAAACCAGATTTTAAGGGCGGTCTTATGAGAGCCTGTCTGATTCGCAGTCTTTCTACAAGAAATTTAGCATCTGGTAAAAATACACTACATCCTGAATTTGTCCAAAACATCTTAAAAGAGGATGAAAATCTCTTAAATGTTATTCGTGTTTTTGAGCAGTTTAATCTGTACAAAACGTTGCTAATGCCTTATCTTCATGATAGACTGATGACGATGAGTATGCTTGAAAGAGATGAAAAATGGACAATTGGAGTAAATGGACTTTTAGATAGCTACAGACTTTCTTATACGATAAATAGTGTTTCTTTAAAGACTGCTGAAGATATTAAAATATATGTATGGCTGTTGTGCTGGATGTTCACTTCTTCGCATCCCAATCTTCGTATCCGTATGATACGCGTCGTGCGTTCATTGATGTCAAAGCAACCCTTGTTGTGCAAAGATATTATTGATGTTTTCTATTTGGTGAATGATCCTTACGTGTTATCTGGAGTATATGCAGCGATTTATGGTGTGTTATTGACAAATCGAGACGGGCAACTTACACACAATGTCGCAGAACGGATTTATAAATACCATTATGAGAATCAAGTAAAAATTCCATCTGATATTGATGGACGTATATGGACTCTGAAAATATTGGAGTACAATAATCACATCAATCCTGAAGACGATTTCTGGAATAATTCCCAGCCTCCTTATAAGCCAGCTGAAGATTTGATTACATATCCGACAACAGAAACTTTTGGTGATGATTATTTTGGTCCGGAGGGCGGTGCTTATTGTTTGAGGCATTCTTTGTTTGCATGGGATTTTAACAGATATATAATTGGCACAAATAGTAACAATGAATCGAAAACTTTTATCTTCAACGATAGAAAAATATTGTTAGATGATATAACAAAAGCTGTTGCCTATCGTATAAAACACGTTTACGGGTATTCCGAGATTTTATCAGAATATGATAAGAGCGTAGAGTGGGGGGACAGGCACTATCATTTGAAAGAGAGAATAGGCAAGAAATATCAGTGGATAGCATTAGGAGAGGTAAAGGCTTATCTTTGTGACATCTGTAAGATGACTAAGAACAGGTTTACAGAAGAACTAGCCGAAATTCCTTATCCATGGTATGCTGATAGATCATTCTATTTTGATCCAACACTAAAGGTCGTTGAGAATCAAATAGTGCTAGATAATGAGATGTTTGACTATTTGCCATCTGAAAACTTGTTTGACATTACAGATGGTAGAGAATGGTTAGATTCAAGAGAGGTGTTACCTTCTTTAAATATTATCTTGAGAGACCGAAATCAGTGCGAGTGGGTCGTTATCGTAGGTTATCAGAAATATACCCAAGAGAAAGATGGTGAGAAACGAGAGTCTTTCATATACTATGCCCCTTGTCTTGTGAAGGATACTGACGATTGCGCTAACAAGTTTGAATCATGGGCAAAGGAACAGGATTTTTATGGTCGTTGGATGCCAGAGAGCACTGGCAACTATGAGTTTATATGGAATGAATATCCTTGGGCGGATACATTCAAACAGATAAAAAATGATGAGGTAGAGATATGGGGGCATAAAGCGCCATGCAATATAAAACTTCCATATAGTGCCCAATTACAAGAGGATAGGGTTGCAATAGATGACGAAGATGACATAAAATCAACAGTATATATGCCTTTATCGGAATTTTACGAGATGTTTGGACTTTATAATGCGGAGCGTGGAGTGGTTCGCAATAATGATGGATACATCATTGCACTCAACCGGAATATACCAGGAGACGCTTTTGATGGACTTGTGATTCGAAGAGATTATCTTAATAAATTTCTAGCAGAAGAAGGATACTCTTTATTCTTTTGTAATCTGGGCGAAAAACAACTATGGTCAGACACCAACCTGATTGATATGCAGAGGCTCAGTAGCTGTTGCAAATACATGCATGTGGGTGAAGTCGAAGTTATACAACCAATGAAAGACGAGCGTGATTTCCATCCTTCTTCATCAAAGGAAGAGAATAAAATCTTCTCAGGTATAAACATTGAAGATTGGCTATCGTTGGAGAATGATGATAGTGCAAAATATTTGATTGAAAAATTGAAGAATAATTAACTGATGTGTCGAGGTATAATACTGCCCCTTGATCTACTAAAAATCAGAACAGGACTCTGAGACAAGATTGTTATCAATCCTTGTCCTTGTTGTCGTTTTTGTGGTTATAAGATGTAGCGGATTTAGCTAATCGCCATATTTGTAGATAGCTATATTTTATTGACCTCATGTTAAATATGTATCTGTAATCATATTTTGTAGATAAAAAAAGAATAATGTTTTCCTAATAGTAAAAACAATGTATTTTTATATAACTCCCTGAATACAAGGTGAATATAGAGTGTTTAAAAGATGTAGGTAACGATTTGGTGATGGAAGTCCTGCTTCGGGTTACACTGCTTTGCATAGTTTCAAATAACTCATATACAAATGTAGGCAATATTTAGAATATAGCAAAATATACTGCCATTTATTTTTAGTATAAATCTGATTATTAATATATTAATAATTAAGGCATAACTTATTAATGCCTATTTATTATTGGATAGCCGGGGGCAGTGTCTCCTGGCTATTTTTTTATCCCAAATTGGCGTTTTCTGTCTTTTTTTGGCGTTTGCTCAACGGTTGAGTAACCAATGGCCTTATAATATCTCCGTAATATTGCACCATAAACAATAAAAATAAGGTCATTATGAATAACAGAAGAACTGCACTGGGTGGACAGACAAACCACATGCTTAGTGCTATACTCGCTAAAGTTACCAACATTGAAAAGTTATTGGCTCCTGCCGTCCATAATTTGCCTGACAGTGAGATACTGGACTCAAAAGGTGTACGCCTGCTCACCAAGATGTCGGACAGGACACTTTTAAGACGACGTAATGACGGGACACTCCCCTTTCACAGAGACAAGGGGAAGATATATTACCGTCGATCGGATGTACTCCGTGCCATGTTGCTGGAAAAAGAAGAACACTCTAAAAAATAAGCGTTATGAAGAAGATGATTAAAATTGAAAGCAGTTCATTCGCTGCGCTTGTGAGAAGTTATAAGAAGTCGTTGAACATGCTGGCCGTCCTGCAACATATCTGTCAGGAAAATGACGTGGCGCTTTCCATGCTACCCGATGAAGTTTGCGAACTGATAAATCTCGATTTAGCAGAGATTGAGAAACAGCGTTTAAGTGGACGGTTACGTTTTGCAGAAGAAGAGAACGGGACAAAGCATTATTCGATTGTGGACATTATCAACCTGAAAGACTCGATTGACTGGAAGGTAATCAACAAGCAAGTGGAAAGTCTTTCTTTTGAGGAAGAAATATGAAGTTATGTATCTTAGTAGGATAAAAGAATAGCTGACAAAATCGAACTTATCAGAGTGTCAGCTATTTTTTTCTATAAATACATTTTCAACTTTCTATAAACTCCTTAAATAGTTATGTATATCTTCTTTTCAAATCACAATATCCAGAAAACTTTTTGTAGATTTGCCACAAAGTAAGTTTCAGTCCAATTTATTATGCCATGAATAGTGAAAAAATAATAGCTAAAAGTAATATTGCTAATAAAATTCGGAATACGAGTTTATCACGTAAACAAGGGTTAATGCCTTTATTTGAATTAATTAGTAATTCTATACATTCTATTTTGGAACGTAGAGAAGCAAAGTTAATGGATGAAGATGAAAGTGGAGAAATTTTAATAACTTTAATAAGAAACGGGCAACCTGAAACATTAGCTTCTATTCCAGATAATGATGCTTATCCAATACGAGCTCTTGTAGTAGAAGATAATGGTATTGGACTTAACAATGATAATTTAACATCTTTTATTGAAGCTGATTCTGATCACAAATTGGGTATTGGTGGGAAAGGTATAGGACGTTTTGTTTGTCTAAAAGCATTTAAATGGATGGAAATAATTAGTATTTTCTCAGAGAATGGTACTTTCAAGAAAAGATCATTATCACTTAAAAATACTAAACAAGGATTTGAAAATTATGTGGAAATAGAAGCTCCTATTCAGAAATATCAAACAATATGTACATTGTATGATTTTGCATCTGAATTTCAAAGGAATACAACTAACAAAATAAGCGAAATTGCAGATGCTGTTATTACACACTTCCAATTATATTTTATAACTAATCAAATGCCACATATCGTTATTAAAAACCAAAATAACGATCAGGTAGATCTAAATAATAGATATGCAGGGTCATTTCGGAATAAAGTTCAAGATAGTGAATTTGTTATAGGAGATGATACGTTCAAAGTCTATTTATCAGAATCAAATTCATCAAAAAGCCATAGATTACATTTCTGTGCTCACAATAGGAGTGTAATTGAAGAGTGGTTAGGAAAAAAAATCATTGAATTAGGTAAAAAGCCGATATTAGATAACGGTTCTGCTCCTTTTTACTATGCGGCATTTATTGTTAGTGATTTATTAGATAGATCTGTAAATAATGAAAGGACGAGTTTTTATTTTCCAACAAATGAAACAGAAGATGAAGATAGCGATGATGTTTTTGATACATCAGAAATTTCATTATCAAAAATACGACGTCATGCAATAAATACAATTGAAAAATTAATTTCAGATTATATAAATGAGGTTAGAACTTTAAAAGTGGAAACTTACAGAACAGTGATAGAATCTGAATTACCCCAGTATAAGGCAGTACTTCATAGGAAAACAGAAGAAGTGAAAAAATTACAATCTGGTCTATCGAAGCAAAATTTAGATATAGAATTGTATAAAATAGAAGCTGAATGGAAAACAGAGATAAAGAAACAAGGCATTGAATTGATAGAAAAGAAAAAGGATATAACAAGTTTGGATGAATATCATAAACTGTACGAAGGCTATTTAACAGAGCTCAATGATATTGGTCAGTCTGAATTAGCCAGATATATAACTCATCGAAAATCAGTTATTGATTTACTCGATTTCTTAACCAGTAAAGAAGGAAAAGAGGATAAATATGCAAATGAAGACCTTGTACATAGTCTATTTTTCCCTATTCGAACAACCTCTGATATAGTTCCGTATAATAAGCAGAATTTGTGGATGATTGATGAAAAATTGTCTTATCATACATATTTAGCTTCTGATAAAACTTTCAATGTGATGGAAAATATAGAAGTTTCAGAAAATTCAGATGATAGACCTGATCTTTTAATTTTTTCTAATGCTTTTGCTTTTGCGACAGAGAAGGATGCTCCTTACAGTGCGATAACAATAATAGAATTTAAAAAACCGGAAAGGGATAACTATATAGATAATGATGAAGCAAAAAATCCTATTGATCAAGTAGAACGGTATGTCGAAGATTTATTAGGAGGTAAAATCATTAATCGTAAAGGCAGGACCATTAATATCACAAAAGATACTCCTTTCTACATTTATATAATAAGCGATTTGACACCAACATTAATAAAAATTTTAGAAAGAAGAGATTTTTATAAAACTCCTGATGGACAAGGCTATTATACATTTAAATCAAGAAGATATAACGGCTATATAGAAGTTATGTCGTTTGAAAAAGTAAAAAACGATGCGAAAAAGCGTAATCAAATATTGTTTGATAAATTAGGACTTCCATTAGATTCCAAAGAAGAATGACGGTTTTAGAACTATTAGTATAAGACAAGGGCACGGCCGGCAAGGTCGGATTTATCCGGGTGCCGGCCGTGCCTTTGTCCTTTCCTGAAAAGCGGCTCTTTGCTGTAACCTACAGAAGTGGAGCCTGCGTAGCTTCCGGGGGTTACAGCAATGTGCCGCAGGAAACATTAGGATATTTTTTTCAGTTCCCTTGCCGGGCTTACGATTCTCATAGACGGTACATGTTTTGCCTGCCGCGATAAATCCGGAATAACGTCACTGCCGCTGACAAGCCTTTGTTCTTCAGGTTCTTTACCTTCTACATTTTCATGCCGTCCTACCGGTTTAAGGGTAAGCTGTATCTTCCGGTTCAATGTGGCAAGCTCTTCACCCAACTGTTTGATTTCTCCCTCTTTGGGCCATGAGGCTGCCACTATTTCCCGCAAGACCGGAATATCTTTTGACAACTCCGCATTTTCCTTTTCCCGTTTCTCAATCATGCCGGGAATACGTTCCAGCGCATTGATGAAATACATTACGGCCAGTTTCGGGTCTTTGGCAATGTAACCGTTATGATAGGTATATTTGATACCGTCCAGTCCCTCGACCATGAACTTGTTATGCAAGGCTTGCGTGTCTCCGTCACAAGTCTTTTCGGTACGGACAAGGATACGAAAATCGAACAGGCTGCCGATTTTCATGTAATCGTCCTCCGTCCGGGCTTTCTGATTGATTACGGCAAGCCGGTTGCCGAGTATCTCGATATTGTCCGAGTCCACACCGTCCAGTTTTAGGGGATTGGGACGAAGCCCGGTTTCCGCATCTACCGGAGCCACTTTATTGAGGTATTCCCAATCTCTGGTAAAGCGTCCGATAAAAATGTTGTTCTTCTCTATTCCGGCGGTCTTTTCATTCAGCTTTCCTTTCGCGTTTCCTTTATTACGGTGATACGCCTGCCTTTCGCTTTCAAGGACTGCCAGTTTCTTGTCCAGTTTTGCCTTTTCCAACAAATCGTCGTTACCTGAAAGAATAGCCACATATTCACTGAAATTGCCTCCGCCGTTTTCGTCTATCGCCCCTTCGTCAATGGTACGGGCGGCCAGATTGCGGCTTTTAAGCTGGTTGATGAACACCTGCTTGTTTTGCAGCAGGTTGAACTTGTAACTGTCCAGAGACTTTTCCACCGCATAGATGTAACAGTCCACTTTATTGTCTGCATATTGCTTGGCAATGACATTGCCCTTTCTTACCGCCCGTCCGTTACGCTGTTCCAGATCGGACGGCCTTCAGGGTATGTCTAAATGATGGATGGCCACGGCGCGTTGCTGCGCATTGACTCCTGTTCCCAATTTTTGGGTGGAGCCGAACAGGAAACGGATGCGCCCGGAGTTCATATCGCTGAACAGTTCCTTGCGTGCGTTGTCGCTATTTGCTTCCTGAATGAACTTTATCTGCTTTTCCGGGATATTATGGTCTTCCACGAGTTTGCGCCTTATCTCACTGTAGATGTTCCACTGGTCGGGTTTATAAGTACTCAAGTCTGAAAAAACGAACACACGCAAAGTTACCTAATATCATTGCACAAGTCGCTAGGATGTAGTAATTTTGCAGTATGGAAAAGAAAGTAATAGCACTTATAAGAACATCCACTATCCAGCAGGAGATAGATAGCCAGAGAGAAGAGGTGTTATCCCTTATTCTCGCTGATGGCTACTCTATGGATGAGATTGAGGTGGTAGGTGAAAAGGGAGCATCCGCTATAAAGATGGATGAAGCCTATCTAAAAAATATTAACCGTGTGTATGACCTAATAGAACAAGAGCCTATAAAAGCTGTATATGCTTGGGCGATTGACCGAATAGGCAGGGATGTAGAGCTACTTCAATCCTTTAGAAAGAAGCTAGTGAATAGTGGTGTAGATTTAGTAATCCGTACACCTTCTTTACGCCTACTTAATCCAGATGGCTCTGCTAATGGTGCTGTTGGTTTAGCCTTCTCCTTATTTGCAGAAATGGCACAGCAGGAAATGGAGCAAAAGAAGGCTAGATTTATGAGAGCCAAAAAGCGTAATTCAGAAGCTGGTAAAGCCAATGGAGGTGCTAAGAATATCCCTTTTGGCTATTCTAAGGATGCTAATGGCTACTTTATAATCAATGAAGAGGAAGCTAATGTAGTTAGACTTATATTTGAACTTCACAACAGCGGAAAGTATAGCCTTAATAAGTTGGCTTTGGAACTTAATGAAAGAGGATATAGCCATAGAGGTAAGAAGTTTACAAACTACTTCCTCAGAATGTTTATCAAGTCCACTGTAGTTATAGGTTATTCTGACATATATAAGCCTAAAACCGGATGGAAAGTTAAGAGAATCTATCCGCAAATAATCTCTAAAGAGATTTGGGAGAAGGCTCAAACAGTATTACTAGCTAATCAAACTAGCACTTATAAAGGTACTAAACATTACTACTTAGGTGCTAAACTTCTCAAATGTAGTAGCTGTAATTCTAACTTCTCTACTGATGGCAACCAGTATAGATGCAAAAAGAATCATCATAAAGTACCATTACAGCAGCAAGGATTAGATTGGTGTGATAACAATTCCACTATACTTACAGCTGTATTTGATGGGATGTTATGGAGCTTGACTAAGGAGAAACATTTGAACTTCCTGCTTAAAGAGAAGGACGTTACAGAAGGTAGGAACAGAAAACAGATAGAGATTAATCTGCAAAAGATAGCAGCTCACAGAGTAGCCTTAGAGAAGGCTGATGAAAGAAGAGCTAAGGTAATAGATGATTACTACTCTGATAGGATTACAGAAGCTGAAAGAGAGCGTTATTTAGCTAAGTTTATTAAAGATAAGTCTGAAGCTGAAAATGCCATAACCAATCTAGAAAATGAGAATCTAGCTCTTCAACGCCAATTAGATTCACTCGCTGAACTCTCTTACAACGCTATACTTAAACTTGCAGCATCTTTACAAACTCTAACAGATGAAAAGGAAATGTATGAGCTAGTACACCAATATATTAAGATGGTTACTCTCAACAGAACTACTATAGATGGTAAAGGCTGCTCTATACTTACTTTCTACTTCTATGATGGAACTAGTGAAACACTCTACTACTTCTCTAAGAATCGGAAGCAAGCTATCTATAAAAGGGGGAAGATGGATAAAAGGCTTAGATATGCCTTTACTGATAGTGAGGGTAACAGCTATATCCCCTATGATGCAGATAGATTAGAAAGGGATAAGGATGGTAAGATAATAGAGCCGGAAATATCATCAATAAAGATAACTGATGAATCCGCAAATAAAACTATGATAGAGGAACTTCTAAGACAAAGAGAAGAGAGGAATAAATAAAAGTAAAAGCTCCAACTGATTTAGCTGGAGCTTTTATTTCTTTTTTATGGAGTTATTGTTACTCTTCTATTATTTCTTTGAACTCACTCCAAGGATAGGCTTCTTTATATGCTTCTTTGCAGCCTTTAGGCACAAATAAGTTATCCATTACACTAAAGGGCGCACCATAGTTAGAATCTCTTAATCTTGGTGGTGTTGTGCGTAATATATGCACATTGCTAAGGCTAGTGCATCCTTCGCAAGAGCCATAATAGATATAGCTTGTAGTTTTAGGCAGTTTAATCTCTTTCAAAGATTTGCAGTTAAATAAAGACCTAGAGCCTAACCCTTTAAGGGATGTGTTCTCTAAATTGTGTATTGCCTCCAGCTCTTCACACTCTCTAAACTCCATAAATTCTAGGTTAGAGGGTACTGTAACTTCTTTGATATTTAGTTTTGACAGTCGGAACTCTTTTACTGATTGAGGGAAATTTATGGTGGTGATTTTAGGACATTCAAAAATACCTACATTCTCCAATCCTTCCGATAATGTTGCTGTAGTCAGTTCAGCACACTTTAGGATTTCCAGATATGTAACTGATGAAGGTATTGACAGAGTTTTAATGTTGCAAGCATTATATATTCTGCAATCTTCAACACTGGAAGGAATGGTAATTGATGTAACCTTATCTTTCCAGTTCATATCCTGCCAACCATAGCCGGGGTTAAGATTAAACTCTACAAAAGAAACTGGATAGTTTTTACCAGTTCCTTTGTAATATACTTCGGAAGGGATAGTGACAGCTCCAGATAATAAGGGGCAAACATTTATGATTCTGGCTTTACCGTCTTGAATTATAAAAGCCATATCATCTTGTATTCCATCTGTACCTAAAGCAGCATCCAATAACCACTGCTGATAGATTTCATCTTCTGATGGCATTTTGGGTTCATCATCATCGCTTCCGCAAGATGCGAAGGCAGTGCTTACAAGTACCCCTATAAGCACTAGAAAAAGAAATTTTAGCTGTTTCATTTAGCTTTTTGGGTGCTTCACAATCCCGATAAAGCGGTTATGATTTGGATATAGAAAAGGTGTGGGATTGTACTTGCTTTATCCGGTGATAGGCTTCTAGCATTGCCTTAGATAGTGATAAAACAGCAAACCCACACCGATTAAGCTATATAGATACCCCTAGAGGGGTAGGTACAAGCTACCGATGCAGGTGCTATTTGCGCTTATCTTACTATCTATGAGGAAATTTTGCTAGAATTTATCACAGAAGATAACTCAAATAACACCTTTTCAGATGTAAAGAGCCAACTCTTCGGCTCTATTTCAGATGCAAAGTTACTAATAATATCTCAAAGTACAGCCTTATCTTCAAGGATTTTAGCTAACTTTGCAGAAAACTATATAATATGGGTATCTTTGACTTCCTTAGAAAGAAGCCTACTAAGGCTGAAGCTATCCCTTCTATCAGTGAATCTATCCCTGCTGAAGAGGTGGCAAAGATTACTATAACTACTCCTAAGCCTAGTGAAGCTATCTCTTATGAGGGAGAGCTGGAAGGCATAAGAGCCTATTTTGGCAAGCTATATAAGAACGCTGTTAAAGGTACTGATGAAAGATATAGCTTCAACATCCTTCACATAGAAAAACCAGTAGGCGTATATTATGGATATACTAAGTACACTGGTGAAACTAATCGTAATGGTGTTAAAGCTGTAGCCTTCTATCTTCCGAATGATTCTCTATTAGTTGAGCTGGATAGAAAGCAGTGGAAGGCATACGAAAAGCAAGCTGAAACAGATGGCTTAAAGTGGCTAGGCTATAGTGATGGAGAAAGTGTTAGGTTAACTGTTTATAAGGATAAGGTTCTAGAGGGTGTAGTAACTTCATTCCTATCTAATGTAGGAGAATGGATTAATACAGTAGCCTTTAGAAATACCATATTACAAAGAGTAGAGAAAATGAATCTACCAGAAGGAGAATTTACCTTTAATAAGGCTGCTTCTGGATATGGATATGATTACTACTATAATGGAAGGTATCAGATAGCAGGGATAGCCAGATATGTTACTGCTCCTTTTGTCGCTTTTGGATATGCTAAACTAGAGCCAGACAATCAATTTAATAATAAGGCTGTAGCTATCTATACTGATAATGATGAAAAGATAGGCTATATTTCAGAAAAGGAACTATCTAAATTCTATGATGAAACTGGTGGAGTAGATAACATTCCGCTAGTAATAGAAGCTCACTATTATAATGGTAAGCTATATGGATGGCTTTACACCTTCTCCAGAAATAGAGAGGAGTATCACTATCTAGTTAATCAGTTCTTAAAGTTGATAGAGGAATAAATGGAAGTAAAAGATAGTTCCTACTGGGATGCTTTTGATGATGCCTTAGAAAATAAAGCGGAATCTGAAAGAGAGCAATACTATAAGGAGCTGGATGAAATAGAAGAGCTTGAACGGAAAGAGGAAGAGCGGAAGCTAAAAGAAGCTGATACTGCTTTAAGAGCTAGAAGAGCATCCTATAGGCTTATTGATACTTCTGGTGATGATAGCTCAATAGATTCCAGATACCATTAATAGAATATGAAGCTAAGACGGTATATAAAACAGCGGAGCTTTAATTATAGGTATCTAGAGGATTCTGGTAGTATATACTGTAGATATATGGACTACCTTAACCTTACTCTAGAGCTAACCTATTATAAGTGTATGACTGATTATTTACCGTGGATGAGCTACTTTGATACTCTGATTCATAATATCAATGCTTATAATAGATGCTTCTATGACCTAGCTAAAAGAGGGGAAATAGTGGCAGCTTATCCACTTGTAAGGCTAGTAGCTGATAACTTGAAGATAATGGTAGCAGAGTATCTTTATCCAGAGCAAATATTACCTAATATCTTTGAGAAAGGAAGAGAGCTAAATCAGATTAGAATTAATGGGGAAAAGCTAAAGCCTTCTGAAATCAATAACAAAATAAAAGAGCTATATCCCGAATATGCCGAAATCTATACTACCTATAGTAGCTATGTGCATCCTTCTAAAGAGGGAAATATATTAGCTAAAGTATATGGGGATGATATTGAAGCTCAGAAGGAGGTAAAGCATAGCCTTAGAACTATCAAAAGGACTAAAGCGGAATGGGATTTAGTAAAGCTAAACAGATTTATTACTGATATTATTTGGAAGATAATAGAACGAAATAAAGCTATCATTATGGAGAATCCTGAACTAAAAGCAAGATATTGGGAGAGATTACAAGAGCTGATAGATAGCTATCCACCATTAAACGAAAATAGCCAATCCGATTAAAGGACTGGCTATTATATTATTATATAAAGGGGAAGATAATAGTAAACAGAAGTATAGCTATCATCCCTAAAAGGTATAAATCAGCATCTTTAAGCATTGGCTTATCTTCTGCTATATTGCTTTGACACTTCTTATAGAAGAGATAAGTAAGTAGTAGGAATATGGGGAGTAATATCAGTGTTATCATATCGGTTAAAATATTAAGGTTAAGACTATTAAAACAAGTATATCAAATATCTATCCATTCTGGCTAACTTCCATCTTTAAGGCTTTTGCTTCATCCTGCTCCTTTTGTCTTAGGTAGTCGGTAAGGAATAATCTGATTACTGCAAGTACAAGCAGGACTATTAGAATTATGTGTATTACTGTTAGTATCATTGTTTATTAGTTTTATTTGGGTTATACCATTTATCTCCATTTTTAATCAGCTTAGTAGCATACTCTTTAGGTATTAGTATTATCCGCTTCTCCACTTTACCACTAAAGGCTGCTGTAGTCTTATTTGCATAAGTGGAAGTAACTTGTATAGTTCCATTATTAATACCCTATGCAATCTTTCTAAGAGAAAAAATATACACTGTATCATCTCCAAAGAAATTTACATAGTATATCTAATCTAATTCTCCGCTGTTTACTCTATCTACTAGAGCATTATACTTATAAAGTTCCATCATATAAGTAGGATAATGCTCAAACTGTTTATCTCTTTTCTTTATCTCTATTCCGGTAGTATGCTATTTAATTGTGCAATACATATCTAGAGTATCATATTTCTCTACTGATTCCCTATAATCGGTAATCTAGAGCTACTGTAATATTGTTGTGAATAAGGCTCTGCCAGTCTATTCTGCTTTGTCAAATTTATCCATTTTATTCTCTCTGTATTATCTAGCTTCACTATCATTATCATCATACATTTAGCTATTATCATATTCATAAGCTATTAAAGGTTAGTTATTTCATTATAAAGGGTTGAAATCTTATCTTCTAGGAATAGCAGGGATTCTGTAAACAGCATCTTATTTCCTGCTAATCCATTAAAGTAATCTATTATCTGTTTCTGCTTCTGAAGATTAGGTATCGGCTAATTATTCACACACATAGCAAGTAATCTCTATCCCTTTTGAATCTCTTTTACTAAAGCAAGCTAACTATATTTTTCCACTAAGTATATCATCCGAATATGTATTTTTTAGAGTTTAAGATATAGCCTTTAGTGGGTTTACCATCTACCCTAAGAGTTTTTTCATCTGCATTAAACCATTTATCTATATCAGTGGCTTTAGCTTTATCAGTCAATCCAACTAGTTCATAGGCTTCTTTAATACTGCTCTTAATACTTGCACTGCTGTTAAATCCTAACTGAAGGGAGCTATACAGTATCTTAGCTATCTTTGTATATAGGTTCTTATTATCTTCTGTAGCACATAGAGCCTTCTCTATATCCTTCTTAATGTACCTCAACTTTCTTACTCTATCAGTGCCTAGCTTATTGTAAGCATCCACTATAAGCGGTTGAGCATTTACTAGGTACTCTAATTCAGAATCTATACCTAGCTGGAACTTATTGCTGTTTAGTTCCGCATATCTTATAAAAGCATCCTTAAAACTTATTTTCTTTGCTCTATCCATTGCTTCATCAATTCTAGTATAATCAATATCGGTAGTAGTCGCTCCAGTGCCTTCATAGGCTTTTCTAAGTGCTATACCATTCTTATAAATACTCTGCTCTAAGCGGAAGGTGTATAGCTCTAATTTGGCTACCATATCATTTACTTTATATAATCCATCTTCATCTGTATATACATACTCTTCATTAAAAGACTTCTTAGCACCATCCTTAGCTTCTGGATTCTGATTTACAAAATCTACAATTAGCTTAGTGCCTTTAAGCTCCTTATTCACTCTATCCACTAATTCATTATACTCTATCTCTTCTATCCTTCTTTGTCCGGCTGAATTGAAGATATGTATAATCAAATTTCTAAAGGGATTGGTAGCGGTTCTAATCCTTCCTGCTATCTGGTAAATATCGGTGCTAATATCTAGAAGAGTATTCTTATTGGTACTGTTACTTACTACATAACATAGAGCATCCTCACTATAATAATCAGCTCCTTCAAATGATTTAGAGGTGATAAAGGTAAATTTCTTACTAGCTGCTCTACTATTGCTGATAGTATATCCTTCTAGCTTCTTTCTGTTTGGCTCTGTATCAGCACATACTATCTTCACTTCATCATTTCTAAGATTACAGTGCTTTAGGATAGCTGCTATATCTGTTACTGAGTTGAGAAAAAAGAAGGCTTCAGTGCTTTTCATATCTCCATTTACTGTTACATATCCATCCTTCTTATAGGCTTCTATAATGTGTGCTGCTTTAAGATATGGCTTATTAGTTTGCTCTAGCTTCACAAAGAGAGTATCTACATTGTTACCCCAATCTGCTCTATACTCTTCTACTCCTTCTAATATTGAAGGCTTAAAATCAGCATCTATAGGAGTGGCTGATAAGAAGCAGAAGCTACTGTATCTTCTAAAGTTGGAAAGCACTCCATTTATAGCTTTACTTCTGTAGCTATAAGCCTTCAGTAGTATGTGGTATTCATCTACCAGTAATCTAAAATCAGCAGGATTCAGAATCTTTGTAAGAGCATCAACCTTATCATAGGTACACATAATCTTTTTAATGCCAGAAGTGGCTAGATACTCCTTCAATTCCTTTTTAAGAGCATAGGAGAAAGTACCGAATAATCCAAATACTTTTTGCTCTTCTCCGGCTGGACTTGTAATAGTTGCTACTCCACCTTCTATAAGACCAGTCTTATTAGTAATAAGCTCTGTAGTAGGTACTGCTATTACATAGTTTTCATTATTAAAGAGTGCTATGGTAGTTCCACCGCATCCAGTAATCACTTTATTAAAGATGCAATTACTAGGTAAATCTGTAAAGTTCAAATATCCGTTCTAGGATTCAATTTTAATAGTTTTCATAATTGTTTAATTTTAGGATTTTGTTACTGATAATCTGTAAAGTAATATTCTTATCTAAGAGTAATCTGAGGTTAAATCTAGAAAATCTGTAGTGTAACTTTTTTACTGTATGTAAGGGTATTTTTTGCCAATTTTGGTTACACTTGAAATCAAAATATAGGCGTACTCACTACGCCTTATATTCTGTTTTACTAGTTGTCAGATAGTAAATAATTTAATTATGTTTCACTTTACACCAACTCAACAGCAAATGAGAGGCTTATTTAGTGGAGAATAACAGAATCGAACTGTTATTTATAGTATGCCATACTATCGGGCTAGCCGTTACCCCAATTCCCCTAGTTTAGCTGTATCTCTACAGCTAAATTTGTCAGATTGTAAAGTTAATAGTTCCTATATATGAGAGGAATAGAAAAATATGTTAGTTGCTCTTTTTCAATTTCTTATAAGCAAATATAAACAACTTTTTTCTTAGTCCAAAATAAAAATTACACTTTTTTCAAAAAAAAGTTTTTACGCTGCTCTGAGCTTCAAAATCGGCAGTTCCGGCGGTGCTAATCGGCTTACTTTGCCCTTTAGAGGGCGGTTTACTAGCAGGGTTGGTAGTGTAACATTTTTATAGTACCTACTAGGCTATTTTTTGAAAAATTCGGTAACAGTAAGGAGTGAAATTTAGGGGTATCTCTACCCCTAATTTCATCCTAAAACTTAATTTTTATAATTATGAAAAACAGCACCAGAAAACGCCACTGAAAATCTGGCAGATTGTAGCTCAATTTTTATAATACAAAGATACTAACTTTCTGATACATACTAAAATAATATTATCGGAAAGTTTAATATTCATCTTTAGAGGTGTATGAGCATCTATTTTTACTTCTGTTTATCTTCTCTTCTATACGGTTATTAATTAGGTAGGCAGTTATCCGTGTGTTGTGCCGTGTCGGTGGAGATATGAATGGCAGGATTTACAAACGGATAGTAAATTATCTGAATCATAGGCTTTAGCTAATCTCTCTAAGCCTTCATAGTTTAGAAAGCTATCTTTGTGGTGAACATCTATAGCAGGGGTAATTATATCTTTACTTAGGCACACTTCACATAGTGGCTATTCTGATAGCTTTGCCAATCTAAGAGCCTTCCACCGCTGGCTCTGATAGATTGTCTATCTCTCTTCACGTCTTACTATTCGTTGCTTTTCTTTTGTAGGCTTTTTTAAGTACGGCATTAGCTTAAATATCTCCAGATATATCCTTTACAAGTTTTACGTTTACCACTCAACACATTAAATATTGCTGGTGGTGTAACTCCTAAATCGGCTGCTGCTTCTTTAGTGCTAGGATATGTAGTTACTAACTGATTATCTGGCGTGTAACAAGCTATAGGTTTACACTATGCTACTCTACAATGCTCTTTAGTAAGTGGATTATTCATATTCTCCTTAGTGGTACACCATCTAAGATTTTCCACTCTATTATCTGCTCTATCTGTGTTTATATGGTCTATCTCTGGCAGGGATAGAGGATTATCTATAAATGCTTCAGCTACTAACCTATGAATAGTTCTATAATATCTTTTACCTTCATACCACAAGCAAACTCTTAAATATCCATTCCCTTTAGGAGAAGATTTAAGTGGCTTATTGGTTTTATTATTGATTACTATTCCTTCATCTGTTATAGAATAATTAGGAAATTCAGATATTATTTTTTGCATAGTTTTTTAGATTTATATTCATTTTTGGCATAGCTTTGTATCTCCTTCTTTAAGTCGGTTAGTTTTTTCTTATCTTTAGGCTTATCTTCACTGTAATAACTGGTGTCGGAGTTATCAGTAGTATCTACTTTATCATACACTTCTACTAACTCCACATAGTAGTTAGCCACTTTATCATCTCTATAATATGCTCCTTTTAGGAGATTGAAGTAGTAAATATACTACTCTATGAAGTCCTTAGAAGGATTGTAGTTATAAGTGAGTTTAAGGTAGGTATCATTAAATATAGCTTCATCCTTATCAGACTTTACTAAGCGAGAATGAAGGTATTTGTAATGGAGCTGTAGTAATCGGTTTACTTCACTATTAGGAATGGCTTTATTTATATTCACCTGCTTCCTTTGGTAGCTGCTCCTAACTTCATTCATCTGTATTATCGTACTGATTTAGGAACTATTCTAGGATATATCTTACTAAGGCTGATTTGGTAATATCTAACTCTTCACATATTTCATCCAGCTTAAAAGATTGGTGTGGAGTTAGTCTAACTCTTAATTGTGCTTCTTTATTAGTGCTTTTGTCCTTCATATTAATTTGATTATTAAGGTTTTAACTTATATACAAAGTTAATACTTTTTTCGGACAGTCCAAAATAAAAATATCACTATCTTAAAAATAGCTTTGTAATGGATTCTAGGGAGTTAGATAGCGTATCACAGCTATTCTACTCTATATATTATACTAGATTTTGTATCACATTTTTTTGTATATTATAAAAAGGATGGAAGGTGAATATAGCCAAAATCACTAAAAGCTCCTTTTGATGATAATGATTAATAACACACTAATATATTACGATTTATGAAAACTAAATTTATTATTCCAGCAGATATAGAGGATGAAGCCAAAAACTATATTTAGGATGTGCTGGAAATGCTTGAATCTAATGGAGTAATGGAAGATGTAGATACAGCAGCTCTTACAATGCTAGCCAGAAATTACTCTATGTTTATCAAGGCTTCAAAACAGTTAGAAAAAGATGGTTTAACGGTTGTGTCGGATAGGGGTAACTTATCACCGCATCCTGCAATTAAGATAGCTAAGGATGCTCAAACTTAGGCTATGAAAGTAATGGCTGAATTTGGCTTAACTGCTAAAGCCAGAACTAAGCTACCTAAGCTGGATGCCAATACTGGAGCAGAATCACCTTTAGAAGCCTTTATTAAGTCCAATAAAAAGAAAGAGGTAAGATGAATGTACTAAGTTTATTTGATGGTATTAGTTGCGGTAGAATCGCATTAGAAAGAGCCGGAATCAAGGTAGATAAATACTTTGCTTCTGAGATTAAAGATATAGCCATTAAGGTAACTTAGAGCAATTACCCGGACACAATACAGTTAGGCGATGTAACTAAGTTGGATGCTTCCACTCTTCCTAAGATTGATTTACTTATTGGCGGTTCACCCTGCTAGGACTTCTCTCTAGCTAATAGAACTGTTGCAGGATTAGAAGGAGAGAAAAGCAGCCTATTTTATCAATATTACAGATTACTCACTGAGCTTAAACCTAAATACTTCTTACTAGAGAATGTAAGAATGAAAAAGGCTGATTAGGCTAAACTATCAGAGATTCTAGGTGTAGAGCCAATAGCCATTAATAGTAGGCTAGTATCTGGCCAGAATAGACCTAGATTGTACTGGACTAATATACCAAACATTATACCCCCTGCTGATAAGAAGATAGAGGTGAATGATATTTTGGATAATGGATATTGCCCTTTAGATAAAGCAAGGTGTTTACTTGTATCGGATAGCAGACCCTTAAAAACTCCTATAAAGATGTTTCATAGGTTTCACGCTAAAGCCTTCACTACTCTTATCTTTAGAGATTAGAAGCATTATGAAGATTGTGTGAAGCACTATAATGAGCATTATAAAGGAATGGCTGCTAGTGAGATTAAAGATACTCCTAAGCTCTATGAGGGTGTTAGATACCTTACAAAAGCAGAGAGGGAAAGATTACAGACTATGCCGGAAGGCTACTGTGATTTACTTACTGAGAAAGAAGCTGCTGATGTGTTAGGCGATGGATGGACTGTAGATGTACTAGCTCACATATTTAGCTTTATAAAAGATGGGAATTGAAGTTAAAGTATATGATGCTTCCACTGATGAACTTATAGGGGAATTTGATACTATTGATGCTGCTTCTTATGAGTATGAAGTATCTGCTAAGGCTATAAAGAATAGTATTTTAGGTAAAACTAAATCTATTAAAGGCTTATACTTTAGAAGTGATGATTTGGTGAACGTGCCTAAAAATCATTATGAAGTAAGGATGTATGAAGCTGATACAAATAGGCTATTACATACATTCAGCTCCTTAGCAGAAGCCAGTAGGGTTACTGGCTATCCTGCTTCTGTTATCTGGAAAAATCTAATTGGGTATCAGAAAACAGTGGATAAGAGATAGTATATCTTTAGAAGTGAAGGTGTGGAGTATAAGCCTAAACATTCAGAGCCTTATGTTTAGAAGGGAAAGAGTAAGAACTGGCTAAAGAAGGCTGTAGATGTGTTTGATATTGAAACGGATGATTTATTAGGCACATTTGAGAGCGTAACAGCAGCAGCTAACTTTATCGGTTGTAAATCTTCCGCTGTTACTGTGAATTGTAAAAGTAGGCTCAAATACAAACATTAGGCAACTATATATAAAAAATACTATTGTAAATATCACTATGAATAAGCCATACTACTAGTATGCTGTGGATGTGGTAGAAGGTAAAGTAGTATGTTGTGAGAATATAAAGTTAGCTTGTAGGCGTTTTCTTTCGGACTTAGAAAGAGAGGATTTAGAATTTAGAGAGGATGTAGTAGATAGAGCTATAGACTTTATAGGGATTCTGAAACACTTTGCCGGAAAGAGTAGCGGATAGCCATTTATCCTAGAGCCGTGGCAACAGTTTATAGTGGCTAATATAATCGGATTCTATTGGATTAAAAGCGGAGATAGACGTTATACAAGCTCTTACATAGAAGTAAGCAGAAAGAACGGTAAAACAGCCTTAGCTGCTGCTTTATGTATGTACTTTCTGATAGCTGATGGTGAAGATGGTGCTGAAGTGGACTTAGCAGCCAATAGTAAAGAGCAAGCTAAGATAGCTTTTAACTTCTGCTCCAACTTTGCCAAACAGCTAGACCCTTCAGCTAAAGCATTAAAGGCTTACAGAGATAGCATCCTATTAAATGCCAATGACAGTAAGTTAAAGGTATTTGCTGCTGATGATAGCAAGCTAGACGGATTTAACGCTAGCTTTGGATTGGTTGATGAATATCACTCTGCTAAGAACTCTAAAGTAAGGGATGTTATTAAATCTTCTATGGGTATGAGGTAGAATCCGCACCTATGCACTATTACTACTGCTGGATTTGATAAAACTTTACCCTGCTACAAACTACGCTCTACAGCTATTGAAATATTGAACGGATTAAAAGATGATGATAGTATGTTTATAGCTATCTACTCTTTAGATGATGAAGATGATTGGACTGATGAAGATACTTGGGTAAAGTGTACTCCTAATCTGGATGTTACTGTTACTAAGAAGTACATTAAGGAATAGGTTAAAAGTGCTATCAATAATCCTAGTGAGGAAGTTGGTGTGAAAACTAAAACGCTTAATCTTTGGTGTGATAGTGCTTCTGTATGGCTACCAGAATCCTACATAGTTAGGAATAGTAAGAGAATCAATCTAGAGAATTTTAGGGGATGCTCCTGCTATATCGGAGTGGACTTAGCAGCCACTTCTGACCTTACAGCAGTATCATATCTTATAGAGCAGGATGGAACTTACTACTTTAAGACTGATTACTATTTACCAGAATCGGCATTAACGGAGAAGTCTGATAGAGAGCTTTACAAGTATTGGAAGTAGATGGGATTACTCAAAATTACAGAGGGTAATGTTACCGATTATGACTATATTACTAATGACTTGGTTAAGGCTAGTGAGATAGTTAATCTGTAGGCTATCGGATATGATAAGTATAATGCTACTTAGTGGGCGATTCACGCTACAGAGCTGGGATTACCTTTAGAGGAATATCCGCAAACACTAGGAAACTTCAATAAGCCTACTAGAGAAATGGAGCGGTTAATTTTATCTGGTAAAGCAGTAATAGATAACAATGAAATAAATAGATGGTGCTTTAAGAATGTTACCCTTAAATCAGACCATAACGGAAATGTGAAGCCTAATAAAGATGTGAAGGCTAAAAAGATAGATGGTGTGATAGCTATGATATAGGCTCTGGGTATGTATCTATAGACACCAAAATATAGTAATGAAATAACAATAATAATCTAAATAATAAATACTTATGTTTGGTTTTGGCAAGAAAAGAACTGAACAGCCTAAAGTAGAGGAAAGAGGTTACTTCGGTGATTATCTCTCTTATAATTGTGCTACTAACTATACTACTGAAAAATCTATGTTACTATCTACCGTTTACAGATGTGTTGAGGTAATATCGGATTCAGTAGCACAGCTACCACTAGAGCCTTATAGGATTGATAGTAATGGGTATAAAATCAAATTCACCTCACACCCTACTTACAAGCTGTTAAATAAAGAGCCTAATCCTAGAATGACTAGATTTGACTTTATAAAGGTAATGATAGTATCTACTCTTCTTAAAGGTAATGGATATGCTTATATTGAGAGAGATAACAAAGGGAACGCTTAGGGATTACACTTTATTCCTGCTGAACTGGTTACTATCAATAGACCTAAAAGCCTTAGTGAAGCTGTATCTTATAGTATTGCAGGATTGGGAACAGTAGAAAGCTGTAATATGGTTCATATTAAGAATTTTAGCTATGATGGTATTGAGGGTGTATCTACTCTTAGACACGCTAGGAACACTCTAGGACTTTCTACAGATGCAGAATCACACGCAGCCGGATTCTTTAAGGGTGGAGCTAACTTAGCTGGTATTCTTAAATCACAGACTAATCTTAATTCACAGCAGAAAAATGAGTTAAAAAGAAGTTGGCAGTTAGCTTTTTCTCCTGCTACTGGTACTCCTAATGGTGTGGCTGTATTAGAGGGTAATCTATCATTTGAGCCGATTACAGTTAATCCTACAGACGCTCAACTATTGGAAACAAGGTAGTTTAATGTAGTGGATATATGTAGGTTCTTTGGGGTATCTCCAGTGAAGGCTTTTGATTTGTCTAAATCAAGCTATTCAACTGTAGAAGCTACTAACCTATCATTCCTTACTGAAACACTATCACCATTACTAGAGAAGATAGAACTAGAATTTGAGAGGAAGCTGTATAAGCCTTCAGAGAAGGATTCAATAGACGTAAGATTTGATACAGCTATGCTTCTTAGAGCAGATAAGCAATCACTAGCCAATTACTATCAGACACTCTTTAATATTGGTGTGGTTAGTCCTAATGACATTAGAAAGCAGTTGGATATGGAAGCTATAGAAGGTGGTGATAATACTTTTGTATAGGTTAATATTCAGACCTTAGAAAGAGCTATTTCATCTACTCCAGATAATACCAATACCATTAAGGAGAAAACTGATATACAAACTGATATATTAACTGATAAAGAATAATTAAAATGGAAATTAAAAAAGGAAGTGATTTAATCCTTATCCTTAGATTAGAGGATATTAAAGGCAGACCACTAAGAGTAAAAGATACCGCTCACATTAAAATATATGTGTGGACTGCTAACAGAAATAACTATCTGGTATTTAATAAAAGGGATATTCTTACAGAGGGTAATGTGGATAGAATAGCTATCCCTAGTGATTTTATGAATACCCTAGAAACTGGAGTAGTATGTTATACTTATGATTATGCTATGTGGGATTCATCATTTAAGCATACTGATTGTATGTATAACAAGGTGAAGGAAGTAGTTACTGATTTACTTTGGGAGAATAGTAATTTTAATGAAATTCCTGCTAATCCTATCAACTATCAGACCCTAGAATATATTAAGGATTTGATTGAGGAAGAGAGATTAGATAGGATTAAGGCAGATAAGCACTTTGAGCATTTTCTAAAGTGTGAATATACCGATAAGCTAAAAGATGAGGTTAAGAGAAGCACAGAGGTAGATATAGAAATGCTCAATAGAATTAACTCCAATAAGGAGCTTAGTGATAGTGCTATTAAAAGTGTATCTGATAAGCTGAATGATGAGATTAAGAGAAGTAATTAGGTGGATATAGAACTTCATAAACTTATCAAGGAAAATGGTGATACCACTACTGATAAGATTGAAGATGTAACTAGTAACTTCAATACTGCTCTTAATACTGAAATCTCCAGAGCCACTACTAAGGAGAATGAGATAGCTACTAACCTTACTACTGAAATCAATAGGGTTACTGCTGAAATCAATACTACTAGAGATAGCCTAGAAGCCGAATCTAACAGAGCTAAGGCTGCTGAAAAATAGCTTACTGATACTCTTAATGCTGAAACAGATAGAGCAATAGAAAGAGAAAACGCTATTAACAGTAAGGTTAATGAGCTTGTAGAGAATCTAGGCGATGAAATTGAACGCTCCTTAGAGAAAGATAGAGAGCATAGGCAGGAACTAGATATAGAAGTAAACCGTGCTAAGGCAGAGGAAAACAGAATAGATAACGCTCTTCAAGTAGAGGTATCTAGAAGCACCGCTAAGGATGTTGAGCTTACTTCTGCTATCCAGTCAGAAGTAGAACGAGCTAAGACTGTAGAGAAGGATATTACTGATTCTCTGAAGGCTCTTAAATCTTCTGTAGCCGATAAGAACACAGAAGTATCTGATGCTCTTACAGCAGAGATTAATAGAGCAAAAGCAGCAGAGAAGGAAGTAGCTGATAATTTAGCTGCTGAAATAACTAGAGCCACTGGTAAAGAGGGTGAACTGGCTACTGCTATTGCTGATAATGCTACTGCTCTTAATGCAGAAGTAAAACGCTCTACTGATGAAGATGAAGCTATTAAGGCTTCTATTGCTGATATTACTTCTGATGCTACTGCTCTTACTAAGAAGGTGGATGATGAGATTAGCCGGGCAACTGCTAAGGAGAATGAATTAAAGAATAGCATTGATACAGCTAATACTGCTGTGGCTAATGAAGTTAGCAGAGCTACAGCTAAGGAGCAGGAAATAGCTGATTCTGTATCTGCTCTTTCTACTACTGTAGCCGATGAAATAAAACGCTCTACTGAAAAGGATGCTGAACTTACTAAGGCTCTTTCTGATGAAGTAGCTAGAGCTACTAATAAGGATGCTGAACACTCTGCTTCTATCACAGCTATTAATCAAGCTCTAGAAGTGATTAATGGTGCTGATACAGTAGTAGGTTCAATCAATCACGGAGTAGCAGACAGCAAGCACTATACAGATGATGAGATAGCCAAACTTAAAACTACTGTAGGAACTGACTTAACCAATACCCTTAAAGATTATGCTACTAAGCAGGATGTTGATAATAGGGTTAAGGAAGTAATTGGCACAGCTCCAGAAGCCTTAGACACTCTAGGAGAGATAGCTGATAAACTCTCTAATAATGATGATGTGGTATCAGCTATAGTAAATGCTCTTTCGGAGAAGGCTAATACTGCTGATGTATATACTAAATCTGATGTGGATACAAAGGTAGCTACTATTAATTCTAATATTACTGCTGAAACCAATAGAGCCACAACTAAGGAAACAGAACTTAATACAGCTATCACTTCAGAAGTAGCCAGAGCTACAGCAGCAGAGAATAAGGTAGCCACTGACCTTACTACGGAAGTTAGCCGTGCTAAGGATGCTGAAAAGGCTCTTTCTGATAAGATTGATATTGTAAATGGTGATGCTTCAGTAATCGGTTCTATTGCTCACAGCTTAGAGGATGCTAAACACTATACCGATGATGAGATTAGCAAGCTGAATGTATCTGTAGGAAACAGCATAGCAGAAGAGGTAGCCAGAGCTACTAGAGCTGAAAAGGCTAATGCTGATGCTATTGTAGCTGAAGCTGATAGAGCTAAGGCTGTTGAAGCTGAAATTAAGGATTCTGTTGCTACTAATAAAGCGGATATAGCAGCTATCAGAGCCGGATTCAAGGTAGAAGGTGAAACACTGATAATTAATATTTAATGACTATGGCAAGTATTACTAAAATCAATCTCTAGGGAGTTGAATATAATTTGACCGATAAGGAAGCTCAGAGCCTTATCAAACAGCTTCAAGATAATACATATAGCAAGACGGAAGTAGATAGCTTAGTTAGTGCCATTGATGATAAGTTAGATGGGATTGATATGGCTTCTTATGAAACTATTGAGGGAGCTGCTTCTAAATACCAGCCTAAAGGTAATTATTTAACCGAACATCAAGACATAAGCGGATTAGCCACTAAGCAAGAAGTAGCGGATGCTGTTGCTGGAGTGGATGTTACAGAGCAGCTTAAAGATTACGCTAAGAAGAGTGAGCTTCCTTCCGTCGATGGGTTGATTAGCAAAGATGAAGCTGATGCAGCTTATCAGCCTATAGGTAACTATCTTACAGAGCATCAAGATATATCTAACTTAGCTACAAAAGAAGAGGTATCTGGTAAGGTGGATAAGGTTACTGGTAAAGGACTTTCTACTAATGATTACTCTAATGCTGATAAAGCTAAGGTAGAAGCTACTCCTACTTTCTGGGTAGGTACACAAGCTGAATATGATGCTATTGCTACTAAAGATAATAAGACGTTCTACTATATAACTGAATAAGAAAAATGAACGGAACTAGTAAGGAATTGGTAGGAGTGCTGAAAGACAGCACTTCTATCAGCTCCATTTACAAAGGGGTAAAACTTGTATGGTGTAAAAACACAATGCCTATCTTTAATGAAGAGGATGTAGTATTTGAGGTAGATATTAACTATAGTAAAACAGTATATCTTCCTATTAGTGGTGCTACCAATACTAATCTAGGCTCTGTGAATTGGGGTGATGGAACTGTAGAAGATGTAATTATTACATAGGCTACATTCTCTAGGAATCCAATGAAGCACACCTATTCAGATGCAGGAAAGTATATTATTACCTTTATCCCTAATGGAGCTGATTATAGTATTAGAGATAGTGATAGTAGTGATTCCTCAGCCTTTACTAAGGTGTATAGTTTTGGCACTAAATACCCTGCAACAGTAAACATTACTAAGAGCAATCATTTTAACTACTTCCCAAAGAATTATCCTTTTAAGGATGATAAGTGTACCATACAGAATATTCAGCAGGATTCAATTAATCTAGATGGCTTATTTGGTGGAGTAAGTGAAGGTGTAGATGGTTCTATATCTGGTATCTTCTCTAAGATATAGGGTGATTTTCTAGGCTCTAATATTCAATCTCACAACTTGGATGCAGGTATTATTAGTAATTGCCCCAACTTAACGGAGATTGAGAATCTGAATATTCCGAATGAAACAGTAAATAATATCTGTTGTCAGTGTCCTAAAATCGGAGTAATTAAATCGGTTACATATCCGACAAATGCAAACTCTTATAAGGTGGATATAGTTCTATTTGGTAATAAGGTAACTCCAGATATTAGAGAGCTTACAATTAAGAATCTTAGCGATTTCTCCAATTATACAATTATTGACTTTAGAACATTAACTAATTGGGGAGTAAATAACACTACATACAAGAAGGCAAAACAGAGCTTAATAGATAGCTTGATTACAAACACTACTCTTAGGGATAAAACATTAAGCCTTTACTTATCCGATAAAACTAAGGCAGCTCTTACAAGCTCTGAAAAGGCACAAATAACTAACAAAGGATTTACTATAGTATGAAGCAGCAAGAATATATAACTAGGGTACTCACTCCAGAGCAAGGTTACTACTTGACGCAAGCGGATGAGGTTGATATAATGCAGAGAGTATTTAGTAAAGAGCTGTATCTAGCTGTTACTGATTCTCCTGCAAACTGGAAAGAGATTACAGAAGATGAAGCCAACATAATTATAAACTATCAGAAAGAACACTATGGAGAATAAACTAGTAAAAGTATATATAGGCGGTAAGGAGTATCAAGTAACTGATAAGCAAGCTCAACAGATGTTAGATGTAATCTCTACTGATGTAGAGCAGCTAAAGAAAGATGTTGAGTATATGAAAGACCCGGCTAATAGTTGGAGAATAATCAGATGAACGTATATAAATTAATCATTGACGGTAAAGAGTATGAGATTAGGGATAAGCAAGCTCAAACAGTAATAGAATCTCTTACTAAGAGGATTGAAGAGCTTGAAAATCAACCCTGCTAGCTTTACTGGATAGAAGTGGAATAATATGGAAATTTCTAAAATTACTTTTAACGGTGTAACATACCAGATTAAGGATAGTGAAGCTCAAACTCTAATTAATGAGCTACTTAATCGGATTGATGAGCTAGAGCAAAAGACAGCCGATGTAGAGGAAGTAGAAGCCTTTACTAGCGGTAGCATCTTTGTAGGAGTGATGGATGAAACTGATAAGGATAATCCAATTACATACAGCTATCTCACTGCTCTACTCAATAAAGATAAACAGAATAACAAAGTATTTGCTAATACAGACCTTCCTATTACTGTTAGGCATAAGTGGCTATCAGCTAAACCAGAAGAGCCTAATAAAACCTTCTTTATTTTAGTTCCGGCTACTCACAAAAATCTCTATTCCCTATCTAGTAGCTGCTAGTGCTTTACTGGATGGGATGATGATTATACAGTAGTAACTATAGATTTTCCTTCTGGAGCTAAACAGTACAAGCTCTTTAGGTTTGGTAATTGGCTAGTTAGATGCAATTCAGAGATTACTTATAAATTCTGATACTATGGATATTACAAAGATTAATATTAACGGTGAAGAGTATCTGATTAAAGATGCTGAACTTACTGATAGAGTTGAATCTGTTGAATCTGTAATAGGTTGGAGTGATTATGAATAATATTAGTACAATCAGAATAAACGGAGTTGAATATGAGTTAGTAGATAAGGTTACTAGAGAAGCTATAAATCGGATTGATGAGCGATATATAGCCGATGTAAGCAGAGCTGATATAGATTCTCAGAATATTACTAGCACAGTTACTACTGATAGCTTTAGCAAGCAGGATTATAATTACTTCTACTTCACTTCTACTAATGAGGATAGAAAGCTATATACTAACTATGGTAACTTCATACCTTAGAAGATGGTATGTGTAACAGAGAATCTATTAAATCAAATAGAGGATATTAAAGAGGGAGAAGTTATTACTATCCACTATGGGAACTGATAATTTATATACTTGGGATGAATATGAGGAAGCGGAAAGATTAGCCTTCCTAGCTTCTGAATTTGAATCTTTGAAGTAGATGGCTTCTTTATTTGATGGCTCTAATTTTGCAGATAGTACAGAAGAGTAAATATCACTTTGAGAGGTGGATAGATTTGTATCACAAATTACTGTAATATTTATAGAAAGAGTTAAAAAACTATGATGAAAGAAGTTAGAAATTCAAATAACGAAATAATACCTATTCTACCAGAATCCAGAACTGTTAGCGGATATGCAATAGTATTTAACAGTGATTCTAATGATTTAGGTGGCTTCATTGAGCGAATAGAGCCAACTTCCTTAGATGGTGTAATAGAATAGTCGGATGTGCTTTGCTTACTAAATCATAATGAGGATAGAGGTGTATTAGCCAGAAGCAATAAAGGAGAAGGGAGCTTAACCCTAGAGATAGATGAAATTGGCTTAAAATATACCTTTGAAGCTCCTAATACTGCTCTAGGTGATGAACTCTTAGAAGGACTTAGAAGAGGTGATATTTCTACTTCCAGCTTTGCCTTCACAGTTGGTAAAGATAGCTGGAGTAAGTTAGAAGATGGCACTTATCTAAGAACTATCAATAGCATTAATGAGCTATTTGATGTTTCACCAGTCTATAGAGCTGCTTATGATGCTACTTCCGTAAAAGCTGATAGCAGAGGATTAGACGCTATTAAGGCTAAGGAGAAGGAAGAGCTAGCCAATTATTTTAAGGAACTTAGAAATAAACTGAAATGACTAGTATTGAACTTATTGACTTAAAGGAGCAGCTTCAGATTAAAGCAGAAGCTATTTTATATGGAGCTGAAAAGGAATCTAGAAAATTAACAGATGATGAATCTGCAAGCTATAATAAAATCATTGAAGAGATTGAACAAGCAGATAAGGAACTTAGACAGATTAACAACACTATTAAAATTGACAATAACAATAAACAAATTAGAAAAATGGAAAAATTTTCTCTTATTAAAGCTATCAAGGCTGTAACTGAAAATCAGCCACTTGATGAAAGAAGTGCTGCTATGGTAAAAGATGGTGTAGCAGAAATGTGTAAGGCAGGACTTTCTTTTAACGGACAGATTCAGCTTCCAGTAGAAGAGCGTGCTGATGTGCAGGCTACTGTAGCTACTGCTGGTATGGAAGCTGTTGCAACAGATAAACTTAATATTCTGGAGCCACTTCGCGCTAACTTAGTAATGGCTTAGGCTGGTGCTAACTTTATGACCGGACTTGTAGGAAATGTAGCTATCCCTATGTATGATGGAACTACTGTAGGTTGGGAAGGTGAAATAGACCCTGCTAAGGATGGTGCTGGTAAATTCTCTGAAATTGAACTTTCGCCTAAACGCCTTACTGCTTTTATTGACGTATCTAAGCAGTTCCTACTTCAAGATTCTGTAAGTGCTGAAGCTATGCTTAGAAATGACATTGTAAAGGCTCTTTCTAACAAACTTGAAGCTACTATACTTGGTGATGAAGCTGGAAGTAATAAAGTTCCTGCTGGTATCTTTAATGGAGCTGCTGCTGCTACCGTTGATTATGATGGTACTGTAGATATGGAAGCTGAATTAGAGGATGCCAATGTAGGTGGTGAGTATTGCTACATTGTATCTCCTAAAGCTAAGGCTGCTCTTCGCAAGGCTAAGAAGGGTGATAATGGCTTTGTAATGGAAGATGGAGAGGTAAACGGTATTAAGGTACTTTGTACTTCTGCTGCTAAGGGTATTGTACTTGGAAACTTCTCTGAATATGTAATTGCACAGTGGGGAGCTATTGACCTTACTATCGACCCTTATTCACAAGCTGTAAATGGTAAAGTAAGAATTATCATTAACGCTTACTTTGATGCTAAACCTAGACGCTCTGAAGCCTTTGTAGCTGGAGTAGTTGAGTAATAATTAGTGTTTTTAATCTGTAGAAATGGAGTAGGCTTTAATGCCTACTCTACTTTCTGCTTCTAAAACTAAATAAGCTATGTATGTTACATTAAGTCAAGTCAAATAGCATCTTCAAATTGATAAGGATTTTAAGGATGATGATAATTACCTTATAACACTGGTTCAAGTAGCGGAAGATGCTATAGAATCCAATTTGAACATACCTTTAGCTTCACTGTTAAAGGATGGTGTTTTACCTAAAGCTGTATTTCACTCTATCCTGCTAATGATTGGTAATCTCTATTCCAATAGAGAACCAGTTAGTTTTACTTCGGCTACTAAAGTTCCTTATACTCTAGAATTTTTACTAGCTACTTACAAACACTATTATATACCGTAATATGAGAGCCGGACTACTGACAGAAGTAATTAAAGTAGAAAAGCCAGTTACTACTAAAAATGAGTTTGGAGCTTCTTATACCTTATGGGAAACCTTTATAGGAAAGACAAAAGCACAAGTTACCTATACAAGCGGTAATAGGCTTAATGAGAATAATGAAATAATCTTTGCCTATGAAGTGGTATTTACAGTGAGAATTTATCACCAGATAAATGAACGAATGAGGATTATCTGGAAGAATAAAAAGTATCGCATTTTATCCCTAGAGGAAAATAAAGCACTTCAATCTTTAACTATAAAAGCGGAGCTGATAAATGAGTAATGTAACTGTGGATGATACTTAGGTACAAAATCTCTTTAATGCTTTGGATTCTGACTCTACAAAATAGATTCTGTTTACTGCTCTAAAGAAGGGTGGATAGAAATTGACTAGCCAAACTAAAAGAAGTCTTAGAGCTAAGTTAGGTGCTGGTGCTTCAACCCCTAACAGATGGAACGGTAAAACTATGGTAAGCGGAGTAAGAATGAAAGCGGATAAGGATTACTGTGAAGTATCTGTAGGAATTTTAGGAGATTTTAGGCTGAAGTTCTTTGAACTAGGAACAGCACAAAGAAGGCTTAGAAGAGGTGGAGCTAACAGAGGTAGCATTAAGCCTTTATACTTCTTTAGAGAAGCAAGATAGCAGGATATAACTGATACAATAAATAACAGTATAACAGAATCATTAAGGCGTATCAATCAATGAACGGATTAGAAATAGGTAAAGCAATATATAAAGTGCTGGAAGGCACTACTGAAGTATATCCTTTAATTGCAGACAAAGAAACTAATTACCCTTTTATTGTATATCGGAGAAGCGGACTTACACACGCTAATACTAAAGACCGATTCAATTACTAGGAACTAGCCACTGTAGAAGTGGCGGTAGCAGGTTCTACTTATCAGCAAGCTCTACAGATAGCTAAACAAGTATTAGGTAGAATGGAGCATACTAGAGGGATGTACGAAGGAATCAGCATATCAGAGATTAAGCTGGTTAATGCTGAAGAGGATTACATAGAAGATGCTTTTATACAAAAACTTACATTTAATATTGAAATACTATGATTACAAAAGGTGGTGATTTAATGCTTTTCGTGGGTGGAAAGTCTATCGCATACGCTACTAACCATACTCTTAGTATCTCTGCTGATACTAAGGAAACATCTACTAAAGATAGTGGTGGACTTTGGCAGACTTCAGAAGTAGGAATGTTGAGCTGGAGCTGCTCTAGTGAAAATCTTATTGGTGACCCGATGGCAGGAATCGGATTTGATGAACTCTTTGAGTATATGAGAGCTAGGAAGCCTATTACTGGTGTGTTTGCTCTTGAAGGAGATTCAGCTAATTTTGAGGAAGGCAAGTTAGGTGCTGCTCCTACTACTGGATGGACTGCAAAAGCCAATGATGGTTACACTGGCTAGATGATTATTACCAATCTAGAAAAGAACGCTCCTAACGGTGAAAACGCTACTCTTAAAGTAGATTTTACTGGTGTAGGCGAACTGAAACCCGTAAAAAAAAACTAAATACTAGGAAGGTTGAACTTCCTGCTGATGAAGGAGAACAGCCGGATTCAGAAATAAATCTAGATGAGGAAAAGACAGTGTAACTAAATTTGTCAAAAAATAGCCTTATACATAGTCTAAAGAATTTTGGTTACACTGAAGGAATTAACTAAAATACAAGTATATCCCTTTATACCTTTGTTTAGAGGGTATAGAGGGATTTACTTTTTAATACTAATTATTATGACAATTACGATTAACAACAAAGAGTATAAGCTGAAATATACTATCAGAGCATTATTCATATTTGAACGTATAACTGGTAAGCCGTTTGAAATCTGTAACACACAAGATAATTGCTTATTCTTTTATAGTATGTTACTAGCAAACAATCCAGATACTACTCTAGAATGGGATGAATTTATAGATGCTCTGGATAATGATGCTACCCTTATTACTCAGCTCAACTAGGTAATAGTAGATTCTACTAAAAGAAGTGAGCTGTTTAATGAGGTAACAGAAGAGAACGGTGAAAAAAAAAGTTAAGTATATCGGAACTCTACGCTATACTAACACTTAGGCTTCACTATCCACCGGAGTATGTATTAGATAAGATGGAGCTTTATGAAGTAAAGGCTGTTATGGATTATGAATACTTAGCTTATAAAGACAGTTGGGAACAGTCCAGATTAGTAGCCTATATGATAGCCTAGACCAATAGCACAAAAAGGCTAAAGCTAACTGATATTCTTAAATTTCATTGGGATGATGAGGAAGCTGTTACTTCTATATCTAATGAAGATGTGGCTAGATTGAGGGATAAGGCTAAACAGTACGAACAATTTATTACAGAATAATATGGCAAACGATTATATAGTTAGGCTCTAGGGGTAGGATAATCTATCTGGGACTATTAGAAATGCACAAAGAAGCATTAATGAACTAGGTGGAAGTGCTAACCGATTAGACGCAATACAATAGCGATTTAACCGCATAGAGCAATCTTCAGCACCACTTAATAAGAAGCTGAAGGATGTTAAAAGAGCTATGGAACAGTTGGCTGTTACTGGTGATACTTCTAGTGAACTCTTCTAGAGGATGGCACAAGCAGCACAAAGGTATCAGCAAGCTCTAGATTAGGTAAATCAAGCTACTAGAAGGGTAGATAGTGCTAGTGGCTAGATGAACGGTAGATTAGGCAACCTTAGAAATATTGCTAGTGAGGTAGCTTCTAGAAGTGGCTTCGGTGGTATTGTAGGACAGTTAGGAGCATTAGTTACCCCTGCTGGAGCTGCTACTGCTGCTGTCGCTGCTGTAGGTGTTGTAATGGTATCGGCTGGTAAAGCTGCTGCTGAATTTGAAACACACTTAGACAGCCTACAATCACTGACCGGATTAAGTGATGAAGCTATGTAGGATATATCTAAGGGAGCTGTTGAAATGAGTAAGGAGTTTAAGAGTAGTGCAAGTGATATAGTGGATGCTATGAAATTAATAGGTTCACAAGCTCCAGAACTCCTATCTGATAAAGATGCTCTAATGGAAGTTACTAAGGCTGCAAACGTATTAGCGGAAGCTGCTTAGATAGAAGTAGTGGATGCAGCTAAGGGTATCACTACTGTAATGAATCAAATGGGTGTATCTGCTTCAGAAGCATCCAATATTATCAATGTATTAGCAGCATCTTCTTAGCAGGGTTCAGCAGATGTAGCCTATCTAAATACTGCTTTTGAGAAGGCTGGTACTGCTGCAAAATCGGCAGGAATGAACTATGTGGAACTATCGGCTGCTATTGAAACTGTAGCACCTAAATTTAGCTCCGCTGATGTGGCTGGCTCACAATTAGCATCGACACTACTTCAGTTATCTATGAAGGCTAGCAATGAATTTAAGCCTTCTGTAGTAGGTATGTCGCAAGCTCTAGAGAATCTAGCTGCTGCTCAGTTATCGGATGCAGAGATAGCTAAGATGGTTGGTGAATCTAATGTAACTATGCTTAAATCTCTTATAGAAGGAAAAAGCACATTTGACGGTTACACGCAATCACTAGCCGGAACTAATACAGCCTATGAGCAAATGACTATCAATAATGATAACTTTGAGGGTGCTGTTACTAGGCTTAAATCTGCTTGGGATGCTCTGTTAATCACTCTAGGACAATCTGGAGTATTATAGGGTATTGCAGATGGAGTAATGGATATTATGGGATTACTGAATGATATTATAAATGTAATCTCTGATGTTATAAGCACCTTTGATTTATTTGGCTCTGATGTTACTGATAACTGCAATGTTAGTAAGATTCAGATTCAAATGTTATCCGATATTATAAAAGGAATCGGCACAGTATTACAGATAGTAGTGGCTGTAGCAGCTAAAGCATTTAACGCTATTAAGGATGTGGCTACTAATGTGGCTAATGGTATCTAGAATAAGTGGAATGAGCTTAAAGGTACTCTGACTGATAACGCCTTTGTTTAGAATATTGCTAATGCTTGGACTACTATTTATAATAAGGCTGTTGAGATAGTTGGTAAGGTTAAAAAGCTGTGGAATGAGTTTTTACAGTGGCTAGGATTAGAGAGTAAATCTACTTCCGTTCCTGCTCCTATGAAAACTACAGCAGTTACTAACACTAATACCAATACTTCTACTACTCTTCCTACAAATACTTCCACTACAGTTAATACTCCTTCTGGTGGTAAAGGTGGAAGAGGTAAAGGAGGCTCTACTCCTAGAACTACTCAAACTCCACCAGAAGCAGGAAGTTTAGCAGCTCTAGAAGCAGCCTATAACAAGCTCAATACAGAGCTTAAAAATACAGTAGTATCTGATGCTAGGCTAGCCGAAATCAATGCAGAGAAGGCAGCACTAGAAGAGCAGATTACACAGCTCAAAATCAGAAACGGATTACTAGTAGAAAAGAAAGAAGAGCCTAAGCAAGTTAAGCCAGAAGCAAAGGAAGGTTCTTTAGCCTATGTGCAAAAGCAAATATCAGATAAATCTGCTCTTCTTAAAATGGAAGTAGTAGGCTCTGATGAATGGAAGGCACTAAGTAAGGAGATAGCTGATTTAACAGACCAACAGCACACTATTCAGATTTAGGTGGATGGTGAAACTGTAAAGAGCCAGTTTGAATTAGCTGCTGAAGCTGCTGAAGCCTATAAGGAAAGAATGGCTGCTACTTAGGATGTGATTGGTAATGTTGGCAGTGCATTTAGTTCTTTAGGCGGTGCTGTTGGTGGTACAGCCGGAAAGATGCTAGAAATGGCAGGATAGACTGCTTAGGCAGTAGCTCAAATTATTCCGCAAGTGATGGCACTTATTGGAGTGAAACAAGCAGAAGCCTTAGCTTCTGGTACTGCTTCCGCTGCTTCTCTACCATTCCCGGCTAACATTGCTGCTATAGCATCTATCATAGCTACTATTACAGCTCTATTTGCTTCCTTTGCTGGTAGCTTTGCTGATGGTGGTATTATTAGCGGTGGCTCTTTTCACGGTGATAAGATGCTAGCTAGAGTAAACGCTGGAGAAATGATATTGAATCCAATGTAGCAGAGCAATCTGTTTAATGCCTTAAATGGTGGTGGAGCTGTAGGAGGTATGAGAAATGTAGAGTTTAAGATTAGTGGCTCTACTCTTAAAGGATGCCTAAACAACTATGATAAAAAATAGAGTAGATTGAAGTAACCTATAAAAATCCGTTGAAATGTCTAAATATACAAGTGAATTTACTTCATTGAGCGGAGTTAGTTATAAAGTTGAGATTACCACTGAAAAGGGAAATAATACGGAAGTATTTACTTTAGGTGGTAATCCCTTTGTAACTTCTATGGATTCAGATGGGAAAACTATCTACGCTCCTATTAAGACTACTGGAGCAACTATAGAAATGATAACTCCTAATTTGAAGTATGATATATATAGTGCTAATGCACAAGGAACTAAGATAAAGCTGACTAATCAGAATACCAATAAAGTAGAATGGGTTGGATATGTTACACCGTGTGCCTATACTTAGGATTGGGATGAAGATAGGGAAGTAATGGAAATAGAAGCGGTAGATGGTATAGCTTCATTAAAAGAAGTGCCATATAGAACTAGCAATAAGGATATTAACACATTCCTTTAGATTATCTTCAAATGTCTAAAGAAGTGTAACTGTTACCGTTACTTATATGTAAATGATAATGTTACGTTAAATGCTACTGATACATAGTGTATCTTAGAGAAGCTAAGAATCAGTGAAGCTAACTTTTTTGATAAGAAGGATTATGAAGCAGAGCAGGATGATGATGTAGCTTGGAGTACCTACGATGTATTATTTGAGATTATGCAGTATTTAGGCTATACTCTTATTGCTGAAGGGGAAGAGGTGTATATACTAGATTATGATGCTATAAGAGCCGGAAGGAGCAAGTATTACCGTTATGATATAAGTGGCTCTGCTATCAGTGCTGCTACTACTGTTAATATATCCAATTCCTATCATATTGATGCTAACTCTTATTCTGAAAATGGAACTAAGATTAGTCTAGATGAGGTGTTTAACTAGGTGATAGTAGTGGATGATTTTAGTGAGATTGATTCCCTTTTAGATGGTATTGATTCCACTAAGAACTTAACTAACATAACAGCTAGCTATGATACTACTCTTAAAAACTGGTTTAAGAATAATAGCCGATTCTTAGAGAGTGAAGTATTTACTGCTAAGAATAAGCTAGGGGAAGATGAGAGCTTTTTTATCTCTCTTACTAAAGCTGATGATGGTAAAATATTCTTTGTACTAGGCAAGTTCTATAAACACGCCTTAGTTACTACTAAACACTATGACCATAACAGCAATTCCCTTATAAATGAAGCTAGCTTTAATCCTATGATGTATTCTAAGCTCTGGGATGGTAAAGGTGCTACTTATGTAGGCTACTTCACCAAACAGATAGAAGGTAGTGTGTATAACAAGTGGAGAGTAGATATAACTTCTAACTGGGATGGCTAGAGTAAAGAGGTGAAGCTGGAGCAATTTGGAAGGCTCTGCAATATTGACAATAACCATAGGACTGTATCTAAAATGAAAAGAAAATCCAATAAAGTGTAGGCAAAACGTCTTTATATCAGCATTTTAAGTTTGTCTATTTCCTTTCAGTTATTTTCATACGTTTCTCTCTTTTAGCTCTTTTTCGGTACATTTTTGTTTCTTGTTTGTTTCTTGATTTCGGTTTTTATTCATACATTTGCAATGTAAAACAACGAATGAAAAGAATGCAATTATGCCACGAGTAAAGAAGCCTAAAAAAGTAAAGGAACCCATACGTCTTCGGACGAAGGATTTGTCCGATGGCAGTAAGAGTTTATATCTGGACATTTATCGTAATGGCAAACGGACATACGAATACCTGAAGATGTATCTTATCCCGGAAACGGATCGTAATGCCCGTCGACAGAATGAAATTACGATGGCTGCCGCTAATGCCATCAAGTCGAAACGCATCATTGAATTGACCAGCGGAGAAGCCGGCATAGTGAATCACGTGGATAAGGTCTATCTGCTGGACTGGATGAAAACCTATAAGGAATATCAGGAAAAACGGGACAAGAAAAGTATAAGTCAAATCGTGGCCGTTACCCATATCCTGAAGGATTATGCGGGAGACAGGTTCACACTGGATAGAATTGACCTTGATTTTTGCCAAGGCTACATCGATTACATGCTGACAACCTATCGTCCCCAAGGGAAACCGATAGCTGCTTCTACACGCAATACCTATTATCAGATCTTCAATGGCGCACTGAACGCCGCTGTCCGTGCCAAACGGCTGTTGAGAAATCCGTTCAACGAAATGGAGAAATCAGAGAAGCCCAAAATGCCAGAAAGCGTGCGTAGCTACATGACCATCGAAGAGGTGCGGTCATTGATTGCCACTCCTATGGAGAACGAGACGGTAAAGAGTGCCTACCTGTTCTCATGCTTCTGTGGACTGCGCATCAGCGATGTGAAAAAACTGAAATGGAGAGACGTGTTCCTTGACCACGGTCAATACCGCTTGGCTGTAGCCATGCAAAAAACCAAAGAACCGATTTATCTTCCACTTTCCAACGAGGCGTTGAAATGGATGCCGGAACGTGGAGATAAGATAGGGGACGATAACGTGTTCGATTTGCCTTCGACAGTCAATACGCTTATCAAGCCGTGGGCCAAGGCTGCCGGTATTTCCAAACAATTTACGTTTCACACGGCCCGGCACACGTTTGCGACCATGATGCTGACGCTTGGTGCAGACCTCTATACCGTATCTAAGTTGCTCGGTCACACATCTGTGAGAATGACGCAGGTTTACGCCAAAATCGTCAATAAGAAAAAAGATGACGCAGTTAATTTAACAAACGGATTGTTTGATTGATACATTAAAGCCGCATGTCAAATTTGAATTTGCAGGCAAGAAATTGGCATTTGTATTCCAATGTTTTTCATTGGAATACAAGTTGTTACAATATGTGCTAACCCTTGAATGGCAATCTTTGAACACGAAACGGCCAGAAAATGGTCTTCTCTTTTTTTGAAGGGAAGCAACATCTACCCCATTTTGCTACCGAACAGGATATAGCAGACGAATTTATTGCATTGCTCTCCGAAGCGAGAGACTTTTATCTTCAAGACGTCATCGTAAATGGCAAGCGGTACAGCCGCTATGTGGATGATTTCATAAACAGCCGCCGTTATATCAACTGCGACAATGCGGTTTGTAAGAATTGTCACGAAATGAATATTCACATCGTCAAAGGGCTGTTAACCGACTGTGCAGGTCTCGTCAAGAAGTTCTTTACCGCCGATACGTTCACTTTCGAGGATTGCATGAGACTGAAGTGGAAGTACGACTTCTACGAGTCATCTCCCGGCAATCCCGGCGCGGATAATCCAACGCGCATTCCTACACTTTCTTTTGGCTGCAATTTTTCCAGAGAACAAATGAAAGGCATCGTGGCTTGTGCCACAGTTTTTCATCTGTTTTGCGTTTCTACGCTCTGCGTCGAGGACATGGAGGCACTTTTCTCCTGCCGGGAAGATTTCAGCATTCGGGTAAACAACGTCCGCCACGTGGCTGTCATGTTCGACGCCCTGCTCGAAAACAAACTTATCGAACCGTACTGGCAGTCCGTTCTCGACAAGGGGCGGTTCCTGGTATCAAAGGACGGCAGGTCGTATGTTTCCGCTTCAAGCCTGTCCACAGCCCTGTCTATCGCGAGGATAAAAAAGACAGCCGTCGTCACCAACGGGATCAGAAAGGCCATCGCCGGATTGAAGGAATGACATGAAGTGCTAAAAAAACAAGCATGTGAAAGGTAAAAGCGTGATAATTGCGCTGACACCTGTATGGTATCAATCCGCAACGTCTCGCTGTCACTTACACATCGTCTAACTTTGCCCTCCGTAACGCGCTACAGATACGGAGGAGCACCTTCATTGTCTAATTTTAACATCAGTCTTATGCAAAATAGAATTACATTCATGGAGCGGTTGAGTGAACGGATGACCGCCATAGAAGCGGTTCTCAAGAAATTGGAACCGATAGAAAACCTTTTGGAACGTGTGGCTTTGTTGGAAAACAATATCTACACGACCAAGAGGGTCTTTACATTCCAGGAAGCGTGCATGTATATCGGTGTTTCGGAAAGCCTGCTGTACAAGCTCACGGCAAATAAAGAGATTCCGCATTATAAACCTCGTGGCAAAATGCTTTACTTCGCCAAGGATGAGCTGGATGAATGGCTCTTGCAGAACTGTGAACCTACCGTGGATGACGTCGAACGTATGACCACGGAATCATCAACCACACAACCATTCTTTAACAAGAGACGCTATGGAAAACGAAAGAAGAACTGAACGCAATACGGGGGCGGGAATCGACGAAAAACGCCTCTCGGACATACTCACCATATCACAGATAAAGGCCACAGACACCTACGAGACACCCCCGCAGATCATCTGGATAGACAACTCCACTATCGCCACGCTGGGCAACTTCAGCGCTTCGACCGGAAAGGCAAAGTCTAAAAAGACATTCAACGTGTCGGCCATCGTCGCCGCATCTCTTGCCGGGCGTCAGGTATTGAATTACCGGGCGCACCTGCCCGAGGGCAAACAGCGGGTTCTGTACGTGGACACGGAGCAGAGTCGCTTTCACTGCCACAACGTGCTGGAACGCATCTTGCGGCTCGCGGGGCTGCCCACCACGTCCGACAGCGAGAACCTTGACTTCATCTGCCTCAGGGAATACTCGCCGTCCGTCCGCATAGAGGTTATCGACTACGCCCTGCGCCAAGGCAAAGGGTATGGTCTGGTCATCATCGACGGCATTCGAGACCTGATGCTGGATATCAACAGCACTGGTGAATCGGTGGAGGTCATCAACAAGATGATGGAGTGGTCGTCGAAGTACGACCTGCATATCCATTGCGTGCTTCACCTGAACAAGGGCGACAACAATGTACGCGGTCACATCGGTACGGAAATGAGCAACAAGGCGGAAACGGTACTGGTCATCAGCAAGAGCAGCGAGAACCCAAGTATCAGCGAGGTCCACGCACTCCACATCCGCGAGAAGGAGTTCCGGCCTTTCGCCTTTACGGTAGATAACGGCGGCCTTCCAGTCATGGCTGAAAACTACTCGTTTGACGAAAGTGCCTCCGAGCGGTCCAAAAACCGGGTGGGATTCATGAGCTTGTCTGTCGAGCAGCATCGGGAGGCCCTCTCCGCTGCTTTCGGAGACAAGCCCATCAAAGGGTTCGAGAACGTGTTGCAGGCGATGATGACGGCTTACGAGACAATCGGGTTCAAACGGGGACGCAGCGTCATGATAAAATTATTGCAATACCTGACCGACAACCTGAAGCTGGTCATCAAGCGGGACAAGCTCTTCTATTATGACGTGACGCCTACCGAGGCCATGCTTTTCGATGAAGAATGATGGCGGGCGCGGGCATATATATTTTAGTTTACTTTAGTATCTATCTATATATAGGGAGGAAAACCAAAGTAAACTGTTTTTTGAAAACAAAAGGAAATCAAGTGAAAATAAATCGAAATGACCATAGCGGAAGCAAAACAGCTGCGTATCGTGGACTATCTCGCCCGTCTGGGGCACCGTCCCCGAAGCATAAAATCGGATCAGTACTGGTATTTTTCTCCATTACGGGATGAACGCACGCCGTCGTTCAAGGTCAACGACCGGCTGAACGAGTGGTACGACTTCGGCGCGGCGACGGGCGGCGATCTGGTGGAGTTGGGCAAGCACCTTTACCGGACGGACGACGTGAGCGAGGTACTTGCGTACATCGAGCGGCACGAGAGCGTCGCCCCGGTACCCAGAGTGCGGATGGCGGACACGACGCCCCGGCCCGTGGAATGCGAGATGCAGGACATAATGGTCGTGCCGTTGCGACACCCCGCGCTGCTCTCCTACCTGCGCACCCGTCTGATTGACGAGGATATAGCGCGTATGTTCTGCCGGGAGGTTCATTACGTGCTGCGGAAGCGGCACTACTTCGCCCTTGCCTTTGGCAACCTCTCCGGTGGGTATGAGGTGCGCAACCCTTATTACAAGGGATGTATCAAAGAGAAGGACATCTCTCTGGTGAGGCACTCGAGGGACGGTACGCAGAACCGGGTCTGCGTATTCGAGGGGTTCATGGACTTCCTCTCTTACCTGACATTGAAACAGGCGGGCGATGATGCGGTCTGCGTCGGCGCACCCTGCGACTATCTCGTGATGAACTCCGTGAACAACCTGAAAAAGGCGCTGGTTCACCTGCAGGAGTACCCGATTATCCATTGCTACCTTGATAATGATCTTGCCGGACGGAAAACCGCTGAGACCATAGCCGGCATGTATGATGAGTTTGTTTGTAACGAAGCACACCGATACAGCGAATATAAGGACCTGAACGATTACCTGCGCGGTAAGAGATTGTAGGACTCGCTACCAGTTCTGCCGGAAAGCTCTCCTCTCAGGAGGGCTTTTTCTATGTCCCATCAAGGCGTAATTTTCCCCTTAAAGTATGATATTAAAGTATGATTTACTATTTTCATACTGATTTTATATGCTAATTCATCGTTTAGCATCAAGATTTTTTCCGCATATAGAATATAATCCTTTCCTTTGCAATCATACTTTAATCGAATTTTAATATCATACTTAAAAATATGAAATCATACTTTATATTCGCCATTGTCCTGACGGTGTTGTACATCATCTATTATGCGGTCAATATCGCCCGGGATCTCTATGGAAAGAAAGAGAACGGCAAGACGGACGAGGAGGTCTTTGACCTTGGCCTTGTAGATGCCACGGAAGAGAGCATCAGCGTCTCGGAGAACGAGACTGGTTTCAGCATCGGAAGCGAGAAGTACGACACGGAGGTCGAAGCGGTAGCTACGCCTGTGGTGCAGGACAGCGATGCGGAACAAGAAGAAACCGCCCATATACGGTTCGAGCGGCTGAAGGCCAAGGCGGAGGAGCGGATGGAAGATTCCGTCCCCTACCTGTCCGACCCCTTCACGTCGGAGGAAATGTACAAGGCAATGGTTTCCAGAGGCTGTCCGGAAAACCGTCCCGAGTTGAAGTGGAAGCCTTTCAAAGATAAGCTATAAAATGTCAAGGACGAAAAAGATACTCTGTACACTATGTTCCATCCTCCCATGTTCGGCATTTGCCAAAAGCGGCGGCGTGAATTACAGCTGGGGTGCGGACGCGCTGGCCACGATGCACGACTTCGTGGTCACGATGATGCTGTATGTCCAGTACATGTGCTACGCGCTCGCCTCGGTTTTGGTTGTCATTGCCGCGCTCCAGATCTACATCAAGATGAACCGGGGCGACGACGACGTAAGCAAGTCCATCATGATGCTTGTCGGCGCCTGCCTCTTTGCCATCGGTGCGTTTTTCGTGTTCCCCGCCTTTTTCGGTTATCGCGTATAGAAGCCGAAGAGACGAAGCCGTACCGCCGTAGTGACGGTGCGGAAAATAACAAACAAATAAAATATAAAAGATCATGTTTCAAAAAGCAAAAAGACTGATGAAGAAGCTGGCCTCTGCCAAAGAGAAGATGCAGATGTTCATGCTGATGATGCTGTGCGGCCCGACGGCTGTCATGGCCCAGAACTCCGCCGGCGACTATTCCGCCGGAACGACGGCACTGGCGACCGTCACGGAGGAAATCGCCAAGTATGTACCCATCGTCGTCAAGCTCTGCTACGCCATCGCCGGGGTCGTTGCGATTGTGGGCGCGATCAGCGTCTATATCGCCATGAACAACGAGGAGCAGGATGTCAAGAAGAAGATTATGATGGTCGTGGGTGCCTGTATTTTCCTTATCGCTGCGGCTCAGGCCCTGCCGCTGTTCTTCGGCATCGGCGGTTAAACCTGACATGTGATGCAAGCCAAGGACGAACGTTATCCCGACTACCCGCTGTTCAAAGGGTTACAACGCCCTTTGGAGTTCATGGGCATTCAAGGCCGCTACATCTACTGGGCGGCGGGTGCATCAGGAGGAGCCATCGTAGGCTTCATCATCGCGTACTGTCTGGTGGGGTTCGTGGCCGGGCTGATTGTGCTGGTCGCGGCCTTGTCCACGGGTATCGCGCTCATCATGCTCAAACAGCGTAAGGGGTTGCATACCAAGAAAGATTCGCGCGGCGTGTACGTCTATGCCTACTCGAAGAAACCATGACGGTAGAAAGAAAACCACCACGTGCAACGTGTGGTCCTATTGAATGTTGAACGCGGGCAGGGCCGCCTGAAGTTCGGGCGGCTCTGCCTTTTTTATGTGTATTGAAATGACAATGACATTTTACATCATACTGCTTTTCATAACCCTATGCGCCGGTATGGCGGTATCGGTCTATGCCTTCGGCACGGGCGGCAAGCGCAAGCGTATCTTCCAGGACATCTACTTCTCCGTGGAAGAGACGAACGGCGTGGGCGTGCTGTACACCAAGACAGGAGAATATTCTGCTGTGCTGAAGATAGAGAATCCGGTGCAGAAATACTGCGCCAACATCGACAGCTACTACGAGTACACGCACCTGTTCACCGCCGTAGCGCAGACGCTGGGCGAAGGGTATGCCATCCACAAGCAGGACATCTTCATACGGAAGCAGTTCGAGGACGGGACGGGCGACCGGCACGAGTTCCTTTCATCCGCCTACTTCCGCTACTTCAAGGGGCGCCACTACACGGACAGCGTGTGTTACCTGACCATCACGCAGGAGGCGAAGAAGAGCCGCCTGTTCTCTTACGACGGCAAGCAGTGGCGTGACTTTCTGGTGAAAATCCACAAGGTCCACGACCAGCTGCGGGACGGAGGTGTGCAGGCGAAGTTCCTGAACAAGGCCGAGGCGAGCGAGTACGTGGACCGCTACTTCGCGATGAACTTCAAGGACCGTATCGTGTCGATGACCAACTTCAAGGCGGACGAGGAGACGGTCTCCATGGGAGACAAACGCTGCAAGGTGTACAGCCTCGTGGACGTGGACTACGCCGCGCTGCCCTCGCTAATCCGCCCCTATACCAATATCGAGGTGAACAACACGGAGATGCCGGTGGACCTCGTATCGGTCATCGACAGCATCCCGAATGCGGAGACGGTAGTCTATAACCAGATTATCTATCTGCCCAACCAAAAGCGGGAGCTGGCCCTGCTGGACAAAAAGAAGAACCGGCACGCGAGCATCCCGAACCCGAGCAACCAGATGGCCGTCGAGGACATCAAGCGGGTGCAGGAAGTCATCGCCCGCGAGAGCCGGCAACTCGTGTACACGCACTTCAACCTGATTGTCGCCGTACCGGCTGACGCCGACCTGCAGAAATGCACGAACCATCTGGAAAACGCCTTCGGGCGTATGGGCATCCATATCAGCAAGCACGCCTACAACCAGTTGGAGCTGTTCGTCAGTTCGTTCCCGGGCAACTGTTACGGCATGAGCGAGGAGTACGACCGCTTTCTGACACTTGGCGACGCCGCCATGTGCCTGATGTACAAGGAGCGCATCCAGCACAGCGAGGAGACGCCTCTGAAAATCTACTATACCGACCGTCAGGGCGTACCCGTGGCTATCGACATCACGGGAAAAGAGGGAAAGAACAAGCTGACGGACAACTCGAATTTTTTCTGTTTAGGGCCTTCGGGCAGCGGCAAGAGCTTCCACATGAACTCCGTCGTGCGCCAGCTTTACGAGCAGGGCACGGACGTGGTGATGGTCGATACGGGTAACAGTTACGAGGGGCTTTGCGAGTATCTGGGAGGCAAGTATATCAGCTACACGGAAGAGAAGCCTATCACGATGAACCCGTTCCGCATCCACCGTGAGGAGATGAACGTGGAGAAAACGGGCTTTCTCAAGAACCTCGTGCTACTCATCTGGAAAGGCTCGCAGGGCACGGTCACAAAGACGGAGGACCGTCTGATAGAGCAGGTCATCACGGAGTACTACGACACCTATTTCAACGGCTTCGACGGTTTTACGCCCATGCAGCGCGAGGACTTGCGCAAGAGCCTCGTTATTGACGACCGTAACCGCAGTGAACGGCAGGAGGAAACCGAAATGCAGCGTGCCGGGCGTATCGAGCGCATGATTGACGAGATGGAACGTCGCCGTAAGGAGTTAAAAGTGGAAGAATTGTCGTTCAACTCGTTCTACGAGTTTTCCGTGCAGCGCATTCCGGATATCTGCGATGAGAACCATATCTCAGGCATCGACATTTCGACCTACCGCTATATGATGAAGGACTTCTACCGTGGCGGCAACCATGACAAGACGCTGAACGAGAACATGGACAGCTCGCTGTTCGACGAGACGTTCATTGTCTTCGAAATCGACAGTATAAAAGATGATCCTCTCCTGTTCCCTCTTGTTACGCTGATTATCATGGACGTGTTCCTGCAGAAGATGCGTATCAAGAAGAACCGTAAGGTACTGGTAATCGAGGAGGCGTGGAAAGCCATTGCCAGCCCGCTCATGGCCGAGTACATCAAGTTCATGTACAAGACGGCCCGTAAGTTCTGGGCTTCGGTGGGCGTGGTGACACAAGAGATACAGGACATCATCGGCAGCCCCATCGTCAAGGAGGCCATCATCAACAATTCGGACGTGGTGATGCTGCTCGACCAGAGCAAGTTCCGCGAGCGGTTCGATGAAATCAAGGCTATTCTCGGGCTTACGGACGTGGACTGCAAGAAAATCTTTACCATTAACCGACTGGAAAACAAGGAGGGGCGCAGCTTCTTCCGCGAGGTGTTCATCCGCCGGGGAAGCACCAGCGGCGTGTACGGTGTGGAGGAACCTCACGAGTGCTACATGACCTACACGACCGAGCGTGCGGAGAAAGAGGCCCTGAAACTCTACAAGAGAGAACTCCGATGCAGCCATCAGGAGGCTATCGAGGCGTATTGCCGCGACTGGGACACCAGCGGCATTGGCAAATCTCTGCCGTTTGCCCAGAAAGTCAATGAGGCGGGACGGGTATTGAACTTATCATCAAAATAAATAGAACAATGGAAACGAAAAGAATCTTGATTGACCTGTCTTTCGACTATGGCATGAACCACATGGGCTTCGAAAGCAGCCTGACCCGGCAGGAGATTGCCATCGACAACCAGAAACTCCAGAAACTAACTATCCGTGAGTTTTGTATGCTGACAAGGGAGGAAGTCCTTTCGGCGGACGGCATGACGGTGGATAAGCTGTCCGCCATCGAGCGTCTGCTGGACGAGTATTCCCTCCGGCTGGGTATGTCTGCCGGGGAACTGGACGCGTATCTGGACTGCTATTATCAGGAACGTCCCGAAGAGAAGAAGTTTTATGACCTGTGCGACCGTATGTGTGAATCCGTCGCGACTTCGGGAGCCAAGCCGGCTTTCGACGAGAAGGGATTCAGAACCGAGCTGGACAGGAAACTACATGGCAATCCTTTGGATGGGACAAGGCTCAGCGATTTGGGATGGCTGCATTACCAGACCTTGCGCGAGGCTTACCTGAGCCAGCCTTGGTATATGCGGATGTTCGCTTCCCGCTTATACAGGACAAAGAAGGCCGTTAAGGATGCATTCTGGATACACGAGGGGTTCTGTGCTTTTGTCACGGACAGATGCATGGACTCCGAACGATGGAATTTCGAACACAGGGAAGTAAAACCAACCATTCAACAATAAAACGATGAAACGGCTGTCGCTCATTCTCATAGTGCTGTTGCTCGCCCTCGCGCAGCGTGTCCACGCCCAGTATTACAGCGTGAACTACGACGCGCGTACCGTGGCGGCAATGGCTGCCGCTTTCGGCACGGAGACGGTGGCCGAGAGCTATTACCGGGAGCAGGTCGATGACATCCTGAAACATTACAACGCGGCGGAAGTGGCCACGGCAGGCATTTTCGCCTCCAAGTTTTTGGAGCATAAGGCCCTGTCCGACCTCGGTATCTGGTGCAGCAGCACGGAGAATTATTACTATCGCCGGATTTACCGCATGGTGGCGGAGAAAATCATGCCGAAAATATGGGTGGTGGCGAAGCTGATGCTACGCTCGCCGCAGACGGCCATCCACTGGGGCAGCTATCTGATGAAGATATGTGACGAGACGAAAAGCCTCTGTATGCAGTTCGAGAGCGTGGTGACGAACAGCACGCTGACGTTTTCGGATATCATGTTCCTCGAAATCAACCGGGACATCGCCCCCTTGCTGAAACTCTCGGAAACGGGAGGCATCGACTGGCGGCATCTGCTGGATGACCTTGCCCGTGTGCCAGGCAACTTCACGGGCGAAAATCTGAAAGAGGACATCGACCACCTTTACGACATGGGTGTCGGGCTTGCCACGGCGGGAATCAGCAATATCGGGGACGCCCTGTTGCAGAGCAGCTCGTTCCATGACCTGATGGGTGGAAAGGTGGATGAAATCTTCAACCTGTACGACCATTACGGCACTCTCTTCGAGCAGGCGGAGCATAATCTCGGCGGCCTGATTATCGACATGGTGGGCGGCGAGGAGAATGTGGCGGGGCTGTTCGAGCTGAGCGAGTACAACCTCACGTCATGGATGACCGACTATCTGGACGAGGTGGCCGGGAACTATTATACGCAACGATGGTATATCGCCCGCCGCGACCAAGGCAGCGTTTCGCTGTGCGATTACTACCCTCCAACGGATGACAACAGCATCCTGAACGGCGGCGAGTGGACGCGTTTCGAAACAAGCGATCCCGGCTTTTATCCAAACGCCTCGCAACGGGAGCAGGCACTTTCCAACTCGGAACGGTATGCCGGATGGTCAAGGAACCGGGTTCAGCAACTCAACAACCGGAATGACGGCTACACCTATACCATCAACTACTGGCAGAGTGCCTACGTCATCAGCCGGGGCGGCAAGCAGACGAAGAAGGCATACGCCTACGAGATACACGTCAAGCAGAGTTGGAACCATGAGGAGGTCATCTACGAGGATGTATTCGATTCCTACTCGATGGACCTGAACACGTTCAAGGCCGGACTGAACGCCCGCCTCTCGGAGTTCAACGACAACGAGGAGGGCTATACCTATTATATCGCCTCCGACGCGCGGAACTATTATCAGGCGACGGACGCCGCCAAGCTGCAAGGCTGCGAGAGCGTGACCATCAGCGTGACCTGTTCGGACGGTGCCACGCTCGGACAGGGAACGACACAGTACAAGTGTCGCAAGTGCGGCAGCTCGCTGAACGCCCACTCGAAGGAGTGCGCCATGCAGACTTCGGTCACGGAGAACGAACTGGACCTCTCCGAACTGGACGGTATGGTGCAGGAAGCGGCCAACCGGGTCGCCCTGCTTGAATCGCAGATAAAAGCATTGGAGGATGAGAATGCCGCGTTGCTGAAGAAAATCGCCGAAGCGAGCGTGGAGGACGCGGCAACGTACCGCCAGCAGTACAATGCAAACAAGACACAGATAGACCGCCTGAAAAGCGAGCTGGCCGAATGGCAGAAGAAACAGAAGGAGTATGCGGACGCGAGACAGGAAGCGGCGGGCGACAACGACGTGCCGACGGACGACTACTACCGCATACCCGCCATCATGCAGGACTGTAAGACCGCCTACAATCTCACGTGGCAAGGCGGCGACGCGTGGAGTGGCTACACCTATGTACGCAAGGCTACCATGCCGAACATCAACGGTGTCATCACGTTCCGGGCAACGATTTCGATAGCGCGGAAACCAAAGTATTTCCTCGGCATCAAGATTCACCGTGCCATCCTGCAGATCAGTTGGGAGCTGACCACGGAATACACCGACACATTCGTCGCCGACGTGCTGACGCTCGACCCGAACCTTTCGGAGGAGGAAAAGACCAAGATGGTGAACGACCGCATCGCGGAAATCGCCCGGGAACACCCGTCCTGCAAAATCACGACGGAGTACGCCCGTACCGCCCCGATGGAAGAGACACCCACCGGGGATGTGTATCACTTGCTGTGGTCGAGCGACCGGCTTGCCATAGCCCGTGAGGTGGATTCTCGGATTACAAAAATATACGCCGACCTCGTGTCGCTGGAGAAGATGATGCACTACAAGCGCAGCATCATCGACGTGCTGAAGGACGTGCTTCCGGAACTGGACACGGACGAGGGACGCAGGCTCACGCTCGTGGAGGAGTGCCATGACCGCTGGGTGGAGAACGCACGGGCTTCCAGAGGCGGTAACGGAAGAAACGCAAGAAAGGAGGAACGGCCATGAAACGGAACTTACTGATAACGGTCGTGCTGCTGGCCCTTCTGCCCGGCATCGCCAAGGCGCAGTGGACCTTCGACATCGTGTCGGTGGAAGCCTACATCAACGACCACAAGAAACAGCGCAGCCTGCTGTTGGCCCGCAGTACGCTGGAATACAGCAACAAGCTGCTGCACGAGTACAGCCGCAAGAAGGTCGGCGGGTACAAGGAGCTGAACGTGGACTTGGACCGCTACACCCGCGCCTTCGACATCATCGACGTGATGTACCAGTCCCTGCGGACGGCGCTGAACGTGAAGAACACCTACACGGAGGTGAGCGACCGTATCGGCGACTACAAGAACCTGCTGGAGGACTTCAACGAGAAGATACTGAAACGGGGGCGCATCGAACCGTCCGACGCGCTGATACTGACCATCAACGAGAAAGCCATACGCGACATCGCCCATGACGGGGAGCAGCTCTACAAGTCGGTGAGCGACCTCGTGCTGTACGCCACGGGAGCGGCGGCCTGCTCGACCAGCGACCTGCTGACGGTACTGGAGGCTATCAACCAATCGCTGGACGACATCGAACGGCACCTGAACCGGGCATACATCGAAACGTGGAGGTACATACAAGTGCGTATCGGCTACTGGAAATCGAAGATATACCGCGAGCGCACCAAACAGGAGATTCTCGACGGGGCTTTCGGGCGGTGGCGGGAAGCGGGACGACTGGATGACTGATGAACGGAAATAGATAAAAGGGAAAAGAAGATGAAAAGGACATTTTTACTCATGGCGATAGCGGTTGTAACGGCAAGTGCGGTTCATGCACAGGGTGTCAGTGTAACCTACAACCACGACTCGCCTAAGCAGAACCAAGTTACGGTCATGGAGACCGGAGCGGGCGCACTTTCGCCCGACCTTTATTACACGCTGCTGCACAACTCCTACAAAAAGTCGGCGGCGGCGAAGAACAAGCTGTCGTTCCGCACGCTGGCGGGCGTCAATCTGTACAATCAGGTGGACGAAGCCGAAGCCATCGATTCGGCACTGGTCAGCCGTGCGAAGATAGAGGCGCTGAACGTGGCCGACCGTCAGGTGGACCTCGCGTGGATCGCAGAGGGCGACAAGATAAACGGGCAGATGGAGCGGTTCAAGCGTAATATCGACCGCATCCTGCCCGCAGGAGGAACACCGGACGACAGGGAACGGTGGACGGAATACTACCACGTGTACCAGAGTGCTATCAAGGCTACCAGAGATGCTTATATGCCCAACGCACAGCGGAAGAAGGAGTACCTGCGCATTTACGAGGACGTGACCCGGCAGAACGGGATTCTTGTCGGGTATCTTGCCCGCAGGCAAAACGCCACGATGACGGGCAACCTGCTGAACGCGACCGACGAGCGTAACCTGAACAAGGGTAGCATCGTCCGCGAAGCCGTAAACCGATGGAACGAATCGCGCTTTGTGGTACGTGGCTCGCAGTCGGACAGCGGCACAGGCGGCGGAGAGGGAGACGAAACAGTAAACAGGGGACAATAAAAAGGATAGCGAATGGCAAACGGGAACATACTTTCAGATTTCGGTATCAATCTTCTGGAAGAAGAGATTGACGATGTGATTTTTCAAACCAATGAGTTTCTGACCGATGCCACCTTCACCGGCTCGCAGGGACCGTTCTGGTGGATTCTTCAGATGTGCATGGCACTGGCGGCACTCTTTGCCATCATCATGGCGGCGGGCATGGCGTATAAGATGATGGTCAAGCAGGAGCCGCTGGACATACTGAAACTCTTCCGGCCCTTGGCCGTGTCGATTATCCTCTGCTGGTGGTACCCACCGGCAGACACGGGTATGGCGGGCAGCGGAAGCAGCTGGTGTTTTCTGGACTTCCTCTCGTACATACCGAATTGTATCGGCAGTTACACCCATGACCTGTACGAGGCCGAAGCCTCGCAGATATCGGACAAGTTCGAAGAAGTACAGGAGCTTATCCACGTGCGCGACACGATGTACACGAGCCTACAGGCACGTGCCGATGTCGCCCACACGGGCACGTCCGACCCCAACCTGATAGAGGCGACGATGGAGCAGACGGGCGTGGACGAGGTGACGAACATGGAGAAGGACGCGGCAGAGCTGTGGTTTACCTCGCTGACGGCCGGCGTGGTGGTGGGAATAGACAAAATCATCATGCTGATTGCCCTCGTGGTGTTCAGAATCGGTTGGTGGGCTACGATTTACTGCCAGCAAATCCTGCTCGGAATGCTCACGATTTTCGGACCGATACAATGGGCTTTCAGCCTGCTGCCCAAGTGGGAAGGCGCGTGGGCGAAGTGGCTGACCCGTTATCTGACCGTGCATTTTTATGGTGCTATGTTGTACTTCGTCGGATTTTATGTCCTGCTTCTGTTCGACATCGTGCTTTGCATACAGGTGGAAAACCTGACGGCGATAACGGCGAGCGAGCAGACCATGGCCGCCTACCTGCAAAACTCGTTCTTCTCGGCAGGCTATCTGATGGCTGCGAGCATCGTGGCATTGAAGTGCCTGAACCTCGTGCCGGACTTGGCGGCATGGATGATTCCGGAGGGCGACACGGCCTTCTCTACCCGAAACTTCGGCGAGGGCGTGGCGCAGCAGGCCAAGATGACGGCGACGGGTGCTATGGGCGGTATCATGCGATAAGACAGGGAAACAATACAATAATAAAATTCTGAGTATGAAAAAGAAAATTAAAAAATGGCTTCAGGACGAGCGGTTTACGGACTATACCGACAGGCGCATCCTGACAGAGGTGGATGATGTCTGCGACAACCACTGCCCCGACCCGGAATATGAAGAGCTGATAAGAGCCTTCAGACGGGATGAACGGTACATCATTCCGATGGTAGCTTACCTTAATTACCGGTTGCAGGTCGCCAAGCTGCAAAAGGATGTGAGAAAGCGTAAACGTGCCGTCTGGTGGGTATTCGTGCAGTCGATACTGTTGAGCAACGCCACGCAAATCCATTTCATGGAGTTCAGCCAGCTCCAAACAAAGCTGATGGTAATGGTCATGCCGATGCTCCACGACGAGTATGTAAAGAAGTTGAACAAGAAAAAATGGTAAGGTATGGTCATCAAAAATCTGGAAAACAAGATCAAGCTGGTGGGCATCATCTGCACCGCCTTTCTCGTGGGGTGCATCATCATCAGCGTGAGCAGCATTTGGACGGCACGGACAATGGTGACGGACGCGCAGAAAAAGGTGTACGTGCTGGACGGCAACGTGCCGATACTGGTACAACGCACGACCATGGACGAGACGCTGGACGTGGAGGCAAAATCCCATGTCGAAATGTTCCACCACTACTTCTTCACGCTTCCACCGGATGACAAGTACATCAAGTACACGATGGAAAAGGCGATGTATCTGGTGGACGAGACCGGACTGGCACAGTACAACACGCTCAAGGAGAAAGGCTTTTACTCCAACATATTGGGAACGAGCGCCGTGTTCTCCATCTATTGCGACAGTGTGCGGTTTGACAAAAGTAATATGGAGTTCACCTACTACGGGCGGCAGCGTATCGAACGCCGCAGTAATATCCTGATGCGTGAACTGGTCACGGCGGGACAGCTCAAGCGTGTACCCCGGACGGAGAACAACCCGCACGGGCTGCTGATAGTGAACTGGCGAACCCTGCTGAACAAGGACATCGAGCAAAAGACGAAGAGTAACTATTAACCATTGGAGCAATGAACATCAAAGGATTCCGCAAGATGCTGTTCGGCGAGAAGATGCCGGACAAGAACGACCCGAAATACAAGGAACGCTACGAGCGTGATATGGATGCCGGGCGCAAGTTCGCCAAGGCGACACGTATCGACAAGGCAGCCGCCAAGGTGCAGGGCTTCGCCAACACGCACCGGACGCTGTTTCTGGCTATCGTCTTCGGCTTCGTCATCGGCGGGCTGGCATGGAATGTTTACCGCCTGACGGTGGTGTACCGTTACCAGCCCTCCCGCAGGACTGCCACGGAGATGCAGGACTCGCTCCTCCGTGAGCGGTACAAGGCCCTGCAAAAGATAGAAATGAGGGAAAACAAGGCGGACGGGACACGATGAACGATGTCCGGACCGTCAGCGATATGCGTCCGAAAGGGCCGCGCTATCAAATGCAAGTATTCGTAAATCAATCAGTGATAAACAATGGATATAATCAAGAGAATCAATTTCCGGCAACCGAAGTATATGCTTCCGGCCATACTCTATGTTCCGCTGCTGGTCGCGTCGTATTTCATCTTCGACCTGTTCCACACCGAAAAGGCGGAGATTCCGAACAAGACGCTTCAGACGACCGAGTTTCTGAACCCCGAACTGCCGGACGCACAGATCAGGGGCGGCGACGGCATAGGCAGCAAGTACGAGAACATGGCCAAATCGTGGGGCAAGATACAGGATTATTCTGCCGTGGACAACATTGACCGGGACGAACCCACAGACAACAAGGAAGAGTATGAGTCACAATACACGCAAGACGATATCGCCCTGCTCGGTGAGCAGGAGCAGGCAAAGGCTCTGGCGGCGCAAGCTGCCAGTGCCAAGAAACGTGAGCAGGAAGCTCTCGCGGAACTGGAGAAAGCGCTCGCAGAAGCGAGGCTGAGAGGACAACGGGAGGTAATGCCGAGTGAAGCGGACAGCACCCTGTCGGCTACCCCACCGGACACAATGGTACAGGTCAAGGGAACCATCGACGAGGAGAACCGTTCGGTCAAGGCCCCTGCGGAGGATGATAAGGCGAGCGAGGTGGTGAAGAAGGTAAAAACCTCTTCCGATTACTTCAACACGCTGGCGAAGGATGCCAAGGAACCGAGGCTTATCCAAGCGATCATCGACGAGGACATCAAGGCAGTGGACGGCTCGCGCGTCAGGCTGCGTCTGCTCGACGACATCGAAATCAACGAGAGCGTGGTCAAACGGGGTACTTACCTGTACGCCACGGTCAGCGGCTTTTCGTCCGGACGCGTGAAAGGGAACATCAGCAGCATACTGGTCGATGACGAACTGGTCAAGGTCAGCCTCTCGCTTTACGATACGGACGGCATGGAGGGACTGTATGTTCCCAACAGCCAGTTCAGGGAGACGAGCAAGGATGTGGCGAGCGGCGCCATGTCGGGCAGCATGAGCATTAATACGGGGACTTACGGGAACAGCCTCGCCCAATGGGGTATGCAGGCGGTGAACAACGCCTACCAGAAAACGAGCAACGCTATCAGCAAGGCCATCAAGAAGAACAAGGTGAAGCTGAAATACGGGACGTTCGTCTATCTGGTGAACGGCAGGGAGAAACGGGAGTAAAAATAGGCGGTATGGAAAGGGATTTGTCGAAATATCACAAAGGTACGGACGGTTTCTACTACGATGACTATATGGCGCCCGACAAAGCCGGGACGTTCATCGGGAGGCTCGTGAGTACCGAATGGTGGCACAAGGGAACACATTTCGCCCTAATATGCAACTTCGAAACGGAGGACGACCGCCGGGTCGCCCTGTTCGCCTTCCAAAAGTACACCGGTTTTTACGGACCGCGAGACGGGGCGATCAATTTCAAACACGCGAAGACGGACACCCTCTGGGAGTGTGAGATACGGAAAACCCGGACGGGACGCTACACATGGATGAGTGCCCGGCAGATTGTGGAACCAAAAACTGATGCGATATGATAGAGACGGATAATATATACAACATGGATTGCCTTGAAGGCATGAGTCTAATGGCTGACGGAAGTGTTGATGCGGTCATCGCCGACTTGCCCTACGGGGTACTGAACCGCAATAACCCGTGGGCGAACTGGGACAGACAGATACCGCTCTCCCCTTTGTGGGAGCAATATAGACGGATTACCAAACCGGGAAGTCCTATTATCTTGTTCGGTCAGGGACTTTTCTCAGCCAAACTCATGCTGTCACAACCCCAGTTGTGGCGGTATAACCTCGTGTGGCAGAAAGACCGCGTAACGGGACATCTGAACGCCAACAGAATGCCTTTGCGTCAGCATGAGGATATTCTGGTATTCTATAAGAAACAACCGGTATATCATCCGCAGATGAGTTATAAGCCTGAACAGAAGAATCATCCTCGAGGAATGTTCAAACGGATGACAAACCGCTGTTACGGTGCGATGAAACCTACGCCTTCGCATATTTCCGATTGGAAATATCCCACATCGGTCATCTACATATCCAAAGAGCATAAAGCCGGAACTTTTTACCACCCGACACAGAAGCCTGTGGCATTGTTGGAATACCTGATACGCACTTATACCAACGAGGGCGATGTAGTATTTGATAACTGCATCGGTTCGGGAACGACCGCCGTAGCCGCCATCCGAACAGGACGGCATTATATCGGCTTCGAGATTGAGCCGATGTATTACGAAATTGCCGAGCGGCGGATTCGGGAAGAGTTGGAACGTGGACACGGGGCGAAATGAGGGAAAAGAAATAAACAAATCAATAAATCAACGATATGAATATGAATCTGAAAAGGACAATAATGGTATTTTTCCTTACGGTCGGGGTGCTCTCGGGTCATGAGGTACTGGCACAGCGGACTTACGAGGAGATGGAACAACTGACGGTGAACGAGCAGGTAACGACGGTCATCACAGCTTCGGAACCGATACGCTTCGTGGACATCTCCACCGAAAAAGTAGCGGGCGACCAGCCCATAGACAACATTATCCGCCTGAAACCGAAGGAGGGCGGACACGAGGACGGCGAAGTGCTGGCCATCGTGACCATAGTAACGGAACGCTACCGCACGCAATATGCGTTGCTCTACACGACAAGAGTACGGGAGGCGGTAACGGACAAGGAGATAGAGTTGCGGGAACGGGACGCCTACAACAATCCGGTGGTCTCGATGTCCACCGCAGAGATGATACGCTTCGCACGGCGTATCTGGAACTCGCCCGCGAAGATACGCAACGTGGCGACCAAGGCCCACCGCATGACGATGCGGCTGAACAACATCTACGCCGTGGGCGATTACTTCTTCATAGACTTCTCCGTGGAGAACAGGACGAATATCCGTTTCGACATCGACGAGATACGGGTGAAGCTCGCGGACAAGAAGCTCTCCAAAGCGACCAATGCACAGGTCGTCGAACTGACGCCCACGCTGGTGCTGGAGGGCAGCAAGGTGTTCCGGCACGGCTACCGCAACGTGATTGTGGTGAAAAAAATGACCTTCCCCAACGACAAGATACTGACCATCGAAATGACGGAGAAGCAGATTAGCGGTCGTAACATCTGCCTGAACATCGACTATGAAGATGTGCTGGCGGCTGATTCGTTCAACGTAACCCTGCTGGAGGAGGAATGAGCATGAAGAAAACGGTTATACTTATTCTCGCCTGCGTGTGTTTCACCCTGAACGCGAGCGCACAGCAAGGCAGCGACCGCCTCTCGCTCGGCGTGGGGGCACTGTATAAGAACGGCATGGACGTGACGCTCGCCTACGAGCATGAGATGAACTACCGCCACGCGTGGGAGTTCTTCGCCAACGGTTACCTGCAATGGAAGGAATGCGGCTCGTGCGGCCATATATGCCCGGAATCTTTCTGGCAGAACTATCGCACTTATGGGTTCGGTGTGGCTTACAAGCCCAACGTCTCAAGAGGACGCAACCACTACGGCAACCTGCGTATCGGGGCTTCGGCAGGGAGTGATACGAAAAAGTTTCTGGCCGGCCTGCATTTCGGATACGAGCACAACTATGTGCTGCGCTCAGGCTGGACGCTTTACTGGCAGGCCAAGGGAGATGTGATGATAAAAGGCGCAGACCTGTTTCGTGCGGGTATCGTGCTTGGAGTGAAACTACCGATAAAATAAGGGAAAGATGAGACAGAACATTATCAGAAAAGCGTGTCAGACCGTGCCGGCTGTCGTCATGGCGATTGCCGTTGCCGCCTGCGACGCGCATATAGAGGTGCCCGACACGGCAGTACGTCCGGGCCATGTCTTATGCACGGACGGTACGGCCTTGTCATACAGTGAGTATGAGCAATCCGGGAAACAGGCGATTGCCGTCGTTTTCAATACCGACCCTCACGGGGAAACGGAGGGTGACGGCTATGCGGTCTATCTGTGGGACATTGCACCGCAGGCATTCGCTGACAGTCTCGGCATCGAGCAAGGCACGTCGGCGGACATTAAGGCATATGACGGGAATGCGAACACCTTCGCGCTATACGATACCAGGGAAACGGCTTCGCCGATGGCCGAAGCGGTGTTTGCCCTGTGGAGGTACGGACAGAGTGCCTACGTGCCCTCGGTGGCACAGGCCCGGTTGCTGTATGCGGCTCGTGCGACCGTCAATCCTGTCATAGAGAGATGTGGCGGCGACCCGTTGCCGCAAGTTCCGGACAACTGCTGGTACTGGACTTCAACGGAAGTGGAGGGACAGCAGACGGCAAAGGCATGGCTTTATTCAATGGGCAGCGGAGCCATGCAAGAGACGCCCAAGACACAGGCGCACCGGGTGCGCCCCATTATAACCATCAACAAATAAACTTATGACAACTATGAACGGGATCAAAGATTTCAAGGTGCCACAGTATATGGACATAGCACATCCGGACAAAGGATTTTTCGGGTATCTGCTGAGATGCAAATGCCTGCCACCGGAGGAAGTTTTCATAAATTTCATATTCCTCGATGACGGAGCCGAATGCTGCAAGAGGCTTTCTTCCGTAAAGAAGCGCAGGGAGGAAATCCGGAAGGAATGGAACAGCCGCATCGACCGTTACCATGATATTTTCGTAGGCCAGCTCTACTACGTCAATGAAGAGCTGTTCAACGACTTCATCGACTTTATGACCGACGGTCCCGACGACGCCATACGGAAGTTCCTTGAGAATTTTACGGCGGAAATGCGTGCTTCCGTAATAGATAACCCTATGGGACTTGAACCTCTATATGCGGTTACACATGTCTGCCAACTTACCGAGGACGACCGCATACACTGGCCTCACATCCATGTCCTTTGGGGTATTAAAAAGAAGTGATTACAGCCATGGAAGAGAGCAAGGAGTTACAAGGGTTCTACAGGATATTCCGCGCGGTCGTTTACATCTCCGTGCTGATGGAATTTTTCGAGTATGCCATCGACCCGGCGGTACTCGACCATTGGGGCGGCATACTGATTGATATTCACGGACGCATCAAGCGGTGGATGATCTACAACGACGGCAATCTGGTGTACAGCAAAGTCGCCACGGTGCTGCTTATCTGTATCACCTGTATCGGCACACGGAGCAAAAAACATCTGGAGTTCGATGCCCGTCGGCAGGTACTATACCCGCTCGTGAGCGGCTTTGCGCTGCTTGTGCTGTCCGTGTGGTTGTTCAATCATCCTATGGAAACGCGTCTCTACACATTGCCGCTGAACATCATCTTCTACATGGTCGTTTCCCTTGTGGGGGTCATCCTCGTGCATATCGCACTGGACAACATATCGAAGTTTCTTAAGGAGGGGTTGATGAAAGACCGCTTCAATTTAGAAAACGAAAGTTTTGAACAATGCGAGGGGCTGATAGAGAACCAATACAGTGTAAATATCCCGATGCGATACTATTACAAGGGTAAATTTAGAAAAGGATTTGTGAATATAACCAACTGTTTTCGTGGAACATGGGTAGTTGGAACACCGGGCAGCGGTAAAACATTTTCGCTTATCGAGCCATTCATTCGACAGCACAGTGCAAAGGGTTTTGCTATGGTTGTATATGATTACAAATTTCCGACACTGGCCACTAAACTGTACTACCACTACAAAAAAAACCAGAAGCTGGGCAAGATACCCGAGGGGTGCAAGTTCAACATCATCAACTTTGTGGATGTGGAGTACAGCCGCCGTGTGAACCCGATTCAGGCGAAGTACATCAACAACCTCGCAGCGGCAAGCGAGACGGCGGAGACCTTGCTGGAATCCCTGCAGAAGGGCAAGAAGGAAGGTGGTGGCGGTTCGGACCAGTTCTTCCAGACCTCGGCGGTGAACTTCCTCGCCGCCTGCATCTACTTCTTCGTAAACTACGAGAAGGAACCCTACGACAAGGACGGCAATATGCTGTATGCGGAAAAACGGCAGGACCCGCAGACGAAGTTTTGGAAACCGACGGGCATCGTGCGCGACCGTGAAGGTGGCAACATCGTAGAACCTGCCTACTGGCTGGGAAAATACTCGGATATGCCGCACATTCTCGCGTTCCTGAACGAGAGTTACCAAACCATCTTCGAGGTGTTGGAGACGGATAACGAGGTGGCTCCGCTGCTTGGCCCATTCCAGACTGCACTGAAGAACAAGGCCATGGAGCAATTGGAAGGCATGATAGGTACGTTACGAGTCTATACGTCCCGACTGGCGACCAAGGAGAGCTACTGGGTGTTCCACAAGGACGGAGACGACTTCGACCTGAAGGTAAGCGACCCGAAGAACCCGAGCTACCTGCTGATAGCCAATGACCCGGAAATGGAGTCAATCATCGGTGCGCTGAACGCATTGATATTGAATCGTCTCGTTACCCGTGTGAATACCGGTCAAGGGAAGAATATCCCAGTGAGCATCATCGTGGATGAGCTACCCACGCTTTATTTCCACAAGATTGACCGACTAATCGGTACGGCTCGAAGCAATAAGGTGAGCGTTACGCTCGGCTTTCAGGAGCTGCCGCAGTTAGAGGCCGATTACGGCAAGGTGGGTATGCAGAAAATTATCACGACCGTCGGTAACGTGGTGAGCGGTTCGGCACGGGCGAAAGAGACGCTCGAATGGCTGTCAAGTGACATCTTCGGAAAGGTGGTACAGATCAAGAAGGGTGTGACGATTGACCGGGACAAAACCTCAATCAACTTGAACGAAAACATGGACAGCCTCGTGCCGGCATCGAAGATTTCGGATATGCCGACGGGGTGGATCTGCGGACAGACAGCAAGGGATTTCATGAAAACGAAAACCGGTGTGGGTGGTTCGATGAACATCCAGGAAGCGGACGAGTTTAAGACATCAAAGTTCTTCTGCAAGACGGATTTCGACATGAGGGAGATAAAGAAAGAGGAAGCGGCGTATGTGCCGTTGCCGAAGTTCTATACCTTCAAATCGCGGGACGAACGGGAACGCATCCTGTACAAGAATTTTGTACAGGTGGGTCAGGACGTGAAGGAGATGATAAAGGATGTTCAGAACAAGCGTGGGGCGAAATAAGCGTAAACAAAACCGCCATTGCAGTTTAACAGGACTGTAATGGCGGTTCCGGTATATTCTATTTTGAAGCGAATATGGCATACAGGACCTGTTGTATCTCAAAAACTTCCATGAAAATCAGAAAATATGGTTATGTCATGCCATCATTTTGCCCGAGAACCGGCAAAAAGCATTATCTTTGCATTCAATAACAATTTATTGCGAATGACAAAGGAGATAAACCGATTGAAAGCCGTATTGGCAGAAGTAGGGAAAACCAATGTGTGGCTGGCCGAACAACTGGGTGTAAATCCGACTACCGTATCGAAGTGGTGTACGAACACCTGCCAGCCTGATTTACATACACTCTCCCGGATAGCAGAACTGCTCAACGTGAGCCGTAGGGAACTATTGCGTCCTTAAAAACTATATTCATCATGACAGAACATACAACAGATATAGAGGGCAGACTTCGTGTCCTGATAAGCCGTGGCGAGACTTCGGAAGTGGAGTTCAAATCGGCACGCGGGGGATTTCCCGGCAGTTTCTGGGAAAGCTACTCGGCTTTCGCCAACACCGACGGTGGAACGATCGTGCTTGGTGTGGTGGAGAAGAACAACCGTTTCTTCTTTGATGGACTGACGGAAGAGACCATTATCCGCTACAAGAAGAATTTTTGGGACTGTGCCCATAACAGAGGCAAAGTAAGCGTTTGCCTGCCCCGTGAATCGGATGTAAGAATCGAGCAAATCGAGGAGTCGTACATCCTGATATGCGACATCCCCCGCGCGAGCTACGAGCTTCGCCCCGTTTACATCACCACCAACCCATTCGGGAATACTTACCGACGGAATCACGAGGGGGATTACCTTTGTAACGATGCGGAGGTAAGGCGTATGTTCGCAGACGCCGAACACGACCGTCATCCGCAGGACGGGCGTATTCTCGTGGGCTTTGAGTTCGAGCGGGATATAGACAAGGAATCCTTGCAGCAGTACCGTCAGACACTCGCCAGCCTACAGCCCACACATCCGTGGGTGGGAATCAGCGACATGGATTTCCTGAGAAAGATCGGGGCATACACCACGGAATACGAGACCGGGAAAGAGGGATTCACGCTGGCTGGTCTATTGATGTTCGGCAAGTACGACAGCATTATCAACCGTTCGGGCGACCCGATGTATTTCGTGGATTATCGGGAACGTGTCGCGACCGACAATCCCGATATAAGGTGGACGCACCGTATCTATCCGGACGGTTTGTGGGAAGCCAACCTCTACCAGTTCTATGTAAGGGTGTATAACCGCCTGATACAGTCGCTGCCCCGTCCGTTCATGATGAAAGACGGAGTGCGTCAGGAAGAGACGCCTGCCCATGACGCCGTAAGAGAGGCCCTTATCAACTGCATCGTCCACCAAGACGTCAATGCACAGGGGCATATTATCGTGGAGCGTACCGACGACAGCCTCGTATTCATGAATCAAGGCATGATGCTGGTTTCCCGACAACAGTATTTCGAGGGCGGGCGTAGTATCTGCCGCAATCCGACCTTGCAAAAGATGTTCATGCTGCTCGGACGTGCCGAGAAAGCCGGCAGCGGCGTGGATAAAATCGTAAGCGGATGGCAGTCGTTGGGCTGGCCGCTTCCTATCGTTACGGAGGAAACGCGACCGGACTACGTGGTGCTGACCATGCAACTGGGGGGAAAAACCAACAAGAAAACGACCCAAGAAAACAACCCAAGAAAACGACCCAAGAAAACGACTCAAGAAAACAACCTAAGAAAGCCCAATAAGCAAGATTTGAGAAAAGAGGAGATTCTGAAGTTCTGCATCGAGCCGAAATCGTTGTTTGATATAATGCAGTATTTGAACCTCAAAGCCAGAAAAAACGTGATGAATGTCTATATCAATCCGATGCTTGCCGCAGGGGTGCTGAAAATGACGGAACCGGATAATCCGACAAGCCGTAACCAGATGTATGTAACGGCAAAAGAATAGCCGGTACGAGATAAAACATGTGCCAGCAAGAGGGCAACATGAGGAAGAAGTAACGGGTATATGCTGCAGCCGAAATAATATGCATTCCATGAGTGTCTGTCCGACCTCTGTAGAAAAGGAGATGTTTCTCCCTGTCATATCCGGGCTATAACGGGACATTTTGCATTCGTCGCTACGGTCGCAAACGAGAACACCGCCCCCACTATGCTGTACGGGCGGTGTGAACTGTGGACGGCGGCTTGTCAGGCAATCTGTCCGCTCAACAAAAGGGTGCGTTGCCGGTCGCAGAACCTATCGTATTCGGCTTGGTCGGTGCCCTTCTCGATAGCCCGGTCGATGACGTCTCCCAGCTCGTTGAAACACACCTCCCCGTTAATACATTCCACTTTCATGCCTTTCTGGAGGTACACCTCGTAATAGTCGGAGCCGTTGAGTGCAACGATGACGTACCCTGTGTGCAAGCGTCCGTTCACCTTGATGCGTAGTGCTGGCAAGTCCCGATATGTGGTAGCTGCAAATTCTTCTATGCCCCACGACATGATGACGGGTGCGGGATTTAGGGAGAGCAACTGTTCTCCGATAGTCTGTGCGATGTGCATTACATACTCTTTTTCCATAACTTTATTATTCTTGGATATTATGATTGTGATTTGTCTTAGTCGAACCATTCGGGGTTGCTCTCCTTGAGTTCGGCAATCAGTTCGTTGTCCGGAAGCCGGAGTGTTTTACTGTCTGTGAAGAAGAAAACCTCGTTGTAGAGCTGTTCCGCCTCTTTGCTGGCAAAGCCTTCGTTCTCGTCCTTGAAACTGCCCGGATGGAGTGTGTCGAGCAGCTTTGTCGAGCCGATAATGAGGTCCTCGCCCTCGTTCGATTTCACGATGCGGCATACATAAGTGTCGCCGTCGAATTGAATTTTCTGTGTTCTCATAGCCTTAATTTATATGAATGGGATGTTACGTCCGTTTTTATTCAGGTACTCCATGATTTGTTTCGCTTCCTCGTGCGACGCACGGTTGCGGTCATCGTAGTGGCGTGTCTCGTCCGCCATGACTTTGATACAAGCCTTGATAAGGCGATAAAGGCTCTGCTGGAGCGTGGGGTGCATGTCGGGGATTGCCGCCGCAAAGCGTTCGGGATTGAAACTGAAACTGTTCACCGCCATTTCCCAGTCTTTGGCGAGTTCGTACTCTCTGCTTTCTCTAATGTTCTTTTCCATTGTCTTGATTTTTAATGATTTGTTTTTCTTCCCTCTGTTCGGCTCCCTTTGTCGGGACCGTTCGGGTTTTACGGATGCTCAAACGGGCTGACGGAGAAGCTCCTGCCGACGCTTTTTCCTGAAAATTACTCTTTCGCAGAAAGGAAGAATTTTATAGGAAATGTACTTCAAAGTGTCGGGTTCGAGCGCGTCAGCCTACCTTCGCATCCTAAAAGCTGACAGGGGACGACACGGGGTGTCTGAACCCGAGAAAAGCTACAACGGGTGGGCGGTAGTGTAAAAAAGATGGACAAACAGCAGTGCTATAAAGGAAGCGACGGGCATATAAGAGCTTACCAGGAAGGTCTCGGAGTGATAAAAACGGGAGTTGCCTGCGGCAGCTAAAAAAGGTCGCCGTCCCTGCGGTCGCCCCCTCCGTCAAGGATGCTTGCGTAAAAAAAGCAGGACGGATTTCTCCGTCCCGCCTTTGGCTCGTTCGCATGGGTCATGCTGCGACTTCTTCCGTCTGAAACTCCGCTTCGGGCTGTGGCTGTTCTTCGGGTTGTGCGTCCTCCATTTCTCCGGATTCCTGCTTCGCCTGTTCCTGCACAAGCAGGACGGCTTTCTTTTCCTCGATACGTTGGTGGCGTTTCTCGTACACCTCGTTATGTCCGTTCTTGATAGTGGCGAGTTCTTCGGGCATGTGCTTCTCGGCGAAGTCAAGCAAGAGGGTGGCAATGGCGTTACTGCCGTATGCACCCTTGAAGTTGGCAATCAAGAAATCCCTACGAATAACGGCTTTCTGCTTGGCGGTGAGATTTGCGATGATGTTCATCTTTTCTTTGTCCGTGAGGTAGTGGTAGTTTTCCTCGCACTCAAGACCTACCTCGGAATAGTGTTCCTTGCGGAGTGAGGAAAGCAGGAAGAAATAAATCATCTTGTCTTCGTCCTGTCCGAACTTGGTTTCCGACATATCCACCTCTAAAATCTGCTTCTTGGTGTCCTCCACGGTCTTTTCGAGGGCTATTTCCTTGTTGCGCTTGTCCTGCTTGTCAAGTTTTTCCACGGGAGAGAGCGGCTTTTCGGTTGTCCCGTCCGTTCCGTTCGCATTGGAAACGGTATTCGTCAAGTAACAGAGTACAATCTCTTTCTGCTCGATACGGATATAGAGCGTTATCTCTCCTGCTTCCGCCTGCTCGTGGATAGTTTTGCACCGCTCCATGTAGTTGCTGAAGTCCTGCTCGTACTTCACGTGCGCTTCCTCGTATTCCTCGGTGGTGTCGTATTCTTCCTTTTCGGGTGCTACGGGTGTTTCGGGGTATGCGGTGGCGTAGCACTTGAGTTCCGCTACCTCGTAACCCATAGCGGTAAGGCGTTCCACTACCGTCTCGTTATAGTTGTACTCTTGGTGGCACAGGGACACGGTGGGATATTGCTCCACGAACTGCACGGCTTTCTCGGTAAGGTGCGAAGCGTTCATTTCGGCAAGGCAGGTACGGTTGGCGCAGTTTCCGCAACCGCCCTCGCAGAACAACATCATATTGTTGGTATTGTGTGGACACGAGAGACAGAGGGTCTTGTCGAACGAATAACGTTCAAGTTCGGTCGTGTAATTATGTTCGATGTTCTTTGCCACTTCGGAGGCTTTCAGTCCTCGCCAACTATTATACCTCACATCTTCTTTGAGGTGCTTCTCGTACACCTCTTTCTGAATATCCTCGCCATAACGGCAGATTTCGCTCGCCACGCTGATTGTGATTTCGTCCTGCTCCAACAGCCGGGCGATTTCGGGTATCAAGGAGACGAATTTCAGACGGGTGCGGATATAGTTCTCGTTCTTACCGAACTGCACTGCCAACGACTGCACATCGTGGCGACCGCTCTCTATGAGCTTTTGGTAGGCGTTCGCTTCCTCAATGGGCGTAACGTCTTTGCGTTGCAGGTTCTCTGTTACCGCCATTTCCTCGGCGGTCTCGTCCGAAATTTCCATGACGATAGCCGGTATCTCTTCCAATCCTGCCATGAGGGAGGCACGGTATCTGCGTTCTCCGAACACGATTTCCATGCGGTTGTCCGCAATGGGGCGCACCCCGATAGGCTGTAACACGCCTTGCTGACGGATGCTCTCGGCAAGTTCGGCGAGGCTCGCCTCGTCAAAGTTCTTGCGTGGGTTGTAGCCGCTCGGCTGAATGCTTTCCAATGCTGCCATAGTGATGTTTCTCTCTGCTGACTGAATGTTGTTCATTGTCTCCATAATTCATTTAATTTTAACGATTTATAAATATGTTACAATCACTTTCTATCGGTTGGGGGCAAACTCGTACTCCTGCGGATTGTCGTAGCCGTCGAATAGTACCCGAAAGGTCTCGAAGTCCTGCTTTCCTGCCAGTCTGACGGTATCTTTCGACCCAATGTAGTAGGGTTCGTTCATTACCCGAAAGGGTGCGCCACGCAGTACGCTATCAGCCAACGTGCAAACTTTGTCGGGTTGTTCGGGCATGATATAGCCCAATGCGTATTCGTTGAAAACCACCAATTTAATTTTATCCATATCTCTTTAATTTTGAATTATTTTTTCTTTTCCCTTTGTTCGGTTCTTTTTTCCTGCCTGAACCGCTTGGGATTTACAGATGCTTTACAGGACTGACGAACAAGCTATTTCCGACGCTTTTTCCGGAAAATTACTCTTTCGCAGAAAGGAAGAATTTTACAGGAAATGCACTTCAAAGCGACGGAATCAAGCGCGGCAGTCCAAATTTGCGTCTGGAAAACCAACCGACGACGGCAGGAATGGACCGGATAAGCGATAATGGGGAGGATAGAAAAGGGTGAATGCCCGACAGGTAGAGGTATAAGGGCAAAGCTATAAAGGGCGGATAAGGTTATATATAAGAATAAGGAGGTGCAGCCAAGGTATAAGAGAAGAGGGAAAGGAAGAGGTATAAAAGGAATCACCAACGGGCAGATTTATAACTGGACCCCTACCGCAGGAATAACGTCCCTGCGGCCTGTCAAGTACCTTCTTTGAGGGTGGCAGGCAATATCCCGCCGAGCCTTGTTTCGGGCAGGTTGCAGAATCCCCTGACTACGGTATCGCCGTTTATGCCTTCAAGCCGGGCGAACATTAGTAACGTGTCGAAACCCCTGTCGAACTGCTCCATGCTGACAGCAGGGGCAAAATGAACAATCCCACGGGGATATTGCCTTGATGTGCCAACCCACCCGCGCAAATAGTCATCAAAACGACCTCCCGCTTGGGAGTCGTGGAACTCCTGCGCATGGGAGCTGCGGATGCTTTTGCCGTATGTTTCATCTCCTAAAAGTAAAATCCCCGTTTGCGGGTCATACATGAAACGCCTGTTCGTTATTCGTAGGACATCTATGATTTCCCGCCTGACATTGACAACCATCAGGGATTTTTCGACCTGCCTTTCCGTGCGTCCGGTCGTATTGTGATTTTTCTTGTCCATCGTCTTGCCTTTCGTGTGAAACATCTGTTTTTCCTATTGTCGGATAAAAGGCGGGAAGCGAGGAGTACCCTCACCCCCTGTCTTTTTCCAGACACCCCGTTACGCTCCCTATCAGAACGGCAGGTTTTCCTTGTCGTCCTGCGGTGCGTCGGCAGGAGGCGCAGGAACCTCGCCTGCGGCGTCAGTCGTGTCGCCCGTATCGGAAGCCGTGCCTTCCCGTTTGCCTGTGTTGATGAACTCCAGCGTGTCTGCCGCAATGGAGAGCTGGATTTGGTGGTTTTCGTCCTTGTCTTTCCACAGCGAGGCCGAGAGCGTTCCCTCAATGAGCAGCAGCCGTCCCTTGGTCAGGTATTCGGATAGGCGGATGTGGTTCTCTTTCTTGCTCCGTACCCTTACCCAAGTGGTAACGCTGTTCCCGTGTGAATAATCTTCCACGGCAATATCAAAAGCGATGAATGAGCCGTGTGCTCCTGTGATGACCTGACAATCTTTGCCAATGCGACCAATGGTGTGAACGTATAACATAAACTGAAAATGTTTTGCGGCAAGGTGGTTAGTCCTGCCATTACCTAAAATGTCTTTTGTTTTTTATCCCTCTGTTCGGTTCTTCCTTCTGCCTGAACCGTTTGGGATTTACAGATGCTTTACAGGGACTGGCGAACAAGCTGTTTCCGACGCTTTTTCCGGAAAATTACTCTTTCGCAGAAAGGAAGAATTTTACAGGAAATGCACTTCAAAGCGACGGAATCAAGCGCGGCAGTCCAAATTTGCGTCTGGAAAACCAACCAGCGACGGCAAGAATGGGCAGGATAAGCGATAATAGGGAGATAATAGAAAAGGGAGAATAACAGTATAAAATGGGGATGACGGATTAGAGGGAGAACCGGTTTATAAAAGGAGAGCCAGCGTTTTGTGGATGAAAGGATTTTTACCTTTCACCCACAGGCGGTATCATGGAATATAGAGGTTGTTCACAGGCACCCCTTTTGCTGCGGCCTTGTTGCATGTGTAGAATGTCCCTCCTTTGGGGGTTCCGTCAAAATAGGCAATCAGCAGGGATGAGTGCTGTATCATATAGTCGTTCCTTTCATGGAAACACCTCGTGTAATAATCCTCGCTAAGTACCGTTACATCGTCTGACTTTTCCAAAATGGCATTGTATTTCTTCCGTGCGGCCGGAGCGAAGCGTTCGCTTTGGTTTCTATAAGGTACGATTGCCGACAGGGAAATGTCATGCAACTGCTCTTTCAGTTCCAGTACGGCTTCTGCTGCAAGTATATCAAAGCCAACTGCCATGCCGCACCGGAATTTGCGGATGCCTTGCAGATAGGCATTGTATATAGCTACTTTCAGCCGACCTTTGATTTGCGGATATTTGACGTAAGGGATGTGCCTGTGTCCTGTAAAGGCCGCTGACGGCAAGCCCTGTGAATTTGATTTCAACAAATTTGTAGTCATAATACTGTCTGTCTTGATTTTTCCGTTAATATCGTTATTTGTTCAGATGCTTGACTGGCGGGGCGTATTCATCCGTTTCGTCATACTCATACGTGGTGTCCTCGTCCTCGTATTCGAGTTCATCGTAAGAGACACGGATGCGCCGGGGAGAATAGAACATCTTGAACGTTGCGATAATCTTCTCTGTCAATGCCTTGCCCTCGGAGCTGATAAAATGGAGTTCTTTGGTGAGGTAGTCGAAATCGAAGTCCGCCATTCCTCCCCCGTAGCGGTCATCGGTATTGTATATCGTGACCGAAACGTAACCTTCCGTTCCGCTCAACAGTTCCACCAGATGCCCGTAACAGACAAACTCCGTGTTGTTACTCTTGCTGGTCGTCACCTTGTCTATCAGCTTCTCGATAAACTTGTAGGTCTTTTTCCTTTCCTTTTTCTTTGCCATTTCCATATCGGTTTTAAGTTCTGTTTCTTTATTTCCCTGCTCTCGGCTCTTGTACTGCCGTTCCGGGATTTTGCGGATGCCGAAATACTGTCATCGGAAGGTCTTATATGCCCGGTCTTTCTTGAAAATTACGCTCTGCAAAGAGGAAGAATTTGCAAGAAATACATTTCAGTCCGGATGATTAAGACACGATGACAGACCTTTGCGTCCGACAAATCCGGACGGCATTGCCAAGCAGAAAGTTGAACTCGGGAGATGGTATAAGGGGATAGACAGGATGTGTATAAAAGGTATGTAAAAGAGGGAGGATTAAGGTACGGCCGGGCGGGTCGGACAAGGGTCTGCCGGGGCAAACACAAGGGGGACTCTTCCGATTCTGTGACAGGCAAAAACTCCGGCGTGCCGGGTCTCTGCCCGTCATGGAACCGGATGTGTCACCGTTTGCCCCTGCCACAGCCGGCCCGGAATGGAAAGACACGGTAGGGAGAACAGCAAAGGACGGAGAAACATCATGCCGATCCGGGACATGCCGTGGAATGCCGCGTTGTTTCGGCGTGCCGAAGCTCCAGCATGAAACGGCACGTGCTGGGCGGCGTTTGTCCGCCATTGCCTCCCCGTATCTTGTAATACAGAGCGGGCTGCGGCACAGACATTCCGCTGATTTCGGGTGGGAAAGCCGTCCGGAGGAATATACAAAAGGGAGGGGCGGAAAATTGGCCGGGGCTACCTTGCTATTTTTGGGGTAAATCTCGAAAAACTTGCTTTGCCAGGAGGAGAAAGGACAATTCGGGCCTTGAGTGTAAAAAAGGTATCACGAGGACAAACAGCCCTTTGGCGTTTGTCCTACGAAAAATCCCCCTGCCCGGTCATCACGACCATGCAGAGGGAACGGTTAAAATATGAATTATGGTTAGGCCGCTTTGTCGGTGATTTCGAGTTCGGAAGCCGGTATCTGCGGCTGTTCCGTCTCTTTCAGGCTCTCGTCAATCCGCTGCTGCAGCTCCTTGCACTCCTGTTTGAGCCTTGCCAGTTCGTCCGACTTGCTCCACTTGCGGGCGATGATACCCTGCAAGGCGGACATTTCTTTCTGCATTTTCTCCATCTTCCGCCGTTGTTCGTCAATCATGGACGGAAGCCTGCCGAGCGTGTTCTGCGGATATTGTGCCGATTCCGCAAATCCCAGCGGCAACGCGCCGGACACTCCGCAACGGTATTTCAGCTCGCTTACCCCCTCCACGAGGAATATATTGCGCTCGAATACCCCGTCAAGTCCGTACTCGCTATGCACGAGCAGGTTCAGCCCGGCATACGTGCCTATCGTGCCGTATGCTCCGCTGCGGTAGGTCTTGGCGATACGGTGCAGTTCCCGTCCGGTCTCCTCGGCTGTGGCCTGCGGCAGGTTCAGTAACAGCGTCCTGCGTTCTCCCGTGTACGAGGCGATGTACTCCATGTCCCGTGTCATGCGTGCCGCCATGCCGTCCGCTTTTTGCATTTCTTCCTGCACGGTGTTCATCTTACGTTCCGCACGGATGCGCTCTTTCTTGAAAATGCCCTGTTCCTTTTCGAGCTGCATAATCTTGTTGTCGAGCTTCGCCTTTTCCAAGAGGTCGGTATTGCCGGAGAGGATAGCGATAAACTCGGCGAAGTTCATGCCGTTGTTCTCGTCCATTGCGTCCTCGTCCATGCGGCGCACGGCAATCGTGCCGTTATTGATTTGATTAATGAACATCTGCTTGTTTTTAAGCAGGTTGAACTTGTAGGCATCGAGCGTCTTTTCCGTGCCGTAGATTACCACGTCCACGGTGTTGTCGCCCCAGAATTTCACGGTGTTGCCTTTGCGTACCGCCCTGCCGTTGCGCTGTTCCATGTCGGCGGGGCGCCAGGGAATCTCAAGATGATGCACCGCCACCGCCCTCTGTTGGGCGTTTACACCTGTGCCTAACATGGTGGTAGAGCCGAAAAGCACACGCACCCTGCCTGCGTTCATGTCGTCGAAGAGCCGCTTTCTCGCCCGTTCGGTCTGGGCGCACTGGATAAAGCGGATTTCATCGGCGGGAATACCGAGCCGCACCAGTTTGTTTTTGATGTCGTTGTAGATGTTCCACTCGCCCGGCTTGTAAGTGGAAAGGTCGCTGAACACGAACTGCGTACCCCGGTTGGCGTTGGAGCGCACATAATAGTCGTAAATCGTCCGTGCGCAGATAGAGGCCTTGTTGTTCTCGTCGTCTCTGAACTTGTCGCCCAACAGGCGCATATCGAGAGCCATTTTTCGGGCGACGTTGGTTGCAATCAGCATCTTCGCTTTGTCGAGGTTGTCAGGCTCGGGTATGTCAAGCCCCAAATCCTCCCACTCACCGCTGTGCGCAAAGGAAACCAGCCGCCCAATCATTTCTTCCTGTTGGATAGTCGGCGCATGAGAGAGGAAACGCACATTTTTCTCCGGCACGTCGAGATTTATCATGTCGGCAGTGCGGTAGTCGGTTATCTCACGCAGGAACATCGCCAGTTCCGGCACTTTGATGTAGGTACGGAAACGCTCTTTGCGCTTCACTGTCCCCGTCACGCCCAGCTCGTAGTCGGTTGTCTTTTGGGTGAATATCGCCGCCCAAGCGTCGAAGCAGCTGATACGCTGGCTTCGGAGTTCCTGCGGACGTAGGTATTTAAACATCACGTAAAGCTCGGTCAGCGCGTTCACGACCACCGTACCCGACAGGAATGTAGCCCCCAAGTCCCTGCCCGTGCGGTATTGGATATCCCGAATGGCAAAGAGCAGGTTCATCGCCCGCTGCGAGCCTTGCGTGTTGCCGATACCGGCTACTCTCGTGTGGCGTGTTTGGAACATTAAGTTCTTGAAAATGTGGCATTCATCAACAAAAATATGGTCTATGCCCATTGTGTGAAAATCCACTGCATCGTCTTTCCGGCTGTTGATTTTCATGCGCAGTTCTTGCAATTTGGCCGTAAGGTTCTGTTTCTTTTTCTCCAGACCTTTCTGCATTCTGCCGCTGCGGTAACGCATGGTGGACTGCTCCAGCACCTCAAGGCTGCGCTCCGTATCGGCGAGTTCTTCGGTGAAAATATTTATCATGGTCTCTTCCGACTGGGGTATTTTGCCGAACTGGTCGTGCGTGAGGATGATGCAGTCCCAGTTGTTGTTCTTGATTTTTGCGAATACCTCTTTGCGATTGGCCGAGGTAAAGTCTTCCTTGCCCGGATAGAGAACTTTCGCCATAGGGTACGCCTTGCGGAAAGTTTCTGCAATCTCGTGAACATTGGCTTTCAGCCCGATAATGAGCGGTTTCTGCACCAGCCCGAGGCGTTTCATTTCATAGGCGGCAACGCACATAATCATGGTCTTTCCCGTGCCGACTTCGTGCCAACAAATTCCACCTCTATTTTGCTTAATCATCCAGATAGCGTCTTTTTGCGAGGGGTAGAGTTCATCATACGGGAACTGTTCAAAGGTCAGTCCCGGAAAGGTCTGCGCCGAACCGTCATAGGCTGGACGCACGTAGCAGTTGAAACGCTCGTTGTACACCCTTACCAGTTCGTCCCGTACTTCCACAGGTTGGTTATCGAGCCAACGGTTGAAACGCTCTCTAATCTCCTGTATCTTGCCTGCGGCTTCCTGTATGGCTTCATCGTCCGGAACACGTACTGTCTCCCCGTTACGGTAAACCTCTTTCGTCAGTTCCGGAACGATGTCGTGCAGGGCGTGTACAAACAAGTCCTCGCCGTTGCAGCTGCGCACGGAATAGGTGTTGTAGGCCACGGGGGAATAACCCTGCAAGCGCATTATATAGGTGTCGTTCACGTCAAAATACATCACCTCGGCTTCCGTCTCGAAAAGTTCGGTGGCGAAGTCGGCGTACAATTTCGTGTCTATCCACCTTTCACCCATATTGATGTCAAGCTCCTCGTAAGGTATCGCTTCGGGCGTGACCTGTTCAAGAGCCTTTACGGAGGTTCCCGCCCACTCTTTCTCGCTGTCCGGGAGGTCTTGCAGGCAGGTGATGATGTCCTTGCATTTGGCTATGACGTTCCCGGCAAGGAACTTGCTCTTGTATTCCCACTCGCCGCTGACAGGGTTGTAGAATATCTCGCCTTTCAGTGCGCCGATGATTTCTTCTTCGGGCATGTCCGTAACCTGTCCGATATACTCCATATCGACGTGGCCGTAAAAGTTCAGGCTGCTTGCCAGAGCCTCGTTGGGTGTCAGTTTTCGGGTTGTGTCAATCTTCTTAAATGCCACGGGTTCACGCATGATGTCGGCCTTGAGGATGTCCCTGCCGAGCTGCATTTCAATCGTGAACACTTCCGTACCGAGACTGTCAAGCATGATAAACTCCTTGTTGTCGTTATCGTGAAAACAGCCCCACTTGGCAACAAAGGCATCGTAGAGGGCGTTCAGTTCAGCCCGTAACTGTGGCTGTTCCTCTTGTTCTTCCCTCTCTTTGATTGACAAATCAAAATACGTCTTGCGTATGGGGAAGTAGTCGCTTGCCCTCTCGATGTTCACCTTGCCCTCGTCCACCGGCACAAAGTCGGTAGCCACCTCTTTGTAATGGCTTGACTTGCGGAACTGCACCGTGCCTACCTGTTCTTCAAACACGACCATCGCGCCGTCTTTCATCCAACCCTCCAGCGTGCCCGTGTAAGCCCGTCTGCCCTTGTCCGTCCGTTCAATGGCGACACCGCCGAAAAGAGACATCTGCGTGTGCTGTCCGTCCTGACCGCCGCCCGTGAAAAGGCTTTTGCGGAAAAACCGGCTGAAGTCGTATTTCAGCAGTGCGGAGAGGTATTGCGACATGGCGGCTTCGTCCTCCAGCCACTGGTATTTGCGGACGTGCTTGCCGTACTGGTTCGTCACTATGCGGCTGCCCGTGGCGAGGGTGGTCTTCGGTAGGGAGAAAAGTCTGTTCGTGGGTTCGGTCATGGTTCCCGCCGTGTCGGCCTTTTCCTTGGCGACCTGCAAAAACATCTTCTCACGCAGCGAGAGTGCCGCCTTGTGCGTGTGTTTCTGGAATACGAGTAAGTCGCTGCCTACCTCGATACCGCTTGTCTGCATGAAAAGAGTGTCCGGCATACGGACGGCACTTATCAAATCGGCATGGTTCACGAGGTATTCGCGCACGAACTTGTTGCCGGGCGTATCGGCCACGCCCCTTGACGTGATGAACGCCAGCAGTCCGCCCTCGGCGAGCAGTTCCATAGCCTTGACGAAAAAGTAGTTGTGTATGGTCTTAGTGGCCTGTTCACAGATACCGCCTTTCTTCCACAAGTCGGCATCGAATACCTTGAAATTGCCGAACGGGATATTGGAGGCTATGACATCGAATTTCGAGTGTTCAAAGCCCTGTCCGGCTATCGTCTCGAACCCTGCCGTTACCGTGTCTGTATCGTCATGCAGGAGCGAGAGGATAAGCCCCGTGATGCAGTCCTTTTCAAAGGCGTAGCTGTGTGTACCGGGCATTGCCACAGGCAGGAAACCGCCTATTCCCGCACTCGGTTCAAGAAAGGAGCGCATTTGCAGGTTGTTGTCCTTGAATGTGGTGTGTATCTGCCGTGCCACTGCGTCCACAATGAACTGCGGTGTGTAAAAAGCGGTCAGCACGGATGCCTTTATGCTTTCTATGAGGGTACGGTACATGGTTCCATCCTCGCCCGCCAAAGTTCTCAACGCTGTTTCCAGACGGTTCAGCGATTCTGTCATGTTGTCCGCAACGGGGTTGTCAGTCCCGATGTTCAACACTTCCTTGATACCCCCGAAACCGGAGTATAGGGATAATATCTCTTTCTCGTCTGTCGTGGCTGTCCTGCCCTGCACGTGGATTTGTACTGCTGTTTCTATGGCTTCCACGTTTGCCACCAGTGATGTCAGTTTGTTGTAATTCATAATTTAACCTTGTTTTTCTTTCCCTTTGTTCGGCCTGTTCGCGACCGTAGGGATTATTTTTCTGCTTGCGAAAGGTGGCGGGGACAATCGGCCAAGGCTGGACGGAAAAATACGCTCGACAAGGGAGAGGAAGATTTTTACGGATCACACGTGGCGGCAGCCGGCATTGGCAGGATTGGAACAGCCGGTTTACCTTTGCGGAAAAATGCAATCCCCCACAGGTCGCACAGTGCGAATGGTAGGAATGGCAGCTAAAAGAGGGAGGTGGGAAGGTGTAAATGGAGTATGCCGTGAGGGTCGTAGAAAAGGCAGAGGCGTATTATAACAGGGATATGCCGTCGGCAGACCGGAATGCAAAAAAAATCCGTATCAAGTCTCTGCCCGATACGGATTCCTTTGACATCGTGTGATTAGTCAATGTCGTAACCTATCATGTATTCATCATTGACAAGCAGGTAATAGTAGCCGTTGCCACAGTTCCGGAACTCCTTGCTGAAGCCGGCCGCCATGTCTCCATTCTCGCGCGGCTCGCACCACAGCGTGCCGTCATAGCCGCAAAAATCGAAGCGGAAAGAGGAAAAACTTTTCTTCTCCTTCATGGCTTGTCGGAAAAGCTGCATATTCGCCATTCCGCAATATTTTCCGATTGTAGAAAGCCGGATGCACTTGCCGTCGATGCGTGTGCCGGTCGTAATGCCGTTCCCGTAAAGGGATTTTTCCAAGTCAGCATGGGCTATTTTACGCAACCAGTCGTTTGTGTGCGTGGCAAGCCGCGCCAGTTTCTGGTATTTCAGAATCAGTTTCCTATCCGTATTTGCTTCCTGGTCATGGGACGGATAATATATCTTCTCAATGCTTGCCCAATCGGTGAAAATATGACCTCTATTTCGTTTTCTCGGTGCAATAATGCCAATGAAATTTTCGTCTCGGTTGATAAACAAACGCCTACGTTGTCCACCAATCCGTACATACAAGGAGGTGGGATTTTGTTCGTTGCGGAGATAGGCTTCCGCCGGATGAATAGTAACTGTTTCCATATCTACTAATTATTGAGTTTGTTTATGTTCAGAGTTTCGGAATTACGCCTGTTCCGACTTGTTTGCCGTCACGGTACAACGAGATTTCTCCGGGCTTGAAGCCCATTTCTCTAAGAGCGATGTTTCGGATATAGTCACGGTACTTTTCGCCTGAGAAGTTTTTGCCGCACAAGTTGTTGAAAAACATAGGTATTGAAAAGCCGTCCGTGCTTGACAACACCGTTCTGCCATTCTGTTTAATTTCTTCTTTCATATTCTTTACTCATTGTTAAACTTTGTTTTTCTTTCCCTGCTTTCAAACTGCAGGGCTGTACTCTCTATTTTTGAGGCAACAAGAGGAAGAAGCTACGGCATCATAAGCCAAACCCGGATAGAAAACCGACCGTGCAACAGTCTGTTTTCGTTATCCGAATGGCAATGCGGCTTGGCGATTATGCGCTTCGTCCTACATTCGCCGATGAAAATGGAGGGCAGATCCGGCGAGGTGAAGGGAGAAATAATGATAAAACAAGTCAGTTGCAAAATCTTAACAAACCGGAATAATCGAAAACTATGTCACCTAATGACACTTTTTTCGATTAACTTTTGGCTGCCTAAGGAAAAACAACTACTTTTGTAATCGAAAATCCTGTCACCAAGTGACATAAAATTCGATTATCAATGAAATGTATAGAGCGTAAAAAGTATTTGGACGAACTTGTTTCCCTGCAAAACAACGGGATGATCAAGATTATAACCGGGATGCGCAGATGCGGCAAGTCTTATCTGCTTTTTGAGATATTTGCTTCCTACCTTGAGAACAAGGGTGTCGCTTCCGACCATATCATAAAAGTGGATTTGGAGGATTACAAGAATCGGGCTATGAGAAATCCCGACAATCTTTACTCTTTGGTGGAAAACCGGATTAAGGATGACGGAATGTATTACATCCTGTTGGATGAAGTCCAGATGCTCGACAATTTTGAAGATGTATTGAACGGCTTTTTGAAGATGCGCAATGTGGATGTCTATGTGACGGGCAGCAACGCGAAATTCCTTTCTAAAGACATTATTACGGAGTTTCGCGGACGTGGCTTCGAGGTGAAAATGTACCCGTTGAGCTTCAGCGAGTACATGTCGGCCTATTCAGGTACGATACAGGCCGGATTCAATGAATATATGCTGTATGGTGGACTTCCGCAGATACTATCGTACACCACCGAAGAGCAGAAAGTGCGTTTTCTGAAAACCTTGTTCGACGAGACCTATATCAAGGACATCAAAGAACGCTATGACATACGCAAGGACGATGATCTGGAGGAACTCATCAACATCATGGCTTCCGGCATCGGAGCACTGACCAACCCGAACAAACTGGCGAACACGTTCCGGAGCGAGAAAAAGTCAGCCATTTCCTACGATACGGTCAAGGATTACATCGACTATCTCTGCGATTCGTTTTTAGTTGAAAAATCGACTCGTTACGACATCAAGGGAAAGCGGTATGTCAATTCGCCATACAAGTATTACTTCATGGATTTGGGATTGCGCAATGCACGTATCAATTTTCGCCAGTCAGAAAGAAGCCATCTGATGGAGAATATGATTTATAATGAGCTGAAGGTCCGGGGGTTCAATGTGGACGTGGGGGTCGTTCCGGTCGTAACGAAGGATGAAAACGGGAAACAGCAGCGTTCCAGCCTTGAGGTGGATTTTGTCTGCAACTTGGGCAGCAAACGTTACTACATCCAGTCGGCATACCGCATGGAATCCGATGAGAAGATAAGGCAGGAACGGGCTTCTTTGCTCAAGGTAGATGATTCATTCAAGAAAATCATCGTTATCGGGGAAGAAAGTCCGGTGACAAGGGATGAATCCGGTATCACGACTCTGGGTATTTATGATTTCCTGCTGAAAGACAATTCATTGGAATTGTAATTCCAGACGGTATTTTGTCGCAAAAAAAGCTGTTTTTTGCGACAAAACATAGTGCAAATACATTGAGGCAGAAAAGCGGTGACAGACGATTTTCGCCAACAAATTAATAGTATTTCCATTTTACTCTAATCGGATAATGATAGCTCCTCGGATTGTATTCCTGATTTTGCTCTGCCTTATAGGTGTGCTGTGGTACATCATCGGCTATTGGCGGCGGAAAGCGGGAGAGGCGGCGTATGCTGCCGCACGGATGGCCGATAACGCCGGGGAGCGCGACCGCTATTGCCGTCTGGCGGTCATAGCCGGTCATCGGGATGCCTGCCGTATGTTCTGCTTCTCGCACCCCGAGCGGTTCGAGGACCATCTTCCGCTCAAGCCGTTCAAGTCGCACGGCATACGGATGATCTTTTACGGGCATTATTACCCGTCCCGGTATAGTAAACTGCTAAATGAGGAGCAACGGGCTTTCTGCCGTTCACTCTACCAGTTCAAGAATGGCGAAGCGCACGGCATCGAGTTCTTCAAGGCGTGCATGGACGCTCTCCAGACGGACGGAAAGCTTTACCATATCATGTTCATGCCGTGCAGCAACTGGATAAAATACGGGCAGCGGTTCAAACGGCTCGACTGGTATATCGGCAAGCACCGCCGGGAACTGACATCGGGGCTGTATGACGTCGATATGTTCGACGAACGGGAAAGCCTGCATGAGGCCAAGGGCGGCGAAGAGCGAATCCTCGAACGGAACTACCGCATTACGGGGGACATCAAAGGGAAAGAGGTTATCATCATAGACGATGTAATGACGACCGGGCAGAGCGTGGCCGACTACAAAGAGGAGATAGAACGGTGCGGCGGCAAGGTGGTAGCCGCCATCTTATATGGAAAAACCGCTACCGTGCCGCCGTTATTCCTCGTAAAACTGAACGTGTGGAGCGATTTCTATGCGGCCACTATTAACCGAAAGAGAAAATCATAGCGCCGCCAATGCCGCCACGCATTCCTCCTGTATGGATTTTATGTAGTCCAGCACCAGCTGCGGGTCAATACTTTTGCCGTTGAGCTTGCAAGTGATATGCAGATGCTCACCCGTGCTGCGCCCCGTTGAGCCGCTGACACCCACCACATCACGCGGGCGGACCGTCGCTCCTTTGCCGACGAGCACCTTTGAGAGGTGGCAATAGCTGACAGTGTAGCTACCGTGCCGCAGGGTTACATATTTGCCGGATGTCTTGTCCTGTCCGACCTTCACGACCACACCCTCCATCATGGCCAGCACCTCGTCGCCACGCGCATGCAGGTCGATGCCGTTGTGGAATTTCCTTTTCCCGGTAAACGGGTCTTTCCGGTAGCCGTAAGACGAATTTATCCTTATCCGTTGTAGCGGATAGCTCACGCTCAGGTAACGGCCTACCCATATCTCCTTACGGCTTTCAACGGGCGATGCGGACGCGGGGATGTCCACAGGTGCGCCCTGTACCGGAACCGTACCTGCGGGTGTTGGTTCCGCTTTGTCCGTACCCTCCCGCAACACCTCTACCTTGTATCGGCCGGGAACCGAAGCAACGGTGTTGAATTGCGCCTGCGCAGGCATCGCACAGAGTGAAATGCCCACCATGATTGTCAGTATCATCTTTTTCATTCGGCAAAGATAACAAGCTCCGCCCAAGTTGTGCCGTTGCCGTTCCTCTTTCCGCTCAAAATATGATTAAATCGCTATTTAAAGTATGATATTTATGCTAAAATCATACTTTAATCACAAAAAACACGATCTATAAAGCACTAATATAGTTTGATTTTATAGCGTGAAGCAAAAACGTTCTATCTTTGCGATGTATAATTTAAAACAAAATTAAAGTATGAATAAAGTACGATTTGAACTTACCGAATTTCCTTATCCGACACTGGCCCGTTTCGGTCTCACACAGGAGATGATCGAGGACCTGCCGATGCGTGTCCTTGATGAAATCTGCGACGGGCGACACTCTCCCGTGCTTCCCGTCCGTGTCAGCGACGAGAACGGTGAAGCCGTCGAAAGCCGTACCCGCTTCGCCTTTGTCCGTATGGATAACGGACAGGCGGATGTGCTATTCTATCCCGTCTTGAAATCCTCGCCGCTGGAACGGTACGATGAAGCGCAACAGAAACAACTGCTCGCCGGCAAGGCGATTATCGCGGAGGTGGAGACGGCGGACGGGCGCCACAGCCAGGCGTTCGTGCAGATAGACCCCGAGACGAACCAAGTGATGTCGGTACCCACGCCCATCATCGGACGCAACCTACAGGTGTTGGCCGAGGAACTGCACCTCGGTCCGGTGGAAGTCAGGGGACTGCAACACGGCGAACCGCTGACATTGGCGGTGGCAGGCGAACCTGTCACGGTCGGCATAGACCTCCAAACCAAGACCGGCATCCGCTTCTGTTCGGGCGATGAACAGAAATGGAAGGAACAGAGCAAGCGCGAGTGGGACAAATACACTTTCGGCGTGTACGGCTGCTGGATGATGGACGGTGACGGCAACCTCGACTACGTTCCAGAGGAAGAATACACCGAGGAGCTGTGGAACGAGCAGAAGAAGAGCGGAGAACGTAACCGTGCAGCGGCGGCGCTCCACAAGTAAAACCTAACATCCGAAGAATATGGCACAACATCAATATTATCCCGAAGAGGTGCTTATCGAGAAGATGGAGCGCGGCGAATACGGCTGGCTGGATTACGTCAATCACTTCTCGGCGGAATGGCAGGAAGAGTACCTCCGCTACTGCAAGGAGAACAACCTCACTATCGGCGACGAGACGGCTGCCGAGTTCGTCCACCATAAGGATGAGCAGCTGGAGGCGGCCATGGAGGCCGGTGACGCGTAAATAACCGACAAACATCATTTCAGACTATGGCGATACGAACGAATACCAATCCCCGACAGATGGACCTGCAACCCGAAATGCGCGACCTGTTAAGGCGTAACGGGATGCAGGCCCATGTGGTCAGTGACGGCACGGGCTACCGGCTCCTCGTACAGGGACACGACTCGCCGCTACTGACCTATCCGATAACCGAACGTCAGATGTTGGCTCTGACGGACTGGGGAACAAACACGGCCAACAAGAAAGCCTACAACGTGTTCACGAGCATTGTAGGCAATGACTTCTATATGCCCAAGAATTTCGTCCACGCCCGCAACGCCAACGGTCGTGTGGCTATGGGGCTGCATGGCTACCGCATCGGCATCGGCGAGTACGGGCGTGTGGGACGGCTGGGTATGCCGTCCCCGTTTTTGGGCTGGACACCACGCCACCAGTGGGGCTTCCACCTGCGCCGTGTCGGCGGGCAGCTTTTCTATCCGGGGGCACCCATCGTCCCCGAACGCTGGGACGGGCGCATGAAGCCCGGTGAACTGCAATCGGGCGGTTACGGCTTCTACTACAAGGGTGGCCGGCAAACGCAGCCTGCCTCCGTGCAACAGACGGATGTGCTGCAGAACCTTCAGGCGGTCATCACGCCGATGGTCAGCCGTCCGCGCAGTCAGGAACCGGCACGTCCCTACAAGGAACTGATAACCTCGCCTGTCTATTTCTCCAATGAGAAATGGCAGGAATGCCTTGTCTCGCACGGCCTTATCGTGGACGCGGAGGCACGGACGCTAACCGTGCAGTCCGAGCAGGTAGCCGCCGATATGGTTTACGACCTGAGGGATAACGAACTTGCCGTCCTGACCTCCAACTCCCTCGAAGAGCATTCCGTCGAGAAGCGACTGGAAGTGCTGAACCGGGTTGTCGGGGCGGACTTTGCCGACAAGGTGACGATGGAGACACTTGACAGCGAGCGACGTATCTCCCTTGCCCTGCATCCCGAAGTGCAACAGGAACTGGCGCAGCGGCAACAGCAGGAGCAGGAAATCCTCGCACCGCTGGAAACACAGCTTCCGGAAGAGGATATACGGGAGGGCATGACCGCCTCCGTGGACGGGCGCGACCTGCAATACCTCAAAGAGAACAGGGGCTGGTACAGGGAGGAGAAGCACGGCAGGGAGGTCGAAGTGACCGAGATCGGCGTACACCCTTCCACGGTGGAAGGCAAGTACAAGATGACAGCCGTCATCGACGGGCAGGTCATCAGCCACGAGATCAGCCAACGGGACTACGACAGGTTCCTTGCGGTGGATGATTTTCATCGCATGAAACTATTTTCTAAAATATTCAGCGAGGTGGACATGAAGATGCGTCCGGAGGCGCAGCGTGGTCTCGGCGTGAAGATTTTCGCCGCCCTTACCGCCGGCGCGGTGGTGACGGCAGGCGTCGTGCATGGACTGGACCACCACGGCCCGGAGTTTTACGGCGAACGTTTCGGCGGCCCACCGCGTCCGTACTTCAAGCCCGGCGTGGACACGCCGAGGGATGTGGCGATACGCGCTTTCGAAGCGGAGATGAACCGTGAGGTGAACGACATGAGAATGGGGAGGTAAGGCCATGAGAGAAGGAGACCTGACATACGACGACTTCCTGCAACGCCTGACTATTCAGGACGTGCTTATCGACGCGGGCTACCACCTGAACAAGCGCGACGGTCTGCGCTATCCCTCCTATGTTCGTCTGGACAGCGAGGGACGCCGCATCCGTGGCGACAAGTTCATCGTCACGCAGAACGGCCAGTGCTGTTTCCACGCGCAACAGCAGAGGGTGTACAACCTCATTTCGTTCATCAAGGAACATCCGCAGTTTTTCTCGGAGTACCACGCGGGAATGTCCGGCGACCAGCTGGTCAATCTCGTATGCAACCGGCTGCTGAACCATCCCATCGAGAACCGCGAGATGCGTATCATCCAGCCCAAGCGGGATGTCAAGCCGTTCGACATCGCGGACTACGACATCCACAAGTTCAACCCGCAGAACCGTGAGACGCAGAAGAGGTTCTATCCCTACTTCAAGAACCGGGGTATCGACCTTTACACGCAATATGCCTTTCACCGGGATTTCTGTCTGGCGACGAAACACCGCCCGGACGGAGCAGCCTACACGAACTTGTCGTTTCCGCTGACCCTGCCCAAGGGCGACGGTACGGTCGTGGGGCTTGAGGAGCGCGGACGTGCCCGCATGGACGGGAGCGGTAGCTACAAGGGTAAGGCCGAAGGCAGCAATTCGAGCGAGGGGTTATGGATAGCCAGCCCGGCCAAGACACCGCTCGCGGAAGCCAAACATATCTATTGGTTCGAAAGTGCTTATGACGCGATGGCCTATTACCAGCTCCATCAGGCACAAAACAAGGAGTTGCGAAAGGCGGTTTTCGTCTCCACGGGCGGTTCTCCAACCGTAGCGCAGATGCGGGGTGTGCTTTCTGCCACTCTTCCAGCCAGGCATCATGTCTGTTTTGACACGGATTTGGCGGGGATGGAGTTTTACAAGAATTTTCAGGCGGAGAAGTGTCGCGTAATGCGTTCCATCATCGAGGAGACCCCCGAACGGAAGTCTTACCTCGACACCGTGCGTGAGGACCGGGATTTGGATAGCGGTGAAATATACCTGCTTCCGGAAACCTTGCAGACCAGCTACGGACGGTACGAGAGCGAGTGGGAAGAAGCCATGTCGATGCGTTCGAGCGGACTGTGCCATCCGGACGACATACAAGCTCAGGTGGATATTATGAACAAGCATTACAAGGAGTTCCGCGAGGGGCTGCGGGATTTTCTCGGTCTGGATAAAGAGAATGATGTCCCCGATATCCGAGAGCAGCCTGCCTATCCCAACAAAGACTGGAACGAGCAACTGCTGGCAGAGCGCAAACTGGAAGAAGCCACTGAAGAAGAGCGGACTAGAGAGGAAGAACCCGAACAGGAACGACAAACACGTTTTCACCGATGATACCGTCACAGCCCATAGCCCGGTTCCGGAACGTCGTGCTGCGGCCTCACGGGATGCAGTTTGTCATCGACGAGCTGCATTTGGTGTCGATATGCGTGGTGGGACTGGTGTACGGCGGCATGGAAGCCATGCCACTGTGCGGTATGGCGACGACGGTTTCCCTGCTCCTGCTCCTTGTGCTGGCATACCGATTCATTTACCTGCGGCTGATACGCTACCGTATCGGCGGAGAGCAGCTTGTCAGCGAGCACGGGCTTCTGTCGCGCAAGGTCGATTACATGGAGCTGTACCGTATCGTGGACTTTCAGGAACACCAAAGCCTGCTGCAACAGCTCTGCGGGCTGAAAACGGTCATCATCTTCTCGATGGACCGGAATACGCCGAGACTCGAACTTACGGGTATCAGGCAGAACGACGACATCGTGCCGCTGATCCGCGAACGGGTGGAATACAATAAACGAAAAAAGGGAATATATGAGATTACGAATCATTAACATGTTTTTGGCCGCCGTTGCCCTCTGTCTGCTACCGCAACGTGGCAAAGCACAGATTGCCGCCTCGAATCCGTTGGAATGGGCGGCGCTGGTAGAGGGGAACGAACTGATAAACGGACAGATAGAGAAGCAGATCAAGGGGCAGACACAGACAGCCCTGCTTCAGAACTCCATCGCGGCGGAGTTCAACCGGATACACAAGTGGGAGAAGCAGTACAACAGTTACCTCAAGACGGCGAACGGTTATGCCTCGTCGCTGAAAGCCTGCACCCACCTGTACAATGACGGCGTGCGTATCTTCCTCACGCTTGGGAAGCTGGGAAAGGCTGTTGCGGACAACCCGCAGGGCATTGTCGCCGGTATGAGTATGAACAACCTCTACATTGAGACGGCTACGGAACTGGTTTCCGTGTTCACGCTGCTCAATGACGCCGTAGCCAAAGGAGGCACGGAGAATATGCTCACGGGTGCGGAACGGAGCAAGATCCTGTGGGAGCTGAACGACAAACTCTCTGCATTCAGCCGGAAACTGCACCTGCTCTACCTGAGCATAAGATACTACACCCTCAATGACGTGTGGGCCAATGTGACTGCCGGGATGCTCGACCGCAGCAACGGTGAGGCGGCCCGCATGGCCCTGACGCGTTGGCGCAGGGCTGCCGCCGTTTCACGCTAATCCCGACTGCCTATGAAACGGACACTCACGATATGTTTTCTGCTGCTATGCGTCGGCATCTCCAAGATGTGGGCACAGAATGACCCCGTGCTGGCCGGAATGATACTGGCCTACACGGACAAAGCACAAAAGGAGCTGGAGAATCAGGAAAGGGTCATGCTGATGCAGACCACGGGGCATATATGGACCAAGGAGGAGGTGGAAGCCACGACCGACCTGCAACGGGAGTTCAACAACTACCTGAACTCATTCCGGTCGATTGTCTGTTATGCGGCACAGATTTATGGCTTCTATCACGAGATATCGCAACTGACGGACAATATGGGCGATTTCACAAAACAGGTGAACCGCCAGACAACCAATGCGCTGGCCGTCGCCCTCTCCACGCGGCGCAACCAGATTTACCGGGAGCTGATATTGAATAGCGTGGAGATTGTGAACGACATCCGCACGGCGTGCCTTTCGGGCAACAAGATGACGGAGCGTGAACGCATCGAGATTGTTTTCGGCATCCGCCCGAAGCTCAAGATGATGAACAAGAAACTGCAACGGCTGACTAAGGCGGTGAAGTACACCACGATGGGCGACATCTGGCGGGAGATTGACGAGGGCGCACGTCCCGTTACCGACAAACGCGACATTGTGGAAGCCGCCCGCAGGCGTTGGAAACAAGTCGGAAAGAATGTAAGACCTTAAAATGAAGATATATGGGATTCTGGAGTACAATATTGAAATACGGCGGCAGTGTCATGAAAGGTACCGGGAAGGCTACTGCAGCCACCGGTAGAAGCATGGGAAATGCTGTCCTGCACCCCTCGCAGACGCTTCGAGGAGCCGGGCAAGCCGTCAAGACCGCCACGGTCGGGGCGGCAGTCGGTTACGTGGGTTGGGAGAAGCTGACTACCGATAAAAGTGTTGCACGTATCGTCAGTGAGGCCGTAGTCGGCAAACCCGCCACGAACGCCCTCGCAGGGACGGTGGATGATGTTCAGGAACTGAAGGAGAAGACCGGGGATACGATCTCGGCGATAGGCAATGCGGTAAGTGGCGCAGGTTCACAACTGAACGGCGTGTCGAACTTTCTGCAGGCAACCTCCGGGGGCGGTCTCATGGATATGCTCGGCAGATTCTTCAGCAACCTTGGCCGTGGCAACGTGTCAGGGTTGAGCATTGTGGGGTTGGTCGCCGCAGCGTTCCTCGTGTTCGGACAACGCGGCTGGCTGGGCAAGATTGCCGGGCTGTTCTTGGGAATGCTGCTCATCGGCAACAACGCGGGTGTTCTCCGCACAGCCTCGCAGGAGAGTGTATCGAGGACGCAGACACCGGCACTCTCTCCGGAGGAGCAGACCCAGGGCGGCGGAATGAGAAGATAGAAGGACAAAATAATACAAAACAATGAAATATACAGAAGAAATGATCCTGCATTCCGATAGCGGCTACTGTATGCCGTTCGAGGAGCCGCAGGGAAAAGACGTGGAGTTGTCGCTCGGCTACGGCGAGCAGACACACCCGGAAACGGGAGAAAAATTCTTTCATCACGGCATTGATTTCAATGTGCGGTGCCACATCTTGTCGGCAGTGGCCGGCGGTATCGTATCGGGCGTGGGCAACGACCCCGTGCATGGCATCTGCCAGACGATACGCTACGGTGAATACGAAATGACATACGGACATCTGTCGAATGTCTATGCTCAGTTCGGGCAGCGTGTCAAGGCCGGGCAGACGGTAGCTTTGAGTGGTGAGCGGCTGCATATCGAAGTCCGCTTCAAGGGCGAGGAGCTGAACCCGTTGGAGTTTCTGACCATGCTGTACGGTAATATCCGTGCTTTGCAGGAGGCCAACGGAAACGGGACATCCGGTTTCTACGAGGCAGAACCGGGACCGACAACCGATTACGAGAAGGACAGGCGAGAAATCGAGGAGTTGATGCTACGCTTTCTGCCGCACTACATGGAGGACTTGCAGCATGGGGCGTACCGCCTACCAGAACACACGGAACAGTCGCTGCGCCATATCTTCACGATGGGCGCGGTGAAGGAGTATTTCTACGAGCGGATGCCGAGCATCGCCAATCCCCTCGGACTGGGGCATAAGGCCATGCCGCTGGCCTGCAAGGTGCAGAACCTACTTATCGGGGACTTTCTGAACTACCTCGCGCTACGGCACGACGTGTATCTCTCCACTATGGGCGGCGACGTAAAAAAAAACTCCATGACGAAGCCTTAGCAAGCGGCGGTATCATCGACCCGTTGGCAGAGCTGGACATCGACATCCAGAGCTTCGACATACCGAGAATCGTCTCCGTCTATCCCGACCGTGCCGGTATCCGCTGGTGGACGAAGGCATGGTTCAACAACCGGGAGGAAGGGGAAGCATCGGTGGAAATCGAACGGGAACAGGCCATACGCTTCATTCACGACCATATTGAGAAGGACGCGTGGCTCGAAGAGTTCTTTCCTCGGCAGATGGAGGTGTACCACAATGCCATCGAGCAGACGAAAGAACAACTCCTGAAACAGATAAACATGATATAGATATACATATTTTATATGGACGGAATAAAGCAGAGTAAACGATTCGCGGAGATAGAGGCACTCATGGGCGGCTATTTCCATAGCCATCTCGCGCCCGTCATGAGAGAGACGCAATCCTACCTGACCCGCAAACAGGTCGAAGAGATGAAGGAATATTCCACGTCCCTGGGCGGTATCCTGAGCATGATGGCGTCAGCAGGGCAACCGATGTCCGACCCTTACCAGACACTCAAGGTGACGGGCGAATGGAACTCCAAGACAACCGAGGACTACATTGAAATGTGCAAGAGTAAGATTCTTGCATCGAAAGAGATACAGCACGACCTCGCCTACGTGGCCGGCGAGTGGCGCAACGCAGTTGTCGAAGAAATCGGCAGGGAGCGTTACGACGCGCTGTCCGGAGAGTTGGGCTGTGACCTTGCCTACGCTTACGTGGACTACCGGGTGGAACAGCTGATGATCGACAAACTGGTCAAGGACCGAATGCCGAAATCATCGGCCGACTACATCATCCGCAAGGCGGCGGAGTCAAGCCTGTTAGGACTGTCACAGACATTGAGCCGCTCACCGCTGGCCGAAGAGATAGAGAGACGCGGCGAGGCCGCCTACCGACCGAGCAGGTTGGAGAAAGGGACGGCTAAAGTATTGGGGGCTTCGGCAGATACCCTTATGATGGGCGGCGTGGGTTCATGGGCTACGTTCGCCCGGTTCGTCGGTGCGGACGTGACTATATCGGCTATCGCCGACCATTTCGCGTCCAAAGAGCCGGACAGCCTTTCGGTGGAGCAATGTATCAGCAAGGGGGTGTTCGGCAGCGACGGGAACGTGTTCGACGGCTTCCGCAGGGAAGCCGCCGCAATGCCATCCGAAGAGAACACACTCGTGGCCGAAGCCAACGGGCAATTGCATAAGAAGATTCCGGTAATGAATTTCAATTATACGGACTGGTGGAAAACGGGAAAGACAGAGATGCCGATGTGGTACGGGAACAACAGGGAGAGCGAAGGGGAACGGAACCGGGCGGAACGGTACAAGGATGTGCCGCTTGTCGTTGCTCCCGGACAGGAGGAAGCCTACTTGCAGTACATGGCAAGGCATGAGGCTACGACGACCGGACAGGCACACGTAGAAGGCGAACAGAGGGAAAAGGTGGAAGAAGTGCAGAAACAAACCGTATCGGCCGAAGAAGAGGCACGGGAAGAACAGACGGCACAGGAGGTGCAAGCCGGACAGACCAACGAAAACGGTTGGGACAGCCTGGTGCGCAACCTGGGGCTGGAAGGCCTCGGTGATGTCACGGGCAATCTGGGCTATATACTGGCCATGCTGCCCGACATTCTGCTGGGCGTACTCACGGGAAAGACACAATCACTGGGGATAAAGGACAACCTGCTGCCGATAGCAAGTATCGTGGCGGGGGTGTTCATCAAGAACCCGATGCTGAAAATGCTACTTATCGGTATGGGTGGCGCGAACCTCTTGAACAAGGCGGGACACGAGATGCTGGGACGGGAACAACCGAACCGGAGCACCGACGGCGGTAACGTGCAGTACAAGCATTACACGGACGAACCGCTGAACTCGCGCATCGTGAATCCGGTGCTGCAGGGCAACACGCTGATTGCCACGATAGACCGCGTGCCCTGTACCGTGCAACTCAGCTCCACTGTGGCGGATGCCTACCGTGCCGGGGCACTGCCGCTGAATACGCTGGCCAACGCCATACTCGCCCAGAGCGACCGGCTCCGCCAGATTGCCTCGCAGAACTACGACAACGGGGAGACGGAGACCGTTGTGCGGACACGAGGTATCCAATAATGCTGTCAATGAAAAAGATATACGAATATGAAAGAGAAGTCGCAAATAGAAAAGAACGCCCAGGAGAAGCAGGTCGCCCTGCTCTCCACGGCTCTGAACGAGGCATCAAACGCCGGAGGGCACTGGCTCAACGCCATGGGCAAAGGCTACCCGAAATTTTACCCGAAAGGTGTCGCCGTAAGTCCTTTCAACGGGCTGTTCATGGCCCTGCACTCGGACAGGAACGGATGCAAGACCAACCTGTTCACCCTTTACAGCGATGCCAAGGCACGCGGCACGGCAGTACGTGAACACGAGCAGGGTGTGCCGTTCCTGTTCTACAACTGGAACAAGTACGTCCACCGCAACAACCCGGAGGACATCATCAGCCGCGAGGCTTACCTTAAACAGGACGAGGATGTACGGAAACAGTACAAGGGCGTACACAACCGGGAGATACGAACGCTCTTCAACATCGACCAGACGACATTTCCCTACGTGGACAAGGAGGCTTACGACTCGGTGCTGCTGAAAGACGGGAGCGCCGTGGAGAGAGGTTACTCGGAAGCCGATGAACGACGGCTGCATGGCCGTTTCAACGGTTTCCTGCTGAAGATGCGGGATAACCTCGTTCCCGTGCGCTCGGACGGCAGCGGAATGCCTCATTACGAAACGGACAAGGATGCGGTCTATATGCCGCGCCAGCGTGATTTCGAGCATTACAACGACTACGTGCAGGAAGCCCTGCGTCAGATTGTGAGCGCCACGGGACACCAACAGCGCCTTGCCCGTGAAGGCATGGTGATGAAGAACGGCATGGCTCCCTCGGAAGACGCCCTCAAACAGGAGCGTCTGGTTGTGGAAGTCGCCTCGGGAATCAAGATGCTGGAGCTTGGACTGCCGGCCCGCCTGTCCGACGAGAGCCTGAAACTGGTGGAATACTGGAACCGGGAACTCAAGGAGAACCCCTGCCTGATCGATGCGCTGGAAAGCGACGTGAACAACGCCCTCGAAGTAATCCGCAAGGCGGAGAAGGGAGAAAAAATCGAGTATGCCACGCTGCGCAACCGGCGGCAGACCTCGGACATGAAGGAGCTGTTGCCCAAGCATTATTTCGTGGCCGACGAAATAATGCAGCACCCGAACAAGGAGGACAAGACCATTGTCATCGTCATCGACCCCATCAAGAAGTCAGCGGACGTGATACTCCCTGCCGGCGCATCATTGGACGTGGACAATGAGATACCGGGCATGAACAAGGCCCGTATCGGCAGGGTCTTGCGGAGAGAGGGCATCGAAAGCGTGCGCTTCTTCAACCCCGACGGCGCTTTGGGATACCGACCCGACGACAGCTACTTCGCCGAGAAGCAGGTGACACTGGCCCGGTTGAAGAACTGGGCTATGGAAACGCTCTCCACGCTGGATGTGACCTCAGCGGTCAAACGGGCTAACGATGTGAACATAACCCGCGCGGAGATGATTCCGGACGACAAAAGGCGTTGGGCGCTCTACATCAAGCCGGAGAACAAGGAAGGTTACAGCGTCTATCCGGACAAGGAGGATGTGAACCGTTTCTTTTCCACGCTCAAGCAGTCAATGGACAACATCGAGAAGGTCCGCATGGAGCTGGCGCATAAATACTACGCACTGGCGGAAGTGCAACCTAACCTGAAGGTGGACTTGTTCAGCACAGAAGCGCAAGACATTGATCTGAACCGCATCCAGCGGGTGTCTGTGTTCAAGACCAAGCAAGACGGCATCCAATGCGTGGCGACCATTGACGGGACGAAGATGCAGACCCGGAACGTTACCACGCAGCAGTGGCAACGCATGATGGCGGCCGATGACAAAACGGAATACAAGCGGCATCTGGCGGCCACGCTCTTTGCCGATGTGCTGCGCAAGGGACAGACGCAGGAAGAGAATACAAGCGAGAAGCAGGAGAAGGAGGTTGCCAAGCAGCAGAACAGAGAGGTGACGGAAAGCCATGCGGAAGCCGTCTCCGCACAGCGGAAGCAATGGGACGAACTCAAGGAAAGACACCCCGATGCCTTGCAGCTGATTCGGGCCGGAACTGTTTACAGGCTGTATAACGAGGACGCTGTAAGGGGTGCGGAGATATTGGGGCTTCCTGTGGAGAAACCAGCCTCTGAAAAAGGGTTTACGGCTTCCGTTGAATTTGCAAAGGAACTGCTTGACACGAACCTTCTGAAACTCGTCAGAGCCGGAGAACGTGTCGCTATCTACGACCTCGCGGCGGAAATGGAGCAGATTGTCGATGAACGACACGAGGCCGAGGAAGAGGTACACAAGGGTATTCATAGATAAGGAGTAAGATAAATGAGCAAGAATCAAGAATATGCAGAGCGGTATGCGGAGTACTCGATGGAACAGATGCGGCGGTACGGCATTCCCGCCTCCGTGACGCTGGCACAGGGCATTCTGGAAAGCAGCAACGGGCAGAGTCGTCTGGCACTGAACGAGAACAACCATTTCGGCATCAAGGCCACACCCGAATGGATTGCCCAAGGCGGGCGGTATGGGCTATATACCGATGACAAGCCTAACGAGAAGTTCTGCAGCTACGACAACGTAGGCGATTCCTACGAGCATCACTCCCGTTTCCTGAAAGAGAACGGCCGTTATGCCCGCTGCTTCACGCTCGCCCCTGACGACTACAAGGGATGGACGCTGGCCCTCGAACAGGCGGGTTATGCTACGGGTGGACATTATGCCGCCAGCCTGCAACAGATCATCGAACGGAACGGTCTGCAGGAGTACGACCGTCAGGTCATGCGGGAAATGGAAGCGCAGGGAAAACAGTTCGGTGTGGAAGAGAACCCGCTCCGGGAATCGGAAAATGCGAAGGAATATTCGTTTCCGGTCGAACGGGAGGAGTTCCTGTTCATCACCTCGCCGTTCGGGATGCGTCAGGACCCGATAGACGGAACGAAACGGATGCACACGGGGATAGACATCCGGTGCAAGAGCGATGCGGTGCTTGCCACCGAGAAAGGCGGTAAGGTCATCTCTGTCAATGGCAAAGGCAACACACCCGGCGGCAAGTCCGTCACGGTGGAGTATGTCCGTGAGAACGGCAGCAAGGTGCAGTGTACCTACATGCACCTCGGCGATATCGCCGTGAAGGTAGGCGACACGGTGCAGGCGGGCCAACGGCTCGGCACCTCGGGCAATACGGGAACACGAACGACCGGGGAGCATCTGCATTTCGGTGTCAGGCAGATTCACGCGGACGGCACGCAGCGAGACATCGATCCGGCGGCGTATCTGGCCAAGATAGCGCAGAAAGGCAACATCAGACAACAGGCACTGCACAACGGGAACGACTTGCTCGCCAAATACCGGGACGCGGAAAGCGTCAAGGAGAACCAGCCCCTTTCTCCCGACGCATGGATGAAGAAGCTGCTCTCCTCAGAGGACAGCGGCGTGGGAATGTCGGGGTGCAACGACCCGATCGTGGAGATGGCGATGACCGCCTTCACCTCTCTGATGCTGCTGGCGGCGCAGATTGACAACAGGAACGAGGAAGAACAGAGGGCTGCCATCTCGGCGGCTATGGACAGCCGGAGAATCGACCTGAAATCGCTGGTAACGGGCATGAAAGCCTGCGAACTCGTAATCGGGGAAAACGGCAGGGCCACGCTGCGGGCGGACAACGGGAGCGTCGAGGTATCGCATGAGCTGACCTCCGCCGAGCTGAGCCGCCTGTCGGCCACGCTGAACAACGACACCCTCTCCGAAGAGACCAAGCGGCTACGCGTTGCCGGAGTGCTGAACACCGTCCTCCTCTCGGAGACGGCTTCGCGGAACTTTGAGCAGGGAATGTCCGAGCAGCAGGGACAGACGGAAAACCTGAAACGATAAAAGCATGGCGATATGATAAGACGCGTGATGATACAGCTATGCCGGTGTCTGTTCGGGGTATCCGTCCTCGGCCTGCACGTTCTGGGCTGCTACCGGTTGTTTGGGCCGGTGGCGACCCTCGTCATCGTGGGCGTGCAGGTGCTGATTGCGGCATGGATTATCTACATCAAGATACGCGCTCCCGATTAGGAGATGTCTTTCAGCGTATTCAACTTCAACAGACCCCACGTTGTCCGAAGTGGTATGTGTATCACTAAAAGACAAAGGAATTATGATTAAATGTAATGTAACGGTGTGCGGCGTTATCGGCCGCGACGCTTCGACACGCACAGGCAAGGAAGATAAGATGTTCCTTTCTTTCCCGCTCCGTGTCGCAATCCAAGGTAAGGACGGCCAAAGCGGCACAGTCGAAATCAGCGTGAGCAAGGACGGCAACGAGGAGGAAGCCGCCAGCTACCGGAACGGCTCGCATGTAGAGGTTACGGGTACGATGTACCTGAAACGCCGGGGCGACAAACTCTATTTCAACCTCTTCGCCGACCGGATCGGTACGGCTTCGGCGGACGACGCGGATTCCCTCAAGGGCGAGATGTCCTTCCGTGGCAAGGTAGGCAAGAACATCGAGCAGCGAAAGGACAAGAATGACAAACCTTACACGGTGTTCTCGGCGTTCAGCACGGAGAAGGTAGATAACGGCTTCGAATACCAGTGGGTACGTTTCTTCTGCTTCAACGGGCCGTGCGAGGAGTGGCTGCAGCCGGGTATCAAGGTGGACGTCAAGGGCGAGATGGCTGTCTCGCTGCATAACGGGAAAGCGGACATCTCCTGCCGCGTGGAGGAACTCGCGCAATATGTCGCATCACAGGATAACTCCAATCTGTAACGGTCATGGCTGGTTACAGAAAACCGAAAAATGACGGGCCGAGCAGCGAGGATAAGGCACTGGACCTTTTCGCTGAAATGCTCATCGAGAAAATCGAGAGCATCCGGGGTGACTGGAGGAAACCGTGGTTTACCGAGAATACCTTACAATGGCCGCGTAACCTCTCCGGGCGCGAGTATAACGGAATGAACGCATTTCTACTGCTCCTGCACTGCGAGAAGAACGGCTATACGATTCCCCGCTTCTGCACCTTCGACTGCGTGCAGCGACTCAACAAGCCCGGCAAGGACGGACAGGAGCTGCCCCGTGTGTCGGTGCTGCGCGGAGAGAAGTCGTTCCCGGTCATGCTGACCACGTTTACCTGCATTCACAAGGATACGAAGGAGAAAATCAAGTATGATGACTACAAGAAACTCTCAGACAAAGAGAAAGAAGAGTACAACGTCTATCCGAAGATGCAGGTATTCAGGGTATTTAATGTGGCCCAAACCAACCTGAAGGAGGCCCGTCCGGAGATGTGGGAAAAGCTGGAGCAGGAGAACGGGCAGCCTAAAATCGGGAACGGCGAGCAGTTCAGTTTCGCTCCCGTCGATACGATGATAAAGGACAACCTCTGGATTTGTCCCATCAAGCCGATGCACCAGGACCACGCCTACTACTCGATCTCGAAGAACGAAATCGTCGTGCCCGAGAAGGAGCAGTTCAAGGACGGGGAATCGTTCTACGGGACGCTTTTCCACGAGATGACGCATTCGACAGGTGCAGAGGGTGTGCTTGACCGGCTTAAACCGACGACTTTCGGGTCGGCGGAGTATGCCAGGGAAGAACTGGTGGCCGAACTCGGCAGTGCGCTGGTCGCGCAACGTTACGGAATGACGAAGCATATCAAGGAGGATAGTTGCGCTTACCTGAAAAGCTGGCTCGACACGTTGAAAGAGTCGCCGCAGTTCATCAAGACGACGCTTCTCGACGTGAAAAGGGCGACTTCGCTGATTACGCAGAAGGTGGATAAGATTGCACTGGACTTGAAACAGGATGTCTCCGAACAGGAGCAACAGGAGAATAAGGTATCTTCTCCGGAGAAGATGTTCTATGCCTCGGTAGCTTACCTCCAGTTTGCCAACGACACGAGACAGCTTGACGAACTCAAGGAGAAGGGCGACTACAAGGGTCTGCTGACGCTTGCCAAGGAGTATTACGACGGCAACGGCATGGACGAGCAACAAACATACGCCTCTCCCCTCCAGAACCGTGGAGATGACCTTCTTATCGAGGATAAGGATTTCGCCGTGGTATATAACGGGAGTGTCGGTGGAACCTACGAGGTCATGCTGAAATACACGGAGCATGAAGTACGCGATCACATCAAGCGTTACGGCACCGACAGAGCCAGCGACGATGTAAAAGCAGTGGCCAGGGATATGGTGGCGGAGCAGTTCGCCACCGTGTCGAGGCAGAAAATTCCTGCGTTCGAGCTTCCAGGCGGTGAAGTCCTGTATATCGGGTACAACAGGGAAACCGACTCGTTCGATGTCGGGTCGGCCACTAATGCTGGTATCATCGCACAGCATAGTTTTCCTTACGACCACAACGCCACGCTGGACGACAACCTGCAAAGGGTGAATGAGCGGCTGGGCGAAATGGAGGAATACCGAGCCGAAGAGGTACAAGAGGAGGATTACGGCGGGGGTATGCGTCGCTGACAATCGTGCAAAAAGGAATGTGGGGCGAACTTCTGATGAAGTCGCTCCACATTTTTACAGCCCACTTGGGCGGCGAGCAGCCATCCGATGCTTGTCCGACAGTATCAGAAATGATAGTCAATGACACCGCCGATGTAAAGTGTCGTACCCGGCTCAATGGAGCAGATAAATTCCATAAAAGCAAAGGATTGTTCCGCAAAAGCCTGGCAGCCATCCCCATCCAGATAGAAAAGATAAGCCGTGTCCAGTGGGTTTTCTATGGCTTGTTTGAGATAATATATGGAACCCCATACCAACATATTTTCAACAGTAAGGGCTTCCGCTTTCTTGTGGATATTGGCGACATACTTTTCTTTCCATTGTTCCATACCTCCAATATAGCGTATGGTATCTTCGGATGTAAGTTCGAACATCCCTTTAGGCAATATAAACTTTACCAAATTGGCAATTTCTTTTTTACGTTCTTCATCGTCTATTTCCGTACAATAGTCGTAAAAACTACCATCTCCCTGTGTGAGAGTGTCTTCTTGGAGATAACAGCCTTCGTTTACCGGTTCTTTGGCAATTTGAAAAATCTTACTGTGCATAACTTTGAAATTTAATTGGTTAAACTTTTTCTTTCCCTTTTGTCGAGCCTTTTCGGCTTCTTGTCGGGATTGATTTACATGCCGGTTCAATAGCGGACAAAGGACGGATAGACAAGTAAACAGCCGGGAGACTTAACGGAATACCCATCCCGGCAAAAGACGGGGGACAGAAAGTCAATCTTTGATTTGGGAAGGCTGCCGTTAACCTCCGAAGGCCGTTAGCACAGCGGTACTTGACGACCGGACAGCACGCTATACCTTTGCATGAGAAAATCGCACCGGCAAGGATAGCCGATGATGCGATACGGAAAGAACCGGAACGGGATGCTAAAAGAGGGATGAAAAACAGCCTGCGGTTAAAAAAGGATTTGCGGCTCCTTTACGGCCGGAAACAAAATCCCCCGAACCTGTATGACAGATTCGGGGGCGGCACTCATAAGCGGTCGTGTTTGAACTTAATCTGTTATCCGATACTCGTTGATATTGACAAAGGCATCCTTGTTTTCCTTTTTCCATTCTTCAACGAGAACTTCGACTTCCTGCTGCGATTTGACAGGCCGCTCTGCAAGGTCCTCCAGCCACTCGAACAGCCCCGACATATCGGCAAAGTATTCAGTAAGGTATTCCCCGTCATCCGTGCATACATCGGCGATATACTTGTCAGGAAAGTATTTGCCCTCACGGTCGTTTGTCCTGTATTCAACCATACCCGGCTCTTCCGATTGATAAAAATAGCGGAGAGACGGGAACTTTTTGCAGACAAAATCGAATGTCTCGTTGCAAGGCGACCATGCGGTCATAGTCGAGAGTCTCAACACCTCTCCGTCGAGCTGTGGAGTATCCCATTCGCCCCGGCACCACACCTCGTTCCAATCGCCGCCCAAAGCGTCTACAAGGCAGCCGAGCCATGTCGTTCCGAATCCGTTTTTGACGGACGGCTCTTTCCGTTCCTGTAGTCCTTTCATCAATTCATAGAGGCTCTTCACTTCTTTTGCGTCGCCCTCTATCACATACGCAGTTGAACACCAATTCGGCATAATTTTGAATTTTAACTGTTGAACTTTTTTTTACTTTCCCTTTTCTCAAAGCCTTTTCGGCTTCTTATCGGGATTGATTTTACATGCCGGTTCAATAGCGGACAAAGGACGGATAAGACAAGTAAACAGCCGAAGGACTGAACGGAATACCCATCCCGGCAGACGAGGCAGGAGCAGCGATATCCCGTCTGCTCCTGCCCGGCAAAAGACGGGGGACAGAAAGTCAATCTTTGATTTGGGAAGGCTGCCGTTAACCTCCGAAGGCCGTTAGCACAGCGGTACTTGACGACCGGACAGCACGCTATACCTTTGCATGAGAAAATCACTCCGGCAAGGATAGCCGATGATGCGATATGGTAAGAACCGGAGCGGGATACTAAAAGAGGGAGGAAAAACAGCCTGCGGTTAAAAAAGAATTTGCGGCTCCTTTACGGCCGGAAACAAAATTCCCCGAACCTGCATGACAGATTCGGGGGGGGCATCATTCAATCCAGTCCATTACTTTTTCACATGCTTGTTTTTAGCACTTCATGTCATTCCGTCAATCCGGCGATAGCCTTCCTGATCCCGTTAGTGACGGCTGTCTTTTTAATCCTCGCGATAGACAGGGCCGTGGACAGGCTTGAAGCGGAAACATACGACCTGCCGTCCTTTGATACCAGAAACCGCCCCTTGTCGAGAACGGACTGCCAGTACGGTTCGATAAGTTTGTTTTCGAGCAGGGCGTCGAACATGACAGCCACGTGGCGGACGTTGTTTACCCGAATGCTGAAATCTTCCCGGCAGGAGAAAAGTGCCTCCATGTCCTCGACGCAGAGCGTAGAAACGCAAAACAGATGAAAAACTGTGGCACAAGCCACGATGCCTTTCATTTGTTCTCTGGAAAAATTGCAGCCAAAAGAAAGTGTAGGAATGCGCGTTGGATTATCCGCGCCGGGATTGCCGGGAGATGACTCGTAGAAGTCGTACTTCCACTTCAGTCTCATGCAATCCTCGAAAGTGAACGTATCGGCGGTAAAGAACTTCTTGACGAGACCTGCACAGTCGGTTAACAGCCCTTTGACGATGTGAATATTCATTTCGTGACAATTCTTACAAACCGCATTGTCGCAGTTGATATAACGGCGGCTGTTTATGAAATCATCCACATAGCGGCTGTACCGCTTGCCATTTACGATGACGTCTTGAAGATAAAAGTCTCTCGCTTCGGAGAGCAATGCAATAAATTCGTCTGCTATATCCTGTTCGGTAGCAAAATGGGTTAGATGTTGCTTCCCTTCAAAAAAAGAGAAGACATGTTACATTTCTCTTTCATGTCTGTTTACTTATTTATATTTTGAGTTCAAATTTGATGATAGTTTAAAGGCGCCGTACAGACGTACGACGCCTTTGTAAACCTTATGTAATCCTAATAGTAATTATCTTTCCGTCAAACGGAACACCTGTAATCCGTTCAGCCCATACGCCACAAAAATGTAGCCGTCAACTACTTTTACGAAGTTGGCGGATTTTCCTCCGCTGTGGGTATATGACGCCACTTCTTTTAGCGTTTGTTTGTCCAGAATACGCAATCCTTTTTCGCCGTATGCCACGTAGATATGCGTGTCGTCATAGTCAAGACCATTGACCCTTGCCTTGCCGTTCAGTCTGAACTCACCGTTCACTGCACCTCCGGTATAACGTCTCAGCCCGTTGCCACCCAAAGCCACATAGATGTTTGCGTCGTCTGACAGACAAACGTTCTTGCCGTTGGCGGGGGTAATCACCGCATCGGTCAGTTGAGCTTGGGCGTTGGAGAAGGTATAGTCATTCAATCCATAGGTGGTGATTACCGCACCGGCTTGCTCTTCACTGCGCGAGGCAAGGTTAAGAGCAACGAACTTGTCACCACCCAAGCTGATATACTTGGCAGATCCTTCGGTTTCTTTCAGTCCGGCAAGTGTCATGTCCGTTGCGTTGATGGTATGGAAGCCGTTAGAGGCGGCTACTTGATAGTAGTTGCCGTTACGCACCACGCAGTTGGCGTCGCCGGCACCTAACCGAACAAAGGACATGGAGCTTTCTCCACCTTGATATACGCCGTCTGCACCCAAGGGAAGATAAGCAAGGAACCCGCCTTTTCTGTCACTGCCGGTAAGGAACACGTTTCCGTTATCAACAATCAGGTGGTTGAAGTCACGGAGGTCAGTCGGGCGCATGTACGAAATCAGGCTGATTTCATTATTGGAACCGAATCTGAAAACTTCGGCACATCCGTCATACTCCGCTCCGTTTTTATGATACGACACATATACATTGCCGTTTGCCGATTGCACGCAGGTAGCCGACAGATAGTGGTCGTGTTCCTGCGGGCTGGTAATCTGTGCGATGTGGTCGATGTCAACACCATTTTTGTCATCATCCGATGCGTCGGGAGTATATCCAGGGGTACATTCCGATTCCTCAAGCCGGGTATCGTCATCCTCGTTTATCTTGACATTCGCAAGAAATTCAAGTTTACTCTGGTCTTCTACACCTTTGATATCACCTTTGTAGTGTAATCCCATGTTGCCCTTGAATACGTTTCTAAGGTCGGTACGATCTACTTCGATACTTTGGGTATTCACTACGGCGTATTCCTCGCCGGAGACCTCGACAGATGCGCCACCTGTCACTTTCAGATTGCCGAGGTCGAGCAGCCCGGCTCCATTTATGGTTAATGCAGCTCCCAATCCGACGGTTGTCACGGGTGATTTTACATAGGATGTGGCATAGTAAACCGTGTTTTCAGTTACGCTAAGGCTCTTTTCATAGATGCCCTTGCAAGTGCTGAAAATATAAGCACCGGCTGAGGCTGTGAATTCAGGTGATACCAGAGGTCCATGCACATAGAGCATACCATTGCTTACCGATGTCTTGGTCGCCACATTCAATCCCACGATTACATTCGATAAACCGCCGTTATGTATAGTCAGTTCGCCTCCAATGTTGAGTTCTCCATCGACGTTGAACATCCCTTGTGAGTTCAACGAACCGGGGATGGAAAGGTCTTCCTGAGTGTGGAACACACTTTCTCTCTCGGTGGAGAAATCATTACCACGGAAACTGAACTTACCGCCTACATAGGTATAAATTTCCACTTTCGCCGCCAAATGTTCGGGATAAGAAAGGCTACCACCGTTAAGCACATAGATACGGCCGGTTCCGGTTACACTTCTCAGTGTCATGTTTCCATTCACATAGAAGTTGGCTCCGTTTAAGTTCAGATTAAATTCCGCTTCTACTCCCTTCGGAAGTACGAAATTTTTCCCCGACGGATTCTTCGGATCGAAATCGGATAGTGACATATCCTTGGCATCTCCCGGTACGGGAGGTTGTGCCAATGCCCTTGTTCTTGCGCTGTACATAGCGGATTGTTCCCACGGATATGCGACATAACGGTCAGGAACCGAATACATTTCTACTCGTCCGGCAAGTGCGGCGACATCGTTGTTTACTTCTACGCCACTCTGTTCTACCTTCAGTGTTCCCGGCGGACTCGTGAGGTTGTCATCCGAGCACGAGGCGAGCAGCCCTATGCCGCCCAATAATAGGGCGGCAATACGATTGTTCATGTGATTCAATTGTTTTTTACTCGTTTTTCTTGGATAAAAAATTATACATCAGGTTTACTTATTCCAGATTTAGAGAAGGATGAAATGAGAGCCGAGTGCGGATTTCAGTTCCTCATCCAGTTTTTTCGCATTGATGGGTTTGGATACATAGCTGTTGAATCCGTTTTCCATGATTCTCTCTTTGTCCGAAGCGAACGCGTATGCCGTCACGGCAATGATAGGCACAGTCGTAGATTTCTTACGAATCTCTCGGGTAGCTTCATAACCGTCCATTCTGGGCATATTTATGTCCATGATGACGAGCTGGGGATTGTGCTCATTGAAGAGTTCTACGGCTTCAACGCCATCCCATGCGTGTATCAGTTTGTAGTGCGAGCTGAGAATCGACTCAAAAAGCATATAATTGCTTTCATTGTCTTCTGCTATCAGGAGTGTCACTTTTTCACGTTCAATGGTTTCTTTCGGTTCTTCCAGTTTTTCAACCTCTTTGTGAATTGTTGCCGGCAAATAAGGAATCGTAAACCAGAACGTACTGCCTTTACCTTCACCTTTGGATTCTACGCCAATCTGGCCTTTCATCTTATCGACTATGCTTTTGCTGATAGACAATCCCAGTCCGGTTCCCTGAGCGAAATCATTGAGTTTGGTGAAACGCTGGAAGATGCGCGCCTGTCCCTCTTTCGATATTCCGCATCCAGTATCCCGCACGAAGAAATAAATATTATCATCCTGCACTTCATAACCGAATGTAATGCTTCCCTTACTTGTAAACTTGCAGGCATTTGTGAGCAAGTTGATGATTACTTGCGACAGACGATTCGGCTCCGTTTCAATACAACAATCTGCTGCCCCCAAGGTGTAATTTAGTACCACTCCTTGTTGCACTTTCGTACGCATTGTTTCCTCTATACCACGGACCAGCTCATTCAGATCGATAGGCTTATAAATGAATTCCAGCGTGTTGGCTTCCACTTTCGCCAGGTCAAGAATATCACCGATGAGTTGCAACAACAGTTGGTTGTTGTTCTCGATGATATTGATGAACTTCTGCTTTTTCTCTTGATCTTCCGTCGTTGTCAGCAGGTTGGAGAATCCTACAATAGCATTCAGCGGTGTGCGTATCTCGTGGCTCATATTGGCAAGGAACGCCGACTTCAGGCGGTCTGATTCTTTGGCAGCTTCCTTTGCCGCTATAAGATTAGCTTCCTGCTGTTTGCGTGCGGTAATAAGGAGCAGTGAACCGATCAGTTCTACAGGACGTTGTTGCTCATTGTATTTCGACACAGAGGCATTGATTTCCATCCAGTCAACAGTCTTTTTACCACCATCTTCGGAAAGAACCCTGAACTCACCCTTGACATATTGCTTGGTACCGTCAAGCAAGCCTTGATACAGCAGTTTGACTTTGTCCATATCTTCCGGATGTATTCTTTTGAAGTATTCATTCTCCTCAATAATATGAGTACACATGGTTGATTCCGAATGTTTCGGTAAATTCATATGCTGCATGACCCTGTTAGCTTCACAGGCGATGATATGCTTCCTCAGATCCCATTTCCACGGAATGATATGTGCTACAGCCAATGTCATTTCCAAGGTTTTGGAAGCATCTTTCAGAGACTTCTCCGATTTCATCTTGTCCGTAACATCCACACCGAAGAGCTCGACCTCGTCATCGCTCAATGTCTGACATATCAGAAAATCATAGTAAGTGTCGGTTTGCGAAAAATAATGCGTGAACTTGATATTTTTCTTTGTATCTCGCAGATTATCAATCAATCCGAGGATGTATGTAGTGTCAAAAAGACTGTTACGGTCACCGGTACCTGTATTCTTTGCGACCAATTCGTCGGCCTCATAGTTACCCGATACAAAGTTTACATCAATCATTTTTCTGGTAGCATCCGGACTTATCTTTCCTGTCATGTAGCATATCGGCATATTGTTCACCATCTTGTCCCGCGAAGACATTAATGCCATACGCTTACGCTGGAATATCATTACCAGCCCGAAGATACATAGAATAGCTATCAACAAGACTCCGCCCAAAATAATTTGCCATGAATAGAGTTCCCATAACCCTTTCGGTTTGTTGATGAAAATCGTGTCTTCCGGACAACTGCTTTCAGATATTATATTATCACTCAAACGGTCATAATTTATCTTGGGGACTTTTTTCGTAGCATAAGAGAATGGAAGATTACGCATATCACCGGTCTCCTGCATTACATGTAGGGCAGACATGCAGTTTGCTATTATTTCATCCTGATCTGCATAATAGCCTCCGATGGCTCCGGCATTAAGATAATTTTCTTTCAAAGAAAACACAGGATGGGGGGCAGTAGATATCAACTTGAAATCTCCGGTTACAAGCATAGGATAGCCGAAAGCACTCGGACGAGAATAATACCATGTAGATAGTAGAATACCAATACTCAAATCTTGCGAATTTAGATATTTCTGCATATCATTTCGGGATTTTTCAGATGCAATTAACCATTCATATTCAAGTTCCGGATATTTCACCGCAATGTACTCCCTTATATCCTTATCCAATTTGATGTTGGAGACAAGGTCATCGGATGCGAGCACCAGTTTCTTCATATCCGGCTGCATACTGACCATCATGTCGATGGTTTCCTTGTATAAGTTGGACACTTCAATATATGTGAAATTGTATTGGCTCCTTATCTCCGACAAGGGTATTTGTGTCTTATCCAAATAAGACCTGTCACCGGACAGATATTTTTCATTCAGCCCTATTTTATCATCCTCTCCCAAATACAGCATGGGAATATCCCCCCATTCGCTTTTTATACGGTCGCGTAAGGAGAATGCCATTTTGCCTATCAGTACAAGGAAGTCCGGACGATTGTGCTTGAAACGGTCGAAAACTCCGTTTTCAATCTTGTAATACATGGAATCCGTGCGGACAAGCGTACTGTTCATGTGAACCAGATTGCAGTTAAGCTGGTCATTGTTTGCCGCTTCCAGCATGAACGGGGTAATATAGCTCTGTACCCACGGTGCGCTTTCATTGTATGAATTGATAATCAGCAAGTTTTTTTCCTGCGAGGCTGCATACAAAGGAGAAGATACCAATAGCTGCGACACAGAGATAATTAAAAAGACAATCAGGCAAGGGAAAAGACGCCTGTGCCTCAAAATGTGATTTGATAATTTTACCATATTCGAGTCTTCTTTATATTTGTTGAACCGCCATGCTTGACGCCCGTATCAACATGATGGTATGTTTACAATAATGCAAAGTGGGGTATAATCCGAGCCTCCCCACTTTGCACCTTATACAATCCTTATTTCTCTATCAACTTGAAAATCTGGACACCGCTAAGACCATAAGCGACATAAAGAATGTCTCCGGACACGCTCACATAGTTGGCCGATTTTCCACCGGAATAGCGGTATGATGTCACAACCGACAGGTCAGACTTGTCAAGTACGAACAGTCCACCGTGGCCGTATGCCACATAGACATATTTGCCGTCCACGGCAAGACCGTTTGCCGCTGCCGCTGCGTCATCTTCCAGTTTGAATCCGGCTACCTCTACGCCATCGCTGTATCGTTTCACTCCGTTTGCGCCTAAGCATACATAGACGTCATTACCGTCCAGTTGGAACACGTTCTTTCCGTTTATCGGCGCGATCATGTCAAGGGCGATAGACCGTACGGGGGATGCCAGTCTATGGTCGGTTGCACCATAGATGTTCAGTGTCGCCATAGACTGCCGTGAGTTCCTGTCTGTCAGGGAAAGCACTCCTGTATTCGTACCGTCAGTATGGACGAACTTGGAGGAACCGGCAGACGGAACCGAAGCCAGCATATTGAATGAATTTGCATCAAGGGTATGGTAGCCTTCGTTGGTTGTGGCATGAAGGGATACCCCGTTGCGCACAACGCAGTTTGCTGACGCCCCACCGAGTCCTACTTGTGTGAGTTCTGTGGCACCGGACTGGAAGATTCCTCCGCTCAGATTGACAAAGCCGAGGAATGCGCCCAATTTGGGGTCGTCACCGGCTGCGGCGATGCGGTCGTTGTCCACTATCAGGTGATTAAAGTCGATAGAAGGGTGTTCCATATATGAAAGAATAGAACACATATTGCCTGTCAGGCTCAGCACTTCGATACAACCATGATACCCTGTTCCGCGTGTATGGTACGAAACGTATGCCTTGTCTCCGGCAGTCTGGATACAGGTTGAGGATATGCCGTGGGCATGGTCGGGGCTTTCCACCTGTGCGATGTGTTCAAGGCCGACACTCGTTTCGGGTTCCGTTTCAGGCTGTTTCCCGAAAGAAGGATGGCATCCTGCGGCAGGCAGGTAAGTGTCACCGTTCAGCTTGACGCTTGACAGCCATTCCAGTTCTTTTCCGCTGCGGTTATCAATTTCCTTATAGTGGATATCCATCCAGCCGGTAAACATATCCTTCACGTTGCTCTGGTTGATTTCGATCTTGTCAGCCGAAACCACCGCATACTCCATATCGCCGCCATCCACAGTAATGGTACATGGATTTCTCATCAGCAATTCGCCTGTGCTTACCAGACTTCCGGCATTGATTCGGAGCATTGAGGAACTATTCATTTCAACTACCGGCGAAGACAGGTAGCTGCCGATATATACGGTGGCGGAATTGTGGATGGTCAGATAATTTTCCACGACCAGTCCGCAACCGACATGCAGCGTGGCATTCTCGTAAACATCCGCTTTCGGCACGTCCATTGCATTGCCTACATAGAATGTTCCTCCTACACCGAGCACAGGTGACGAGAAGTCGCCCGATGTCATGAATGTGGCACCCCTGTTGACGGTAAATGAATTTCCGTCCACCTCGAACTCGCCATAGTTCAGGATTTCAAGGTTGTACACGGGCATAGCCGACGGATAGTTTACTTTACCGCCGGGCAACACAACAAGTTTTCCCTGTCCCCAATAGTTTGTGACAGTCAGTTCGCCGCTGACATAATAGACATTGTTTCTGAACTGGAGATCTGTTTTCAGCGTTTTGCCTGCCGGAAGACAGTAATCTTTCGCATCCGCCGCCCAGCTCTTGTAGTTCTCGTCCAGCACCAAGTCGTATCGGGGTGATTCCGGGGGGGCTGGCATCGTGATACCAGAGCCGTTGCCGGCTCTGGTCAACGGTGCTTTTCCCCCATACATGGTTACACGCTTGGACAGTTCGGCACTGTTGTTGTTGACGACTACCTCACTCTTCGTAAGGTTTACTTGTGGTTCATCCAAAACATCTTGACTGCAAGATGCCATAGAGACCGCCACCGCGACCATCCCAAGATATTTTATTGTCCTTGGCGTCGCAAACGAATTCCTGTTCTGTCCGAACAGGAGTTTCTTTCGTGATAAATGAAGGCTCATTTCTTTTGTTATTAAATTTATATTACTTGAAAAATTATCATTACATGACGTGAAATGGCTCGGATTTATCTCCGTCATAAACGATCGGTTACATACTCCTCAGGGATATTTCCTTTGATGTCATAGACAATGCTTTTCAGTTTGCGCATGGCCTGAATGTCAAGGCAGTCGAAACAGGAATGGCTCACGCAGCCGATGATGGCATCATAGGTTTTTCCTTCTATTTCTTTCCCGTCGGTACATATCTCTATGCCATACTCCGCCATTACTTCCCGTGCATCTATATTCGGGTCATAGACGGTGATGTCGGAGGTGTATTTCCGCAGGTTGCGGTAAATGTCCTCCACCTTGGTGTTTCTGACGTCGGAACAGTTCTCCTTGAAGGCAAAGCCGAGAATCAGGACGGAAGCCCCGTTTACCAGAATACCGTTCCGGTTCATGCTTTCGACCACGCGAGTTGCCACGTATCCGCCCATTGTGTCGTTTATCCTGCGAGCTTCCGTCATCAGACGCGGGCGTATGCCGTCCAGTTCGGCACGCTGAATCAGATAGTACGGATCGACGCTGATGCAGTGGCCCCCGACCAGTCCGGGCGTGAACGGCAGGAAATTCCATTTCGTACCGGCAGCCCGAAGTACCTCCTGCGTATCTATCTCAAGCGCATGGAATATTTTGGCTATCTCGTTCATGAACGCGATGTTCACATCACGTTGTGAGTTCTCTATGATTTTGGCCGCTTCCGCCACTTTGATCGATGACGCGCGATAAGTGCCGTTTTTCAGTACCGACCGATATAACCCATCGATATATTCTGCCGCTTCGGGAGTCGAACCGGATGTGATTTTGCAGATGTTCTCTACCGTATGCTCCTTGTCTCCCGGATTGATGCGCTCAGGAGAATAGCCCACAAAGAAATCCTTGTTGAAACATAATCCTGAAGCCTTTTCAAGTACGGGTATGCAGAACTCTTCCGTCACGCCGGGATAGACCGTGCTTTCGTAAATGACTATGTCCCCCGGCGAAAGAGCCTCACCGACGGTCATCGACGCTTTTTCCAGCGGCGACAGTTCGGGATTGCGATGCCGGTCTATCGGTGTAGGAACGGCGATGATGAACACGTTGCATTCTTTCAGCCGCTCCTTGTCGGTAGTGCATTCCATACCGGCGTCCAATGCCATGCGTACCTTTTCGTCGGAAACCTCGCCGGTCGAGTCCGTTCCTTGCAGGATTTCACCGACACGCCTCTCGTTCCGGTCGAAACCTATCACCTTGTACTTTTTTGCAAACAGACAGGCAAGCGGAAATCCCACATAGCCAAGTCCGATAATTCCTATAAATTCTTTTTTCATGTGATAATCTGGTTTTGCTAATTTATAATCCTTCCATGCGGGCAAAATCCGAAGTCTTCCTCGGATTCCAGTTGTCACGGTAGGAAGTGTAGAAGAACAGTTCTTCCGTATGTCCTATCAGCCGTACAAGCCGCATGAAATAGCCCATATAGAATGTGTGAAACATCAGGAAAGCCCCAAGTTTCCGCTCCTCCGCCGCCCGTTCCGAAATGCACTGCATGACGATGAACGCTACGACGGAAAAAGAGAAACGGATAATCCACCCCACGATAAGTATCTCCAGCAGGCGGTCCGTATTGGCGAATATAAGCGTGATCATATAGAACAGCCATACATAATTGAATACACAGTCGTACAGGATGTTCTCCGCGTTTGAAAGCATGTTCAGAAACGAGAAGTTCCTGTTGCACCATAGAATGTCCTTATGCTTGCGGATTCTGAAACGTACAAGCGACTTTGACCAACGCTTGCGCTGGCGGAAGAGCGCATGCCACTTTACCGGCACATTGGTCATGCAGATGGCATCCTCGGCGAAATGCACCTTGTAACCGGCCTTGCGGAACTTCTGTGTAATGTCGCCGTCCAATCCGGGACCGATATCCCAACCGCCCACTTCGCGCAGGATTTCCGTGTCGAAGGCTCCGAAAGCCCCCGATATGATGTGGTACACCCCCAGTTTGCTCGTCACCATGCGTCCTACCTGAATGGAACGAAGGTATTCCAATGCCTGCATGGAAGCGCATAATGAAGCGTCGGCATTGCGGACTTTCACGCAGCCGCCCACCGCCTTGATTTTGCGGTCATAGTAGAATGGGAGCAATATCTTTTCTATGGCGTCACGGTCAAGCGAACTGTCCGCATCAAGATGGATGATGTATTTCCCTTTCGCATGGGCAACACCGTAATTGGCGGCACTCGCTTTCCCTCCGCGCTCCGTCATGCGGAAAAATTTGTCGATATGGCCGCTACGTTGAAGGTCCTGGCCTATCTGCGGTGTCGTGTCGTCCGAACCGTCGTCAATGATGATAATCTCGTAATTGCTGTAAGTCTGTTCGCGCAATGTACTGACCAGCTTGTAGATATGTTCCCCCTCATTCTTGCCGGGAGCAAGAATCGTCACCAACGGCTTTTCAAGGTACAGCCTGTAACGTGCCTGCATCTTACGGTTGTACCTGCTACGGAACGTAGCTCCATAATGTACGGCTACGAGTACATCCAGCAGGTAATAGCGTGGAAACTCAATGAAGAACAGGAACCAGAACGTCGCTACCATCCCGCTCCACGCGAAATTGGAGGAGAAGCAGGCAATGATGCCGTCTATTATCTCGAAAGCGTAATTCAGCATAGGCACTCCTTTTGTTTAATGTCGTTCTTCTTCTATCCGGCGGATGAACTGCTCCACGTCGTCACCCGGGGTATAGATATATGTGTCCACCAGCTCAAACTGAAAGCCGGCGTGTAACTTGCGGTAATCCTCCAGTTCCGCTTTCAGCTCATATTCCATCTGTCCCTGCCGGGCGGCTATCTCCCCGCTCTGCACACGGCGCAGGAAATAGTAATTGTTGCCCCACAAGGCATTCTTATAGTTGAAGAAACGGCTCATGGCCTGCACGATTGGCGGAATCGCATCCCGCACGAGCATATCGTCGGATGTGGGGTCAAATACATAGAAACGGGCGATGACGAACACCTCCGTCTGTCCGGCAGTCCGACTGGAAAACATGCGCAGGTAGTCCAGAAAGTCGCGCATGGAGGAGTAGCCGTAGAATCCGGTCTGGCTTACCGACAGCCGCACGTCATTATTGGCGAATGCCTTTATCCCTTCGGGCGTGAACTCATATTCCTCCACATCTACGGGCATCAGTTCATTGGTGGAATGGGACTTCCTGCACGACGTGCACAGCACACTCATGCCGGGATACATGAACGAGTCGCCGCACTCCCCGCAGGTATAAACCGATGAGGGTTTGTCGTAGTCCACCCCGATATGGCGGAGCATGTGTCCGCATTTGGGACAGCGCAGTTCCCCGTCACAGGCATACGTCGATTCGGGAGACACGTTCGCACAACGGAAATGATGCAGCACGGCTTCCTCCTTGAGATTTGAACTGCCGCATTTGGGGCAGCATTCAAAAAACAACAGGTGGCTGCGACGGCAGGACGGGCATACATGTATCTTATGAATGAACCGTGTACGGTGTATATATCCGAGTTTGAGCAACTGCTGGTGAAAGAAGCGGCGTTCCTCCATCTGCATATATTCCTGCTCCTCGTTCCAGAGTGTATAATAGTACAAAGCCATGTAACCGGAGTTCAGTCCCGGTGTAGGCTCAGACGAGAAAGTGAAATGGCGGCGTGAAATGGCATAGCGGCAAAGTCGCAGGACTTCTTCCGCGTGCGTCACGACCGGTTCAGTCCCAAGCAGGAAATTCAGACGCCGCATATCGGAATATATCTCCTCGATACCCCGCGCCATGCTGTTGTCGGTAGGCTGGGAGGCGTAACCGTCCACGATGACCTCGGCCTTGCCGAGCCATCCGATAAGGCGCTGCGTCACATAGCAGGGCTTGAAGCGGCATTTTTCAGACAGCAACGGGGATGCCAGGCGGATAGCCAGCATATTTCTGTCCATAAGTGGGGACATCACGTTGATGAACATGGCGTCAAAGTCCTCGAACGACAGTTCGGGCGTATGGTCCACTTCGACAACATCGTTAATCACCAGTATCTTGCGCCTGTTGACGTTGCTTATTATCTGATATTTTTTATCTCTTTTATCCATTATCTCTTTTCAGGCTTATGTGTGTCAAGTATCCATACATCATTGTACTCTCGTGTCGTTCTTACCAGATTATCAAGTGCTTCACGGGCTTCCTCAAGTGTGTTGTGCGCGGAGCAGTAAACATACCACCGTCCGCTACGGTACATCTTTGCGCTCGCTGGCAGGTTACGGTCGCATAGTTGAGCGACCCGCTGCGAAGCGTTCTCCTCCCGTTGGAACACATTCGTTATTATGCGGAACCGCCCGGCGTTGCCAACATCTGACACAGTCGTTCCTTTGTTTGCTCTTTCTGGTTTTTCTGTTGCATCTATACCTTCTCTAACAGTCTTTTGGGGTTCCGGATTGGGAATATCGGTTACAATTCCCCTTCCTACCTCATATAACATCTCGCTTTTTTCTATTGTCCGCTCGTTGCCGAACCGTATATTGTTTATCCGTACTTTCACAGGAAGTCCTGATGTCGTGCTCCAGAAAGGTACCACCTGACCCTCATCCGGCTTCAATATGGCAATCAAGGCCGTGTTCCCCCTGGCAAAGAAGCTGCGCAGGTGTTCAGGTATAAGTTCGGAGCGTACACCTTTCATCTTCACATGTGCGCTGAAGCTCACTTCATCATTGACGATGACTTCGGCACTCATGTTGTTGTCTATCAGGTGTACCTTGTCCATCGGGATATAGGCGGCAACCTGCAGGTTGTTGGCCTGCAAGTCCAGATGTTGCAGGGAGATTATAGGCTCCTTTTCGAAGAACACCATGTGCTTGGGAGCATGAATGTTTACAATAAAGACCTCTTTGTTCGATATGTAATATCTTCGGTTGTCCCTTGCCAAGTTTGGATCAGGATTCTCATACACCTGCAACTGTCCTTTGTTTTCCTCAATGGCAGAACTGTTGTAATCGGTTTCCTGTAACAGACCTCTCAAGACTCCCAGTTCATTGTGCAATGCCTTTTTCTGTGCTTCCGCCTCCAGCAACTCCCGTTCAAGGTCAAGTTTGTGCGCGTTGTCACTTAGTCCGAACTGTATATTGTGCCCCTCGGTTACAATCTGTTTTTTCAGTTCCGCAATCCTCACGTCCAAGACACTTATTTTTTGGGAAGTAGAAGTATATTGCAAGGTCAGGTTACGGTGGCGGGCACGTATTTCCGGTTCTTCATTCGGATTGGCGGTTTTGACGAGCCAGTCCATTATAAAATAGGAGAAGAGCGTATCTCCTTTGTGTACTATCTCTCCCGGAGATACATAGATATTGTCAAGATAAATATTGTAAGGGGCACGTATGGTGTTTACGTCAAGATGTATATAGCCGTCATACTCTGTGTAATAAATCTTACGGCCGCAATACAAGGATATCAGGATGATAATCGTGGCCATGATAAAGCCTGATATCATCTGCTGCCGGTTCAGTTTACGTCTCCTTCGGCGAAGTATCGCTTCCAGATTCTCTTTTTCATCTATGGAGCGGTAAGTGAAATTCTTCATAACCCTTGTATTTCAATTAATTCACAAGCCTTTCTTCATAGCAAAATCTCTCAATGGGTTCACCGGTCAGATAACGGGTAAGATTCGCAATCTGACAGTCGCGCTGGTACTGGTATTCAATCATCTTTTCAAGGCACATCAGATAGCTGTTGTACTCCTTCATACGTGCAAGCCGGCTATATTCCCCGATGCGGTTTGCATACGCCTCCTTGCGCTTCGTCAGATAGCCCAGCAGTTCCGTACATCTCCGGTATTCACCTGCAATGGAAAGGTTCAGACGTTCGATATCATCCAGGATAAAATGTACTTCGTCATATACCTGTGTCAGAAAACATTTCTGTTCTTCAGCCAGCAGTTCACGTTCAGCCCTTATACTCTGCCTTTCCCGTTTCGACTCCGCCGAAACGGGAAGTTTAAAACTCACTCCCGCATCGACATTGGATGAATGGGGAAGCGCCGTCCGTGTATAATAAGAATATCGGATGAATGGTGCCACCTCAGCCTTACCCCAATAACTGGCATTCGATTCCTGTTGTGCCAAAAGGGACATGCGCAAGTCCAACGCTTTCAGTTCGACTTGTTTGTCACAGACATGCTGCAACAATCGAACGGTATCAATCCTTATTAAATGGATGACGGGGCTGCTCAAAGTCGTAGATAGCGGGTACCGGTTTCCCAGGCTCATCAGCTTGCGTTCCGCTTCCGCTTTCTCGTTGAGAATGCTCAACAGTTCGTCACTGCTTATATTCTCATTGCGCAACAGATAGTCATGGGCGGCGCCGAGTAGTGAAAGGTTGTCTATACGGTGACGAAGTATTCCGCACAACAGGCTGTCATGCTGTTGCCTGGAATACTCTTTCTGCCGTATGACCGACACACCGAGCCGCTCTTTTTCGTATGCCAGCCGGTCTATCTCACCCTTGAGCCGTATCTCGTTTATTTTTCCCTTTCTTTTGAAAAGAGAACTCTGAAATACAGACCACCGGAGTTCAGCCTGTACCTTGCCGTTATAACGGGATTGGGCATCATCCTCGTCCATGCCAAGCCCCTCGTCAAGACGGTAGTATGTCTGTCCGGTTATTTGCAGACCGGTACGGCTTTTGAACGCTTTTATTTCCGCACTCACTCTTTTGTCTAAGGCTGTAAACAATCCGCCATTGGATTCCTGAGGGAAACGGGCTGCTAAAGTACACAGGCCGCCGCGTATGCCAGACAGGTTTCTCTGAACCGGATGGATTAACGAATCCAGTTCTGAAAAACGCTCTTCAAACCGATGCAGGAGTTCTTTCGCCTCTCCGGTTTGTGAAAATGCGTAATGCACTTGCAACGCACATAATATGGATAATATTACTTTGACACCTTTCATAAGAACTCCTGTTAAGTGATATTTCCATTAAGCAGCGATTCTATCCGTTTGCGCAACTGCACAGCATTCACAGGTTTCGACATGTACGCGTTCATTCCGCTGGCCAATATCCGTTCCTCGTCCGAGGCATACGCATACGCGGTCAATGCAAGAATGGGGATGTCTGTCGATAATTTCCTTATCGCCCTTGTAGCCTCGTAACCATCCATTTCAGGCATGTTGATGTCCATCAGAATGAGTTGCGGATTACATTCCTTGAACATTTCTATAGCCTGCCGTCCGTTCCACGCATGAAAAAGATTGTAATCATCAGACAAGATGGCACTTATCAATTCATAATTACTCTCGTTATCTTCTGCCACAAGTATATTGTTCTTGGAAGAAAGGTTTCTCGCCTTAACGTGGACTACTGGAGTATCTGCTTTTACCGCTTTCTCCACGGGAATATATGGGATGGTAAACCAGAATGTGGTACCTTTGCCTTCCTCTGACTCAACGCCTATTTCTCCTCCAAGGTCATTCACGATACTTTTACAAATAGGAAGACCGAGACCGAAACCTTGTTTGAAATCATTCAGTTTGACGAAACGGTTGAAGACGTCTTTCTGTTTGTCTTTGGAAATGCCACATCCCGTATCACTGACATAGAACCTGAGCATGTCATTCTGTAACTCGTAACCGAAATTTATAGTTCCTTGCTCCGTGAACTTTATGGCATTAGTCACAAAATTGGTGACAAGTTGTGTCAGGCGGTTGCGTTCCGAACGGATAACGCATTTTTCCAAACCGCATGTATAGGATAGCACCACCTGTTTCTTTCTGTCCAGCCGGAGTTGCAGCGTGCCGTTCATCTCCTCCATCAGTTTGTTAAGGTCAAACTCGGAGTGGGTGTACTCCATTGCTCCGGACTCGACTTTGGATAAATCCAAAATGTCGCTTACCAGCCTTAACAACAACTCATTGTTGGCCTCAATGATGTCCACATATTTGTTACGCTTCTTTTCATCTTTCTCGTTTACGATAATACCGCTAAATCCGACAATGGCATTCAACGGCGTGCGGATTTCATGACTCATATTGGCAAGGAAGGCCGATTTCAGCTTATTTGATTCTTCAGCATGTGCTTTTGCTAAAATCAGTTCTTCTTCCATTTTTTTGCGGCTGGTGATTATTTGGAGAGAACCAACAAGACTGATCGGACGCCCATTGCTGTCGCGTTCTCCTACGATAGCGGTTGCTTCTACCCACTCCAAGTTGTTATGACCTGTTGACACGGGACTTGTGCGGTATTCTTCCTTCATGATGTGTGCTCTTCCCGATATAAGGTCATCCACAGCTTTCCGTACACGCATCCGGTCACTACTGTCAATGCGAGAGAACACATCGTCTTCCTGGATAAGCACACTGTCGTAAACAAGTTTGCCAGTCTCATCCCGTGTTATGATTTGGCATTCCCCATTTCGTTTGTCAATATTCCAGCGCCATGGATAAACATTGGAAACTTCCAGAGCAAGTGCCATTTTCTCGGAAAATTCTGTCAGTTCCTTTCTTGCTCTATGTAGTTTCGTACAATCCATACAGAAAAAATCCATGAACCGGCCATCCTCGACACAGACAGCCGTAATTTCATAGAAGGTCTCGTTTACAGGGAAGTAATACTGGAAATTGACCGGTTTTCCCGTTTGCTTTGCCAAATTACTTTCTTCTAAAAATAGAGAAAAAGAATCAGGAAACACCTCACGACCGCTCTTTCCAATACAGTCTTCTCGCTGCATTATATTTTCGACAAAACGATCATTAACGGAAGTGAATATGAGATCTACAATTATACCGTTCTCGTCCAATACGATTTCTTCACGGGCATAAAGGATTGGCATGTTATTAAAAGTATTCAGTACCTTTTCTTTTTCGTTTTGCGGCTTCTTTTCAAGAAGGCGCAAAAGAGATGCTATGACACAAAGAAGTGGCAACGGTGTAAACAACAATATTTTTTCACTATTCTCCTTTGCACTCATGCCCCATAAAGACATAAACAGAACAACAGTGATAGAAACCACCATTATTAGAATCATTGTTTTCTTATTCATGTATATAAACCTTTATTATTAAACACAATAATGCAACTCGATAATAAGGTATTAATCAAGTTGTTTTTCTATCTCTAACCATACTTCTCTTACCAAGAGAAGTATGATACTATAAACTATTGATAATTAGTCGTATGTAAAAATACAAGTAACGGATGAATAACTAAAAATAGGATGTGTCTAACATTTGAAGGATTCCACGATGATTATTTCTATATGATCCGACTATTATTTGCACTTGTTTTCACTTATTCTCCTATAAATTCCTTATCTTTGCACTTGCATATAGTTCTCTTGGTAAGAGAATGGGAGTAAAACAACCAAATCGTCTTTCTTATCTTATTTGAAAATCACAACAAACCGATAATCAGTTTATTAGCCTTGTCTATAACTGAGGTATCCAAAGAAGCCAGATAAATTCTTGTTGTACTTTCCGAATCATGCCCCATAGCTTCACTTATTACAGATATGGGAATATTTTTGCTTTTGGCTATACTGGCCCAAGTATGGCGGGCGACATAACAGGTCAATGGCATGGATAATCCTAACTGTTTGCCGATTGTTTTCAGATTCCTATTTATCCGATGGGCAGCGGTAAGGTATTGGCGTCTTTCATCTTGACCGACATTCTTGATGAGTGGCAACAGATAAGGGGAATTTACCGTATCGTACTTATCTACGATTTCCTGCATTTGTTTTTCCCATTTTACGACTATATGCTGATTGGTCTTTTTACGCCGATAGGACAAGATGCCGTTTTGGATATCCTCTTTCCGCAGAAATGCAATATCAATGAACGACATTCCACGGGTATAGAAGCTGAACATAAAAATGTCCCTTGCCAGATCAGCAGAGGGACGTGAGTTTAAGTCCAAGTCTCTCAGACGCTTAATCGCATCTTGCGGTATGGCACGTTTCACAGTCTTGTCAACGCCCGTATAAACATCCCTAAACGGGTTTCGATGAAAGGTAAGTTCACATTCTACCGCCCGGTTATACATCGCGCGAAGGTTCCTCATGTAATAGGAGGAGGTGTTAGGGCATATCCCGTTTTCTTTTAGAAACACCTCATAGCGCACCATCAGCTTTGCATCCACCTGTTCCCACGGCACTTCCTTTATACCATAAAAACGGATAAAACTATTCATTGTCGTGGTATAGGTTCCGGCAGTCCGGTTCTTGCCAATCTGATTTAGCTGATGTATCAGGCTGCGCATATAAGAAACGAAGCCATCGGTTTGCGCGGACAAATAAGCCTCTATAACTTGTGCGGAAGTGTATCTGTTGCCTGACAGTTCCAACCGCTTGATAATATTGTCAACGGCAAACACATTTTCATTGATACCATTTTTGACAGTCGTAAGATGAGCTCGTCGAAGTTCATCCGTCCCGGGTGGAATGAAGACCTCTGACCGTGACCTGTCCCACTCATGGGGGAATACCTTGTAACCGATGCCAATCTGTCTGGCAATCCGGTTGTGGATGATTTGGATAGACAATGTACCTTCTTTACTGCTGACAATGGAAGGACGAAATTTTATTTTTACTGTAGCCATATTGATTTTTTCTTGATTATCGTAATGGCTCAATATATGTTATTGTTGCTGATTCCGAGATTTTTTCATGTTTTATTAGAATCTTATAACTAAGAAAACAAGTACAAACACAGGTCATTCCTGACTTGCGAAGACGGATTTATCCGAGGAGCTTTATAATCAGTTACATCTTCTGGAAAAGCAATAAGCCCCTACGGGATTTATCCCTGCAAAAAAAGGTTGACTACTTTTCGTGCGTCAACCTTTGAGGGTAATGCTAATACTTTCTGATTCTCGTCGATACCCAGAATCTCACAAGCCTTATCCAGTGTTTCGCTGACGAATGATGAGAAACTGCCACGGCATCCTATTTCCCAGTAGGATTATACACTCCGTTATCAACGTTGCTGATAACGGAGTGTAAAATATTGTATGCAAATTAAAAATGAGAATTATTATTAGTCTCCTGTTTTTGTCGTCTTAGAAAAATACAATTCCACTTTCGTATGTCGGTTGGCCTCAATAGGCAGATAGTCGGCAATTCCTCCCTTGCCCGCTTTTATTATACGGTCGGCCGGAATGCCTCGCTGTTCCAATTCGGCTGCGATGATACCAGATCTCAATACACTCAACGAGTCATTGATAGCAGCCGTACCTGTTGAACTGTCTGCTGCGCCAGTCACTCTTACGCACAAATTATGCTTCTTCGCCACACGTGCCAGTTCGTCAAGATTTAGCATTTGCGAGGCATCAGTCAATCTGTCCGAATTGAGGGCGAAAAAGAAATAGACGGGAGAGCCGATACATTGGTTGTCGGTGTACATTAATATGGTTGTATCAGCAGCAAGGATATTTCTGTTCTCAGAAACCAAACAATCACTATCGGAGATAGACTCTATTCTTCCGAACGGTGATACTCCATCCCACTTACGGTTTTTCAGTCTTGCCCGGAGAGAGTTGAGTCCGCTGTAATTGTTTCTGGGATAACCACAGTTAATAATGCTACTATCTCTGTCCTCAAAAAGGTGCTTGTACGTATCAAGCAATCCCTCTATTTCAAGTATTTTCTTCAGTTCAATGAGCGTGCGCTTATCTCTGTCGAACCGACTTTTATAGTGATTATTCTCTTCGGAAAGGATATTCACGTAGTCCGTGAGCCATTCTTTTTGCCGGATGTAAGGTGTAGCATCCACAGCCCGTTTCCAGCCGACTTTACCAAGATGAAAGATGAAGCCTGCAGAAAGTGACAGCATATTGTCGCCAAGACGGTTCGGTTTACCATACCCGTCAAAGTCTTGAAAGGTGGTAGTGCCAGAGAGTTCCAACATGGCGCTTACCCTTTTGGAAATACGGTATTCTCCCTGTACGCCGTAGGAAACCGCGAACGGATTGTGACCGTTGGTAGCGTGGTGCAGTAGCCCGACACCTGCAAAGGGTGCGAGACTCCAGCGTACCTGTTCCTGCCGGGAATACCTGTGACCAAACACATTCCATAGCAAATCCGCATGGATGTGGTGGTAGTCCTGTGTGGATAGCTGGGCGTCCTTGAACTGCAGGCCGCTGTAATTTATCCGTGCGCCGACAGACGGCGTGAACCACTTGCCGACAGCAAGGCTGTACGAGGGTTTCATCCGCCCGAACACGTCCTCACAACCGAGCGGGGTGCCGAGAAAAGCGGTCGTGCCTCCGGTTATGCTGACAAACCAGTTGCCACTTCCGCAAACCGGAAGTACCACTCCATCAAGATAGACCGGCTGGACCTGTTCTGTGGCAACATAATGGGACGTGTATCGTACAGTGTCCTCTTGTTCGGGTTGGCTGTTTGCCCATGTTTGTATCGAGCAAAATAGTGCAAAAATAAAAATTATTTGTTTCGTCATATATTGATGATTTTATGTTATATATTTGATTTATTTAAGGAATTATCTGCCATTTACCGCTTGGACTTTTTGCCGATACTCGGACGCATCATACGACTTGCCATCCTCATGCAGCGGAGCGCCCACGATCGGTTGTCCTCGTCCTCGTCGCGCCCCCATTTAAGGTCGCTTCCGCCGCCTCCGCCGCCATGTGTTTCGGCAAATGTGGTGGCATCATCGACCATGCCGAGGAACAGCAATGTTGCGCAGTGCATGACTTCCGTGCCCTGTTCCGCAATGGACTGTACGAGCGTACCGTCAAACAGTTGCCGTTCTGATATGTCCATTTGTGCCGATACGTTCCGGAACTCGCTGACCACACTTTCCAGCAGGGCATCCTTTAAAAGATTGTCCACTTTGGAATGGACGTCATGCGAATACCGGTAGGCTTCCTCCTTGAGTTCTTCCGTGCGTTCCTCAATGGCACCCATGTTCTCTTTCAGGTCGGCGAGCTGTCGGTCAGCCGCCTGCAACTTACCCTGTTTGTCTGCCAGTTGCCGGGTGATTCCTTGCAGCTCTTTCTCCAACTCTTGAATCTGCACGGTCAACTGTGCCACATCACCCTTGTTCGCTTTCAGGTCTTGTTCGGCTGTCGATAGCTGCGCCTCCTTTTCGGCTTTCGCCTTTTCAAGGTTCTCGACCATCGTTGTAAGGCCTTTGACCCTGCGTTCTGCCAGTCGGATGTCCGATTGCAGGGAGGACAACACTTCCTGATGACGGCCAATCCGTTCCTCCATCGTCGTGCATTCCTCCGACAGCATACGGCGGTATTCCTCGGTCGTGCGGTGTCGTGCGCCAGTCTCGGCGATACTCCTTCCTCTCGACATTCCCCACTTCGTATTGACTTCGGCGAAAAAGTCGGTATGGAGCTGTTTCATCCGTTCGCTATACTCGAACTTGTCCTTTCCGGCGAATATCTCCTTGTACGCAAACTTGCCGTCCTTGATTGGCAGAAGCGTACAATGGACGTGCGGGTTCAGCTCGTCCAGATGTACAATGAAGGCGGCTATATTCTGCTCGCCGTATCTGCGGCTCACGAACGAATAGACATCCTTCGCCCAGCGTTCGATGTCTCCTTTCCTTTTGATGCGTGAATTGTCCGCGCCCTCCTCAAAATCCACCTGCTGCGTGCCGAACGCCAGCTCGTGCATCCGCTCTCGCGAACCTCCGAAGATGATGTTCACGACCGTGCGGTATTTCGGCTCCACCAGCCCCTCATTGGGGTCCTTGATGCCACGATGTTTCAAGATGTCGGCCATCCGTTCGGGAATGCTCCGGCTCGTGTCTATGGGGCGTATTTTACCACCGGGAGCAATCTCGAAGTTCAGCTGTTTGCGCGTCGGGTCGTAGTTGCCCTTTTTCATGGCGTACTTTTCCGCCTTTTCGCTGCGGTTACGCTGATGCTCGTTGCTTTGGGCGGTGGTGATGCCTTTCGACACCTGCACATCGAGCACTTGTTTTGCATTTGCCATACTGTTCTCGTGTTGTTTCGGCCAATCCTCCGTGTCCCAGCTTGCTGTTCCAGAGGACACCCTTCCCACCGACGTAAGGCAGGTGGGGTATTAGGCTCCCCCTTCCCTTTGTTCCGTGGCAGGCGGGCAAGCCCGCGTGCCTGTTATAAACGGCAGGATTCCCGAAGGGGACCAAAGGCGGATTGTCCGGGGTTATACATTCGGTTTGCGATCTCCGGTCTGGTACGCCGCTTCCTGTGCCCTTGCGGCGAGCGCCATGAAGGGATTGGAAAGCGCATCGAAAATCTCCTTGTCGTCCTCGTCGAGATTGTCGTCCTCCGCTTCGGGATCGAGAATATACCTGGCGAGCAATCTTGAAATTTCAGCGATACCCGTCCAGTCTCCATAGAGGCGGGTACGGAAGTGTTCCAAAAATTCCGAACCGTTGTCGAACCTTCGCTTGCGTAGCGCCCGCTGCATGGCGGCATGGGCGATACACCCCAAAGCGGTCGTGCAGATTCTTACGGCACGTTCGTCATCACTCGCGGCCAGATTGACAGAGGAGAAGTTGTCCGGTTTCGGGCAAATGCCGGGTACGCCTGTCTCGGTCATTGCCTGACGGACGAGCCGCTCGCACTCGTCTCCGATGTCATCGAGTTCCGATTTGCCGATTACCCAGTCGGACAATACCGCACGCAGTTGGTCGGCAAGGTCGGGTGTCTCCTGTACATTGCGCGAATCCGCAGCGTGTCCGGTTTGCAGGGGCATGGTGATGATGACGCTTTTCGTCAGCCGGGTGCGTTCCAATTGTCCGAGCACTTCGAGCGTGTCCAGAAACGAGCGGACGGTGGCACGGTGCCAGTGCCACTCAGATGCGAGGTCGGAAACGGTCACATGACACTGGCAGGGACGGAGTTCATAGCCCTGCTTCCTTAAAAAAGGTGATACGAAACCTGCCAGCGATTTGTCCAGAAGGTCCGCATAGGCTTCCGTCCTTGTCTTTCGCTCGCTGACTTTTTCCTTGAGGTAGTCGAAAACCTCTACGTTTGCCAGTATGGAGACCGGCATTTCATTTCCATTTTTCATTTTGATTCTTTTTTTGATGGTTTGTCATTGTGAAAATTGTCCGGGTCTATCGGGTTGCTGTTGTCCGCTTCGTGCGGCAACTTCGCGTGATGATTGTCGTGATAGCTTTCGGCAAATGTCTCGGGGTGCTTGACCCACTTGAAAATCTTATCCATGTCGTTTTCCTCCCATTCGGACATGATCCGTATGGAGGGATAGAACAGGGCTGCCAGAAGAACGAAGGCGATGGTAACAGCCAGCGTGTGCAGATGCGGTATACCGGCAATGACCACTGCCACGAGCGCGTAGATGGCGAACGCACGCGGCCGATCAAGCAGGTAGCGCAGCCAGCGGTCCGTCCTTCTGTAAGAGGCCAATGCGGCACATATAATGGTCGAGAACACGATACCGAACTCGCCGGGGTGTCCGTTCGTATATACATAGTGGTACAGGAGCAGCACGGTGAGCAGTACCCATGTGTGGAGCTTGCGGGCCTTTTCGTTGCGGACCATTCTCTCGTAGAATCTGTCCATGAAACGATGGTTGCTCTTGTACAATGCCGACGTTATGGCAACAGGCATGACGAGAAACAGGAATTGCAGTATAATCCAAGTCATAGATAATATGAGTTTGAGAGTATGTTAAGTGGCCTGACCACCAGTTCGAGTCGGATAACGCCGTAGGTTGCCAGTCGGATAATGGCTTCGGCATCTCTTGCCGAGAGGTAGCTGTCGCCTTTCTTGATACGGGTCTTGAACGAGGCGTCCTGCTTTCGGTAGGTGGCCAAAGCCTTGTCCAGTTCGTGTTCGGGAACCATCCACGTCATGCCCTTGTCGTATGGGGCGTGGTCCTTGCAGGCACGCAGTACAAGTGTGCGGGAAACGAGGTAGTCGGTACGGGTACGTCTCTTGATGACATGTTCCTTGTAGAGACTGTCGTCGGCGACCTCTATCCATGTACGGTACGTGTCGATGCAGAATACCAGCTGCTGGTATATCGTATTTCGCATGGTCCGGTGTTTCAGAAAAAATCAATCAAGACATCCGCACGCTCTTTCTGGTACTTGAAATGCCCGCTCTTGGAGTGCAGTTTCAGGTCAAGGCAGAGGTCCCCGTACATCATTTCCAGCGAATCATAAACAGTCGCGGTGATATGGCGCACCTTGCCGTCCGCCTCCGTCCTGGCGTTGATTTTGAACATCTGCCCGAACGCGGGGTTTGAATAGGCGCAGGTGCTATGCCCGAAATTGCCCGATCCGGCAGGGATGTGATGGTAAAGCGTAATCAACTCCATGTCGTCCTCGAACATGTCCATCACCTCCTCCAAGTCGTAAGGGTCCCGCAACGGGAACGTGAGCAGCACGTAGTCGCCGTAGAACTTCGGTTCTTCCATTGTCGTGATGTTGAGCAGCCGGGGCAGCTGTAGGGGAACGGACGCCATGAAGTCGTCCAGAAAATGTCGTAGCATAATCATATCATGTATTTTGTTAGACTTTGTTTTTACAGCGTGGCGATGTGGATTTCGATGAGCATACCGGGCAGCTCTTCCAGCCTGTCGTTCTCCGAGGGCAGGATTTTACGCAAAGCGCCGAAAGCACCGGGCGTTTCCGTCGCTATCCTGTCGAGCGCCTCCTTGTCGCCGGGTGAAAGCAGTGTGAGGCAGAAAGTGTCCAGTGAGGCGTATGGTTGGAGAATCATCCAGATAAAAGCATGGGCTTGCCGGGATGTGGCGACATTGCCCCGCTGTACACCGTCAAGGCAGGCCCGTACATTCTGTATTACCCGCCGGTTGGTGCGCATGGCCATGTAAATCATGGCTTCCTTGTAGGTGATTTCCTGCCGTTCGGCGGCACGGAACACCTCGACGCAGCATTTTTCCGTATCGCGGGTGATGTCGGACAAGTCCATGTCGTTGTAATCGTTCAGGCGTGCAAGGAAAGTACGGAAAAGGGCATCTTCCTTTTCGATGAATCTGGTCAGGTCGCCGTGCCCGTGTATGCCTTTGCACTGTGTCTCGGAGAGAAGCGTGCGGTACGCCGACAAAAGTTGTTCTTTGCCGCCCCGGTATGCCATGCGGCTGTCCAGCGAGACGAAGAACGGGCGTATTTCCTGCGCAGAGCGATGCAGCTCCCTGTCTTCGGCGTATGGGGAGAAACGCACTTTCAGTGCCAGCACCTCTTTATAGGTGCGCGGTCTCGACAGCGCCAGACGGGAAAATTCCATACGGATGGAATCGTGCAGCAAGAGGCACTCTTTGCGCGTATCGGTGTGGGAACGCCACAGCGTGTCCCGTCGGATATGTGCGGACACGGAATCCCTGACCGCCTGCCATTGACCGAGACGTGACGTCAAGTCCTCGAAAGATAGCCCGTCCTGTGTCCGCAGTTCGGACAGGTATTCCCTGTATATTCCGGCAGGGGTGTCTTGAACTTCGCCGCATGGTTTTCCACTTCTCCCACCGCATGATGTCAGGGTGAAAACGGCAGCCGGTACGGCACAGATTCCGATAGCGGAAAGTACAATCTTTAAGTATGATATTCTATAAATCATATTTTAATTTCATATTTTGACTGCAAATCTATGTATTATTTTCAAGACATCTATCACTCTGTTCCGTTTTTTGTCAATTTTTCAATATCGTACTTAATAGTATGATTTTCAATGAAAACAAGTGAAAGGAAAAGGGACTGAAAAGGGTGTAAAGTTCAATTTTTCGACCAAAGTTTGATGTCAGGTAAAATAAAACTCTTACATTTGCACTTGTTATCATAGCAATATAGATGGTATGGCAAAAGTCGGTTATATATTCAAGGCGGATCTTTACGAGGGATTCGACGCGGACAAAGAGTGGATGCAACAATACGGGTGCATACAGGTCGTAGAGGAATCGGTTGAACACGAGTCGCTCCGGCCTCAGTGGAAACAGCTTATCTCCAAGCTCGAACGTGGAGATGAAATCGTGGTGCCCAAGTTCAGCAATGCCGTGCGGGGGTCGCGTGAGCTGGCCTCGTTCATCGAGTTCTGCCGCATCAAGGTCGTGCGTATCATCTCCATCCATGACAGGATAGATTCAATGGGTAAGATGTTCCCCGAGACGACGGCTGTCGATGTGCTGAACATGCTGGGGGGACTTGCCGAGGAGGTAACGGTGCTGCGCAACTCGTCCGCCCATGCCATGCAGCTGCAACAGGACATACGGACACCGATAAAGACGGCAAAGGTCATGGGACAGAAAGACCGGGAGAATACCATCGTGGACATGTACAACAACGGTCATTCGATTGATTCCATCCTTGCCGTGAGTGGGTACAACAGCCGCAGCTCGGTGTTCCGCATTCTCAACAAGTACAAGGTGAATCTCAACCGAGGCAAGTTCAGCGGCCCTCTGGGAAAAAGAAAAAAGAAAGGGGATGACGGTCTCGCGGAAGAGCAGCCGGACTAACAGGTGCGTAAGCGGCCCATGTCGGGGGGAGCTCTTTATTTATGTAACTACATAATCTTATAATTATATAAGTATATAATATACTGCAATCCGTACATTTATCGTCAGGATGGTGTACGGATTTTCTTTGGTATATTTATCATTACGCTGATTATCCACCGATTACCTGTGGTCACACTCTATATAATTATATAATTGAATAAAATAACAAATATATAATTATATACCGCTTTTTCTTGATAAAACGGATAGAAATCACTATCTTTGCAAGAGGAAAACAATAAAGGAAATATATAGCGATGAAGAACAAAATCGTCATATTCAGCAACATCAAAGGTGGCGTCGGCAAGACAACGCTCTGTGCACTGTTCGCGAGCTATCTGGTAGAACGGGGCTATCCCGTCATGGCAATCGACGCGGACTTGCAGGCATCGTTGTACCGCCACCGCAAGCGTGAGAAGGATGTAGCCCCAGAGGCTCCAATCCCGTGGAACGTGAACTTGTTGGACACGGCAAACAGGGAACAACTGGAACTCGTCATGGTCAAACTGAAAGAGGTGCCGGGGATTGTCCTCATAGACTGTCCGGGTAACTTGAACGACCGCAATCTGGAATACATCTACAAGTCGGCGGACACGGCTATCATCCCTATCTCGTTCGATGCGGACACCGTGGACGCGACGGGGATATTCGTCAAGGCGTTGAAAACCGTGTCGGCGGCAGACCTCATATTCCTGCCAAACCGTATCAACACGTCCGAGAAAAAATCGGAGGAGCTGCGGCAAAGGGCACAAACCACCGAGTTCTTGGGGCTGGTAGGGACAGTCATGCCGACGGTAAAGCAGAGCGTGGCCGTCAAACGGTACACCACCCTGTACCCTCTGGAGAAAAGCCAGCTCGCGGCAGTCGAACCTTCATTCGGCAAAATCATCGAGGCACTTCATCTTAACAAATAGGCACTATGACAAAGAATAACAGACCGACAATAGACAATCCGCTGGCAAGCATGGGGCTTGATGACATTGTTCGCGGCATAACCGCTTCCGGAAACGACACGGAGGCCGGAGCAGAGAACGCAAACGAAACCTTGGAAACACCGAAGAAAACGGGCAAGCCCCGACGTGGCGGCAAGAAGGCTTTCGAGGAGAATCTCGCTAAGTACACGGGCATCAACGAACAAGGCATCGCTATCTGGTTACCAAAGGAAGTCAAGAAGAAACTGGAGCTTATTCGCGTCAATGCGAGCCGAAACATTCCGCTGCGGTCTCTGGCGGCAGCCATTATCATGTCCTATATCGAAGAGAACGAGGACAGGCTCAACGAGTTGTGAAACAAAAATATATAAATATGTAATTATATAATTATTTAATCGTATAATTGCATATTTCAATAAATATATGATTAAATAAAAATATATAGCAGTATGGAGATAATCGTGATAATCGCCGTGTTCTGGGTTGTGGGAAAAATCCTCAAGGGGATATTCGGCGGCTTCAGCAAGAGTGACTACAGGCGAGACCAGTAACAGGCCAATGGTATGGCAGACCGAGGGAATCCGTAGGGAATCGAATGTTTTCCGCAAGGTTTCGGGAGTGACCAGTGTTTGTCCGGATGCCTGTTCCGCTCGGATGCAAATTTTCGGCACGTCAATCATGGAAGACAAAGTAATAATCATTACCTTTAACACAAAATTCATAATCTAAAAATTTCTGGCAGTATGACAAAAGCGGATATTGTAGCTCGGATTGCACTGCAGACCGGAGTGGAAAAGGCGGTTGCAATGACCGTCGTGGAAACATTCATGGAGACTGTGAAGGATTCGATGGTCGCAGGAAACGAGGTGTTCCTGCGCGGGTTCGGCAGCTTCATCATCAAGAAGCGGGCGAAAAAGGTTGCCCGGAATATATCAAAGAACACGACTATCGTGATCCCTGCTCACTCCGTCCCTGCGTTCAAACCTGCAAAGACGTTCCTTGAAGCGGTAAAAGAGGGAAAATAAAAAGAATAAGACTGTTGGGTAACCCTCTGTGAAACGGTTTCCGTCCATCAGATAATGAATACCGTAACCATCTTTGACAGATGTGTTGCGGTATTTGTTTATTTGGGTGGGTATAAAAGGGAACGGGTACGGTAAATGGGTATAAAAGAATGGTCTCCCAAGGAGATATAAGTGGGCAGTCCCGGTACAGGTTCAGGACACATCTATTACCATGTATCCTGAACCCGTGCCGGTCGTTACCGGTATCGAAAGTTTAGGCTACCCACTTGTAACCTTCGTCCGTCCGTTCAAGGTATTCCTCCATGTACGGTTTTACAAAGAACATGATTTCAAAGGCTTCGTCGCTTCCGCCTTCCGGTATCGTCATGTCAATTTCACCATTTTGGATAATCCCTCTGCCTACATTGAAACCCAAGTTTTCATCTGCGTAGGCATAGTGAAACTCAACCTCCGGAAATATCTCAGAGAGCTTTTGAATAAGTTGCGGAACGCTGTCCCAAGCCGTATCAAACCAAAGGATGTTCGGTTCTTCAAAATATTGGTCATAGGCATTCCATTTTGTGCCCCAAGTGGCAATAGACCACTCGTACCAAGTAGGATAACCGTATTTTTCCAGATTGCTCAGATACGACGCTCCAAGCTGCAACACCTCTTTTCTGTCTTTTTCCTGCAGTTCTTCCACCCATTGAATGACTTTCAAATCATCCGGCATATAGAACGGCTTTCGCTGCATTGCGGTGAGATATTCCATTCCCAGTTTCCCATTGCTGGAGGCGTCAATCAGCAGTTCTTCAGGCATGGGGATAATCTTGTTGAAGTCTATGTAGCAAGGCGTGCCGTCCAACTCTTTTTCCCCTTTCAGGAAATTCATTACTTTCTGTACCGTTTCGTTGTCCGCTTTTATTTCCAAACGGTTTGTTACATGATTAGGCATAATTCTGTTTTTTAATTTGTTAATACTTCTTTATTTCACCCTCTTGTCGGCTCTTTATTCCCTGAACCGCTTTTGGGTTTTACGGATGCGGTACACGGTTGTCGGGATAACCTCATGCGGTGGCTTTTCCTGCCCAATTACTCTTGCGCAGGAAGGAAGAATTTTGCAGGAAATGCAATTCAAGCCACCGGATCAAGTGCGACAGTCGATTTTTGCATCTGATAAAACCAAACCGGCGACAGGATGAAGGGCAAAAGGGAGAAACATGGAAGGTGGAAACTGGTATAAGGGATAGATGCTGAAGATAAAAAAGAGAATGTGACCAGTTAAAAAAGGAAGATAGCCGTCTGCCAGGACATATAAAAGAGAATGGTTTGGCACTCCGCCCATTCAATAACAAATACTGCAGCCATCACTGGGACAGTTACAGTATTTGTTTGAGAGTACTTTTTCTGTTCGGTAATTACTGTGTTCTGACTTCGCTAATCCGTAACATCATAGAAATAGCTTAGCTCTTCATCTTTCAGGTTCTCCGCTGCATACTGGTCAGCCTGTATGTAGAGGGTGTTGTAGAGCGTTGCATAATCTGACCTTTTTTCATGATACTGCCAAACTTTGTGATTGAGCACCAGTACCAACTCGGTGAGATACTTGTAGTTTTCTTTCCACTCCTCGAAAGCACGGTTGAATGTGTCTTGAACGGCCGAAAGACCAAATCGGTCGGCTATTGAAAAATCATTCCAAAAGGTTGTTTGCAACTCATACCCGTTCTCTTGCATAAATTCTCTGAATGTCATATCATTTCAATTTTTAAGATTGATTTTTTTGTTTTCCCTCCGATACATTTCTGTACCGAAGGCTGATTATTTTTCTGCACGGAGGATTGGTGGCAGGCCCAGGCAAGGAGGACACAGAAAATACGCTCCCGATATGTCGGGGAGGAAGATTTTCCGGCGGCAAGCGCAAGCGGTACTTGACAGGGCTGACAGCCGACAATCGAACTTTGCAGAGAAAATAACCGGGCTTCCGGAATGGAATATGGGGGGAACAAGTGCGGGAAGAATAAAACAGAGGGATAGTGAAGAATATAAAAATGGGCCACCGCTCCGTAGAGTGGGATGTACGCAGGGACATCCCGCAGGGCATCCCGGAACGAGGCACGACTGACGGTTCTGTTACAAAAGGAGACGGGCCGCACTTTACCGGACACCCGTAAGAATACCGCAATCGTCTTTGCGACTACGGTATTCTTACGGGTGATACCTTATGCTGCCTTGTCCGGCTTCTCCAGCTTGCGTTGCCTTGTTTTCCAGCCATACACGTCGGCCACATAGGGATAGAGGGAACGTGTTCTCTTGCGGAAACCCTGTTCGTCGATTTCACAGTTGCAGATTTTCTCGGCGATACGTTCCGCTTCTTCACGGTCTTTGGCAACCCTGTAGAGGACGTAGTTCGTGCCGTCGTGGTGGGTCATCCGGCTCCGAATGTTATAGCCGTCGCCGTACCATTCCGCATATTCGCACGAGGATTTCAGAATATCGGCGATGTTGCTTCCCAAAATCTGGTAGCCTTGCCTCCGACCATGCCACAGCCCAAGGTCTCCGAACACGATAATAACGCCGTCCACCTGTTTGTTCAGGTTGCACCGTTCATCGTTCAGCCAGTTATAAACTTTTTCCGCCCATTCTTCATCGCTGACCTCGTAGGTATCATCGTCCAGCATTTCCCGCTTGGAATTTTGATAATCCTCCTTTGCTGCTTCGTTCAACAAGTCGTCGCTTGTCCAAATCATTTGTTTCATTTGTTTTGAATTTTAATGTGTTACTTGTTTTTTTATCCCTGTTGTCGGAGGCTTTACCTCGTCCGGAGGGATTTGATTTTACATGCGGGACACAAGGCGAAAAGGCGGGAACAAGGCAAGGAGGAAGCAGCAGTCCCGGACGGTTCCATTTGTATTAAGAAGTATTAGCGAGATTGCGAGTTGATGGTTGTTAATAGCAAATGAAGCTGCGCCTTGCTGGTTCACGCTCGCCTTAACTTTGCAGGGAAAATCAATGGACGGCGGCGGGTAAGCGGAGAATGGACGGAGTATATAAAAGTTGTGATTCTGTGGAACGGTAACGAGCAAAACAAAAGCGGTCCGGAGACCGCTCTGCTCTGGATAAGGCAGAAATTACTTCTTGTCCTTTTTCGGTTCCGCAGGAGCTTCCTCTTTCTCGACAGCCGGATAGAACTTGACAGCGACCATCACGATGCGGTTGTGTTTCACGCCGCCTTGGTCGGCCCACTCTTCGGGCTTGAAGTAGCCCTCCACGGTGAGCAGCGTGCCTTTGGTGAGCTGGTCGAACGACCCGGCATTCTCGTTTTTGCGCCACGCTTCCATGTTCATCAGGGCGGATACGCGGTTGGTGTCATCGCCACTCTTTTCCTGACGGGCGATTGCCAGCGGGAAACGTGCTACACTTGCGGTGGTGAACTGGCGGATTTCAGCGTCTTTTCCTACGAATCCGGTTACTACGAAATTGTTCTCGATCTTTTTCATTGCGATTGTTTTTTGAAGTTAATGAATCATTTTTACGATGCCGAAAAAGTAGGTGCAGCAAAGGGAAAGCACCAAGGATAACGCATAAATACTCTTTATTTTGAGGCGCAGCCCCAAACCGTAGGCGCGATAAAGGAAGATTTTTGCGGTACGCCATTGGTCGAGGTTCATGGAACCGGTCCCGTCTGCACACTATCTTTGCAACGGAATAATGATGATGACTTCGATAGGAAACGGTCGCGGGAAAGGCGGAATGAAACAAATCGTGGCGGGTTCGGAGAATCGAAAAGACCTGTCCGCCTACCGGCACAAGATTACGGCTCGTTCCGGCATGAAGCGGAGAAGGACATCAAGGCGTGGAAACGTACCGTCCGACCTCTTGGGGTGGAAGCGGCAATAAACGACATGCCGTCCGACCTGCCATGCGCGTCGTGATGTGGAGAGTACATCTGACGAAGAACCGACAACCGTCGTGTGCTGCATATCATCAGCGTGCCGTCCTTATCCGACTGTTATAGGAAGGAGGAGCAGGAAAAGGGAAAATGGCGGAAGCCTGCCTTTCCGGCAAAACGGAGGAGTGGTGCCTTGCGAGTGGACAGCCAGCTATAAAAGGATGGGCGCAGCCAAAAGAGAATATAAATGGCTGTTTCGGGGAATACGAAAAAGGAAGTCTATAAATGTAGTCGCGATGGGCTGAAAGTCCTAAAACGGGATAACGGAGGTACTTCTTGTGTATCTCCGTCATACACTGTTCCGTTTTTGTTTACCGCCAACCATGCCATAATGCCATATTGATTTTAGTTATAAATTCATTACTCTTCCGTTATCATTCTCTTACCGTATTCCTTGATTTCATCCATCGTCAGCCATTCAGGTTTTTCTTCCTCTTTGAAACTTTCATAAAGTTTTGTCATTGTTTCGATTTGGGCTTCCTCGTTACCTGCCCATAAGCGGTCGGTGTTTCTGTTCCCAAACCCCAAGTAATACTCGCAATCTGCCTGCAAACGACCTAATAACATGTATCTAAAGCGTAAGTCATGCTGTAAAATTTCGCCTATCGTCATACTCTTGTATTTTAAGTTTTTATTTCTCCCTCTTTTAGCTTGTCGGCTACTTTCGGGCTTGATTCAATTATGTCGCCTCAAAAGGTGGCATGGCTCTTTATGCAGGGTTTCACAACCAAATACGACCTCGGCAAGGCAGAGGTGGAGATTTTGTCGTGAACCGTCAGGCTGACCTTGCATACAAGAAAGACATGGCAGGTACCTTTGCGACACAATTCGTATCAGGCAGCCCGAAAGCGGATAGGCGAACTTAGGGAAGAGAAGGTTTCCTGCAAAAGGGTGATGATTTGTAAAAAGGGGTGCAGCCAAAAGAGAAAATACAAATGGGTATTCCTGAAAGGTGGTTGTCGTACCGGAGGCATTTGTATTGGAAGCGCATGGCGATTCAAAGTAAAAAAGGCTATCGCGCCGACAGGTTTATCTGTCATTATGTATGTGAAAATGCGGATTGAAACCGGAAAAACCGTCTCAATCCGCATAGTTCGTCGATGGATTTTCGCTGTGTTGTCCTGTTATGTCAAAAGGTCAAAATCGTGCCACCATAACACGATACTTGAATAGTTTGTTTTTGTCGCTCGGCCGTCGCTGGCTTATCCAGATATGATGTGCACCATATCCGAACGTGAAATATTCCTCAAGCTGTGTTTCCTCCTTCAGATGTTCCATTCCCGCACGGAGTTCAGCTTCATTTCCCGAAAAAAGAATCGTGTTCATGATTCTGAAATAAATCTCCGTCGCTTCATCGCAATAGGGACAAAAGCTGTGTTCGATTGTTACTTCCATATTCTTGTTTTTTAATTGCTTACTTCGACAATGACCTCAATTCTACCGTACAGCACAGAGCGTAGTGCCGTTTTGTCAATGGCATAATACTCGCAAATTTGTCCGTGCTGTTTGACAAAGTACCGTTTGAGAATATCCGAGAAGTCAAAATGATAACCGCATAATGCAATGCCTCGCCTGAAATAGATGCTTTCCCGCACGTTACGGGTAATCCAGTTTTTCTCCTCACGGTTCAATTTGTCACCGTTATTCAAACGTTCCCGCAGCTTGTAAACACGACTGTCCTGCAATGTAGTCAGTTCAGGTACATCCCATTTGACGAATTTTGTTGCTATCTGTGCCATAATCCTATCTGTGCTAATCATAAATAATCACTTCATCACGGTATTCTGAAATTTCCTTACCACTTGTAAGGCGGACAACTATGGTGTTGCCATAGTCGCCCACGATTGTACCTTCCGTGTAGCCCTTGTACGGGTTAAGCAGTGTGCAATGCAATCCGATGATGTCGGACGGTTCTTCATATACATACATAGAACAATGTTTTTACAGTTACTACTTGATAGTCCATTTCCCTTGAGAAAACGTTCTGAAGCTCACGTATTCGTTTTCAAGTTCGTAAGTCAGTATGCGGATATAGATTTCGCTTTTAGCTTCCAACGATTCCACCAGCTTGTTGATTTCTTTTTCTGGATATTCCCAGCGAGAAGAAAATTCCGCATCAATAATATCGGCATACCGGTTGATATAGCCGTCAAAATTATCGTCCAAGAAAGCCTCTATCTTGTCGAGGTCTTGTTTGTTCGCTGTGGTAGCGTGGAAAATGTTTGTTGCGCAATTAGCCATAATCTAAAATTTTTAAGTTTTTCTTTTTCCCCTCTTGTAGCTTGTCGGCTACTTTCGGGCTTGATTCAATTATGTCGCCTCAAAAGGTGGCATGGCTCTTTATGCAGGGTTTCACAACCAAATACGACCTCGGCAAGGCAGAGGTGGAGATTTTGTCGTGAACCGTCAGGCTGACCTTGCATACAAGAAAGACATGGCAGGTACCTTTGCGACACAATTCGTATCAGGCAGACCGGAAGTGGATAGGCGAACTCAGGGAAGAGAAGAAGAACCTGTAAAAGGGGGATTGCAGCGAAAAGAGAAAATACGAGTTGGATTCGTTTTCTTTTTTGGCTGCACGGTTAGAATGGGAAGAAGGTGAAAAAAAGAGGCGAAAATTCAGTTTAGTTTAGTACATTAGCCTATATATATGCTAAATCAAAGTAAACTAAATATAGGTAGGCTAATTTGCCTGCCTGTATGTTTGTGTTTGGATGAAAATGCTTACCTTTGTAAAGACTCCAAGAAATGACTTGTTTTTTTCTTTTGGCTGCAATGATTATTCGATGATGAGACGTTCGGACAGGGTGGGCAGAAATGATGTCGAAAATGGATGAAAGACGTTGAGAGTATAAGCAAGTGCAAGGAAAGAAACACAATGAAAACAAAAAAATGGGAAATCTCTTAAAAGCACAATCTTGTTCCTGTTTTGTTTCTTAATAAAAATCGGCAAATTTGTAATAAGTTGATATTCAGCTAATTATGTTGTGCAATTTTGAGGGATTAAATTTATTGCCAATATCGGAAGTAAGAAGTTGGTTAATTACATTCTATGCTTGAATCAAGACACTAACCACATAGAACACGATAAAGTTAGAGATTATCCCTACTTCACTGTTAAAAAGAATATGCCTACTATCTTTGGTGGTGATGGTGGCTATATAGTGCTTAAAGGAACTGTGATAAGACACTATATGTATAATGCTCCATTCCCTATGAATGGTACAGTATATAGGCACAAAGATGAAAAGAAAACTTCTATTTACTCTAATGAGGGATATTTCTGGGCAAGATTGAAATGGGGTAACTACTATTGGAATTGTGAAGGTGATTATAAGACTTAGGGAGATTGGACTACTACCCCTTCTTACTTTAAGATATTCTATGGTGACCCGACTTCAGAGCATAGGGTAGATGATTGGCAGGATAAAGATTAGAAGTTTTATAATAACTGTGGTGCTTTATGGGGAGTAGAGGAAGATGGCTATTACATTCCTGCTCCACCAGATTCTAACCTTTACGGAAATGTAGAATGGACTGTTTACGCCAATAAAGACACTAAAGGTAAATGGGCTAGGAATAATAAGAGAGATAAAAAGAACAGCTATAACGGATTCAAGCCAAAAGTAGTATTATTCAAGGGATTGGATATAACTGTAGGCTATGCTGATGATGCTATGAATGATGATGCTGCTAGCTCTGATACAGTCTATACTAATGATGTATCTTCTCTAAGCAGTGTTAAGGCTATGGATGAAATCAAGTTTAAGATATGTACTTATGATGCTAAAACGCCTTCTTATTCCACTGTAGATTATCTAGTAGGTTCTACTTCCAATTACTTAGATAGGACTTATAATCAATCTACTAGGTTATCTCTAAGGCAGGAACAGCATTTTATTATAAAGAATGTATCTCAATATGAAGAGCCTAGAATACTGTTTGAATGTAATTTGAAAAACAGTCTTAATATTAAGCCGTGGACTTTACTAACAGATAAAACTCTTAGCGGTAAACATTTCATAGTAGATACTATTGAAATTGACTATAAAAGTAATAAGATGGCTCTTAACTTAATTGAGAAAGCAAATACTTACAACTATGAAGCTACTTAAATACGATAGAGGAAAATCCGGCAGCACTACTATTATAAATGGTGGTGGCTCTTCTAGTGGAAGCGTTGATATACCTACTAGGGGAGGTGGTAATGATAGGACTATTTGGGGATAGTATGATAGCGGTGATGATATAGATGGCTCTATGGTAGTAAACGGTAATGTTACTATCTAGGCTATTGTTCCACCTTCTTATGATTCAGATGATGGTGATGGTGAAGATGAAGAGGTAGAAACTGGTGGAGGTAATCTAACTGTAGAGCTAAAGATTACTTCTAATGAAGTTGAAGCTAATGATATTTATGCTAAACAGCATCTATATATTCCACACCCTACTACTAAGGCTAAGACAGATATAGTAGAGCTTCTAAAAGGCTATGATACTAGGATTACAAATAACTCCACCAACATAGCAGCCAATAAGACGGAAATAGACACTCTTAAAGGCAGAGTAAGCACCACTGAAACTAAGATAGCTAATCTCACCACTACAGTAAATAATCATACTACAGCCATTACAAACAATACTACCAATATCTAGGCTAATGCCGATGAGATTGAGAAGCTAAAGGAAACTGTATCAGATATAAGTGGAGATATAGCAGGGATGGATTTGGCAGAAATAAACAATACTCTTAAATCTATGCAGGATTAGCTGAAAGTGTTGAGATATGGCAACTATCAGCATCCAGTAGTATTACTAGCCGGAAAGATTAAGAAATTTAGTTATTCTAGTGCTACTAATACCTTTACTTTTGAGGGGTGTAAATCGGAGCTTATTACTAACTTGGCTATTTTTGCTGATGGTGGTACTCTTTCTATAACTCCTACATTTGCCGATAATACTTCTGCTTACATTAATGCTATTCACGTCACTTAGGAAATGAGTGGAGATACAGCAAATAATGATACAGTTACTAAATCTACTCACAGTTCTAGCACTTCTCTTAGTGGTAGAAGTGATGGCGCACACTGGTTTGAAGCCTATTATGAAGATAAGAAATTTAAGATTAGAGAATTACACTAGGCTAATGGGGATAATGATAGCTGGACTAACAACTATTGGGGTGGTGATGGTGGAGGTATCAGAGCCATTAATATTACAGTTATCGGTTATCTCTTTCAGATGAACTAAACACTTTAATAAACTAAACACTCTTTTTAATGGAATTAGAAAAACATTGGAAGGATTTAGGAGCTAAGGATAAGATTCAGTATGTGATGGCTATTGTGCTTATTGCTTCTGGAATTATTCTAGCCTTCCTATCATTTGCCTTAACTGCTACTATTGCTACTGGCTCACTTATCTATATATCTGAAGCCTTTATGACTGCTGGCGGTATCTTTGGAGTTAGTATTTACTTTAAGAATAAGATGGGTGAATACAGTACAAACTCTATAAAGATTATGGAGAAGATGATAGAGAAGGCTCTAAATAAGAAGGAAGATGAAGATAACTCTGAATCGGAAGTATAAGAAAGCCACATACAGTATAGGCAAGTTCTATATAGATGGTGTTTACTTCTGTGATACTGTAGAGGATAAGGATAGAGGATTAACTGATAAGGATTCTCTAGAGAAGATTAAGGCTACTAAGGTATATGCTTAGACCGCTATTCCACTTGGCACTTATAAGATAGCTATGGGTGTTATCAGTCCTAAGTTTAGCTAGAAGCCATATTATAAGAGCTTCTGTAATGGAAGGATGCCTAGATTACTCAATGTAAAGGGATTTGATGGAATCCTAATACATAAAGGCTCTAATGCTGATAGTAGTGCCGGATGTATCATAGTAGGTAAGAATACAGTGGTAGGTGGTGTAACTAGCAGTTAGTATTACTTTGAGAAGCTATATAAGCTGTTAGATGCAGCCTATAAAAGAGGTGAATCTATTGAGATAGAGATAGTATAAGTGAAGGAATCTCACATTAGCTATTGCTGGTGTGGGATTTTCTTTGTACCTTTGCACTATCCTTCATTACTAGGTTAGTCTGCTTTGAGCTGAATACTCGGTGATATTGCCGAACTAATCTCAAAACTCAGAAAGAAATGGAAGAGAATGTAATGAATGGTGCAGCAGTAGAGGCTGCTCACGAAGTGTCTAACCGTGCTAAGATGGCACAGCAGTATGGTATGTGGTTCAAGGAAGGAGCTACGGCTTCCGACTTGGTATCGTGGTGTGATGGTCGTATAGCTATCTACACTCAGTGGATTCAGAACTGCAAGGCTCTGAAGAAAGCTAGCCAGATGGAGCTTCTGGCAGGTGTGGATAAGGAAGCACTTAAAGCAGCTTTAGCAGCTCTCGGTGAGTAATCTCACTAGCTCTACAGCGTGGAAGAGTTGGAGTTATCACAGCTCCAGCTCTTTCTTTTTATCTGGCTTCAGAAGATTATATTATATCGAAATGACTTATCTAGAAGATGTATTAGATACAGTTACTCCTAGGACTGAATTAGATAAGAGGTTAAAGGAGTTATCTACTTATAAATATGGATGCAAGCCTATCAAGGTTGGTGATAGCATCCATTATCTTATAGGTAGTCTTAACTCGGCAGAGAATATGCTGATATATCCTAATACTAAAATCATCAATGAGCTTAACACTTCCTTTATAGACTTGATGAAGATAGATTATGGCTATAGCAGTAAGCGATTAGTGCCTATTGTAATCATACGGAATTTAATAGATATAGCAGCCTTCCTATATGCCTATACTCTATATGATGATAAGAGTGTGTATCTGAATCGGTATAAGAAAGGAAGAGCTATTAATCAGTTTGATGTTAATGGTGAATCTCTGAGCTATGGTAAGTTAATAGGATGGTTGGATAAAAGATACAACGGATTACAGAAGCTATATAAGTATTGTTGTACCTATGTTCATTCCGGCTATGATTCCAATAAAGCTAGCAGTGCCTTTGATTATACTATAGATACTGGCTACAAAGGATTCTTAGGGAAGGAGTATAAGGTAAAGGAAGAGGATTTTACAGAATGGCTATTAGATGGAATGATAGATAGAGTTATCTTTGACTATGAAGAGGAATGTGATATAGTTGATGCTTGTATATGGGTTAACCAGATACTCACTACTCTTATTAGTGAAGTAAGAGAGATAGATGATAAGGAGAATAATTAATAATGTACCACACAATCTATATTCCGTGCTGCTTATAGATGCTTATGATGAAGCCTACTCTAGCCTTAGAGGTAGAGCCGACACATAAAAGAAAAGATAGTAATGATATGTAGTGCCTAGATAGCTAGGGAGGGGATTCTAGGCTTTATAGGGGTATGGGGTAAAATTTTAGGGGTATGAGCCTTCTAACCACACCCCCCTGAACTTTTCACGGTTGGTAGATTTGAAAATCTAAAAATGTTGGTGTAAACACAAAATCAGCTCCAGACACGCCTAACACAGTGAAATCAGAGCTAGAAAAGGCAGAGTCAATAGTTAAATATTCTTAATGTATTTTCTCGTTTTTAGCTTATGCTGGTAGTATCTATCAATATACCAACTATTTAGTATTATGTACCTATGCGACTATCTGTTAAAATGAACTGTGTGCCTTTCTGGTCGAGATATTTATAGTAATATTCCGCAATCTTGGCTGCGCAATGGGACGCCTTGTTTCCCGGATTATCGCCGTATTCAGGGTCTATCAGCCGCATGTCAAGCGACATCTTGTTCGAGTAGTTGGTGGCGATCAGCATCTGTGCCTTTTCTTCCGCCTTGGACAAAGGTTCCCTGTCTATGTAGGCTGCATCCCCGGTTTCAGCGAACTTTATCAGTTTCTGAATGAAAATCTCCTGCTGGGGAGTGGGCGGTATGTGATAGAGTTGCTCGTTGAGTTCCGGCCTGTCAACCCCTACGTCTTCGGCCGTTTTGTAATCGGTTATCTCCGCATAAAAATTGGCGAGTTCCGGCACTTTGATAAAATAGCGGAAACGCTCTTTCTGCACGACCTGGTTGGTCACGGAAAATTCAAAGTCCGTGCTTTTCTTCGCATAGACGGCCGCCCAGCCGTCAAAACAGGTAATCCCTTGCCGTTCCATTTCCTTCGGACGGAGATATTTGAAAAGGAGATAGAGTTCCGTCAGGCTGTTGGAAATGGTCGTGCCGGACAGGAAAGTGGCCCCCAAATCCCTGCCTGTGCGCTCCTGTATGGTACGGATGGCAAAAAGCATGTTCATGGCCTTCATGCTTCCTTCGGGGTTGCCCAGACCGGAAACTCTTGCATGGCGTGTATTGAACATCAGGTTCTTGAAATTGTGCGATAAATCCAAAATTTCGGATTTATGCCACATTTACGAAAACCTATTTTCTCTAATACTCTCATCGATGCTATGTTACCAGCATAAACATTTGCACAAATGCGCATCACATCTGTATGATGAAAATAGCAGCTAATAGCCAGTGCTAACATTTGGGTCATAATCCCTTTACCCCAATATGGTTCAGCAAGCCAATAACCTAATTCTGCATTGTAGCGCTCTACATCTATACCACGAGCGAAACTTATATTACCAGCCGCTTCCTGATTTACTTCGATACAATAATTATTTTGTTCGTTTTGACTTGAAACGAACAGGATGAATTGTTGCGCGTCGTTTTCAGAATAAGGATATGGTAGGCTATCACGGCAATTATCCCATATCTTTTTATTATTAAGATATTTAGCTAAAGTGGAAAAATCATCTTTAGACCAACTTCTTATTTTGTATTTATCCACATCCATTTCTTTATTCAATTCATTTACCATTATAAATTCGCTGTATGAAATAAATTACTTAGGAATTGAGCCGGGATATGATAAGTATCATTGTTGATGATTGAGGCATATTCATATGTCATTTAGGTTCTACATGTAAATAATACACCTCTGTGGTTAATTCGTCGGTGTCATCAGAAAACTGATGCAACATCAACATACGAGTGGTTTTGTTTTCCCAATACAATTCAGCTTTCACTCCTTTTTCGGGCAGACATTTGAATAAATTTTCTTTCCCTTTGGCATTTTGTCCCTCGCCTACATTATTCTTCATCAATGTATTGATGGCTTTTTGTGTTGTTGGTAGAAAGTCAGAATCTGATAGCAGTTTGTGATTTATCGGGATGATTTGAGAATAGGGAGCATTGTTCTTTGCAACAATGTCATACACCTTATATTCATAGTCTCTATCCAGTCGGCAATAGGCTGTTAGGTTCTGTGGGTTCTGTAAGACGATTACACTCCAATCAAGCCCTAAGAAGTCGCGTTCATACAGCGTTATATTGAGAGAGGTTTCATATTCAACCTTTCCATGGCGGTAGCCTTTAAGATGGTTCTTTACAGTACCACTCTTGAAGAAGTGTGACCCCCATTGTGTAGTAAGATGCTCTCCTGTTCCTTCTGCTGTAACATCACTTTCATAGACTTTGAATGTATGAGGGAAATTATCTGCACTCCACACAATAGAATCGTAATATTGTGTAAACTCTGGAAAACCTATAGGCATATAATGACCGTTTATGTCCGTGATTCTGAAAGTTATCAGGTCGAGCGGTGCCGGCAATGGGCTGTCAAGGTGCATCAAGGGAGTGAAATCTCCCATAATCATCTTGAACTTAGCATCTTCTGGCAAAGTCTCTGGTTTGGGATCTGGTTGTTCTTCTTTTTTAAAGGTTCTGGACAAACAGATGACTGTATGTGCTTTTCTCTTTCCATCATTTGTCGAGATTCTAATCTCTTCGTATGCATCTGGAGCTTCCGAAACATAAGGAGGGAAATGAATTTTCAACTGATTGGCTTCTACCTTGAGTGTTGCCCATTCACAATCGTATGTGTAAGAATCGCCTGATATAGGATTAAGTACATCGAAATTCTCGCAAGTCATTACAATATCGCCCTCCTTGCTGTTTGCTTTGAAGTAATATTCAGGAACCCATGCTACAGTGGCACCCGTATACTCAACATTATCGGGCGTAAGGATTTCATACGACCACACCATGGGTCCACCGGGTAAAATCTTATCCTTGTCGCAAGCCGTAAAAAGCAAGCAAATAACCACCATAAACGGTATAAACAGTTTGTTCATATTCGTATAATTCCCCTATAGGCTCTATTGGGTTATTAAATTTATAATGAAAAAACGTGAGCCGACTATGCCACGTCTAAGTGAAGGTCGTAGGAAACCTTTGATGCAGATGTAACAATAGCAGCCCACGCTATATGCGTGAGAACCACTATGCTATCTCTTGCATCAGCCTGAAAATTTCCTACGTTTTCACCTACAAGATAAACATAACGTTTCTTCTTTTCTCTTATGTCTTGGAAAGATTTGCCCCTATCCGTATGCGAAAATAGTTATTTTATTGATGTTTTGCATTATATAGAACGGAATTATAACTTGAATCCTCTACTTTTTCTTGGTTCTTCTGCTGATTGTCGCAAACCTTGCCGAAGTTTCTCCTATTGCTCTTTGAACCATTCGCTTATTGGTTGCCTGTTTATTGTCAGCACTAATTTATTATCATTACTCGAACTTTTCTCAATCTTGAAAATATCATTCTTGATTTCAAATCTTCGTCTATGTTCTTCGGAATAGATTTTTCCATTGTATCTGATGGTTTCCTTTTTTTATCAAAAGACTGTTCTGTTTCTCTTTCACTTCAATTCTCCTTATTTATTTGTTGTTCGCAAAATAACGAACGACATTTTTAATAGCCAAATTATACGGCATATTTTTTCCTTCTCGGAGTTTGGATAAACATAATCCTTCTTTCATCGTTTATAGTCTATACATAAAATGGGTTTATGATATGAAAGGATTATTGTTAATTGGAATTTTTATGTTTTGCCCTGTTTCTATCATATGGGGACAGACCGGAATACAACAATATGCAGGAACAGCCATGCCATATCCTGTAGTGAAAGACTCATCCGGCTTTTGTCAGGATGGTATGGTCCCGTTTTATATTAGCCATCTGGGAAGACATGGAGCCCGTTTTCCAACATCGGGAAAGGCCTTGAATAAAGTGAAGGAGGCACTGGAGTCGGCTCAACAAGAAAACAGACTGACAACAGAGGGGGTAACATTACTTGTCAAATTGCGGCATTTGTCTGAAGTTTTTGAGGGACATTGGGGAGAATTATCAGCAGTGGGAGAGTGGGAACAGCGAGGAATTGCCAGACGTATGATGGAACACTACCCTCAGCTATTCAGTGATTCAGCCGCAGTGCAGGCAATATCGACTTATGTCCCCCGGTGTATACATAGTATGGATGCGTTTCTTGCCTGCATGGCGCAGCATAATTCTTCTTTACGCATACAAAGCAATGAAGGGAGACAATATAATAGAATTCTTCGCTTCTTCGATTTAAACCAATCTTATGTTAATTATAAGGAAAATGGTGATTGGCGTCTTATATATGAGACTTTTGTGAGTAAAAAAATATCTCCTGCTCCTATCATGAAAAACTTCTTTCTTGAATCGGAACAAGAGACAGATAAAAAAGCAGAGGAATTTGTCATGGATTTATTCTCCGTGGCTGCCATACTTCCGGATACAGGTGTTCTGACAAGTCTGGATGATCTTTTCACAGTGGACGAATGGTGTAATTACTGGCAGACTCAGAATTTGCGGCAATATATGAGTAAGAGTTCAGCACCGGTCGGGAAGCTGCTGCCTGTTGCAATTGCATGGCCTTTGCTGGCAGAATTCATTCATTCGGCTGATGAAGTGATAAATGGCAAGTCGGATAACCGGGCGAACTTTCGCTTTGCTCATGCGGAAACAGTTATTCCTTTTGTAGCATTAATGGGTGTAGAAGGAGTAGATGTTCAAGTTTCTGTTCCTGATTCTGTTTCCAAATATTGGAAAGATTATGAGATTTCTCCAATGGCTGCTAATGTACAATGGATTTTTTATCATGACAAGGATCGTAGAATATGGGTGAAAATCCTTTTGAATGAAAAAGAAGTGGCACTTCCTGTTCCAACTTCCCGTTTTCCTTATTATGAGTGGAAAACTGTTTGCACATATCTTAATGAAAGAATTGAGATGGCGAAAGAGGTACTTTCATTATATGCATAGCTATCAGTTGTTTATCGCGGATGTTTTTTGTTTTATGCTAATCTTTTATATTTTCCAATCCCGAAAATAGTCTTTTATCCAAAAACTGCAGACGGATTGCCTCATTCACTGCTATAATTGTATTAATCTGTTATAAAAGGACAATAATCAGCGCTTTATCATATTTCTGTGGATTATTATCGTAACTTGCAGAAAAGAAAAATCCCGCCTATTTTATCCCCGAGTATAAACTATCCTAAAAAGAAATGAATTATGAAAGGTAAAGAGAGAAAGAAAGAAGTCAAGAAAGAAAAGTCAGAGAATAAGATAAAAGTGCTGACTGAGTATCAGAGAGAAAGAGAGAGCAAGAGTAATAAAGGAATGAGCCTAATACCCAAAACATAATGATATCTGTAAAAAGAGAGGGTATTATCCTGGAAGCCACTTCGCTTGATTTTGAGAATGAGGGAGTGATGAATCCGGCAGTGATAGCCGAAGGAAATTCCGTGCATATGTTCTACCGTGCTGTAAGAGAAGGAAACCACTCTTCCATTGGGTATTGTCGGCTTGAGGGACCTTTGAAGGTTGTGGAAAGAGAGGCAGTTCCCTTATTGGTTCCTGAATATAGTTATGAAAGTCAGGGGGTGGAAGACCCTAGAATCGTGAAAATCGATGGTCTTTACTACCTCACTTATACGGCTTACGATGGTTATAGTGCAGTAGGGGCTTTGGCACTCTCTTCTGATTTGAGGCATTTTGAGAAGCAGGGCATTATCACTTCCCAGATTACTTATCCGCAGTTTCGTGAGTTGCTTCGTACCCAACAAGCAATTATCGGTAAGTATTTTCGTTCGGGCAATAAGCGCGAAGCGACTAATGAGAAAGGGCATCCGCTCTATATGATGGATAAGAATGTGGTTTTCTTCCCTCGTAAAATCAATGGGAAGTTTTACTTCATGCATCGTATCCGTCCCGATATCCAGTACGTGGCAGTGGAACGCCTGAATATGTTGACGAAAGAATTTTGGAAAAGGTATTACCAGAATTTTACGAAACGTATTTTGCTGGCACCTTATCACGACCATGAGTCAAGTTACATCGGAGCCGGTTGTCCGCCGATAGAGACAAGCGCCGGTTGGCTGCTGATTTATCATAGTGTTTATGATACTCCTTCCGGCTATGTTTATTCCGCATGTGCGGCTTTACTGGATATAGACAATCCGGCTATTGAAATAGCCCGTTTGCCTTATCCGTTGTTCACTCCCACGACAGAATATGAACTGTCCGGTGTAGTCAATAGAGTCTGTTTCCCCACGGGCACTGCCTTGTTTGGTGATACACTCTATATATACTATGGGGCAGCCGATAAATATGTCGCCTGTGTGTCAGTGCAACTGACAGAGTTACTGGATGAATTAATAAAACAAATTAAATGAGAAAAATAGTATGTATCACTACTTATCCTCCTCGTGAATGTGGTATAGCCACCTTTGCCCAGGATTTGGTCCGGGCCATTCAGTCTAAGTTTGGAAATTCTTATTCCATCAGAATATGTGCAGTAGAGACTGACACGGAGAAATATGCCTACACCCGGAAGCAGGCTGTAGAGTATGTGCTCAATACTTCGGATGCATCGGCTTTCGCTGCTCTGGCCAGGCAGTTGAATGAAGAATCTGAAATTGAAATTGTGCTTGTGCAGCATGAGTTCGGATTGTATGCTGAGCAGGAAGAAGCTTTCCTTGAAATGTTGGAGCAACTCTCCAAGCCGGTGATCCTTATTTTCCATACAGTCCTTTCGCAACCTTCTCTTGACATGTATGGAAGTGTGAGGAGAATGATAGCTGCCTGTAAGCATCTTGTTGTCATGACACAAAATTCCCGGCGCATCTTGCTGCGGGTATATCATGCTGATGATGATAAAATCGAGGTGATTCCTCACGGCACTCATCTGGTGTCATTTAAGGATAAGAATATGCTGAAGAATTATTATAAACTTTCGGGTAGGCGTGTCCTTTCTACTTTTGGTCTGCTCAGTTCCGGAAAAAGCATAGAGACTACTTTAGATGCTTTGCCGGATATTGTGAAAGAGAATCCTTCCGTCATCTTTCTTATCATCGGAAAAACGCACCCGGGAGTGCTGAAGGTGGAAGGAGAGAAGTATCGCAATCTGTTGAAAGTAAAAATAAGAGAACTGCATCTGGAAGAACATGTACTCTTCATCAATCAGTATCTTGAATTACCTGTTCTGTTGGAATATTTGCAGTTGACAGATGTGTACCTTTTTACTTCAAGCGACCCGAATCAGGCAGTCAGCGGGACATTTGTTTATGCTATCAGTTGCGGCTGTCCCATCATAGCTACTCCTATTCCGCATGCACTGGAATTGCTGAATGATGATTCCGGCATCATCTTTGACTTTAAAGACTCGGTTCAATTGTCCATAGCTGCCAATCGTTTGCTTGCCGATGAAAGTCTGCGGACTGAGATGAAGCTGGTGGGGTTGCAGAAGACGGCAGCTACAGCTTGGGAAAATGTAGCAATTGCCTACACATTGCTTTTTCAGGAAACCGGCAAGGCGGAGGAAGAGTTGATTTACTCTTTACCTCCCGTGAATACTTCTCATATCCGACGTATGAGTCGGCAATGGGGAATTATTCAGTTTGCGAAAGGGAATCGGCCGGATAGTTCTACGGGATATACGCTGGATGATACGGCACGTGCACTGATAGTAATGTGCCAAGTCGTTGCCACCGGAAAAACTAAGGTGAAAGAACGTTATATCAGGACGTATCTGAATTTTATCCGTTACTGTCAGCAGCCGGATGGCTCTTTTCTGAATTATGTGGATCAGGATGGGTTGTTCACCCCACAAAATCAAGAAGTAGGGCTGGAAGATAGTAACGGGCGGGCTATTTGTGCCTTGGGATATTTTATCTCTTGTTCGGCACATTTCCCGGCTTTATGGAAAGAAGAAGCAGTGGCTGTTTTTGAGCGGACATTTCAACAGTTCAGTCGGATAGAATCTCCCCGGGGCATAGCTTTTATGCTCGAAGGGCTATATTATTACACCCGTGTGTGTCCGTCGACCCAGGCGGATGCTTATATAGGGCTATTGGCCAATAAACTTGTTCAGTGCAATCGCCGGACGGCAAGTGGAGACTGGTTGTGGTTTGAAACATATCTCACTTATGACAACGGCATTTTACCGGAATCAATGCTGATGGCTTATTTGGCTATTGGGCGGGAGGAATATAAGCAGATAGCTGGGGAAGCTTTCGAATTCTTATTGAAGAAGTTATTTGTGGGAAATTGTCTTCAAGTGATCTCCAACCAGGGATGGATGCATAAAGGAGAAGGACATCATGGATTTGGAGAACAACCGGTGGATGTGGCGGGAACTGTGATTGCTTTAGGTACGTTCTATCAGGTATTTAAAGAGGAAAAATACCTTCGTATGCAAACTGATGCTTTTAACTGGTTTTTGGGGAATAACCATTTGCATCAGATTATTTACAATCCGGCCACCGGAGGTTGTTATGATGGATTGGAGGAGAATAACATTAATTTGAATCAGGGAGCCGAATCGACTGTGTGCTACTTAATGGCAAGATTGGCGCTTGCAGCGCATTGCTGAAAGACGTAATCGGTTTATTCTGTGAAACGGCGAAACAATAAACAAAGGAAAACTGTTTCTTATCATATAATTTAAAAACGGATATGATATGAGTAAAACAATTGATTTGTTGGGACAACAGGCAGAATATTACCTGAACCATACGTGTAAGACGATAGATAAGAAATTAATTCATGTTCCGGGTCCTGATATGATTGATAAGATCTGGCTGGACTCTGACAGGAATGTCCGTACGCTTAACAGTCTGCAAACCTTGTATGGTCATGGACGCCTTGCAAATACCGGATATGTCTCCATTTTGCCGGTCGACCAGGATATAGAACATACAGCCGGGGCGTCATTTGCTCCGAACCCAATCTATTTCGATCCTGAGAATATAGTAAAACTGGCTATCGAAGGAGGCTGTAATGCAGTTGCGTCTACATTCGGCATATTGGGAGCCGTGGCTCGCAAATATGCCCACAAAATACCTTTTGTAGTGAAACTGAACCATAATGAGCTGCTGACTTACCCGAATTCTTACGATCAGGTACTGTTTGGAACAGTGAAAGAGGCATGGAATATGGGTGCGGTAGCGGTAGGTGCCACTATTTACTTCGGATCGGAACAGAGCCGTCGTCAGATTATTGAAATTTCGCGGGCTTTTGAGTATGCGCATGAGTTAGGTATGGCGACTATTTTATGGTGCTATCTGAGAAACAATGATTTCAAGAAAGATGGTACTGACTACCATGCGGCAGCCGACCTTACCGGACAAGCTAACCATATCGGGGTGACAATCAAGGCTGATATCGTAAAACAAAAACTTCCTTCCAATAACGGAGGATTCACAGCCATTCATTTCGGTAAAACGGATGAAAGAATGTATTCCGGACTTACAACATCGCACCCTATTGACCTTTGCCGCTATCAGGTGGCTAACAGCTATATGGGGCGTGTAGGGCTGATTAATTCGGGTGGTGAGTCTCACGGAGAATCGGATCTGCGTGATGCTGTTGTTACAGCGGTAGTCAATAAACGTGCCGGTGGAATGGGACTGATCAGCGGAAGAAAAGCGTTCCAAAAGCCAATGGGAGAGGGAATCCAATTGTTGAATGCGATTCAGGACGTTTATCTGGATTCTTCGATAACTATTGCCTAAAGAGCATCGAGGTGCCTATAAGGAAATGAGATGCATCAGTAATCGTACTCTGACAGGGTGCGTCAAATAATTATCGGTATAGAAGGCTGTGGGGCTTCTATACCGTTTTTTTCGTTTCATCTTCGATGACTGCCGTTGTAATCTCTCAAGAGTTTACTGGAACGTAGAATGCTTGAGTTTATCAATTTCTCCGTTCATTATAAATGGCAGGCATTGGCGTATTTTGTCAACAGGCCAGTCCCACCATTGCAATTCTTGCAATCGGGCAATGGTATCCGCATCGAAGCGTGGCCGTATTTCTTTTGCCGGGGTTCCTCCTACTATTGTATAGGGAGGCACATCTTTAGTCACCACGGCTCGTGATGCTATAATTGCCCCGTCGCCTATATGCACTCCGCTCATAATTACTGCTTCATAGCCTATCCACACGTCATTGCCAATAATAATATCTCCTTTATTATCCCACGCTGAGGCTACATCCTTTTTATCTAACCCCCATTCTTCAAAGAATAGTGGAAATGTATAATTTGCCAATGACTTCAGAGTATGGTTTGCACTGTTGAAAAGAAATCTGGCGCCGCAAGCGATGGAACAGAATTTACCGATTACCAGTCGGTCTTTATTGATAGGGTAATGATATAACACATTGTTTTTCTCAAACAACGTAGGATCATTCACAAAATCATTGTATATCGTGTAATCACCCACAATAATATTCGGATTTTTAATAATTGTATTCAGGTAGATAGTCTGAAAATCATTTGTACGGGGGTAGGTTTGAGTATTCATTATGATAAATCTGTTTAAATTGTAATCTAGTTTGGTTGTTGCAATGCGCAAATATACGAAAATATCTTAAATACTTGTTTCCGGAATAACTGATATTGAGAGTTGGAAATAACATTCAACTAAATTTTGGTCAAATTTTCCTTTTCATTGGTAAAAGAATAACTGTTTTCCGGTCAATTCTTGGAATTCATCCTCTTTTCTGTATATTTGCGTCCGGATTTTATCAGTGATGCTATTAATCACTTAATTCATAATGCACTAAACTATATCACTAATGAAGCAGGTAAATGCGGTAATTACAGGAGTCGGAGGGTATGTACCCGATTATATCTTGACAAATGGTGAGATTTCTAAAATGGTCGATACCACTGACGAATGGATTATGGGACGCATTGGCATAAAGGAAAGACGTATTCTGAACGAGGAGGGACGTGGAACTTCATATATGGCTCGTAAAGCGGTGAAGCAATTGATGCAGCGCACAAAATCTGCTCCGGAAAATATAGACCTGGTGATTGTAGCTACTACCACTCCTGACTACCGTTTACCTTCGACGGCCTCCATCTTGTGTGAAAAGTTGGGCTTAACGCACGCTTTCGCTTTTGATATGCAAGCTGTTTGCAGTGGCTTTTTGTATGCACTGGAGACGGGAGCGAACTTTATCCGTTCCGGAAACTATAAGAAGATTATCGTGGTGGGAGCCGATAAAATGTCATCAATAATAGATTATACCGACCGTGCCACATGTCCGATCTTTGGTGACGGGGCAGCCGCTTTCATGCTGGAACCTACCACCGAGGATTATGGGGTGATGGATGCCGTTTTAAGAACAGACGGCAAAGGATTGCCTTTCCTGCATATCAAAGCCGGCGGTTCTGTATGCACTCCTTCCTATTATACAATGGATAATCATATGCACTATATTTATCAGGAGGGGCGCACCGTATTCAAGTATGCCGTAGCCAACATGTCATCGGCTTGCGAGTCTGTTATTGAGAGAAATCACCTGAGTAAAGACGAACTTTCCTGGGTGATTCCCCATCAGGCTAACCAGCGCATAATCAGTGCGGTGGCACAACGTCTGGAAGTGCCAACCGAAAAGGTGATGGTTAATATTGAGCGTTATGGCAACACAAGCGCAGCCACACTTCCACTTTGCATCTGGGATTTTGAAGATAAGCTGAAGAAAGGCGATAAGCTGATTTTCACGGCCTTCGGTGCGGGATTCGCTTGGGGAGCCGTTTACGTCAAGTGGGGATATGACCCAGATACTTCTTCATCCGCCGAAAGCGGGCCAAACCTCAAAAAGGCAAAATAATTCCGGAGGCTATGCATATCCATGCAAGCCTGTTCAAACGTGAGCTTTCTCTTCTTATTTGTAAACAGTACGGAAACGCAAATAGTTTATTCTGTTGCTGCCCTGCCAAAGTTTCATTCTATTTTCTTTTTTGTGTTCTTCATTATACCGGATTATTATTATATATATTATCTTTGTGGGGAATCATTACATGACAATATTTTGTTGACCATAACAATAAACTTAAAAAACAACCAAGGTATTATGAATCAAGAACTATCAATGAGCGCCAATCAACTGGTGATTGCTCTTCAAAAACCGGCTTCCGAATTTACGAAAGCAGACATTATCTCCTATATCAAAGAGAATGAAATTCGCATGGTGAACTTCATGTATCCCGCAGCCGACGGACGACTGAAGACATTGAACTTTGTCATTAACGATGCCGCCTATCTCGATGCCATACTTACTTGTGGCGAACGTGTAGATGGTTCCAGCTTGTTCCCGTTTATTGAGGCAGGTAGCAGCGATTTGTATGTCGTTCCGCGCTTCAGCACAGCTTTCATCGATCCCTTTGCAGAGACACCTACACTCTCCATGCTTTGTTCTTACTTCAATAAAGATGGTGAATTGCTGGCCAGTTCTCCGGAATATACCCTGCGTAAGGCTTGTCAGGCATTTACCGATGTCACGGGAATGGAGTTTCAAGCTATGGGCGAACTGGAATATTATGTGATATCAGAGGATGATGGACTGTTTCCAGCTACCGACCAACGTGGCTATCATGAATCGGCTCCTTATGCCAAGTTCAATGACTTCCGTACGGACTGTATGTTGCACATTGCGCGGACAGGCGGGCAAATTAAGTATGGTCATTCCGAAGTGGGCAACTTCACTCTCGATGGAAAAATCTATGAGCAGAATGAAATCGAATTCCTGCCGGTACGTGCCGACCATGCTGCCGACCAACTGATGATAGCTAAATGGGTTATCCGTAACCTGGCTTATCAGTACGGATACGACATAACCTTTGCGCCCAAAATCACAACAGGAAAAGCTGGCTCCGGTCTGCATATACATATGCGTATCATGAAGGACGGGCAGAATCAGATGTTGAAAGACGGTGTACTTTCCGAGACAGCCCGCAAAGCCATAGCCGGAATGATGGAACTGGCACCCTCTATTACTGCTTTCGGTAATACCAATCCTACTTCTTATTTCCGCCTTGTTCCGCACCAAGAGGCGCCGACAAATATCTGTTGGGGCGACCGCAACCGTTCCGTATTGGTACGTGTACCGTTGGGCTGGTCGGCAAAGACGGATATGTGTATGTTGGCTAATCCGCTGGAAGCCCCGAGTCACTATGACACTACGCAAAAACAGACAGTAGAAATGCGTTCTCCCGACGGTTCGGCAGATTTATATCAATTGATAGCCGGATTGGCGGTGGCTTGCCGTCATGGTTTTGAGATGGAAAATGCTTTGGATATTGCAGAAAAGACGTATGTAAATGTGAATATCCATAAGAAAGAGAATGAAGACAAGTTGAAGCAACTGGCGCAACTGCCCGATAGCTGTGCCGCTTCTGCTGATTGTCTGGAAAAACAACGTGCTTCTTTTGAACAGTACGGAGTGTTCAGCCCTGCAATGATTGACGGAATTATTAGTAAACTGCGCTCTTATAATGACAAGACATTGCGTAGTGATATACAGAACAATCCGGATGCAATGTTGGCATTGGTGAAGAAGTACTTCCATTGCGGATAAATGATTGAGTTAAGATAAACAGAGGCTGCACAACGTGTGAAGTGCAGCCTCTTATCTTGATTTTTGTGTTTCTGTCTTAATATACACTCGCCGATTGAATAACTATCTTTTCTAATAACTCCTGCATCTTTCCAATTACCGGCTCTCCTGTAAGCCCATATTCTGCTGCCATCACTTTCATTTGCGGGAATGTGGCCCATACGCTTCCGTTCTTATCTTCCCATACCGATATCTTTAACGGTAATTCAATGGAAATACTTGGATTGTCCTGCATCAGTTTGGTTCCTACTTTGGGTGAACCGAAAACAATCACCTGGTTCGGACGGAGTTCAAGACCTACCTCTTCGGCATTCTTTCCGTGGTCGAATTTGGCAAACACAGGGATACCCATTGTTTTCAATGTCTGCTCGATGCGTGTCATGGTTTCGGCTACGCTGAACTGGCTTTCGTAAGTATAAAGCAGATTGTCATTAGCGCCTGTGCCCATTTTGTTGCTATCAAAGGCGGCAGCAATTTTGCGTCCCAGATTGGTCAGGTCGACACCTTCCTTATTGGCAAGAAGGGTGACGCATACCAACTCCGAAGCATCTGTGAAGCGACTCAGGAAAGCTGAATGTCCCGATACATTTCCCTTGATATCCATCAATCCTTTGTGATTGTAGAACTGCCATCCGGCCGTGGCAGGAACCACCTTTCCATTGGCAAGTTTGGTAGGTTTATAGATGATGTTCCGGTTTTCCGGTTTGGTAATCAACACACCTCCGGCAAGGCCGATATCCCAATGGCTGACGTTTTCGGCTGATGCCCATATATCGGAGAAGCCTTTCATGGCTGTCGGGCTGACGGCAGGGGCGGCTACCAGTTTACCATCCTTTTCTATATATCCTATGGTCGTTTCCGATGGGTTGATATAATCTTTATCTTTCTTGAAAGTCTGGTGCACATTGGCGGTAGTGGTTACGTCCTCTTGCTTTACTTTCGCAAGGTCTTCTCCGAAGTAAGTCTGTTGTAAGCCGAGATAATCTATCTGATACTTTTTAACGAAATCGTGGTAGGGCATCTTGCCTGCCTTTTCGATAATGGATGTCAGCAATAGGAAGTTCGTGGCGCTTTGTTTCACATCCGTATCCGGTTCAAAAGCCAGCGGAATAGCTTTTACGATTTCTATCAATTGTGCGGGCTGATAATCGGCGGATACGTCGAAACCCTTTTGTGAACGATAATCGGCAATGCCCGAACTATGTTGCATCAGTTGGAGTATGTGGATGTTCTTCCAGCTTTCCGGAATATCTTTTAAGTATTTTCCGATAGGCTCGTTCAGGTCCAATTTCCCCTTTTCGTATAATTGCATGATTGCTACGGCTGCAAATCCCTGAGAGATCGGACCGATAGGCCAAAGGGTTTTAGCGGCTGCTAAATTTCCTTTTTCAAAATCCGTTACTCCGTAACCTACTACACGGGGGATGTAAGGAGCCTGCACGATGGCGAGCGTCATGCCCGGTATTCCCTGTTCTTCCATGAATTCATAAATCATCTGGTCGATAGCTTTTCCCTGATAAGCTACGTGTACATTTCCTCTGCCTTCTTGTGGCAACTGATTTTCATACTTCCTCATAATTGTTCCTCCGTCTTGTGCCAAAATCGTTCCCGATATCAGCAAACTTGCTAATGTTAATAATTTCTTTTTCATACTATTTTTATCAGAGTTTTATTTTTGATTTCCGATGTTGCAAAGGTAGGCGGTTTGGGTCTGCGGGAAAATGACGATACAACATATAAACTATGCAATTGTTCCCGATTGAACTAAAAAGGGCTTTTGCTATACTAATTATTTATAGAACTTATATATAGTAATAGGTACTATAGCTGTTATAGGAATTTATTTATGACGGTTCGGAAATGAACTATAAGCATCGCAGTGCGCGACTTACTGTCATAACTTCGTCATCTTACTACCTTTGTTTTTTATGATGCCTACCAAGACTGTACGAGTTGTACAACTCAGGCTGCTCCAGTTGTACAACTCGTACAATCTTAGTAAGGAACTAAAAAAAGAAGAGTAGTAAGGAGGTAGAAACGTAGTAGTACACCTGATAAATACATTTTTATAATGGATTCCGATTAAGTCCATAGCCAATCCATACGTGCTCATTGCTTCACCTAAATTGGAAGTCTGACTATACCGGCAAATTGCAGGATAATTCTGTGGGGTGACATCTTCTTCTTTATATTTGAAGCTACGTTCTGCTTCGTTGAACAGAACATTTTCCGGCTCGTCATCCTGCAATATGTAGCTGGATACTTCCGGTTTGTAGTCTTCTTTGCCGGTTAAATGAATTTTTCCTAATAGGTTTTCTTCTTTTTCGTCAACTACCGGATCTTTCTGACATCCGGTGATAAGTAAGAAATAAGTAATAGTAGATAACTGTTTCTTTTCATCTATATTGTGTTGTTTTTTAGTAAAATGCGCGCAAAGATAGAAAAAAGGCAAAGAAAAGCGGATATTTATCCGTCTTTCTCTGCCTTTGTGGTCAGAATTGGTTAGTTTACTTCTTTGCTTCGTCGGCCAGCGAGTGTACTTTGCCTTTGAGATCATTTGCTTTTCCGGCAATGGCAGAAGTTTCGTCTGCTACTTTGTCTGCTACTCTTTCTCCGGCATGTAATGCCTTTTCTTTAGCAGTTTCTAGCAAGTCTTCGGTATGTCCTTCAATTCTGCGCAGGGCATCGCATACTTCTGCTTTCATTTTTTTAGCTCTTGAACTGCGGGCAAAACCGTATGCCAGCGCTCCTAAGATTGAACCTACTCCCAATCCAATCAGAAAATGAGAATCTTTACAAGTCATAATTTAAAAGGTTTAATGGTTAAAAACTAAATTACTTTCTATTTTGCTTTGAGAACACGCAGTATGGGCATTGGTTCAACAGAGACGAAAAGAATTACTACTATTTCACAAATTATAAATGAAAACTTTTATCAATCACCTTATTCTCTCGGTGAAAAGTTGATCATGTAGGATAAACGTACAGATAGCGTAGAATGCCAACCATATTTGTTCCTTGCCAGATGGAAAGCGGGTTGTATGAAAAAAGCAGTACCGAAGTGTTTGCGGTAAGTCATTTCTGTCGAAACTTCTGTCCCGTAGGTGTAACCGGCATATTGGACCGACACTCCTAAGTGGTATGCTTTCTCTGGATTGTCATATTGTTTGTAGGTAGAACCTATTTCCATATACCTTGTACATCCGTCTGTGATGTGATAGCTTTGTGAATATTGTGCCAATAGATTTATTTCCCGTTTTTTTATTCTCCACAGTGTTTGCTCAAGGTAGGCCCACCATGCGAAACTTACTTTTTTTTCTTCTTTCTCCAATACTTTCTGTTTTGCATCTTCATAACATAAATGCATCCTGTTGTGTAAAGCAAAACCCATAAAATATCTGCCATAATCTGTGCCATAATTACTTTCTGTAATACTGAAAATTCCGTTATCCCGTAGGTTAATGATGAATGGATTGTTATGTCTGTTCCATCCGTTGTACGCTTTTCCGCCATATATGCTACTTTGAATGAGCCAATGGTTGAGATGAATTTTATAATCAATGCAGATGCCGGATAAAGGATAATTGGCGATCGGATAGTTGGCGGATATTGTAGGAAAAATTCCACAAGAACTGTTGCTGAACAGTGACATGCCCGAAGCAATGAAGTAATCTTCATTCAGATTGCGTATCCCCCAAAATAGTTGGGTATTTCCAATCCGTTGCGTATATCCCAATACGGCTATGCCGGCATACAGATTATCTTCTTCGATGTTTGAAAACACTTGCCAATCGCCGGTAATGCGTTCAGTTCTTGTTTTGTATAGGTGAATGGTTGCTGCATTTACTTCTCCACCTTTCAGCGCAGGAATATTGGCATCAAGTCGAAGCAGGTTACATACATTCATTTTCTTTTGGAAATTGAGTTGCCATTCTGCGGTGTATATCATGTTGATTTCTTGTGCGGGCATGCAGGGGAGATTCCCTGCGAGCACCGCATATAACATTACTATTCTTTTCATGATTCTTTCTGTTTATAGCCAGCGTGTAAATCTCTTAATGTACCAATTCTTCATGAGCTGCGTCAGAATGCAGTAGGAGAGCAGTATCCCTATTAACCACGGGAAATAACTTAGCGGTAATGCCTGCAAACCGATGGATGCCCCGAAAGAGGTAAACGGTATGATAATGCCTATTACCATGATTAAAGACGTCATTCCTATAACAGGCCATGTGGCGCGGCTTTGGATGAACGGAATCTTCCGCGTACGTATCATGTGTACAATCAAAGTCTGCGAAAGCAATCCTTCGATGAACCATCCCGACTGGAACAACGATTGATGTTCAGGACTGTTACAGCCGAATACATGCCACATCACCAGATAAGTGGCGATATCGAATATCGAACTGATCGGTCCGATATAAATCATGAAACGACTCAGGTCCGATGCATCCCATTTTCTCGGTTTCCTCAGGAATTCCGGGTCCATACGGTCGAAGGGGATAGTGGTCTGGGAAATATCGTACAACAGGTTTTGGATGAGCAGATGAATAGGCATCATTGGCAGGAAAGGCAGGAATGCACTGGCAAACATGACACTGAACATATTCCCGAAATTTGAACTTGCCGTCATCTTGATGTACTTGATGATATTTCCGAATGTTTTTCTTCCTTCTATCACGCCGTCTTCCAGTACCATCAGGTCTTTTTCCAGCAGAATGATGTCGGCACTTTCCTTGGCAATATCCACGGCCGAGTCTACAGAAATACCTATGTCCGACTGGCGCAGTGCGGCCGCATCATTGATGCCATCACCCAAGAAACCCACCGTGTTGTCCTGTTCTTGTAAAATGGAGATTATTTGCGTTTTCTGCAAGGGTGTCAGTTTGGAAAATACGGTGGTCGTCTTTACCTGCTCTTTCAGAGCGTTTTCGTCCATTATCTCTATTTCAGGACCGGTCAACGAATGTCCGGTATCGATGCCCACCTGCAAGGCGATTGCTTTTACTACAATGTCATTGTCACCCGACAGCACCTTGACTTCCACGCCGTGCTCGTGCAGTTGCTTGATAGCTTCTGCAGCGGAAGGCTTTGGGGGATCGAGAAAAGCCAGATAACCGATCAATACCATTTCTTTTTCATCACTTACAGAGAAATTGCCATTTTTCTCGACATAGCTTTTTTGCGAGACGGCTAACACTCTCATACCTTTACGGTTCATCTCATCGCTGATTTGTTTGGCTTTTGCTTTTAGTTCATCTGTTAGCTGATATACTTTCCCGTTAAATTCTGTGTGCGAGCAGATGGCAAGTATTTCCTCTACCGCACCTTTAGTGATGATCTGTCGTTTTTCCTGTCTGTCTTTTATTACTACGGACATTCTTCTGCGTATGAAGTCGAAAGGGATTTCATCGACTTTGGTATAGTCATCTTTCAGATGTTCTAAATTCAGTTCTTTCACATGAGATAGGATTGCTTTATCCATCAGGTTTTTCAGCCCTGTCTGGAAATAACTGTTGAAGTAGGCATGACGCAGAATACGCTTGCTCTCGTCAGCGCTTCCGTCGGCATTGATATATTTCTCCAATACAATCTTATCACAGGTGAGTGTACCTGTCTTGTCCGTACAGAGTATATTCATGGCACCGAAGTTTTGAATTGCATTCAGATTCTTGACAATTGTTTTTTTTCGGGACATGGATAAAGCTCCTTTGGACAGGTTGGCAGTGACGATCATCGGAAGCATTTCGGGAGTCAATCCCACAGCTACCGAGATGGCAAAAATGAAAGCCTCGAACCAATCACCTTTTGTGAATCCGTTGATAAAAAAAACGAATGGAACCATAACCAGCATAAACCGGATAAGCAGGAGGCTGACTTTACTGATACCTTTGTCGAAGGCGGTTATTGCCCGGTGTCCATTCAGGTTTCTGGCAATGGTTCCGAGGTAAGTCCTGTTTCCGGTTGCAAAAACAATGCCTTTGGCAGCTCCACTGATGACGGTGGAACCCATGTAGCAGATGTTATCCAATTCCACGATGCTGCCTTTCCTGTATTGCTTCTCTTTGATCTCCGGGAACTTTTCTATCGGTTCCGATTCTCCGGTCAGGGAAGCCTGACTGATAAATAAATCTTTTGATTCGATAATCCGTAAGTCTGCGGGAATCATATCTCCTGCAGCCAGGTAGATAATGTCTCCCGGCACAAGCTCCGTGATGTCCAGTTCTTCTTCACAGCCACCGGCACGTTTCACAAGACAAGTGTTTTTTACCATCTTCATTAGTGATTCTGTAGCTTCATTGGCTTTCCATTCCTGCCAGAAGCGTAGGATAACACTGCATATCACCATGACGGCGATGATGATGACTCCTGTCCATTCTTGCTCTCCCGGTGCGGCCATGAGCACATCAATAACGAGAGATATAACAGCTAACCCGGTAAGTACACCTATAAACGGATTGATAAAAGTCTTGATAAAGACGACAAAGGGATTCTTCTTTTGTTCATGGGTCACTTCGTTTTTTCCGTACGTGTTTTGCCTGTTTTCTACTTCAGCTTTGGTCAAGCCGAGCCTGGTTGTTTGCAGGTAGGAGTAAACAGACTTGGTAGCTTGTGTGGCTGCCAGGAAAACCTTCTCTGAATTAAATGCATACTGCGGCTGGCGTAACTTTTTCTTCCACATCATAATCTCTAATTTTTTTTAAGTTACTAATTGCGTTTATTCTTTCACGGCGCAAAAGTAAGTAAGGCTTTTCAGAGAAGCCGTTAGAGATTTATTAGAGTGGTATTAGAAAACTATTAGAGAAAATCAGATGTGTGGTAGTTTCACTATATAAGTAGTGCCTTCTCCCTGGTGTGAAAAAACGGAAATCTCACCTTTGTGGAGGCTTAGTATCTTGTGAGCCAGAGTCATGCCGATGCCATATCCGGATGCGATCTCTTTGTTTTCTCCGCGATAGAACAGTTGGAAAAGGTTTTCTTTATCTTTCTCGGACATGCCTACACCATCATCGGACAAGCGTATGATGGACCATTGTTCCCAGAATGAAATTCGGATGAAGGAAGTCCGGTTCTGAGAATACTTACAGTTATTTTCTATCAGGTTGACGAATGCCGTTGTGAGTAGATAACTGTTTCCGATTACAGTAAGTACTTTGTCATCATCCGCTTCCTGTTCAAATACAAGCTCGATATGATAATCGGGGTGGGCTCTTAGCACGAGTTCCCTTGCATCAAGCAAGAGTTCATCCAGACGGACTTCTTCTCTTTTAATTTGTTCTGGTGCATAGTCGGCTTTGGCTAGGTTCAGTAAGCCGTCTATCAGTTTTATTACTCTTTGGGAATCTTGTAAGGCATTGTGGATGGCATTCTGGTATTGCTCAGGAGTTCTTTCCTTCTGAAGTGCCAAGTCCAGTTCGGCAGATAGGGCTGCCATAGGGGTGCGTAGTTCATGGGAGACATTACTGATGAACATCTTTTGCGAATTGAATGACTTTTCCAATCTGTCGAGTAAAGCATTGAAAGTAAGGCTCAACTCGCCTAATTCGTCTTTTTCGTTCTTTACAGGTAAACGTTTGTCTATTTGTGAGGCTGTGATACTTTCGGTTTCCTTTACTATTCCCCGTATGGGAGCTAAGGAACTGCGCGCAAAGATATAGCCTACGATAATCAGGACGGAGAGTCCGCTCACTAGCAATAAAACAAGGGTCTCTTCCAGTATTTCGCGTTTGGCATATCCGTAACCGTCATAGGCTGCGGCTGTGACGATATATTCTTTTCCCTCAAAAGTATAGATGATGCCTACTCCCTGATATTTGTCTATATAGAAATCAATTTCTTTCTTCTGGATGATACGCTTAATCATTTCCGGTGTTTCCTTTATGATATCGTTTTGCAGTGCATCATGATATAGCATGTGAAAGTTGGTGTCGTAGACGGCGACTTCCACTTCATCTATGAATTTCTTATTATTCAGGTAAATAGATTGCATGGTTGCCGCATCTGCCTGATTATTTAGAAACAGGTGGGCTTTGGTGATAGCCTCGCTTTTCAGGTTTCTGAAAAAGGCACTGCTGCGTGAATGTTCGTTGACGCAGTAGATGGCCGTAATGAATACAAGGAATACGGCGGCTGTGATGCAGGTGTATCGCAGGGTTAGTGCAGTTCTGATTTTCATAGCTTGTCGGTCAGGATAAAACCCATGCCGGCTTTGGTATGGATCAGTTTGGTTTCGAAGTCCCGGTCAATCTTCTTGCGCAGATAGTTGATATACACATCGATGAAGTTTGTTCCGGTATCAAAGTGGGTGTTCCATACTTTATCAGCAATCTCCACACGACTGAGAACCCGTTCGGCATTGTCAGCCATATATACCAGAAGGTTATATTCTTTTGGGGAGAGCTTGATAGGCGTATCGTTCCGTTTTACGTTTTTACCTTGCAGGTCGATATACAGGTCGGCATACCTTATTTCTTTGGGCTGTGGGGAGGCGTTGTTTTCATGATGCCGTTTCAGCAGCACTTTGATTCTTGCATAGAGTTCCCTGAAATCGAAAGGTTTCACCATATAGTCGTCCGCTCCGGCATCAAATCCATCCAGTTTATCGTCTGTAGAGCCTAAGGCTGTGAGCATCAGGGTGGGGACGCTGGGATTTACTTTACGGATTTCTTTGCACAACTCAAAACCATCCATCTTGGGTAGAATGATGTCGGAGATTACCAGGTCGAAAGTATGGGCACGGAAGAGACGCAGTCCCATGACGCCATCGTAAGCTACCATGGTTCGATAACCATTCTCTTCCAGTCCATTCTTGAGCAGGCTGGCTACTCTTGATTCGTCTTCAATAATCAATATCGTATGCATGGTCCGTATTTTTTATAGATTCCAGTTGTTTTTATTTGAGACCATACAAATATAGAGATTATTTGTGAGTTTCTCTTTTCTTACTCTTTTAATAAAGGCAACCGGTTCAGCATATTTCTGATTTTAATAGCGATACGTGGCATCGGTTCGGCTACGGTCAGTCCTACCAGGTCATATTCGGAAGCAATGTCGTTAATCACGCGGACTACTTCCTCGGTTTTCATGCCATCCGGTTCCACACCGACGCCTGCAATCATGTCGGCAGGGTCTATCACGTCCAGATCAAAGTGGATGACGACTTTGGAAACTCCTGTTCCTTTCAGCCACTCCATGATGGCGGTACTATTCTCTGCTATGTCTTTGGGTGCTAGTCCTTTTATTCCTAATTTCTTTTGCCTCTCCTGCATACCTTTATCCCACGAACGTAAGCCTACAATCAATGCTTTGGAAATGTCGAATTTGCCGGGTAGCATATTGACAATTTCTTCGTCTCCCATGCCTAAACATGCTGTGAGGGCCATTGCATGGTACCCTTTGTATTCATCATAAGGCAGGTTGATGTCCGGATGCGCATCTATCCAGACTACGGCTACATCATCCGGATATTTGGCTGCCAGATAAGTGAACGGGACAACGCTCACTGAACATTCTCCACCGAGGGTGAGGATTCTATCCGGATTATTTTCATTAAGTATATTGAGTGCCGCCTTGCTTTGTTTTACAATGACATTGCGAGCACTGATGCCTTTTTCTATTGCCCGGTCGTTTATCTCCAGTGAAACCGGAACTTCCACCGTTTTCTGGTTGCTTTCGGGAGCCAGCAGGTTTAAGAGTTGGGCACCTAAATAATAGCCTTTGGAAGAATCTTCTGCCGGAATATCCGGCATCCAGTGATCTACAATTCCGCCTTGCCATTGCGGGTAAATCAGGCGGAGAGGAGTTGTTTCATTCTTCATATCTTTACTATTTTTTTGTGCATACATTGAAGTAGCTCCAATGATTAATGCGATGGGCACTAAAAAGGTTTCTCATTCTTTTTAGGTACAAAAATAGGAAACTCTTCGGTTTTATACAAGTACGGCTAAATTATTCATATACTGATAAATTTATCCCTATGGATTCTGCAAAATGTGCTGTTATGGTTTTTATCTTTCTTCATATGTCTTTATTTTTAGTTGTTTTTATATTCTTGATGATTCGTGCTGGATTTCCTGCCACAATCGTCATGGGCGGAACTTCTTTTGTAACCACACTTCCTGCACCGATAACAGCACCATAGCCTATTTTTATACCAGGCAGAATGGTTGCGCCGATGCCAATCCATACCTTATCTTCTATCACAATGGGGCGTCCGTAAGTTGCACTGCGGTTGTCGGGGTCGAGATCGTGATTAATGGTAATCAGATTTACTTTGGGGCCGATGAATACATCATTCCCAATGGTGATGCCTCCTCGTCCGAAGAACGTACAACACTGTTGGATAAAGCAACGTTTGCCGATGTTCACCGGTTTGCCATAGTCTATATAGAGAGGAGGTAATACCGTGGTGCTTTTATCCAACGGCTTTCCAAGTATCTGCCCCATATAATTGTGTACCTCTTCCGGAGTACGATAACCCGTGTTCATCTCTGTGGCGGTTTTCATCGTGGCAAAGATGTCGGCAATCCAAACCGCGTTATTTTGTATGCAATATTCATTTTTGTTTCTACCCTGTCTTGTTACTTTTTCCACCCCCTCTCAGACGCCCTCTGAATGGGGGTACAATGAGTCAGGGACTGAAAGGCATTCAGTCAGGGAGTCAAAGGCATTCAGTCCCTGACTGAATCAGGTTCACTCAATGAGTCGGAAGAAAAGCCGAAAGAAAGGAATCGGTTTACTGCTCTTTTTGTAAAAGAATACTCCGACCATCTATGGAATATTTCGATTGTACCTTAATGTGCTGGATGGTCAGATTGGTTGATTTTAACAGTGCTTTGGCTTCTAATATTACGTAATCACCAATCCATTCCGCCGCTGTTTTTCTACTGATGTTTTTGATGATAGTGGATAAATAACCGGCAGACAAGTGTAACTTATCGGCATAAAAAAGAACTTTCCGTTCCTTTTTGTAATGTTGTTGTACCGTTTTTAGGAAACTTTGCATCTGTGTGGTTACTATGCGGGGTGTGGCATGGGTAGGCGGTGGAACGGTGTTTCCGTCTTTCCGTAAATTAGAGTTTAAAAACATTCTGCCTAATTATGGTTTAGGCTTGCGAATAGAGTTCAAACATAATGTAAATGTCCGTATTGATTGTGGATTCGGAAAAGATACGGCAGGATTTGTGTTTCAGTTCGCAGAAGCATTCTAATCAAACTGTACCTCCCAGTTCTTGTCCTGATAGGCAGCAAAGCACATGGCTATCTGTTCTTTGCTGTTCTTTTCTTCCGCTAACGCAGGTATTTTATCCAGAGAGAAATATCTGCTTTCAGTCGTTTCTATGTTACTCTGAAAGCTTCCGCCTGTAACTTCGCACAGCACAAAAGCCTTGCAAACATTGTATGCATAGGGTGGTACGTTGTGCAGATTCCTGTCCTGCACGGCAATCAGGCGAACAGCTTTCACATCTAACCCCGCTTCTTCCTTTACCTCTTTTTCCGTATTGGTCTTGATGGTTTGATTCACGTCTACCCAGCCACCCGGCAAAGACCATACACCGGCTTTCTCTTTTACCAGGAGAATTTTATCATCTTTGAAGATGGCAGCCCGTGTGTCTAGTTTGGGTGTCTGAAAGCCTGTTTCATTGCAGAACAAGCCTTTCACTTTTTCTAATGGCAGGTCGCTCTGGTGGCTCATTATCTCTGCTGATATTTCGCGGATACGTTCGAAACGTTCAAGGTCGAAAGGGTCTTTGGTATAGGTCAGTCCTGCCTGTGCTATGAATTGGAGTTCTTTGGCCCATTCGAGCCAGTGGGGATCGGTATTCTCTTTCATTGGATATTGGGATTTAAAGAATCATATACTATCTTGGATATGCGGGCGATGATGGCTGCATTTTCCTGATCATTTTCCTGTGATTCCATGACGAGGACCGTGATGTAATATTCTCGTCCGTCTGGAAGGATGATGAAGCCTGCGTCATTGTCGGCGGTTTTTACGCCTGCGGGTGTTCTGTCGGAAGAACCGGTTTTGTGTCCGACAATGACATCAGGGGGTAATTGTCCCTTCAGTTTGTCCGTACCTGTGGAAGTCTCTTTCAGGATTTGCCATAAGAAATCTTTGTATTCGGTGGCAAATAAGGTTTGCTTGTCAGCTATATCCAGCAGTCTGACCACTGCCTCCGGGGTGCTCCAGTTTTGATATTGGGTTGCCACATCCCGGTGCATGAGGTCTTCATTAGCTGCCAGATTAAAGTCTTTCAAACCTAATGATTTTATGTAGCTATTAACTTTTTCTATACCACCGGCATAGTCAATGAGTACGTCGCAAGCATTGTTATCGCTCAATGATATGCTATACTCTAACAGCTCTCTCAAAGATATACTGAAATCCTGGTCAGGGAATTTCTGTCTCAATGGGCTGTACGTATTGGGTAACATCTGGGCCGCTTTTATTTCCATGATGCTGTCTAAGCTTACATGCTCCTTATCCATTTTGTCTAAAACAGCCAGTGCTACATGGAATTTGAAGACACTGAACAGAGGGAAATGAATTTGATTGTTATGGAGTGCAATGATTGTATCATTAGCTAATACGGCAACGCCGACAGTTGCCTTTTTATCTTTCAGAACTTGCTCGATTTGCTGTTCCAGTCCTTTCTGTTGATTACGTTTGTTGATATTGCAAGCACTGAATAAAGAGGTCAGTAACATGCAGACTAAAAAGATACTCACTTTCATGGTTAATATAAATCTTAAATTGTAATTATCTTCTCGTTAGTTTTTAGGTATTGGGTAAGAGGTTCTCCCATATATCGCTCAAAGATACAATAATTCTGAGACTTTCTGATAGCTAATAACTAATTTTGTTAGCCTACAATGTGACGGCGACCATGCCTCCTAATGTCAAAGTATGCATATACTCTTTGGTGTTTACACTATGTGGAGGAATCAGATTATAGTCAAATAAGAACCGGAAGTTTAACTTCGGTTTCACCTTAATGAGTAAGGACAAGCCGCTTCCCAAACAAAGACCACCATTCGCCTTTATTGTTGAATAGGGCAATTGCAATGTATTATAGTGGGTATATCCGGCTAGTAGTTTACTGCCGACAGCTAAACGTGAAGATAGGGGATAAGAAAAGTAGCCTCCGGTATAAAAAGATGTAAAACTGAATGTTTGGTTTTGGGCTTCGTTATCATTAAGTAGAAATGATAAATTGGAAATGGTGAATCGTCCCCCAAATCCTAAATAAGGATTGAAGAAATAGGCCCCTTCAATGCCGCTCGTGCTGCCGGAAGATGTTTTCAATGTGGTGTGTTCATCCAGGTCATATTTACTCAGAGGAATATTAAATCCCATATAAAGCCCGAGAAATGATGGCGGCATCTTCTTATCAAGACAGAAATCTGATTGGGAACTTTTCAATAGCCCCTTGTCTTTGAAAATCAGGTCTGTAATGAAATAGCCCAACTCGGTTGAGAGGATTCCAATTCCGGCTCCTGCCATGATATCACTTAACCAGTGTTTGTTATTTGCCATACGCATGAGCCCGGTGGCGGTAGCTGCGGAATATGCTCCTATACTAATCCATGGGCTTATATCGCCATATTCTTTATGGAGCATAGTGGCGGTCATAAAGGCGGTAGCTGTGTGTCCCGAAGGAAAGGAATGATTGTTGGAACCGTCGGGACGCATCACTTTTGTTTTTACTTTCAGTTGACTTACTACTGTAGACATAATTGCAACTGTGAAAGCATCCGATGCCAGCATCCGTCCCCATGAACTCCGTCCTTCAACTCCTCCTATCTTCATACCGAGCATTGCGGCTGCCGGCAGATATTGCAGGTAATCGTCATAATGCTGTCGGAAGGAAGGCATATAGTCGTTTCGTAACTGTCGGAAATGGTCGTCTTCACTTTTTACAATCATTCCTCCGATGACGAGAGGAACTCCGGTATAAGTCATCTGATAAGCATGTGATGAAATGATTTTATCGAGTTTTCTCTCATATGAATGTGCGGTTTGCCGGGGGGAAAATGGGATACTGTCTTTTATGGTTGCATGAATTAAATGATTGCATGTGCAAATAAGAATAAGTAATACACTCGTTGCTTTTCTCATCGTTTTCTACTTTGGGGGTTAAGAATAAGCACAAAAGTAGAAGACGATTTTGTGGAAAGTTTGAAGATTCAGAATTGGATGCTGAAATAATGCCGGTTACTTTCATAGTGATAAGTAATTATCCAATTATGATAGTCGCAAATAGCCTTGGCAATGGCCAGCCCTAATCCGTTTCCTTTGTTTTTTTCAGATGGGCGGTAAAAGCGGTTGAATATGAGTTGGCTGTCCAGGGCTTTTTCTTCGGATGTGTTGGAGATAATCAATTGTTGGTTTTTAATGGAGAGGGTGATATCTCCGTTTGCCATATTATGACGGACAGAATTCACAATCAGGTTATTGATTAGACTTTCTAATAAAGTTCTGTTTGCCCGGATTTCCATTCTTTGTGTATGGAAATCCTTGCGAATATTGATTCCCTCTGCCAGATTCTCCAAGGAGGGGAGAAGCTTATCCAGTACGGTTATTAAGTCGATGGTATCCATTTGGCCGTACTGTTTGTTTTCTATTTTGGCAAGCAATAATAAGCTCCGGTTCAAGCGTGACAGGCGGTTGGAAACCTGATATAAATCCTGTATGGCGGCTGCCTGCTGTTCCGTCAAGTCTGCTTGTTGAAGCAGCAGGTCGAGTTTGCTTTGGAAGACGGCTAATGGAGTTTGTAGTTCGTGCGAGGCATTTTCTGTGAACTCTTTCTGTGTCCGGTAGCTTTTCAGACTGTTTCCCATCAGGCGATCCAGTGTATGGTTCAGCCTGTTAAATTCTTTGATATCGCTTTCGGGTAGTTGTGGGATCGTACCGCTTTCAAGCCGGAAATTTTCAATCTGCCTCAATGTCTCGTCAAAAGGTTTCCACAACCGGCGTGATATGAAACGCATCATGAATACAATTACTATTCCTAATACAATACTAATCAGGGCGAATTGTATCATGACGCCGTGCATGATATCACGCTCCAGGTCCAGTTCGGGTAGAGGATGCCCTTGCTGTGTCGCTTCTATGATGTCTATCATGTCTTCGGCATAATAATGCTTTGTCAGAAGATAGAATAGAGGTGTTGCTAACAGCAGTATAATGGCTGTGCAGATGATGAACTGCGTAAGCGTCTTGTTTAGCAGGCTCTTCTTTTTCATTGTTCTGTCCATTTATAACCGGTTCCGTAAACGTTTTTAATACAGTCCTTGCAACCGGCTTCTGCCAGTTTGGCTTTCAGATTCTTTATATGCGTATAGACAAAATCGTGGTTATCCAGCATGTCCGCCATATCTCCGCTCAGATGTTCCGCTATGGCTCCTTTGGAAATTACTTTGTTTTTGTTGCTGATGAGGAATAGCAATAGGTCATATTCCGTCCGCGTCAATAGAATTGGTTCATCGTTAATGCTGACTGCCTTGCTCAGTAGATTGATGCTGATTCCATTGCTTTGCAGGATATTGCTGACAGAGAAGTTCTTTCTTCGGATGATGGCATAAATGCGCATTCTGAGTTCAGGCAGATGAAAGGGTTTGGCAAGATAGTCGTCCGCACCGATTTCGAGTCCTTTTACTTTATCGTCCAAAGAATCTTTTGCAGATATGATGATAACCCCTACCGGGTTATTCTTTGTTCGAATACGATGCAGAATATCGAGTCCGTTTCCTCCCGGCAACATCAGGTCCAGCAGTACGCAGTCATAATCGTACAAGTCGATCTTTTCTTTTGCTTCATTATAAGTGAAAGCTTGCTCGCACAAATAATTTTCGGAACTGAGATAAGTGACAATACTGTTCGACAGTTCACGTTCGTCTTCAATAATCAGTAGCTTCATATGATGGATAATATAAATACTTTGATGAGTCATTTGTCAGGTGTGCAGCAATTTCAACTCCTTAGCCACCCGGCAGGCTTCAATGGAGTTACTCACTTGCAACTTTTCCAGAATATTCTGCCGGTGCCGGTTCACGGTATTTATGCTGATTGATAATATCCGGGCAATGTCTTTACTCATTTTCCCTTTATCAATTAATTGCAGGACTTCTTTTTCCCTGTCCGACAGCAGATTGTTGCAGTTTTGTTTTTCCAATTCCAAGACTTGTCCGTTGGTGGAGTTGATGATGATGCAGTTCAGAGAGGTATTTATGGAAAAGTTGTAGAGGCAGAGGGACAGCCATACACTGCCGTTTGAGTCATTGGCTATATAGAATATCCGGTGCAGGACGTGCATATATCTGCCGGAATTATCCAGCATACGCATGTTGTGCGTAAGGTAATAGTCCCGGCGTTTCCGGCTTGGGACGCTTTTCAGGAAGTGAAAGAAGCGGAGTTCCTGCAAATGCTTTTCCAGTAAATCGTCCGGGTGCACCAGGCCGAATATTTCTTCTTCCCATATCGAATGAACCGTCTTGCTGGTGTCCCGTTCTGCTAGTCCGAGCTTTTCCGCTACCCCGCCATAATATAGGTAGCTGGTGTTTGTTTTCATGTCGCTCAATACGGCTATGGCATTCTCGGTACGTGCATACATGGAGGCGATGTGCTTATATTCGTCCAGATGTTCCGTCAGTTTCTGTTCTTCCGCGAACGTTTGTTTCAGCAATTCTTCATTCAGTTTATCTACGATGTCCATGGTATGTAAGGGGGCGAAAATGGTTATTAATCAGTATTGCCTGTTTGCCTGCAAGCCTTTACCTTTGCAAAGGTAAGTAAAACAGATTGTTATTTCATCAAAATAAGGAAATTATGGAGACTGAAAAGGAAAAGGCGAAGGCCGGAAAGTTGTATGATGCCAATAGTGATGCGGAACTTTTAGCGGAGAGAGACGTCTGCAAGGAGAGGTGCTATGAACTGAATAGCTTGCGTCCTTCACAAAAGAAGGAACGGGAGAACATTATCCGCCGATTGTTCGGTAAGACCGGAAAATCTTTCCTGATAGAACAACCGTTTTATTGTGATTACGGATATAATATCGAAATAGGGGAGAACTTCTATTCGAATGTGAATTGCGTCATTCTGGATGGAGCGAAAGTTACATTTGGCGATAATGTTTTTGTGGCTCCGAATTGTGGTTTCTATACTGCCGGGCATGCTTTGGATGCGGAACAGAGAATCCAGGGGCTTGAATATGCCTATCCTATCACTATCGGAAATAATGTGTGGATTGGTGCGCACGTATGTGTCTTGCCGGGAGTAACAATCGGTGATAATACGATTATCGGTGCAGGGAGTGTCGTCACCAAGAGTATTCCTGCCAATGTGCTGGCTGTCGGCAATCCTTGCCGGGTGGTTCGTCAGATATAAGAATAACGATTAATTAAAATAACACGGAAAATGAAGAAATTACTTTTTGGCCTGTTGATGGCTGTTGTGGCGCAAACTTCTTTTACGCAGACGTTAGAGAAAATGCAATGGTTTAATGAACCCGAACAGTGGGAGATAAAAGATAAAACCCTTTCGATGTTTGTCACTCCGCAAAGCGATTACTGGCGCATCTCCCATTATGGTTTTACGGTAGATGACGCTCCTTTCTATTATTCGGTTTATGGTGGCGAGTTCGAGGCGAAGGTGAAGATAACAGGTGATTATAAAGCGCGTTTCGACCAGGCGGGACTAATGCTCCGCATCGACCATGAGAACTATATCAAAGCAGGTATAGAGTTTGTGGACGGAAAGTTTAATCTGAGTACAGTAGTCACCCATAAGACAAGTGATTGGAGTGTGATTACTCTGGATAAGCCGGTTCCATATATCTGGATTAAGGCAGTCCGTCGTCTGGATGCGGTTGAAATCTTCTATTCCTTTGATGATAAGACGTATATAATGATGCGCAATGCATGGTTACAAGACAATATTCCCGTTAAGGTGGGGTTGATGGCAGCCTGCCCGGACGGAGACGGATTTAAGGTTAAGTTTGAGAATTTTAAGGTGAAGCATCTGCCTGATATGCGCAGGTTGGATTGGTTGAAGAAGAATGCGGAATAACACGCTGTGTTTATGCCACTTCAGGTAATAGAGCATAGAGTGGCTGTCCGGTCAGGAACAGCTACTCTTTGTGTTTTCTGATGGTATACTCCTTTCCGCAACCGGAACAAATGCCTGTGTGCACACAAATAGTTCCTCCGCACGGGCATCCCCACCGTTCTGCTTCCAATTGCAGGAACTTTTCCATACCTTCTTTTCGTATGAGGGCTAAATTTCCCATCAGCGACTCCACCATGGGATAGGTGTTGGCATACCAGATTTCTTTATCCGTCATTTCGCTACAAGGGAATTGTGGGCATTGGTCGCAAAAGCGATCGGGTAGTGTTTGGCGAATATCGCAAACGGAGATTTTACAGTGATTGGCGCAATAGTCGGATTTTGTTTCGTTGGGACCCAGACAACCGGTGCAGGGATTCTCTTTTCGTAAGGTTTCGTGGCAGATGCCGCAATTAAGTCCGCAGGGGGCAATCATATTTTCCTTGAACATAGTACTAGGTGTTTGTTAATGTTGCAAAGATACGGAAAAATAGAGTGTAACGAAGAATCTATCTTTTCTTTATTTAAGTAAAAAGAAAGATTCTTCGTTACACTCTATTTTTTTAATATCCTATGGTAAACCGTTCCTTATGATGTTTTTCCTGTTCCAGTTCATCCACCATGGCTACGGCAAAGTCTTCAACAGATATGTTACTGTCTCCGTTGGCATCCACCACCAGGTCGTCTTTTCCGATGCGGAACTTTGCGGTGCGTTTGCCGGGTGTCATGTTGGCGGCGGGAGAGAGGAATATCCAGTCGATGTCTTTTTCCTTGCGGAGCGTGTTCAGGTAGAATTCGCCTAAAGACTTAATGCCGGGCAGAAGCTGTGCGGGCACATCATCAGCATCCATCACCATCTTGCCGGGGGCATAGAACAGGGTTCCGGCACCTCCTACAATGAGCAGACGCTTCACGCCGGCTTGTTTCGCGCTTTCCACTATCAGGGGATAGTTCTTCAGGGTGTCTTCATATATATGGGGATTCTTCCAGCCGGGGTTGTAGGCGCTGATTACGGCGTCTTTTCCTTTGCTGGCCTCTTTCAGGGTATCTGTGTCGGTGACGTCGGCTTCGACGATTGTCAGGTTCGGGTTGCTGACGCTCATTTTTTTAGTATCACGTACAATGGCGGTTACTTTATGGCCTCTGTTCAGCAATTCGTTCAGGATGGCGGTTCCCACGAAACCACTTGCTCCTATCAATACTACATTCTTCATGTTGTTCGTTTTTTTAGGGTTTATATGATAACAACTGTCTTTCTGTGAAAGAAGTTTTACGGACGGCATTCTTTTAGGGAATGTTTAATCTTCTAAGTACTGATACTTGTCGAAAAAGGAAAAATAGGACTGTGGAAGTGATTTTCGCATGTTTCGGGTCGTTTTTCATGTGTAAAGTCCGTATGTTTGTATGCTGAACAAGAATAAAATCAAAAAACGTGTATGATGGCGATAGATACAATTCTGATACAACATTATCAATCCCCATGTGGAGAGTTGATACTTGGCTCTTTCGGAGATAAGCTCTGTATGTGCGACTGGGTGGATGAGAAGCGCAGAGGTATCATTGACAAGAGGATGCAGGATGGACTGCATGCCGGTTATGAAACAGGTAGTTCGGAAGTGACGGCGCAAGCCGTTACCCAACTGGATGAATACTTTGCGGGTAAACGGACTACGTTCAGTGTGCCGCTACTCTTTGTAGGGACGGAGTTTCAGAAGTCTGTGTGGCATGAGCTGTTGAATATTCCCTATGGGACGACGGTATCGTATGGAGAACTGTCCCGGAAGTTGGGGAATCCCAAGGCTGTCCGTGCCGTGGCGGCATCGAATGGGGCGAATCCTATTTCCATATTTGTGCCTTGCCACCGTGTCATCGGCAGTAATCGGAAGCTGGCGGGGTATGGCGGGGGGCTTCCTGCCAAACAGTTTTTGCTGGAACTGGAGATATCGGCGGTGTCTTTGCTATGATTCTTTTATTAATAAGGCTTTACCATAATCCCTTTGCCTAAATGAAGCGACAACAGGAATTGAATTACGAACGCATTGCTGCTGCCATTCGCTTTATCAAGGAGAACAGGCAGGAGCAGCCCCGGTTGGAGACGATAGCCAGGCATGTAAATATGAGTCCGGCTCATTTCCAACGGATGTTTCAGGAGTGGGCAGGGATAAGTCCGAAGGGTTTCCTGCAATATTTGAATATTGAGTATGCCAAGCGTATTCTGAAACAGACGCATGCTTCACTTTTCGATACAGCTTGTGAGGTTGGTTTGTCAGGGACGGGACGTCTGTATGATTTGTTTGTCAACATCGAGGGGATGACGCCGGGGGAATATAAAAACGGTGGTCAGGCTCTCCATATCAACTATTCTTTTGCTGACACTCCGTTCGGTCAGGTGATTGTTGCTTCTACTGATAAGGGAATCTGCCATCTCGCTTTTGTGGATGAAGGGGAGGAGGAGGCATTGGGTTCTTTGAAACAGCTTTTTCCTAATGCTGTCTATGAAAAAAGTCTCGACGGGAAACAGGAAGATGCTCTCTCTGTCTTTAATCGGGATTGGAGTAAACCGAATGAAATTAAACTTCACTTAAAAGGCACTCCATTCCAGTTGAAAGTATGGGAGACGTTATTGAAAATTCCGGCGGGTGGTTTGACTACTTATGCCGACCTGGCAATGAAATCGGGACATGAAGGGGCTTGCAGAGCCGTAGGGACGGCTATCGGGAGAAATCCGGTTGCTTTCCTGATACCTTGCCATCGCGTGATAAAATCTACCGGGGATATAGGAAATTACCATTGGGGAGAAGTGCGGAAGAATGCGATTATCGGTTGGGAAGCGGCAAAGGTAAAATAGGATTCATCAGGAAAAAGATGTGAATGTATAAAATCTTCTAAACCATCAATTTCAGAAATTCGTCCTGTGTTTGTGAAAGAATTGGAAATTTTTTAAAGCCCTCGGCATCACGAGTAATAATAATTTCTGCACCACATCTCAATGCTGATAAATATTGCACAGAATCTTCAAAATCCTTTGCTTGCATTCTTGGCCAAATCCTCCCACATCTTATCAGACTCTTTCTCTATATCCATATCTGCGGGAAGCTCTCCTTATCACCATATCCTGCACTTCTTTGGAAATAGGGCGTGTGCCAGGCAAGCTTTATCGGCTTCAAGTTCTAATGTTGTCATAATTCTACCTCCTTATTATTTAATATGATGCAACTTTTGCAAAGGCAACAATGTTTTTTTAAAAAGGTTACGCTGTGCGATTGGAATCGTACTTCTTTAGCCATAATAAACATAGTACACGAAGTTCATATAACTTGTGAAATTTGAGTATGTATTTGGAAAATTCATCTATACCCGGATGAAGAAGCACGACCTATAAATTCCTATATCACTTTTGCAACCCAGTTGCACTCCCCATCCCTTACCTTTGCATCGGACAAAATAATAAGATGAAGATTATGGAAACAAAATGTCAGTGTTGTTGTGCACATACACATACCTCTCCGAAAAGCAAAGAGAAAGAGCAATCTATGATCCGTAAGATATGGGTTCCGGTGCTATCAGGTATACTCCTTATTTTAGGTATCATCTTCCAGCATCAGGAATGGGCATGGTTCAGCCATCCGGTAGTTGAATTCTGCTGGTTCCTGTTGGGTTTCCTGCCTGTGGGACTTCCTGTGATGCGCGAAGCATGGGAGGGCATCTTGCAGAAAGACTGGTTCAATGAGTTCTCCCTGATGGCTTTGGCCTCCCTCGGCGCATTCTACATCGGAGAGTATCCGGAAGCACTTGCTGTAATGTTGCTCTATACTTTAGGAGAGATGTTGCAGGATAAAGCCGTGAACCAGGCTACCCGTAATATCCGCGACTTGCTCGATGTGCGTCCTGAACGGGTGGATGTATATCGTGAAAACACGCTCCGCACAGTCTCTCCCCGCAATGTCAATGTGGGAGAAACCATTGAAGTAAAACCCGGCGAGCGTGTCCCTCTGGACGGAACTCTGCAAAACCCGCAGGCCGTTTTCGATACTTCAGCGCTGACCGGAGAGAGCATGCCCCGCAATGTATCCGCAGGCGGTGATGTCCTTGCCGGTATGATTGTCAGCGGACAGGCAGTGCGCATACTGGTGACGAAACCTTACGACCACAGCACACTGGCACGCATCCTTAATCTTGTACAGGATGCAGCAGAGCGCAAAGCCCCTGCCGAACTGTTTATCCGGCGGTTTGCCCGCATCTATACCCCGATTGTCGTGCTTTTGGCTTTCCTGATAGTAGCTCTTCCCGCATTTGTTGCGGCAGTGCATCCGGGCTTCGACTATGTGTTCAACGATTGGCTTTATCGTGGTCTGGTGTTTCTCGTAATATCCTGCCCGTGCGCATTGATTATCAGTATTCCGTTAGGGTATTTCGGAGGCATAGGAGTGGCTTCCCGTATGGGGATTCTGTTTAAGGGAAGCAATTATCTGGATGCCATTACCCGCGTGAATTCCATCGTCTTCGACAAAACAGGTACGCTGACTACCGGTAGTTTCAGCGTGACATCCATACAGGCGGCAGGTCTTCCGGAAGATGAACTGTTGTGCCTGGTGTTGTCCGTAGAGAAGAAGAGTACTCATCCTGTAGCGCAAGCCGTTGTCCGTTTCGCAGCCCAACGAGGTATAGAATCTCTGGATGTAACCACATTGAATGAACTGGCAGGCTATGGCTTGGAAGCCAAAGTAGGGACCCGTAAAGTCCTTGTCGGCAATATCCGCCTGTTAGAGGATCGTGAGATACCCGTTCCTGAAGAGCTTGCAGACAGTGTAGCCACTGTCGTTGTATGTGCCGTTGACGGGCAGTATGCCGGCTGTCTGCTGCTTTCGGACACTCTGAAGGAGGATGCTACGGATGCTATAAAAAAAATAAAGGCTTTAAAAATAGATAATATTCAAATGCTATCTGGTGATAATCAAGAGATTGTTGATATCTTTGCCGCAGAATTGGGAATTGGCAAGGCTTACGGTGACCTGCTTCCCGAAGATAAAGCCGTCTATCTGGAACAACTCAATTCCGCTCCGGATGTTTCTGTCGCTTTTGTGGGCGATGGTATGAATGACGCTCCCGTACTCGCTCTCAGCGATGTGGGGATTGCTATGGGAGGGTTGGGATCGGATGCAGCCATCGAAAGTGCCGATGTAGTTATCCAGACCGACCAACCGTCCCGGGTAGCGACAGCCATTTCCATCGGGAGGGCAACTAGGAAGATTGTGATGCAAAATATTATCGGTGCCATCACTGTGAAAATATTGGTTCTGATTGCGGGTGCTTTCGGCTTTGCCACGCTTTGGGCGGCGGTGTTTGCCGATGTCGGGGTGGCTATGCTGGTCGTTCTCAATTCAGTCCGCATCTTAGGCAAAAAGTTCTGAGTAGTATGAAAGACGTATACCTACATAAATTATCCCTTCGGGACATCAAGCCTACAGCGATGAGGCTGTTGATTCTCCGCACTATGATGGAGATGAAGCGGGCTGTGTCCATGGCAGACTTGGAAGATAAACTCGATACAGTTGATAAATCTACTATTTTCCGGACATTGACCCTGTTCCTTTCCCACCACTTGATACATGGTGTGGACGATGGAAGCGGTTCATTAAAATATGCCGTTTGCGAGGACTGCTGCATGTGTACGGTGGAAGACCAGCATATGCACTTCTATTGTGAACATTGCCATAAAACCTATTGCATCCGGAGTGTGCATGCCCCGTCAGTCACGCTTCCGGAGGGATTTATGCAGACGGGAATTAATTATGTAATCAAAGGAATTTGTGCAGACTGCGCAGTCCATAAAAAAATAGACACAGACGATTGAGCGTATGAGACATTTCTATATATGTCTCCTCTTGTTAAGCTTTCTGTCAGCATTTGCCTTGGCAAGCGGAGATAAAAGTACACAGGATATATATACGGAACGGTATATCATGGATATCTATATGGATGAACCGGAACGTGCATTGCAACTGTTGGACGAAGCCGAAACAAAGCAAGTGTTGCCCATATATAAGGTCGATGATTTGCGTAGCATGGTCTACTCATACCTGTATCAGGATAAATCGGCATTCCACTATGCCCATCGGGCCTATGTGCATGATTCTATCTTCGCGAATGACCCTGCCCATTTGCTGAAGATGACCATAATTTTGGCCAACCTTTCCCATACCCTGAGCGAATATAAAGAGAGCAACCGTTATGCAGTTGAAGGACTGGAATTGGCTCATAAGTTTGATGACTGGGAAGCGAAATGTAAGCTACTTTTCTGCATGGGTGAGAACAAATGGATGTTGTCTTTGAAAGGGGAAGGATATGAGTTCTTCGATAAGGCGATTGCTCTGCTGGATACTACGGAAGATGTGCGGAAGAAGTCAATGCTCTCTTATTTCTATGGAGTGAAGATGGGGTACTTGATTAATGACAATCGGCTGGAAGATGCATTGCAGATAGGTTTGCAACGTGAGAAACTGTTGGATGGAATGAAAGGTAATCCGGAAGTGCGTGAAGCTTTCCTCGATCAGCAATACGGATATGTATATTCCAAGTTGTCCCGTATATTTCATTTGTTGGGAGATGTGGAGTGTGGGAAAGAGTATCATAGGAAGTATCAGTCCACCCATATCTATAACACTCCTGCTGGTAAGCGCGATGCAGTTCCGTACCTGCTTGTCACCAAGCAATATCAGGCTGTAATCGATCATTGCCGTGACTTCAAGGAACTGATGCGTCAACAGGATACCTTGAATATTCAGTACATCGGTGTTCTGCGACGGGAAATAGATGTCTATCTCGCCCTGAAAGATTATGAGAAGGTTGCTGCGCTGCGGGCTTCCATCATATCCATAACAGACAGTATCTACCAACGTGACAAGACTAATGCCGCACTGGAATTGGATAACCTTTACGAAGTGAACGAAAAGGAAGCCTGCATTATGAAACAAGCTTTCCAGCTGACCATACGTACCATTACATTGGTCTTCGTCCTTTGCGTTTCGTTGCTGTCGCTGTTCTTCCTGTGGCGTATGTGGGTACAGAACCGTAAAATCAGGCGTAAGAATCAGGCGTTGGTAGAGCGCATCAACGAGCAGATGGTCATGCAGACGGAAATGAATCGTTTGCAGGCTGATGCTGAGGGAACCTCTGGGGATCAGTCCTTCCCGGAGACAGAGCAAACAGAGCCGGAAACGTTCGATGGCAACGAAGAGGAAACTCAGATGAATAAGATGATTTTCGGGAAACTGGATTATATTATGAAGCGGGATAAACTGTATCTGTCCGCTGACATATCGAGAGAGGAACTTGCCAGAATGGTCAAGATGAACAATACCCGTTTTGCTCGGATGATTAAAGAGAATACGGATACCAACCTGAATGGATATCTTAATAATCTCCGCTTGAATTATGCCATGCACTTATTGAAGGAACATCCTGAATATACATTGCGTGCTATTGCCGAATCATCAGGCATCAACAGTATGCCTACTTTCCACCAATTGTTCAAAGTAAAGACGGGTATGACTCCTTCTGAATTTAAGAATGCGGAGAGGAATTTGAAGGGGTAATATTTTGTATATCAGTGTAATATTACTTTTTTTTATATGTTTGAGGACAATTCTTTATATGTATGACAAATTGTATATCTGTCGTTTTTGCAGTATTTTATTTCTTTGCATAAATAATAACGGCAAGAAAATCTGTATATACAATGTCTATATTGTGTCTGTCAATCCAAGTTGCTTTTGTTGTTTCAATTGTAGCGGCAGTATGTTACTTTAAATTCTTATCAATTTGATGGATTAATTTGAAAGACAAACGCTTATGGA
>CAJMQU010000004.1 GCA_905215555.1 uncultured bacterium
ATCACCTCGACACTGCCAGTGTCGCGCTCTAGCCAGATGAGCTAACGCCCCGTTACATTCTTTTGCCAACGTTTGCGGTAATTCCCGCATTTTGATGGCGCAAATATAATGCATTATTCTGAAATAATTGCTATGTTTGCGAAACAAAGTGAAAGAAAAAAATATGCTGATCTATAATACAACCTATCAAGTAGAAGAAGGACAGGAAGATAACTTCCTGATCTGGATGAAAGAATTTTATCTTCCTGAAGTGGAAAAGTCTGGTTCACTGCACACGCCGCGCATGGCTCGTGTGCTGAGTCACCGTGAAGAAGGGAGTACCTGTTATTCCCTTCAGTTTGAAGTGGAAAACTCCGGTATACTGCATCGCTGGCATCTGGAACAGGGTACTAAACTGAACGAAGAGCTGGTGAAAATATTCAAGGATAAAGTGGTTGGGTTTCCGACTCTGATGGAGGTGATAGAGTGATACAGCCGGTTAAGGAAAAGATAATTTTGGGGATCGACCCCGGTACGACCATTATGGGATATGGTGTGTTGCGTGTGCGGGGAACAAAACCCGAGATGATAGCTATGGGGATTATCGACCTGCGTAAATTGGGTGACCACTACCTTAAATTGCGTCATATACATGAACGGGTGTTGAGTATCATTGAGAGTTATCTGCCTGATGAACTTGCCATTGAAGCTCCTTTCTTCGGAAAGAACGTGCAGTCGATGTTGAAGCTGGGGCGTGCACAAGGTGTGGCGATGGCTGCCGCCCTCAGTCGGGATATACCTATCACCGAATATGCCCCCTTGAAAATAAAAATGGCTATCACCGGAAACGGGCAGGCTTCCAAAGAGCAGGTGGCAGATATGCTGCAACGCATGCTTCACTTCGCAAAAGAAGATATGCCCACCTTCATGGATGCTACGGACGGTCTTGCCGCCGCTTATTGCCACTTTCTGCAAATGGGACGCCCCACGGTGGAGAAAGGGTATCATGGTTGGAAAGACTTTATAGCCAAGAACCCTGACAAAGTGAAGAAATAAATCTTTTGGCACTAATCATTGAACATTAATCATTAAAATAATTACCATGAAACTAAATGAACTTGCCTTGATTGGAGTGGCTGCAGCTACAGTAACCAGCTGTGCTCCGACGAAGAAAGAGTACGCGTCTTATGAGTTGTATCCTGTCCGTTCGGGCAGTCTGACGGAAATGGAATACACGCCCGGAATGACGAATTTTACATTATGGGCGCCAACTGCCGATGAAGTGCGTCTGATGTTGTTTGACGCAGGTGACGGCGGTCATGCTTACGAGACTATTTCGATGACGCCCGACAAGGAAGGAACCTGGACTGCAAAAGTGGAAAAAGACCTGTTGGGGAAATTCTATACATTCAATGTGAAAATCAATGATAAATGGTTGGGAGACACTCCGGGCATCAATGCCAAAGCAGTGGGAGTGAACGGAAAACGTGCCGCCGTCATTGATATGAAGGCGACCGACCCCGATGGTTGGGCGAGCGACAAGCGCCCTGCACTGGCTTCTCCGGCAGATGCGATAATTTATGAAATGCATCACCGTGACTTTTCCGTCGCTCCTTCATCCGGCATTCAGAACAAAGGTAAATTCCTTGCTTTAACGGAAGAGGGTACGCTGAGTCCCGAAAAATTGGCAACGGGTATCGACCATCTGAAGGAATTGGGCGTGACGCATGTGCACATCCTGCCGTCTTATGACTACGCTTCCGTAGATGAAACGAAATTGGACGAGAATAAATATAACTGGGGATATGATCCGCAGAACTATAATGTGCCCGATGGTTCGTATTCTACCGATCCTTATAATCCTTCTATCCGCATCAAAGAATTCAAGCAAATGGTGCAGGCACTGCATAAAGCAGGCATCCGTGTGGTGCTGGATGTAGTGTATAACCATACTTTCAATACTGCTGAAAGTAACTTTGAGCGTACGGTACCGGGTTATTTCTATCGCCAGATGCCTGACGGAAGTTTTGCCGATGGCTCTGCTTGCGGTAATGAAACGGCAAGTAACCGCCCTATGATGCGGAAATATATGATAGAATCCGTATTGCACTGGCTCAACGAATATCATCTGGATGGTTTTCGTTTCGACCTGATGGGGATTCACGACATCACAACCATGAATGAAATTCGTAAGGCTGCTACGACAGTTGATCCGAGTATCATTATTTATGGTGAAGGTTGGGCGGCTAAAGCACCCCAAATGCCGGAAGATTCGTTGGCTATGAAAGCGAACACTTACCGGATGCCGGGTATCGCTGCTTTCTCTGATGAGATGCGCGACGGTTTGCGTGGTCCGTTCAGTGATAATCATCAGGGCGCTTTCCTTGCAGGAATTCCGGGGGGAGAAGAGAGTATTAAGTTCGGTATTGTCGGGGCAATCAAGCATCCGCAGGTAGATAATGACTCGGTAAATTATAGCAAGGCTTCCTGGGCGGAACAGCCTACACAGATGATCAGTTATGTTTCTTGCCACGATGATATGTGTCTGGTGGACCGGTTGAATGCAAGTATTCCGGGTATTACCCCGCAGGAGTTGGTTAAGCTGGATAAACTGGCACAAACGGCTGTGTTTACTTCACAAGGTATACCGTTCATCTATGCGGGCGAAGAGGTGATGCGTGACAAGAAAGGCGTGCATAACAGTTATGAGAGTCCTGATTCGATCAATGCCATTGACTGGAAACGCAAGGCTGCGCATGCCGATGTGTTCGCTTATTATAAAGGATTGATACAGCTGCGCAAGAATCATCCGGCTTTCCGTATGGGCGATGCCGAACTGGTGCGCAAGCATCTGGAATTCCTTCCGGTAGAGGGAAGCAACCTGATCGCTTATCGTCTGAAGGAAAATGCCAATGGCGATGCTTGGGAAGATATTATTGTGGCGTTGAACTCACGTAAGGAATCGGCTAAACTGGCTGTTCCCGAAGGCAAGTACACGGTGGTTTGCAAAGATGGCTTCATCAGTGAAAACGGATTGGGTACACTATATGGTTCGGAAGTGATTGTTCCCGCGCAATCGGCTTTGATTATCTATAAATAATTGGTGTTTTGCATAGGGTATCCGGATTCGGGTACCCATAAAATAATTGTCGCCCCTACAGGTCTTGTGACCGGTAGGGGCGAATCATTATTGCCCGGATACATAGTGTGAGGGTTGGGGCATTTATATTACAGTTTGTGTTATTCGTTAGCAATATTCACTTTCCGGATTGTTTCGCTTTATTTACTAATTCAAAGTTGCTACATTTCAGTGGTTATATTGCTAATGCCTTTTTAAGAGATACCGATTGTTTTCAAATAAATGATTTTACTGTTTGGACTGATGCGAGAAGAGGATGATTGGTAAATACAAGCACCAAAATCGACAGACCACTGACAGAAGCAGTCGTCAATAGCCATGGTTATTGTGCCTGCTATTGTAGGCCAATATCTTTTAATGAGTGTTTTTCCCATCCTTTTTTAATATGTTTTCGATACATGTTCTTGAATACAACAGATTTCTCTTAGAAATTGTTTCCTAATATATGGATTATTTTTCATATGACTTGCTTAAAAATGGGATATTTAATGAAACTACTCCTCATTTAGGCTGATTAAAGGGAAAACTTGGTATCTTTGCGGCACATAACTAAGTAAAATACGTCTGAAATGATGCAACCATACACTATATGTCTGACGGGAGGTATAGCCCGTAACCCGCTTGTTCGCTTAGCCGCACCTGTTTCTGTTTCCTTTCCGGCAAATGAACACATTGCTATCGTCGGTCCTAATGGTTCCGGTAAAAGTCTTCTGGTGGATATGTTGATTGGCAAGTATCCCTTGAAGGAAGGAAGTTTGACTTATGACTTTTCTCCTTCTGCTTCGCAAACGGTTTATGATAATATAAAATATATCGCTTTTCGTGATACATATGGTTCCGCCGATGCCAATTATTATTATCAGCAGCGTTGGAATACTCATGATCATGATGATGTACCGCTGGTCAGGGATATGCTTGGTGCAATCAAGGATGAGGCGCTGAAACAGGAACTTTTCGAATTGTTCCGCATCGAACCGATGCTGGACAAACCGATGATTCTTCTTTCCAGCGGCGAACTGCGTAAGTTTCAGTTGACAAAGGCTTTGCTGACTGCTCCCCGAATTCTTATTATGGATAATCCTTTTATTGGCCTCGATGCACAGACTCGTGAGTTACTGAACACTTTGCTGGAAAGCTTGGCGAAAAAATCTGCCGTACAACTGATTCTTGTGCTCTCCATGATGGATGATGTGCCGACTTATATAGATAAGGTATTACCGGTAGCTAATCGCATGGCAGGACAGATGATGCAGCGCGACCACTATCTTGCTATATTTCGGAATGCCGATGTGCCTGTCCCTGAAGATTTGTATCAACGTATCATTGATTTGCCTTATGATACTACCAACTACGTTTCTGATGAAGTGGTGAAACTGAATAAGGTAAGCATCTGCTATGGCGAACGCACCATCCTGAAAGAGTTGGATTGGTCGGTGATGCGTGGACAGAAATGGGCTTTGAGCGGTGAGAATGGCGCGGGAAAATCTACTTTACTCAGTTTGGTCTGTGCCGATAATCCCCAGTCATATGCTTGTGATATCAGCCTGTTCGGGAGAAAACGGGGTACGGGCGAGAGTATTTGGGAAATAAAGAAGCATATCGGATATGTCAGTCCTGAGATGCACCGCGCTTATCTGAAAAACCTGCCGGCTATTGAAATTGTGGCTTCCGGTCTGCACGACAGCATCGGACTGTATAAACGTCCGAAAGCTGAGCAAATGTCCATTTGCGAGTGGTGGATGGATATTTTCGGTGTTGCTGCCCTGAAAGATAAACCTTTCCTGCAATTATCCAGTGGTGAGCAACGCCTGGCACTTCTGGCACGTGCTTTCGTGAAAGATCCGGAATTGCTGATACTGGATGAACCGCTCCATGGATTGGATACCTACAACCGCCGCCGTGTGAAAAAGATAATCGAGGCATTCTGTTGCCGTCAGGATAAGACTATGATTATGGTTACCCACTATGAAACGGAGCTTCCCGCTACCATTACCAACCGCCTATTTTTGAAACGTAATCGCTAATATCCCATCCGGACAATGAATAAACCGTTACTTCTTTTTTGATATTCTGCCTTTTCGTTTCTTGCAATGGGGAAAAGGAGTTTGCAATCATCGAAAGGGAACGGGTAAAACCTGATTCTACCTCTATCCGTTTCATGATTACAAAGAGTTGCCGCATCATTTCTGGGGAAGCACATCGGTGCTAAAACAACTTGATGAACGAAATTCCACTATAGAAGTTCCTGTTGATTTCATCATAGACAAGTGAACCCTGAAAGGCGCTGGCAGAGAGGAGTCAGCAACTGACACTCTGTCTGTGGCGGAAATCCGGTAGCACGCTATAAACTCGACCATTGGGGTAGGGGCATGTTGGACGGGAAGTAACTGTATCAGTTTTTTTACATGTATGATGATCTGCTTTTCCTTTACGCATTACCCGAAAGGAAATAAGAGAAATAGAAACGGTTGCTATATTTATAATTTTATTATATTTGCAGCCGTCATGACAAAGTATGTACTTTTATTTTGCGCATTGTTAGGTGTATTCCTCATGTCCGGATTCGGGGCTGTAGCCGATGGTATGAAGGAACACAAGGCGTTTTGCGCTTTGGAGTTACAGCAAACAGAAACACAGTGCAACTTCTCTAAGGCAGATGCGGAGCAATGTAGAAAGATGATTTATGGCGGGGAATATACTGACAGAGCCATTGGCAATGTAGCAACTTCAGTCTCTCGCTGTAACCTTCCTTCCTCTCAACTTCTCCGATTCAACACTTCCTCCGTCATTGCTAAAATAATCAAGTCCTTAAAAGTTTCCCTTCCCGAAGAAAAAAGGACCTCTTTTTCGTCTTGTATATCTTTAACTCAATATTCCGGTAGATATTACATCTATGCGCTGAGGCGTATTATTATTTAAATTCTTTTCTTTTTTCGTTATAAGGCTATGTCTTATACATCCTTTCATTTACTCTTATTCATATGTATTTCTGACGTAGAGAATAATCGGCAAGTTATGTCTTTACGGTGAATTTATATGTCGTTTTTATATTAATAATCAATATGTTATGGAAATTTTGTTAGACTTTATTCTCCACATTGACCAGTATATGATAAACATTGTGCAGGAATACCACACCTGGACTTATGTGATATTATTCCTGATCATTTTCTGCGAAACCGGACTGGTCGTTACCCCTTTTCTGCCTGGGGATTCTTTACTTTTTGTAGGTGGTGCCATAACTGCACTGCCCGGAATGCCGCTTGAAGTGAATATACTTGTTTTAGTATTGTTCCTGGCCGCCGTGTTGGGAGATTCTAGCAATTATATGATAGGGCATTTCTTTGGAAGCAGACTTTTCAATAATCCCAATTCTAAAATATTCAAACAGAGTTATCTGGATAAAACACATGATTTTTACAAAAAATATGGTGGCAAGACTATTATTATTGCCAGATTCGTTCCCATCGTCCGCACCTTTGCTCCGTTTGTGGCAGGGATGGGCAAGATGCACTATTATTATTTTATGCTCTACAATCTGGTAGGGGGGGGCCTTTGGGTGGCACTTTTCTGTTATGCCGGATATTTTTTTGGCGACCTTCCGTTTGTGCAAGAGAATCTTAAGTTACTGATTGTAGCTATTATTGTCATTTCCATATTGCCTGCCGTTATAGAGGTGATACGGGCGAAACTTAAATAATCAAACATATTTATTCTTATGAAAAAATCTTTTTTTAGTCGTTTTACGCCTAAAGAACCTAAGTTCTTTCCTCTGCTGAAACAATTATCAGAAATTTTGTCTGCCTCCTCCGCTCTCTTGGTAGAAAACCTGCAATATGACCTGTCGGAGAAGCGGGCAGACTACTATAAGCAAATAAAAGATCTGGAATGTGAGGGTGACAAGCTGACCCCATTTGATTTTTGATGAATTGGAAACTACTTTCATTACTCCTTTTAACCGGGAGGATATTCATGCTCAGGCTTCAACTATGGGTGACATCATTGATGGAATAAACAGTAGTGCCAAGCGTATCACTATCTGAAGAAGAAAAAGATTGTATTGAACTTATCAAGATCAAGGAGATTATGCATGAACTGGAGAAAACCGCCGATGCTGCAGAACGTGTAGGCAAGATATTGAAGAATCTGATTGTAAAATACGTATAGTAAAAAGAAAATAAGACTGAGCACTAAAATCACTAAAGTAACGCCTTTGGAAGGAGTTATTGCAGAGACAGCCGGTGCCTTCACATTATATCTCACTGAATTTCTGAAAATTCCAGTCAGTACTACGCATATCCATTACCGGAGCCATTATTGGAGTAGGTGCAACAAAACGACTTAATAATGGTTTCGCTATTGGGCTCTTTTCCTCTTTATTAGAATAAAACAGTATAAACGGAAAACATTTTACGAAACTATCTGTTCTATATAATATATGCCTGCAACTTTTTTTTAATTGCAGCCCGATCACTTTAATCACAAAAAACTGTTTATGCCATGAAGTTCTTTATTGACACTGCAAATTTAGACCAGATTCGGGAAGCCTACGATATGGGCGTTCTTGACGGAGTGACAACCAACCCTTCGCTAATGGCGAAAGAAGGTATCAAAGGAATAGAAAACCAGCGGAAACATTATGTAGAAATCTGCGACATCGTGCAAGGTGATGTCAGTGCCGAAGTAATCGCTACGGATTATGAAGGCATGATTAAAGAAGGCGAAGAGCTTGCCGCCCTCAATCCCCATATTGTAGTAAAAGTGCCCTGCATTGCTGACGGCGTCAAGGCTATTAAATATTTCACTTCCAAAGGTATCCGTACCAACTGTACGCTTGTATTTTCCGTAGGACAGGCATTGCTGGCCGCTAAAGCGGGAGCCACTTATGTATCTCCTTTTGTGGGACGCCTGGACGACATTTGTGAAGACGGTATCGCGTTGGTAGACAAGATTGTAGAAATGTACCGTTATTACGGTTTTACCACTCAGGTGCTTGCTGCTTCCATCCGCAACACGGCACACATCGTGCAGTGCATTGAAGTAGGTGCCGATGTGGCAACCTGTCCGCTTTCTGCCATCAAAGGATTACTGAACCACCCCTTGACGGATGCCGGACTGAAAAAATTCCTTGAAGACTATAAACGTGTAAACGGATAAAAAAAATACTCTATAAGCCTATCTTTCACGGATTTCTTGAGTAATATTGGCGAAAAATGGAATAAAACAACTATTTTTGCGCTCAATATGAATATAAAATGAGAAAAAGCTGATGAAAGAAAGGCTTATAGGGTTGATAAAGACGTATTTTCTCTTCGTCTGTATCTTCATACTACAGAAACCGTTATTTATACTTTACTACAATTCTTTGTACGCAGATGCTTCCTGGACAGACTCTTTCCGGGTTATGTGGAATGGTCTGCCCCTCGACCTCTCGCTTGCCGGATATCTGACGGCTATTCCCGGATTACTCTTTATCGCTTCCGCCTGGACGCTTTCCAATACACTACGCCGCATCTGGAACGGTTATTATCTTTTCATTTCCATTCTGCTTGCTGTTATTTTCATTGTTGATTTAGGACTATATGAATATTGGGGCTTCCGTCTGGATGCCACACCGCTTTTCTATTTCTTCTCTTCTCCTAAAGATGCACTGGCAAGCATCAGTATATGGCAGGTATTGGGAGGAGTCGTTGCTATGGCTCTGTATGCATCATTGCTATATGGCATATTCCTGTTGATACAGAAAGGTATCTGGAAAAGCATGAAGCTGCCCTATCGCCGTTTGTCGGTGTCGGGTGTGATGCTATTGCTGACCGGTTTGCTCTTTATTCCCATCCGTGGCGGTTTCACTGTTTCCACCATGAATACGGGTAAAGTGTATTTCAGCTCTAATCAACGCTTGAATCATGCGGCTATCAATCCGGCTTTCAGTCTGATGGAGTCTCTTGCAAAACAGAAAGATTTTGGCAGTCAGTACCGTTTTATGGAAGCAGCGCAGGCTGATGAACTGATGAAGAAGCTGGTGGATCCGATGGTGCTCGACAGTACGGCGGTTATTCCCGATACTTTGCGTACAGCTTTATTCAAGACGGAACGTCCGAATGTGCTGTTCGTCATATTGGAGAGCTTCTCTTCCAGACTGATGACCAGCTTGGGAGGCGAGCCGGATATTGCCGTACACATGGACAGCTTGGCAAAAGAAGGGGTACTCTTTACGAATTTTTATGCCAATAGTTTCCGTACAGACCGCGGCCTGGTGGCTGTTTTGAGTGGTTTTCCTGCACAGCCCACTACGAGTATCATGAAGTATCCCCGCAAAACACAGCACCTTCCCGCTATTGCAGGTAGTCTGCGTGATGCCGGATATCGGACCAAATACTATTACGGTGGTGATGCTGATTTCACCAATATGCGTTCTTACCTGATTTCTTCAGGCTTTGAGGGTATTATTTCCGATGAAGATTTTTCTGTATCAGATCGTTTAAGCAAATGGGGCGCACATGACCACCTTGTTTTCAACCGACTTTTGGAAGATCTTAAAGTTGAAGCAACGGACAGTGTTGCGGCAGAAGGTGCCCGTCCTTTCTTCAAGGTGTTGCAGACGTCCAGCAGCCACGAGCCTTTTGAAGTACCTTACCGTCGTCTGGCGAATGACCGCCTGAATGCTTTTGCCTATACGGATAGTTGTGTGGGCGACTTTGTGAAGCGTTTCCGCGAACTGCCGCAATGGAAAAATACAGTAATGGTACTGGTGCCTGACCATGTGGGTGCGTATCCTGAATATCTGGATAACCTGTCGTTAGATCGCTACCAGGTTCCTCTGTTGCTGGTAGGCGGTGCAATTGCCGGGCCGAGGCGTATTGATGTTTATGGTTCTCAGCACGATATTGCAGCCACCTTGCTAGCTCAATTATCATTGCCTCATCAGGAATTTACGTTTAGCAAAGATATGCTGAATCCTGCTTCCCCTCACTTTGCATTCTTCACAGTTCCGGATCTTTTCGGTATGGTGACGACGGATAATCAGTTGATATTTAACTGTGAAGCTAATGCTACGGCGGTGGATGAAGGAACTGCGAAAGGAAAGAATCTTCTTCCGGGTAAGGCTTATTTGCAGAAATTATATGATGATATAGCAAAAAGATAAAATAAGGCAAAATTATGATATCAGAAATCTTGAATGAGGTAGTAAATATAGACACCGATATATTTCTTTCCATCAACCGGATGCACAGTCCGTTTTTTGACTATTTCATGAGCGCTTATAGCGGCAAATGGATTTGGGTGCCTATGTATGCTGCCATCTTGTATGTAATGTTACGCAATTTTCACTGGAAAGTGACGTTATTCTGTATGATTGCTCTGGCACTTGTTATTACTATTGCTGACCAAACTGGGGCGACATTGATACGTCCGTATGTGGAGCGTCTCCGTCCTGCAAATTTGGAGAATCCCATTTCCGATGCGGTACATATTGTAAACGGATATCGTGGCGGCCGTTATGGTTTCCCGTCCTGTCATGCTGCCAATACTTTTGGACTGGCATTCTTTGTTTGGTTCCTCTTCAAGAAGAGGTGGTTCACGGTGTTTATTATGGCTTGGGCATTGCTTACCTGTTATTCACGCATTTATCTGGGGGTGCACTATCCGGGTGACCTGCTGGCAGGTGCGCTTATAGGCTTGTTGGCGGCGTATCTGGTCTACCTTCTTTTTATGAAGGTGAGTGGGCATAAGACTATGAAGAAAGTGCTGCATATCAATACTCCTATACTGATAGGGGGGCTGACAATAGTGGGGATACTGATATACTCCACAGTCATGGTATTGTAGAGATTATAATAGAAAAGTATATAGGACGTACATTACGCGAATTGCACAAATAAGCTTTTAAGTAAGAATTGGATTTGTGTGATTCGCGTAATTTATGTGCTGTTCTGTAACAGTTATTTTTTAGAACTGGTAATTCGCTGTTATCATTGCTTCCCGTGGGCGTATGTTCAGTCGGGAAGTATAACTTTGTGTAGCCGAATAGGTCGTATAGGCGTATTCTTTCTTATTGAACAGATTATTCAGATTCGCTTCAAACCGCCATCTCTTTGTTTTGTAGATAAAGGATGCATCTGCAAATACTGTGTTGAGATGCGTGCCTTCGCCCAGGTCATTCCGGTAGTGTTCGCCGGAAAGACGTAAGTCCACTTGCCCGATACTGAACGTGAGACGTAACCGTTGTACAAAATCCAGTAACGGGGTGAGGTGGGTGTCACTTCCAATCTTACTGCCACCATATACCAGTGTAGCATGATATTCCGCTTCAAAAATTTCGGCAGGTGCCCAAATTAGTTTGGGTTCCGCTTTCAGATAATCGTAACGGTAGGTTTGCAAAAGGCTTTGCGGGGTGCTGTCACTTCCCGGCAGGGAGGTGAGTTGCTCTCCGTTGCTGCGGCTGAACAGCACGGTGAGGGAAGTTTTCAGATGCCAGTCATAGATACCTTTGGATAAGGTGCTGCTGAGGGTCCAGTTGTCGGTATGGTTCGGGTGTTCATGGCGGGTGTAGATGATGGCGTTTTCGGAAATGCTTTGTTCAAAAAGCGTATTCCGGCTACTGCGGTTATAGGTCAGTGAGGTGGTAACGAAGAATTCTTGTACTGTGTTTTTGTATTCTCCGTAAAGGTTGTAAGTCTGCTGAATGCTGGTAGGGAAGAGACCGTTTCCGTTTCGCCAGGTGCGGTAGTCGGTCCGGTAGAGTCCGGGATATAGGTCGGTGATGTCTTCTGCCGAACGTTTCAGACTACCGTAGAGGGAAAATTTCCAATGATAATCCGGCTGGTAACGCATATACAGCGAGGGATTGAAGAAAAGGAAAGAACGTTGTTGCGAGAAGTATCGCTGGGCTTTCAAAGGCAGAGAGAGACTGGATAACCACTTATCACGTTCCAGTTGGAAGTAAGGTGTAAGGTACAGGGACAGGTTTGAAGCATTGAAGTCTGAGGGTTTCGCTGTTGTGTGGGCGAATGATGATTCGCTCTTGCAAGTAGCATTCTCATATTTGTTTGCTGTTTGATTATTCTGTAGGAGTGAATGATTATTTGTTAGGTATTCAGTTGGCTTATGTTTCATTGTTGCCCATTCCGCCTGTATCCCTGTCTTATATTGCTGGGTGAAGCCATTATATTTCTTCAGATATGCCGCACTGTTATCCGTATAGAAACTATGTTGGTTGAATTTGCTTTTTCCTTCTTCGAGTAAGAGTGATGCAGGCTGATAAGCATACCGCGTAGCTGAAAGGAACTCCCATGTTCCGTTTTCCCCGTTTCGGATAAGATTAAAGAAATTGCCTGCATTCAGTTGCGAAGTCCGTATCGTCTGCCGGAGTTCTTCTGAACGGCCGCGGTTTATTTCTCCATCCACCGTGAAGCGATTGGATATATAATTCCGGTTACTGTTGTCTTCGTAACACAGTTCCAGATTGGCTGCATCGCTTGTCAGACGATAGTGATAGGTCTCATCAATTCGTACGGTGTCCGTCGGCTGATAATAGATTTGAGTGTTTCCGCGTTGTTGCTGGATGCGGTCGTGCGTATATCCGGCTTGCAGGCGCAGACTCCGGTCATCGTTCCATTTGTACATCCGGTTTCCGTTCAGAGTGTGTGTGTCGTTGAAGAGTAACCGTTTTTTGTCCAGCGGCGCACTGATGCCCGGCTGAGACAAGAAAGTGGAGAGCGGGATTTGTTGCCAAGCAGTTCCTGCCAATACCATTTGCTCTGTACTGAGGTCTTTACCGTTATTATTCGTTTTATAATTGTAAACACTTTGTTTGCCCTTCCCAAGTTGTAGGGCGTTCAATCCACCTTCCCACAACAGCTTGTTGCCATTATCGCTCCATCCTGCACCTAATGTGCCGTTTGCTATCCATTGGTCACGGGCTTTCGGATCCAGTTTCAGGTTCAAGGCCACTTCATCCGAATTAATCTTTCCTTTCAATGCTTTCACAGATTGATAGTTTTCCATAATCTCCGCCGTTTTCACCGTTTTTGCATTCAGATTGTTATTAATCTGATTGTAGCGTCCGCCCGTTACATCCATTCCTTCCACGAAGTAGTGGTTTATGGCTTTCCCTTTGTATTTTACTTGACCGTTTTCGTCTACATCTACACCCGGAAGTTTCTTCAGTACATCCTTGATGTGTACATCTTTGGAAGAGGCGAACTGGGCAAGATCGTATCTTACAGTGTCTTTTCGCGTATTGATGCGTCCGGGACGTATCTGTACTTCTTTCAATGCGATTGCCTCCGATTGCAGATTGAAGTTCTGAGTACTGGCAGTACTGATGTTTCGCACTTCCCTTTTGTAACCCAGCAGAGAGGCGCTGAGTTGCAGGGTGCCGCTGTGCTTCCATGCCAGGCTATAGTGTCCTTTTGCATCGGTCAAAGCATAATCTATTGTTATATTTCCACGCATTACGCTGATCATTACTGTTTCCAGCGGTTGATTGTTCTCCGCGTCAGTCACTATGCCGCTCAGTGTTTGAGCCTGTGTGGAGTGGGAGAGGCAAAGAAGAAACAGGAAACTTATGATGTGAAGTACTTTATTCATAAACGAAAATGAGTGAAAGTTTAAGAGATAAGAGAGTAATTCTTTATTGATGTGGTGCAAGTCTTATAATGACTTGGTCGGATTTACTTATTTTCTCCGTTCCAATGGATTATAAGGTACATTCTTCGGATTCTTTGTCGCATTGCCATGCTCGTCTTGTATGGTAATGGTTACATTAGGCATGCTTCCCGTGATAAAACCCACCGGGTCGGCATAATATCTTTCGTGTACCTTATCATACGCTTTGCGATTCATCGGCTCATGCTTCTTTCCGTCAAAAAGAATGGGCCTGTACGTGTGGCATTGCTCCATTCCTGTCGCCGTAAACGAATAATGTCCTTCGCTGTCCTCGGCTTTCAGTATCAGTCCCGGCAGTCCGTAGAGCTTCCAGGGACCATCGCTGACTGGTATCTCGGCTGTGAACCATACCGTCCACGTACGCCCTTTGAACTGACATTCGGCTTTTCCGCAGAGGTAGGAGAGAATGCTGTCGTTTTCAGCCAGTACCTTCCATTGCGGGCGTTCTTCGTTTTCTTCGCAGCGTAGGCGCGTCATGCCTGCCACTTCATCGAGGGTCGTTACTTTTCCCGAAGGATACCCTTTGAAAGTACGTTCGCTCAATTTGCTTCCTCCGTATTGTTTCATGTGCCCGTTGATGGTCTCCTGCGAAGCTTTATTGGCGAAGTCCACTGCCAACACGGAGTCGCATACATACTTGGTATAGCTGTAAAACTTGGAAAAATTCTTGCCAACCTCCAGCATCATGGTTTCTTCTGTCACCTTTTCCGGTTTCTCAGGATTAGAGATGTAGCGCGTTTCATATTGCACAAGAAGTTGTGCTTCACCGATGGTGTCATTTATAACTTTGGTTCCGTCAGAGACAATAATCTGTGCCTTTGCCTGCGGTGCGCACAATGCTGCAAGACATAAACTGAGGAAAATAATTTTTGTACTCATACGTTTTTACTTTTTAGGGTTCTACATTCGGGTATCAGTTTCTCGTGCTGCAAATCTATGGGGATTTTGTTTCCGGTGGGGGCGAAAGTTATTACTGAAATATTACGCAGCGGATAATATCTGCCTCGCGTGTACTTATATTTGCGGGCTAACGTTTACCTTTGCCGACACTAACCAATAAATGATTATGGAACGACGGATTAAGATCGTATGGATGCTTTCTATTGTTGCAATGCTGCTTATCACGGCAGGGCAGGCTTACTGGTTGCGCAATCAGTATCAATACATGAATGACGAACAGATACGTGACATCTATGACTGTGTTCTCCAAACAGCGGAACAATATGATTCTATTCGTGTTCCGCAGCCTAAAAAAGTGCTTACCGATGCAAATATGTTCTTTTATCAGCTGAGTAAATCCATCGATTTGGAAAAACGGACTACTATTAATGAGTTGGTATTGGGTGTTCTGAAAGGAAGGAATTTGGAAAGCGTAGGTCAAAAAAACATAGAGACTCTCAGAATTGAACGGAATGACTCGACCTGGGCGGATAAAGATGAGGATAAATTACAGCGTGATGAATGTTCATTGGACAGTATAATACCCACTGACCGGGTGATTGTGAAGGATTCATTCAAAATCAATATGTCTGATAAACATGCGCCTAACTTGAATGATATTATCAATCTATATCGTTTGGAACTGGATGTACCGTTTGCTTTGCAACAATTTGATTCTTTGCTTGCTATGCATCTGGATGGGCGGACGTTTGCTACTCGGCTGGAAGTCAGCACAGACACTACGTATCTGTGGACTCCAGTGCTGACACGGTATGGTACATTGCTTCATCCGTATATAGAAGTGAATTATCCGTATAATCCCCTGAAGCGTCAATCGGTTATAGTCAAGGTAGATATATCGTCACATGCCGTTCTTATACGTATGGGATGGCAACTGTCCGGTAGCATCTGTCTCATATTCCTGTTAGGCTTGTGTCTGCTGTTTCAGATAAAGACCATCTTGAAGCAACGCCGTATAGACGAACTCCGGAAAAGCTTTGTAAACACTATGATACATGAGTTGAAACGCCCGATACAGGCTCTGAAGATGTGTGTGGCTTTTCTCAATGACAAATCTCTGCGAATAGATGAGAAGGTGATGGACGAAGTGATACATGACTCCATGTCAGAGTTGAACAATCTTTCAGCCTATCTTTCGAAGTTGCGCGACATGACGCGTGCCGATGATGACTATACTCAGCTTTCTGTTCGTACATTTGATATAAGGGAGACTCTTGAAAAGCTTATCCGTCTTTATCATACGCCCGACGGCAAGGATGTGTCTATTGAGTCCCATTTCAGTGAAGAAACTCTTGTGACGGCAGATCCGGTACATGTTTCCAATATCATCAGTAATCTGATAGAGAATGCTGTGAAGTATTCCGGTACATCGGTGCATATCGTTGTGGATTGTCTTTTACACAACCACCAGTTGACGATCCGGGTAGCCGATAATGGTATCGGCATTCCGGTTTCCGAGCAGAACCGGGTGTTTGATAAGTTTTATCGGGGCAGCAATCTTCCTGACCGTTCATTGCCGGGCATCGGATTGGGATTGAGTTATGTGAAGTTGCTGGTGGAGGCGCATCACGGAAACATTTCGTTGAGTAGCCAGACAGATAAGGGGACGGAGATAAAAATTAATATTCCGCAATGAGGGAGTGACAAGCTACAAGTACAGCGCAGCAACTCGTTGCTCCTAAAAAACTTTTAGTATATGAAACCTTTAAAGATACTTTTCGCCGACGATGATTTGAAGTATTCGATGTTGCTGAAACGCTTTCTTGAAAAAGAAGGGTATGAAGTGACTTATGCCGGAAACGGAACAATTGCTTTAGAGCAATTCCCGCTTGTGAAGCCCGATTTGGTATTACTTGATATCAATATGCCCGGCTGTAATGGCTTTGAAGTTGCCGAACGCATTCGCGAAACGGACAAGCATGTTCTCATCTTCTTCCTTTCCGACCGTAGCGACAAAGCCGACCGCCTGCAAGGTTTCCAGCTTCGCGCCAACGACTATCTGGCAAAGCCTTTCTATCCCGAAGAATTGATAGCCCGCATCCGCGAGCGTTTTGACGCGCAACTTACCGATACAATAGAAGAAGAAACTTACCGTTTCGGCCAGTCCGTCTTTAATTACAGTACGAATGAAATCCGCACGGGAAATAATAAGGTGCTTATCACTTCCCGTCAGGCGGACATCCTTCGTTTGCTTGCCCGGCATCTGAATCTGGCTGTGGAGCGGGATACATTGCTGGCGACAGTCTGGGGAACTTCTTCTTATGCCAATTCCCTTGCCTTGAATGTGCAGATAACTTATTTGCGCAAGGCACTTCGTAACGACCCGGCTGTGAAGATCGAGTCGCTGATGAAGAAAGGGTATGTGCTGAAAGGATGACCAAAGTCATCCTTTGATAACTGCAATCGGTGACAAGGTGGTACGAATCTTTACCAGGTCTGCCTGGTTGGCCATTACTTCATCAATGTTCTTGTAGGCACCGGCCGCTTCTTCCAGATCTTTCTGTCCACGGATGGCATGTATGATATTCTGCGCTTCGAGGCGGGCTATCTCTTCTTCCAATGACAAGCTACGCACTGCCTCGGAACGGCTCATGGCACGTCCTGCACCGTGTGAGGAACTGAGAAAACTTTCCGGATTCCCCAATCCTTCTACTATATATGAATGGGTACCTTGCGAACCGGGGATAATCCCTACCTCGCCCAGACCGGCGTGTACAGCGCCCTTCCGGTGTACAATGACATTCTCTCCGAAATGCTTTTCCCATGCAGCATAGTTGTGTGCAATGTTGATCATTGGTTCGAAAGTGGCGTTAGGCAATGCTTCGGCTATTATTTCTTCAATGCGTTCCATCATAAGTTTACGGTTGGCAAGAGCAAAAGCAACGCAATATTCCATTTCCGCCCAGTATTGTTTGAATTCCGGTGCACGCAGCGGGAGGAAAGCGAGTTTTATATCCGGCTTTACACTGGAATACCAGCGGGTATTTAGTGTTTCGGCCATCTGGTTATAGTAATCGCCTACCATCTTTCCTAAGTTCCGGCTACCGCTATGCAGCATAATCCACAGGTAACCGTCATTGCAACGTTGCAGTTCGATGAAGTGGTTGCCACCTCCCAATGTGCCGACTTGCTTTCGGGCAGATACTAATTGGCGCTTCACTACTGTCATGCTGTCAGTGTCAAATCCGGTTGGCATGTATTGTTCATCTTGCGCGGTTTTATGATGCTCTCTTCCCAAGGGAATCCGTTTACGTATTCCTCGCATAATCTCTTTGCGAAGTACATCCTGTGGTATTTCTTCAACAAGAAGATTTGTTTTCACGGCACACATACCGCAACCGATATCTACTCCTACCGCGTTGGGGATTACTACTCCTTTCGTTGCCAGTACACCGCCTATCGGCATTCCTTTACCCCCATGTGCATCGGGCATCAGTGCAAGGTGGCGGAACAGGAAAGGCAGTGTAGTCAGATTGTTTACCTCTTCCCAAGCGTGAGCGTCCAATTGGCTTGCCCACAATTTTACGGTTACTTTGTTCATCTCAATCACTTTCATGTTTTACAGTTTTTATTGGTTGATGTTGCAAAGATTTGTACGAAGGTGCGCAATGTTTTTGCGTAGCATGAATTATTTTTCTACTTTTGAAAAAAAAGTAGATATGCCAGCCAATAGAAATGCATTAATAAGGTATAAGACAATAGACACTTGCCTGCGCAATCCTTATCGTCGCTGGACACTGGACGATTTGGTGAAAGCCTGTTCAGAGGCTTTGTATGAGTATGAGGGGATAGACAAAGGTATTTCGCGGCGTGCGGTGCAGATGGATATTCAGGTGATGCGGAGTGAGAAGTTGGGATATAATGCCCCGATAGAAGTGTATGAAAACAAGTATTACCGATATGCCGACCTTGATTATACCATTACGCGTCTGCCCCTTTCGCAGAACGATGTAGCGGTATTGTCGGAAACCGTTAATTTGTTGCGTCAGTTTTTGGATTTCGACTATTTCTCAGAGATGGCAGATGTGATTGGTCGTCTGCAGGATAGAGTGGCTGTAGCTAAACATCATTCTTCGGCAGTGATAGATTTTGAACGAAACAGGAATCTGACAGGTTTGGAATACTTGAATCCTATTTATGATGCTATTATGTATCGGCAGACGTTGCATGTGCGTTACCGTTCCTTCAAATCGCGCATTACTAAGGACTATTATATTTATCCTTATCTGCTGAAGGAATATCGTAACCGTTGGTTTGTGTTCGGTGCGCGTACTGGGGACAGGGAATTGATAAACCTGGCTCTGGACCGTATATGGGAGTTGTCTCCGGCAAATGACATCCCTTATCATCTGAGTGAAGACTTCCGGCCCGAGATATTCTTTGAAGATGTGATCGGAGTGACTAAACACGAACGTTTGTCCAAGGCAACCATTCGCTTTAAGGCCGATAGCCGTCAGTCACCGTATATCCTGACTAAGCCTCTGCATGCTTCGCAAACATTGATAGAGCAATGCAAAGATGGGAGTATGATTTTTGAGATTACAGTAGTCCTAAATCCAGAACTCTATACGGTGTTGATGGGCTTCGGACCGGGAGTGAAGGTACTATCGCCTGAGAAGGTGGTGAAGGAGATGCGGAAGTTGTATCAGGAAGGATATGAGAATTATAAGAAATAGATAAATATCAGATAGGTGTAGGAGTAATGGAAAGTAATTTAATATGCCGCCAGCTATTGGCGGTGTGTTCCCTTATTTTTGTCCCCATAAATGAGAGAAAAAGCGGGCAGTTCCCAACATTTTTATTCTTTCGTATTTCTTTTACGGAAATCTTTTATACATTTGCCTATGTATAAAAAGAAAATATAAAAGAAAACGAAAAAGAGAACGAAAGATAAAATATTGTAGAACGTCGAAGACGTATTATTCTGAAGGTTAAATCTGGTAAATTCAACTTTTGGTCATGAATAATATAAGTCTGAGCATTGTTCACACCTGGATAGGGCGTGGAACTGCTTCGCTTATTTCATTGACCAAGGCTTACCAGAGCCGAACCTTCAAGAAATTTGGGATGTGGGTTCGCGCTCTTTTTTGTTGTTTATAGGTTAAATAATAGCTGTTTGTAAATATGAAAAACATGTATTTATTAGGAGTATTACTTCTGTTGCTTTGTTCTTGTTCATCTGCCGATAAAACACTAAGCGAGAAAGCGGAAAAAACAATTACTATGCTCGAAAATTTGCAAAAGGAAAATCGGATATCTGATGTCACTTTTCAGAAAGCACGAGAAAACGTAATGCAGTATGACCATAGAGGATTCTTTGGGAAGTATTGGTTCTGGTTCGTATTCATAGCTTATGTAATCATCACTTTGGTAGTGACTTATGTAGAATCGGAAGAGAATCTGGATCGTGCTAAACCATTGTCTAAATGGAAAGTCTATTTGGTTTGGCTCTATTCAAGTCTGTGGGGAGGGCATATTTTCTTTTTATGGAATAAACACAATAATACGTTGGCTTCTATTTGGAAATGGCTTTCTTTTATAATGGTTCTTCTGGTGTTTATATTCAATTATACAGCAATCATGTATTTCTATGACACTCCAAGTTTGTTTGCTTTTTATGTAACCACTTGGAGCTGGTCAATGCCCAGTTCTTATCTTTTAAACTATTCGGTTGAAGTGGTGCGTTACTTATTCTTGATAAATGTTGTCGGTGGATTAATATTCATACCTTATTGGACTTATGTGTATAATGCCCGCTATTTTCGCCAACACTATGAGAATGATAAGATACTGAGTGGAAAGAGCGTTCAGGCGGATCGATTCTATAATAGGTTGTCTGCCCATATAAAGTCGTTGACTCAAGAACTGGAAGATATTAATAAATACGTCGAAGAAGACTATATTATTGAAGATCCGGATAAAGATCATAGTCTGTGGGGAGGTGTAAAACGCTTTTTTAAAAGTGTTGTGACCTTAGGCAATTCCTCTAAATTGGAAAAAGAGATGGATCGGCTGCGCTTGTTGGGAAGTTGTTGTGATGATCTGAGTAGGGACATCAGCGAAACAGAAATGTATAACGATGAACTTTATGACTATTTGCAGAAATCCCGAGTGGCTGCATACCGAAATCTCTATTTGTCGAAAGAGTTGATAGGTATTATAAAAACGAAGATATCTTCCGAGCAGCAAAAACTATTGGTTGATGAGTTTAAACTGATAGAGGTACCTGCTAATATGGCTACCGGTGTGGCTTTCCGCGCATCAGATATACAGTTTAATGGGGATAACTTCTTGTCATCTGTAGGAATGGATATGGATTCTACGCTTCAGAATTTAGGTAGCCGGTTAGAAAAAGAAGGCAATTTATCTAAAGGGGACTTTATAGCGGCAGGCGTAGAGGCTGGATTGTCCATTGCCATTAACGGGATTGCTAATATCGTTGATTTATATTCACAGACCAAAGAGGCTCGCAGAGAAGTGCAGCAACAGATAAACGAGGCTTTGGAGTATATAAAGAAAGCCATACCGGCTATTCAGAGTTATCAGGTTGCCTTATTGCGTCAATCGGAAGTGCTGGTGGCATTGACTCAGTGCAATAAAGCATTTGTTTGTGCATATGAACCATTGCGTAAGCAGATATTTGGTGAGCCGACGTTCTGGAAGTATTTGGTAGGTGTAAAGAAAAAGCAAGAACTTTTTAAGACTACTGATTTCCGTAAGGACTTACAACATCTTATTTTGGTGAGCAGTGAATATAATAAAGTCAATCAATCAAAAGTGTAATAAAAATGGGAGCAAAAGATGTTGCATTGCGAACCGCGGGTTCGTTATCAGCCTATGTTCGGAATAATCCTGAAATAGTGAATAGGGCCGCGGATATATGGGCAGAGAATAATAGATTGAGTAAGGAAATTAAGAAGTTGGAACTTCAGAGTGCTGTGCAGATTCAAAAGATAACGCAGCGTTATGAGTTATGCCGTGATGTGCTGACACAGATTTTTGCAGAACGTAGCACGGCATTGATGGCTCACTATAAAACGTTGGACCAAGCATTGGTTTCTGATGACAGAGAACTGATTATTGCTTCTCTGAAAGGCATTAGTTCTATAGTTTCCCAGAATCCGTTGGAGAGTTTTGCTGAGTTTACCAAGGCTCTGGATAATGACGATGAAGTATTGAATTTGGATTTTTAATTGAATAACTTAATAATAAGAATTTATGGCACGTTATCGAATCACAGTGAAAATGCATGCGCGTTCGGCAAACATGGTTATCGAACCGGGGATGAGTATTGAAATCGCTTCTATGTATCCTCCCATTACCCATCTGCCAACCGCAGAACAGGTGAATAATATCTTTAAAGCTACGTTCGGAGTGGATTTAAAGAAAATGGGGATGTTGAATTCGGGATATTTGAGGGTGGATAGAATAGGATAGTATTATGGCTAATGAAGATATTGTACTGGAGATAATAGCGCAGACTTTAGGCAGAAAATCAGTTAATACTGGGTGTACTATCGACTTTTTGGATTTAAATCGATATGATAATGCTCAAAAACTGGCACAAACTTTAAATGAAGAATTTGGCTTGCTATTGACATGTCGCTGGATTCAAAAGGCGAAAAACCTTAAGGAGATTGTTTCGTTTGTTACAGAAAATGGTAATTTAAGAGAGGACACTCCTTTCGTCAAAGAAGTGAAATCAGAAGGAATATTTGATATCTTAGTCCGAGATTTGAAGCGCTTCGATAATAATTATGATCGGAGGGTTGCTCCTTTGCCGGATCACATTCTGTCAAAGGTGAGAAGAGAGCATCGTCTGGAAAATAATATTAATGTATATTATTATAGAGAGAACGATTCTGAAACTACTTTTATTATAACCGACCAAGGTATCTCATATTGTGATACAGGTGCAAAGATACTTGAACAATATGCATGGGGCAAAATAGACAGAGTGGAATATTCTCCTTCTGAAAATTATTTTTTTATTTATTTTTCGGAGAATAGTGATGTCTATGATTCCTATTCCCGGTATACGCTGGTAAAAGGCCTGAATGATGATGAATCTCGTTATTTCGCTAAGGTTCTTACGAATACCGCTGAAAATTTCGAGAATGAAGAAGACAACCTATTTGAAGAACTTAATACCTTTATGGAAAAAGGTGATTTTGAAGAAGCTTTAGATATTGTTGAAAAACTATTGAATTTGAATTCAGAGAATCTACCGTTTTATCATTTTGCAAAAGGACGGATTTTAGCTGAAATACTGAATACACAGGAAGTACCGGACAATAATTTAATAGAGCAAGCCCAAAAGAATATTAGTATAGCTCGTGAAACAATGGATGAAGAAACATTGGATGAGTTTGATAGCAGTATGCATGAGACAGAAGGGATCCTTCATAGAATTTGTGGTGAATTTTATTTAGCCAGAAATTCTTTTGCTTGTGCAATGGAGGCAAAAGACCGGGATATAAGAGAGGAAGCAGAAGAGTATTATTTGGAGGCAGAAGAAGCGTTGAAGGAAACTTGGGAAAACTATACAGAGCGATATGATTATAAGGATCGTAAGTTTATAATGCCTGTAAAGAACATTTCAGGCTGTATCGTTCCTGATATTGATGTCTTTCGTATGAATAATATTCCTCCGTGTTTTTCTTTTCCGGCAGGGCATCCGGTAGCAAATGAACTTTATATGGGGCATCCTTATAATCCGTCTGTCTATATACCTTACGAAGGCTCGGAATATGCTTTCTTTCTGGATAAGATAGATGAGTTATGTTACCTGTTGCAATGTTTGGGGGCTACAGAGATTTCTATTACTGCAATAAAAGGGAAAGCTGTGAATGAACTGACTAACTCTTCAATACATATAGACGGGGATGCGAATGTTAAGATGTTTTCGGGAGGTGCGGAATATAATAATAAGTTCGGAAGTGAAAAGGATAGTTGCTCAAAAAGCAGTTTGGCGTTAACTCAGAGATTTGATCCGATGAAATTGCCTTATCTTCCTGAAGACTTAGTGTGGTATCCGGAACAAACGAATTGGCAACGTTTGGTGCAACAGCGCATTAACGGAAATATGCTGGAATATCATCAAACGATCTCAACGTCTGAAACCAAGTTTGTATCTTCTACAGAAGAAAATGACTTAAAAGCTTCTGCCAAGTTCTTATGGACAAAAGTGAATGCTACATATAAGGATGCTTTGGAGACAAAGTTTAAGCAATCAATGGAAACAGAATGGAGGGTTGATGTGAAATTTCGATCAATGCTGGATTTCGACAAGTTTGCAAAAAACGGTGATAATGTGGAGCAAGAAGTGAAGAATGTAGCCTGCTTAACAGACGAAGAGGAAAAATATAAAGAAGAAGTGCTGTTTTGTTTGGAAGAGGGTGGAGTGATATCAGATGAGGAACGTTCCTTCCTGGAAAGAAAACGGAAAAAATTAGGGGTATCGGAGGATCGTGCTAAAGAAATAGAAAATGTTTGCTTGGATGAGCTGATGACTGCTGAAGAAAGGGAATATATTGAAGAGTTGCAGGCTGCAATGACAGACGGTGTAATTCCTGATAATGTCAGGAGGCTATTAGACCGGTTGAGAAAATCGTTAGATATAACAGAAGCTCGTGCGAAGGAATTGGAATTAGACTTAATGAAGTGAATATGTCAAATAAGGATTTAATTGATTTTAGGGAGAGTTATAAGGAATATCCTTTGAATGTTAGTCTTCTTCATATTGAGTCTTGTATGGTCAGTGATAATGATGTCCCTTCCGGAAGTGGTGGCATTAATGGTGAACGATATACTTACGGACAGTTGCGCCACCATCCCATTATCCCCGAATTACTGCGTAAAATAAGTAATGCCCGGTTACTGCGGTATGCAGAAGAGTGCAATACCCGTAATTCGCAAGAGGGTTTTCGCATGTTCAAAGTAGAAGGGGAATATTGTTTCTGGGGATTACGGATTGGCCCGGTAGTAAAAACACCGTCAGTTTCAGAAATGAAGCAGATATTACTGAGGAATCCCCAAACAGCTCAGGCTGTGAAAGAGCATCGGGTTACGGCTGCCATGATACGAGCTGTTACCTACGACCTGCTACGTGAAGAAGTGGGTCGTTGTTGCGGAATCTCAAAAGAGGCAGCCGGGCTTGCTATTGGTAATCAACTGGATTGTGCACCTCATGAAGATATTTCCGGATATATATTTATGGTGCCCAACTGGGCGCATAAATGGTTCCGGCATGATGGATATGTTTCGCAGATGCTGAAAGAACTCTCAATGAAATTCTGAGATAATCTACAGGCGGCATGCGGTATACGCAAGCATTTTATATAAAATAATCCGGATGCCGCCTGTTTTTGGCTGAACCTCCCCCTAAATTTGTGCCCATAATTAAAATCATTATTCATTTAAAACATTGTGTTATGGAAACAAAAGGAAAGGGAGTGTTGCTTTGTGTATTGAGTGGTATGTTGCTGTTTGCCGGTGTGGTTACGTTGAGCTCGTGCGGTGGTGGTAAGTCGTCGCAAAGCGGTCCGACACTTGAAGGGGCTAAACAAGCTTTTGAGACTTACATTCAAGAGATGCAGCATGGCAATGCTCGGGAAGCAGTCCGCACGCGTTGTCGGGGAACAATAAAGGAAAATATGCAGAATACGATAGCTATGATGGATTTAATGGGAGGTGATGAGGCTCCCGGATACTTTAAAAACTACAAAGGAGTTGTCAAGGCGGAATTGTTGCCGGATTATAGCGACATCGCTTTGGTAGTTGCCGATTTGGGAGATGGGGGAGAACCGATGTCATATGTCCTGCATTTTGATGTATCGGAAGAGTGGAAAATATATTATGCAGAATCTAAAGACTTGACTTTAATAAAAGGCTTCATTAATGATGAGATGTTGCAAAGTATTGGCATTTTCACGATTACCGACAGTGAAGCGGAGGACTATCTAAATTAAAGTGCTATGATTTTCAAGTATAAATTTTGTCTTTGGCTGATTGATACACTCAGTATCCAGCCATTAACTTTATCGGAAATACAGAAAAAGTGGTTGAATGCGTCGGCAAATGAAGATGGAGACCCGTTGGCTGAGCGAACATTCAATCGATATCGTCGGGAAGCAGAGTCGCTGATGTATGTTGATATCAAATGTGATAAGCGTGATGGAAACCTTTATAAGATTATCCGTCCAGAGGGTTTCAGGAATGATGATTTGCAGCAATGGCTGTTGAGCGCTTTCCGGGTTTCGAGTCTTGCGGAGCGTGTAAATCAGCGTGAGGAAGTGATGATAGAGCCTGCACCGCCTGCTGCCAGTCTATTACAAGACATAATGAATGCGATTGACCGTAAGCATCCTCTTCGCATCTTATATAAATCGCATTATCAGGAGGAAAAAGAAATTGTTTTATTGCCGGCTTTTGTCCGTCTATTCCGGCAACGGTGGTATGTGATAGGTGAGGTTAGGGATAAGGAATATACTATGACTTGCGCACTGGAACGGATGAAAGAAGTAGAGCTACTGGAGGAGGAAAAAGTGAAATTCTCTCCAAAATTTCGGAATATCTTGAAACCGGAAGTTTACTTTGAACATTGTTTTGGGATTATCAGGCAGTTTGAACCGATTAGAATTTGTTTTCGTGCCTTTTGGCCGCAAGATGCCTATCTGAAAGACGTGCCTGTTCATTCCTCACAAATAGAAGTGAACCATATGGAAGATTATACGGATTTTGAGATATTCGTAAGGCCTACGTATGATTTGAAACAGGAATTGCTTTGGCATCGGGACAAGTTGGCGGTACTTGCTCCGGAATCATTTCGACAAGACATGATACAAGTGCTTCATGCAACTTTATCCGGTTATGAGACTGGAGAAAATCATGCGATAGACGAATGAACAGGGCTTTTAATCTGTCATAATGTGTAGTTGTATATTCATTAGAAAGATATATCTGATATAAACAAATCACGCAACTTTATTTTGCCCTGTGACTGAATAGAGTTGCGTGATAATTTAATAGATATGGACTGACTATTTTATTTCTTCTAATGTTGTTTCTTCCTCATTTTGTATAAAGAATTTGCCCATCCACTTTCCAGTAATTTCTAATTCTTCACCGGTATTGGTTTCTGTGAAGCGGGCACGGAAAGTAGCATTAACTTCTCGTAAACTAATGATATGGCTGTAAATAAGTCTGTGATGAGGAGGTATGGTGGATTTATGGGTTATTTCTATTGTAAGTGGAATGGATTGCTTCTCTAATGAAAAGAGTACTTTCGGACCACTGTATATGTATGAAAAGTCGTCTGATGGGAGAGGTGTAAGACCATTAGGAACGTAAATTTCAATAGGGGCTTGTACTAAAAGTTGAAACAAGTCTGAATCACTTGTATAGAAGAATGAAGATTGTTGCACATCTGCTGTTGGGCTGACTTCTACTTCCATATCCTGATCAGTGTTATTATCGACAAAGAAACCTGGTGCCGTTTGCTTAATGATTTTAATTTCATCATTATCTTGCATAGTCCATGCTACTTCTTTTAACTCGTAATTCTTTGCGATAGGTTCATCATCGTTACTGCATGCTGAAGCGCCACAAAGTACTATCATGGCAAATAATCCGGTTCTTAGTAGTTTTTTAATCTGTGTCATATTTTTAATTTTTTAGTTAGTCTATATGCCGAATCTTCAAATATACAATAATTAATTGAGACAGAGGATGTTTGTTGTGTTAAAAGTTCAACCACAGCTTAAAAGTAGATACTTTTTCTTCACTTACTGTTATTTTATCTTTATAAGCGGGTTTCACGTGCAGGATTATTTTTCCGTTAAAATAAGGAGCAGCATGCAGAATTGCATCTATGCAGACTATTACCTGGCGGTTGGCACGAAAAAAGCGTTTGGGGTCAAGCTGTTCTTCAAGACGAGTGAGGGAAAGGTCTATGACATGCTCTTGTCCGTTTTTAGTGACAGCAAAGGTGACTTTATTCTCTGAATAGAAATAGGCGATGTCACTGACTTGCAGAGTCCAGAATTTATCGACACCGGCAATCAGAAAACGGGTACGATAGGTTTTCTCCTGCTTTTGCAGGCTTTGGATAAAGTCTTTGATATAGTTCTCTGTTTGCTGGTAGTTGCTGCTTTTCAAAGTTTCATATTTCACAATGGCATCCAGCAAGCGCGTCTCATCCACAGGTTTCAGAATATAGTCTATGCTGTTCACGGTGAAAGCACGGATGGCATATTGATCGTATGCTGTCGTAAAGATGATGAGCGAAGAGGGGTTTGCTGCGGAAAGAAAATCGAATGAATTGCCATCGGACAACTGAATGTCCAGAAATAAAATGTCCGGATGCGGGTGCGTACTGAACCAGGAGATGGCTTCCTCTACACTACCCGGTAATACTATAATTTCCCATTCGGGGCGCAGGCGCTTGATGGTAGTGGATAGCAAGCGTGCGGCGGGTACTTCGTCTTCAATAATGGCAGCAGTTAGTTTACTCATGAATTAAAGGGACTTTTACAGTGAATACTTGATTGGAATTAGTGATGCTGATGTCGGTACCTATCATCAGCTTACAGCGGTTTGAAAGGTTTTGTAATCCTACACCCGAAGTTGTGTCGTTCTTTTTAGCATGTATCGGGTTGCTGACTATCAGAAAGCGGTCATTTACGCATATATTGATTTCCATAGGCTTATTGGCGTTGATGGAGTTATGTTTGATGACATTCTCCACTAAAAGTTGCAAGGTTAGTGGAGGAAGTTGGTAATCCATTGTTTCAGGAGGAATTATAACATTGCAGGTGATGCAGTCACCCAATCTTACCTCGTGCAGGAAGAGATAGGATTTAATGAATTCAAGTTCTTCTCCTAAAGTGATCAGAGTTTTATCTTGCGATTGAAGTACATAACGGTATACATCAGAAAGATTTCTTGTGAAGCGTACAGCATTCGACGGATTGTATTCTATCTCGGCTATCAGTGTATTCAGGCTGTTGAACAGGAAATGAGGATTCAACTGACTTTGCAGGGCGGTATAGCGTGCGGCATTGTTTTCTTTCTGAAGTTCTGCCGCTTGCTGCTGTAATCTGAGGGCATTCTTGATGGAGCGGTTGGCAAACAGCAGTCCCCAAATGACCAGCTCCACCAACCATACCGTTATAAGAATGCGTGCGCCGGGCCATTGGAGAGTGAAGAGATGCTCGGCGCCACCCAGCAGACGGGCTGCTACGAGCAAACCGTAATTCAGTAGCAGAAACAACAGACTGATCCAAAAATAAACCGCTATGAATTTCCATTTCCAACGCAGATTATTGGAGTAAAGGTGATCCGTCCATGAGCTGATGCGAAGGGTGAAGCATCCCAAAACGTTGAAGGCGAAAATAACGAAAAGCAGAGCTCCCGGAGAATAAATCACGTCATTGACTTGCGGGGGAAGATCAGTGTAATTAGTTAGCAGTAGGAAAGAGAAAACTCCCAATCCGGAAAAGAGAAGACTATATAAGATTGTATTCCACTTCATGAGGACAAAATTACAATTTTTCATTAGAATTTGGAGGTTTAGTATATGATAATTTAGCGGGTTATAATAGGTTATTGGAATGCGGACTATTCGTCATCCTTCGACAAGCTCAGGATGACAGATACTACCGACTATCAGAAGGACGCCGCTAAATTATCATTTATACAGGTTTAGTGCCTTTATCAAGGCCGAGTATTGTCCTTGTGCAGTCGCTTTGGCTTGCACATGGTTTATCTCGGCACTCTGCCGATAGGTTTGCGCTTCGATTACTTCTACAATGGATATTTCACCTTCATTGTAGCGTTCCATAGCCTGGCGTTCATTTTCATGTGCCTTCTCCAGAGAGTGCTGGCTTAGTTTCACCTGTTCCATAGCTTGTGACAGGCAGAGGCGGGCAGTCTGTATCTCAAGGTTGACTTTGTCCTGAATTTCATTCAGATTATCTTTGGCTATGCCTATCTTCTGTCTGGAAGCCCGTTTCTCATTCCGGCGTTTTCCCCATTCGAACAGGGGGACGCTGACTGTGGCATAGACTGCATAATTCGGGTCAAGGTCTGCACGCAGGTCATATCCCGGAGAGGAGTAACTTCCATCTGCCCCTACATATATCTGAGGCTTGTATTTCGAATCATTCAATTTCAGTGAGCTTTCTGCCATTTTTATCCGGTCGTGTGCCATCTTTATTTCCGGACGGAGCCGGGCAAGTGAGAGTTGGGCACTGTCTGGCAGGTTCATCGGGGGAACGATGCTGTCTATCGGAGTAGCTTCTTCCAAGGGCAGACCAATAAGGGAGTTAAATGCCATTACTCCTGTCTCAAACTCTTTCCGGGCTTGGAGCAGTTGGAAATCTGCGTCATTCAATTTTACTTCTGCCATCAGCAAATCCTGGGGATTGATGAGAGATACTTCCACACGTTCGCGTATAGTTTTGGCCAGTGAAGCAATAGAGTTGCGATAATCGGTAACGATGCTGACTATTTCCTGTCGGGCCACAGTATTCCAATATTGTATATCGGTTTGAAAACATACATCGGACAGAAGTTGCTCTTTCTGATGTGTGGCAAGGGAATGTTGATGTTGTGCCATGCGGATGCTTTCAAGCAGACGTCCTCCTGTATATATGGGTTGTAGTAGGGTGAGAGAAGCTCCGTACTTGGTGTCGCGGCCCTGTATTTCGAGTGCTTTATCCATTCCGGGCAGGTTCAGATTCAGTTCCAACGGGTTTCCGGTATATTGGAAACTGGCATCGCCGGAGAGTTTTGGTTTCAAATCGGCACGGGCAGATTTTTCCAACTCTATGCTGGCAGCCAGATTTTTTTCCGCCGCTTTCAGGTCGTGGCTGTAGTCTACAGCCAACGACCTGTACTTCTCCAGCAGCGCACTCTGCTGACCAAAAGCGAACGGATCACACAACGATAAAATAAAAAGTATATATATCTTCTTCATACCTATTTCTCTTTTACTTTATAAAACAATGAATAGAGTGCCGGAGTGACGAACAGCGTAAGCAGTGTGGCAAATGTCAATCCGAAGATGATTGTGGCTGCCATGCCGCCGAAGGCTACGTCGAACAATAGCGGTACCATCCCCAGGATAGTGGTTGTGGCAGCCATCAGCACGGGGCGGGTGCGCGATACGGTGGACTCGATGATGGCAGTGTAAACCGGAACTTCTGCCCGGCGCTGCACATGGATTTCGTCCAACAGCACGATTACGTTTTTGATAATCATTCCCAAAAGCCCCAGCCAACCGGCAATGGGGAAGAAACCAAACTCGAAGCCTGTCAGCAACATACCCACAGCGACGCCGATGAGGGATAGCGGCAGCACACACAGGATAATCAGCGGGTCGCGGAAATTACCGAACAGTGCTACCAGAATTACCACCAGTGCCAGGAAAGCCAGCGGGAAGTATTTGGCTATGGCCTGCATTGCCTCGTGCTGATCCTTATGTTGCGAATCCCAAAAGAAAGTGTAACCTTCGGGCAATTGAATCGCTTCTATCTCTTTGCGGATTTCTCCATGTACTTCGGCCATCGTGTGTCCGGGTTTCACTCCGCACATGGCAGCCATAGAGAGCTGGCGGTTGTAAGTACGCATTTGCGGCCACTCCCAGCCGGTTTCAATGTTTTCGGTGACCTGTGATAATGGTGCGGAGTTCTGTCCGTTCCATACAGAGAAATCTCCCAGTCCGCGAGCGTCGCTGATGTCGGTTCCGGCAGATTTCAGCAGTACGGGAACCTTTTTCTCATTGTCACGATACACACCTACAGCCAGTCCGTCATTAATGGATTTGACGGATTCCATCATGGCTGATTTGGTGATTCCCAACGCGCCTGCTTTCACCGGGTCGTAGACGGGGCGTATGATGGGAGTCATGTTGCCCCATTCATTACGGGCATCTGCTACCTTGGGGTTTCGACGCATCACTTCGATGGCGACGCCTGCCAGTGAGTCGAGCACCGCAGGATCCGGCCCCAGGAAACGGGCTTCAATCACAGCCTCTGTCAACGGACTCAGTTCGAACTTGTTCACCTTGATGAGCGGTTCCGGATATAGAATGCGGATGCTGTCTTGCAGTAATGTGCGCAGCTTTTTCGCATCTTGGGGCGAGTGGCTTTTCACCAGCAGCTGAGCATAGTTGGATTGCGGGCCAAAGGAGATGTTCGACAGGTAGTATCTTGGCGGTGTGCGTCCCACGTAGGTTGACACCGTTTCTGTCTCTTTCTGCTGACTGAGGTATTCTGTCATCTCTGCTACGATGCGGTCAGTTTCGTAGATATCCGTTCCTTCGGGTAGCCAAACATCCAGCGTGAAATAAGGCTTTTCCAGTGCCGGAACAAAAACTTTGGGAATGAACCGGAAACTCCAGGCGGAAGCTACCAGCAGCAGTACCATGAGGCATACTGTGGCATAGCGGTGGCGGATAACAAAACGTAGCGCATTGCGAAAATGGTCGTACATTTTTCCTGCAAACAGTGCTCCTTTCAGTTCCCAGGGACGTGGACGGCGTACAAACTCCTGAATGAAGAAGGGCGTTTGCGTCAGTGCGAATACCCAGCTGAACATCAGCGACACGCCTATTACGATGACGAGCGATGACAACAATTCGCCTGTGATGTGCGGTGAATAATAGATAGGCAGAAAGGTCAGTATGGCAATCACTGTGGCGGCCAGTAGGGGCAGTGCCGTGCCCGAACAAGCTTTCATGATTGCCACTCGCTTCCGCATTCCCTTTTGCATGTTCACCAGTGCCGAGTCGGATACTACGATGGCATTGTCCACCAGCATTCCCATGGCGATGATGATGGCTGCCAGCGACATACGTTGTAAGGCGATGCCTCCTGTCAGCATCACGATAAGTGTGGCAAAGATGGAGAACACCAGTCCGCTGCCCACCAGCAACCCATTCTTGAATCCAATGAAAAAGAGCAATATCGCCACTACGGTGATTACTGAGATAATCAGGTTGAGGATAAAGCCTTGGTTGGCTATGTCCGATTCATAGCCCTGATCGTAGATGGAGATCAGCTCAAAACCTTCGGGCATGTATGTCTTTATGGTTTCTATGCGTGCTTTTACGGCTTCTGCCATATCCACCACGTTACCGGTGGGCACGGTAGAGATGGCGATGCCGACGGCCGGCTTTCCGTTCATGCGCATCAGGCTGGTGGCAGGTGTCATGTAGTTTTCGCTGATGGAAGCTATGTCTGACAACCGGAAGTGTTCTCCGGTACGGGAAACGATGGTGAGTTCCCGGATGTCATCCAGTGAGTAGAAGTTGCCGGTAGATTCGATGCGGATGCGTCCCGGTCCGGCGGTGATGCCTCCTGAATCCACTACTTTGTTCCGGGCGTTGAAGGCTTGGGCAATGTCGGCTGTGGTGATGCCGCTGCGTGACATTACGGCCGGACTGATTGTGATGTCAATAGTAGGTGTCTGTGTACCGTTTATTTCGATTCGAGCCACATCTTTCACCTTCAGCAGTTCATTTTTGATGAGCTTTGCCTGGTCTTCAAGTTCGCGGTAGGTGTGGTTTTCGCTTGCCAGTCCGTAGAATACGCCGAGCACATCGCCAAAGTCATCGTTCACCACCGAAGGGCCTGCGCCTGCGGGGAGTTTGCTTTGCACGTCGCCCACTTTGCGGCGTAGCTTATCCCAAAGCTGTTGCATTTGGTCGGCACGGATTTCCTTCTTTACGTAGACGGTGATTTTGGAAATACCCGCCCGGTTCTCGGTCTTCAGATAATAGAGTTCACCCATTGATTGGATGGCTTCTTCCAGCACATCCGTCACCTGGCTTTGCACTTCCGAGGGGGATGCACCGGGATAAGGGGTCAGGACCAATGCCTGTTTGATGGTGAAGGGGGCATCCTCCAGTTTCCCCATCTTGATGTAGGCGAAGATTCCGCCGGCAAGCACCAACAACAGCAGGAGGATGGTGACGGAACGGCGTTGCAGGAAATATTTGATCAGTTTCATCTTGAGTCTTTTTTCTTTAAGGAAGAGTGATTACATGATACGTACTTTCATTCCGTCGGACAGAAAGCGCAGTCCGCTTGTGATGACGGTTTCGCCTGCTTGCAATCCGGAGGCAATGCTTACGTAGCCTTGGGGCAATAACTCGTTCACAGTTACCTTGCGCTTTGCCACGATACCATTTTCCGGATTCACAGTCCATACATAGTTTCCCTCTGTGGGGCGGTTGCACAAAGCCCGTTGCTGAATGTATACTGACTTTGGCTGAGCCGCGCTGTCTGTTTGTTCGGCTGATACTTTTGTGGCAGGGCTGTCGAAGCGTATCTTTCCGGACATTCCTGCCAGCAACCGCCTGTCTTTGTTAGGCAGCAGTGCCGTCACCAGATAAGAGAGGTTGTTCTGCGTGGTTCCTTTGGATACTTCCGCAATGCGTGCTTCCAGGTTGACTTCCGGTTGCACGTCTAATGTTACTTGTACGTCATCTCCCGGCTGCACACGATAGGCTATATCTTGAGTCACATAGGCTTCTATCTTCAGTTGGTCGATATCTATGAAAGTCACTACGGGCTGGCTTGCCTTGACATCCTGGAACTTTTCTGCATATACTTTACCTATATATCCGTTGAAGGGAGCTGCGAGGCGGGTGTCTTCCAGTTCATTGACGGATGTTTCAAAAGCGGCTTTGGCAGAGGTGTACTCCGCCCGTGCTTTCTCGTAAGTGCTGGCAGAGAGATTGTTCTTTTCATAAAGTGCACTGATACGCTCGTATTCGGCTTTTGCCTGGCGGTAGACGGCTCCGGCACGTTCGCGGCGGATGCGGTAATCGCGCGGGTCAATCTCTGCAATCGTTTCTCCACGGCGGTAGTGGTTTCCGGCATAGGCATCCAGCTGTTTGATGGGGCCGCTGACGCGGAAAGACAACTCTGTCGTACGGAAAGGTTGTGTAAGAATGGGAAACTCCTTGGCCGTTTCGTCAGTGCATGTACTGACTGTGATGGTTTTTACGGTCAGTAATTCTTCTTTCTGAGACTGATTGCCTCCGCAGGCGCATAATATCAGTCCGAGGGTGAGCATACAAATAAGTCTTGCATTTCGGTTCATACTTCTTTTTCCTTTTAAATCCGGGAGACAAAAGTAGGCTGTTTTACATAGCTGCATCGAGTGTTTTTTGCTGAGACGGGAAAGAAGGAGGATGAAACCGGAAAATAGGATGACGAAACAAGAAGAGGCTTATTTAAACAACCACCCCCTCTTTTCCGTTATTATTAATAAAACGGGTAAATATATGACGACTTTAGGTGGATGGATGAACAAAATCCTTATCGGTTGGGGGGTGGACCCTAAATTTGCGAATACATTTGATGAAACTATTATTGCCGTATTGGTGATAGCAATGGCCATAGGGTTGGACTATCTCTGCCAGGCAATATTTGTGGGTGGCATGAAGCACTATACCAAGCGCTCGCCTCATCGCTGGAACACTTTGCTGATGAAGCGGAAAGTTGTGCCCCATCTGATACACACATTGCCGGGTATTCTGATTTATTTTTTGCTGCCTTACACTTTTGTGCATGGGGTGGAGTTGCTGGAACTGGCACAAAAGGTTTGTGCGGTATATATAGTAGCGGCGTTGGCTTTCGCCATGAATGGACTGTTGCTTGTGTTCCTGGATTTCCAGAATCAGAAAGACACCAGCAAAAATCATCCGATGAAAGGATTTATCCAAGTGTTGCAGGTGCTGGTTTTCTTTGTGGCAGCCATCATTGCTGTCTCTATTCTTATTGATAAGTCACCTGCTACACTCTTTGCCGGATTGGGTGCTTCGGCGGCGGTGCTGATGTTGGTCTTCAAAGACAGTATTTTGGGATTTGTGGCAGGAATACAGCTTTCGGCCAATGAAATGTTGCGTATCGGCGACTGGATTGCTTTGCCCAACGGAGGTGCCAATGGTATCGTCAAAGAGATTACCCTCAATACGGTGAAGATACAGAACTGGGATAATACGATTTCTACCATTCCGCCTTATACGTTGGTGAACGGCTCTTTCCAGAACTGGCGTGGGATGCAGGAGAGTGGTGGCCGTAGGGTGAATAAGAATATCTATCTGGACATGACGACATTGAAGTTCTGCACGCCTGAAATGATCGATACTATTCGTAAAGAGGTTCCCCTGATGGCGGATTATCAGCCGGCAGAGGGTGAGGTGCCTACCAATGCACAACTGTACCGCATCTACATCGAACGTTATCTTTGCAGTCTTCCCGTTGTCAATCAAGACCTGGATTTGATTATCAGCCAGAAGGAAATGACGACTTATGGTGTACCTATCCAAGTATATTTCTTCTCCCGGAATAAGGTCTGGAAGGAGTATGAACGCATTCAGTCCGATATCTTCGATCACCTGTTGGTGATGGTGCAGAAATTCGACTTGAAGCTCTATCAATATTCTGATTAATAGATGAGACGGAACTCTGCCCACACGGGAAGATGGTCGCTGTAACCGGCTTGATATTTCATTCCGTAGAAAGTCCGGAAAGGCTGCTTTCCACCGTATTTCTTATCTTCTGTCAACAGGAAAGGCAGGCAGAAGATGCCGGCTTTGTCTTCATTGGTGTAAAGACCGGCGGCAGGTTGGAGCAGTGTGCCGGATACGATGATGTGGTCCAGCAACCCCCATTCTCCCTGATATTTGTAGCTGCCGAAATGCTTTCGCGTGGCGGATTTGCGGGCGAGTAAATGGTAAAGGCTTTGCGGTTGCAGGGTGTTTATATCCTGAGGCGGTGCTTTTGCTGCCATTACTTCTCTGACGGACTTGTTGTCAGGATAATCATTGAAATCTCCCATAATGAGGATTTGGGGATGATGGCGGTGGAGACAGATGCTGTCGGCTGTGCTTTTCAGTTGTCGGGCAACAAGGAGGCGGTAAGATTCGCTCTCTTTGGCTCCACCGGAACGGGACGGGAGATGGGTCACTAAAATATCTAAAGTATCTTTGTTAAGCAGTAAGCCGGTAACATGAAGTATGTCTCGCGTGGGACGGAACCCCTTTTGCTTCGAGGTGTTCAGGATAGGAATATTTTGGTGGGCAAGCAATTTGAACATATCCCTCTGATAGAGCAGGGCTACATCAATGCCCCGCTGGTCGGGTGAGTTTGTCATAACGTAGCGATATCCGGCTTCCCGCAGGGCGGAACGTTGTGTCAGGTCGCGCAGCACACTGTCATTTTCTACTTCGCAAAGGGCGACGAGTGCGGGAGGTGTCCAGCCGCCTACGGCTGTGATGACTCGGGCAATGGCATCCAGTTTCTTCTTGTATTTGGTATAATTCCAATGGCGGATGCCGTCGGGAAGAAATTCATAATCATTCTTTAGCGTATCGTGCCGGCAATCAAACAAATTCTCAACGTTGTAGCTGACCACGCGGAAGGAGAGGGTGTCTTTCTCCGTTTGTCCGTGAAGGCGGAGGAAAGGGAGGCACAGAGAAAGAAAGATGGTGCATTGTTTTATGTTCATTGATTGAGATTGGCTTTAACCTGATTATTAATGCGAATCAGTATTGGTTTTCTCATAGCATCCGGCATCCGGTGCCCCATCCTGCAGGCGGGATTTCCCGTTCCTGTCCGTCGGATATGCATTGGCATCCTCTTTCCTTCCTAAATTGATGGCCTTTGATTTCTCATCAAGCTTGAAACTGTATTCCTGAGTCCGGCTGTCCATCAGAAGGAAGTTGTCATCTTTCTCCCAAATGACATTGACAATTCTGTCATTCTCCTCTTTTACTGAATTGATGAGGCTGTGTGAAAAGTAGTAGTTGAAAGCTATGTTTTTATTCTTGGAGCGTCCCCCATTGACTTCGTCCGTGCCCGAACCTGTAATGATGCAATTGCGGAAGAAAGCGGAAGAAAGCGGATAAGCGATATCATCCTGTTCGTTCCGAACCTGTAATGCCGCCCCTTTCCGTACATTCCAACTGAAATAATTCGCCAGTGTGCAATGAGTGAATGTATAATCTCCGCCCAACAGGCTGACACAGTTCTCACCGGCATTGCTGATTTCACAGTTTCCTATAACAGCTTGGCAGGAAATCAATTCCAGTCCGTTTCCTGATACTTGCCGGATAATGGAAGACTCCAGGGTCAGCTTTCTGCGGTCTACCTCCGAAGAATCGCAGCAGATGCCGAAACTTCCTCCGTGAATATCGGCATAAACCAGATGATTGTCATAGCTGGTCTTGTAGAAACGTATGCCTCCCCACTGTCCCGGCAGGCGATCATAAGGCAGATAAGGGAACAACCGGTCTGTGCGGTCTCCTCTGAAAACAACCGGTGCGGAAAGGGTGCCTTCTGCCGACAGACGGCCATGTACCTGCATTCCCGCTTTTCCGTGGAAATACAAGCGGGTGCCCGCTGCAAGCATCAGGTGCGCATCCGGGGCAACACTGATACTGTCATAAATCAGTATCGGGCGTTCGGACGTTATCAGTGTATCTTTCTCGATCACTCTACCCCGGAAAGTAAAGGCATCCTGTGCATAAGCCCGTAGCTTGACTTCTTGCCGGATGCCATTCAGTTGAAAGAGGATAGAGTCTTTTATCAACCTGATGTTGGCATTGTCCCGCTGAGGCAGAGTTGCTTCTACAAAAATGTAGAGGCTGTCTTCTCCTGCAATTTCTATGTCTGAGAATTGCTCCCCCTTGATACCGTCTACATTGATACGGAAACCGGATTCTCCGGCATCGGCAAGAATGATGGAAGATATCAGCAATGCTTTCTTATGTGGATTGTATACTTTCAGTTGGCGGGTGGAAGTGGGAATACCGGTGAGTACGGTGTCCATATGCAGCGTGTCTTGTGAGAACCAAAGTGTGTGCTTCGGGTCGGACGAATAATCATCCATATTGTCGCAGGCGGCAAAGGACAACAGGAAAAGTACCGGGAATATATATATAAGGTATAGTGCTTTCGATTTCATACCGTACATTCTGTAGGTTTTACTAAATAACGGTGTTTCTGTCGCTTTATTATGTCTGTCGCTTTTATCTTACTACCTTGATGAGACGATGGTACATTGAAGGGAGCTACATCACTATAGTATATCATGCATAAGATGGTATCTTGTGTAACGAAAGATGGCATCTTGCGTAACACAAGATGCCATCTTATACATACTCCCCTTTAACCATCCGTATGAGCGGAATAAGGGATGTGAGTTATTTCTTTATAGGAACATTAGCCAGGATATCCAGTAGGTGTTTCCAGAACTTATCTACTGTAGGAATCAGCATCCGTTCATCGGGAGAATGCACACCCTGCAAGGTCGGACCGAAAGAAATCATATCCAGCGAAGGATATTTGTCGAGGAACAGACCGCATTCCAGTCCGGCATGGATCGCTTTTACTTTGGCGTCTACACCGAACAGGCGCTTGTAAGATTCAACTGCGATTTCCAGTATCTCAGAGTGCGGATTAGGTTTCCAGCCCGGATAACCGTCACCGAATGTAACTTTAGCCCCGCCCATATCGAACACAGTGCGTACCATGTTGGCAATGTCCTGCTTGGAGGAAGTGGTAGAACTGCGCTGGCTGGTTTCGATGCGGATAATGTTGCCCGGCTTCATCTTGACAGATGCAAGGTTGGTAGAAGTTTCCACCAGTCCCGCAATATCCTGACTCATGGCATAAACTCCGTGCGGACAAGCGTAGAGGCTTTGTAACAAACGTTTCGTCGTATCCTTGTCGATGGCTTTTGCCCGGGCGTTTTCCGATTCTAATATGAGTTGCATATCCGGGTCTACAACGGTATACTCGGCCTGCACTTCGGCGGCGAATATGTTTAAATCGGCACGCAGGTCATGCTTTTTGTCTTCCGGTATGGCGATAATGGCATGTGCCTCGCGTGCAATGGCGTTGCGCAAGTTGCCGCCGTCTATTTCGCAAAGGTACATATCGTACTTTTGGAAAGTCTGGCTCAGGAAGCGGTTCAGTATCTTGTTGGCATTGCCGCGTTGCAGATGGATGTCTCCACCGGAATGTCCGCCTTTCAATCCTTTCACCTGTACCTTACAGAAGAAATATCCGGCAGGTACGTCCACCTCTTTATATGTAAACTCTGCAACGGAGTCAACACCGCCTGCACAGCCGATGAAGAGTTCACCTTCATCTTCCGAGTCAAGGTTCAGCAGGATGTCACCGTTCATGAAACCTTCTTTCAGGGCAAAAGCACCCGTCAGGCCGGTTTCTTCGTCTACAGTGAACAGACACTCCAAAGGTCCGTGCTGGATAGTGTCGTCAGTGAGGATAGCCAGTTCCGTGGCTACGCCGATGCCGTTGTCGGCTCCCAGTGTGGTACCTTTGGCTTTCAGCCATTCACCTTCGATCACGGTTTCTATCGGGTCGGTGAGGAAGTCGTGCTGCACATCGTTGTTCTTCTCACACACCATGTCGATGTGCGATTGCAGTACAACGGTCTTCCGTTTCTCCATGCCCGGTGTGGCAGGTTTCTTTATCAGCACATTGCCGGCTTCGTCGACTAATGTTTCCAGACCATGTTTCTCACCGAATGCTTTCAGATAAGCAATCATTTTCTCTTCCTTCTTTGAAGGACGTGGCACTTGGCAGATTTCATCAAAGTAGTGAAATACTCCTGCCGGTTTCAGTTCATTCTTTTCCATATCAATAAGTTTATGAATGTTCGTTTTTAACCTCTCACTGCTAAATATGGTTAAATAGATTGCCTATTTTATCACCACTTCTCTTTTTTTATGGTAAAAAAAGCGGGTTAGTCCATACAAAGCCCTATATTTGCACCCACAAAAATAGAATTTAGTTTATTTTTGTTGTTACAAAATTAGTAGAAATGCTCGATACAGTATTGATAAGTTTGTTAATAGTTGCTATTTGTGTTGCATTATTAGGTCTGAAGGTCTTTTTTGTGAAAGGCGGGAAGTTCCCCAACGGACATGTCAGCGGTAATAAGGCAATGCGGGAGAGAGGTATCGGGTGCGCCCAGTCACAAGACCGGGAAGCCCAAAAGAAACCCCGTTTTTCTATAGACGAACTTGAAAAGGCCTTAAACGATAGTATGAATTAATAATTTAAAAACTATATTTTTTACAAGTTATGAAGAGATTGAACTACCTCATGAACGGTTTGGCTGCTCTTGCACTTATCGTTTTATTTTCTCAATGTACAGGTAAAGCTGATAATCAAACGGCAACTACGTCAGGACAAGCCTCTGGTGAACTTTCCGGAATGAAGCTTGCTTATGTTGAAATTGATACGCTTCTGTCACAATATAATTTTTGCGTGGATTTGAATGAAGCTATGGTAAAGAAGAGTGAGAATGTTCGCTTGACGATTAACCAGAAAGCTCGTGAATTGGACAAGCAGAAACAAGATTTCCAGACGAAAGTGCAGAACAATGCTTATCTGTCTCAGGAAAGAGCACAGCAGGAATACAACCGTATCGCTAAGTTGGAACAAGACTTGCAGGCTTTGAGCAATAAATTGCAGTCGGAGTTGATGAGTGAGAACGAAAAGAACAGTTTGCTGTTGCGTGATTCTATCAATGCTTTCCTGAAAGAATATAATAAGACGAAAGGATACAGTATGATTATCAGTAATACCGGTTTCGACAACCTGTTGTATGCTGACAGCATCTATAACATCACGAAAGAAATCGTAGAAGGATTGAATGCAAGATATTCTTCTCCGGCAAAGAAATAAATTAGTTTCTATTTGAATAAGGGTCGTCCCCTTGCAGAGTGATTTCAATCGCAATGCAAGGGGACGACTTTTTTTCTGGTATCTGAGTTTATAAAAGCGTTCCAATCTTTTGAATTATCTTCTCAAACTGCCTCCGGAGGGAAGCAACCTGTTTTTGTTCCTGTTTTAATCATCTATATTTGCCTTATGATTTTTTTTAATTCTAATCAGAAAAACATAATGAAAAAGCTTTGTATTCTCTTATTCTTATCTATCTCTCTCTTGGCCTCTGCCGTGGAGTATACCTTTTCACCGAAAGATATACTGGCTATGAAGCAGTTGTTAGGCGGTGGGACTCTGCAACCGGGGGATGTTGTAGTTCTGAAAGATGGAACGTATGATAATCTGGAAGAAGTACATTTTACAGGTAAAGGCATTTCCGGTAAGCCGATAATCTGTCGGGCTGAAAATCCTGGTAAAGCTGTTATTTCCGGAAAACTGAATTTAAGGATATACGGGGAGCATTTGCAACTGAAAGATTTGCTTTTCTACAAGGCATGGGCGATCGGACATGATATGATTGAATTCCAAAAAGAGAAGGGAATATATGCATCCTATTGTAGGATGACCGGCTGCGTCATTGATGAGTGCAATAATCCGGCAAAGGGTACACGGCCTAATGAGGGAGACGAGTATTGGGTCGGATTGCGGGGTACGAATAATCGGATAGATCATTGCTATTTTGCTAACAAGCGTGTAGGCGGCCTGGTTCTGCAAGTCTGGTTAAGTGCCGATAATCACTTGAACAATCATTTGATAGACCATAATTTCTTTGGCGAACGTAGGCCTTACGGAGGTAATGGAGCGGAGATTATTCGTATCGGGCATTCCTGGTCATCTCAGTGGGAATCACGGACTATTGTTGAGAATAACGTGTTTTTTAGGTGCAGCGGTGAAAATGAAATAATCTCTGTAAAATCCTGTCACAATGTATTGCGTAGAAACCTGTTTTATGAATCTGCCGGAGGACTGGTTTGTCGTCACGGGCACTATAATGTTATAGAATCGAATACTTTTATCGGACATGGTCTTCGTGGAACAGCGGGGATCCGTATCATTAACCAGGGGCATACGGTTTATGACAATTACATTAAAGATGTGAAATCGTTCGGTTTGCTGGTGCGTGTGGGAGTCTATGAACGTCCTACTGCAGAAACGAATGTAAAGGAGGAACCGTTGACCTCTTATCATAGGGTAGAGAATGTTGATATAGCTTATAATACATTTCTGAACAGTTCGTTGGAGTTGGGTTCGGGGCGTGGGGAAAAGATGCCTCGTAATGTACGCTTCGCTCATAATTTGTTTGCAGGCCAAACTCCTGAACTGAAGATTGTGAGAGCGGACGAAGTGCTTCCCGGTTTTTGCTTTTTGGATAATCAATGGGCGTTTCCGGATATCACTTCTCTTTCGAGGGTGCCTTATGAACAGTTAAGGAGCGGATTTGAAGCTGTTGATATCCCTGTTGGGCTGGAACAAAAAGAAAAGGAACGGATAGACGCCTGTATCTTTGTTGTCGGTCCTGACTGGTATGAGGCGATGAAAGAGAATGTGAGTTATATAGATATGCATCGATAATTCAATAGATATACAATCAGATATGAAACTTAAACTATCAGGAATTTTACTAGTATCGCTGTTATTGGGAGTAGGAGCAGCCCATGTACAGGGCGGGAATTTACATCCTTGGCAAATGACTCGTGATTCTTTATTGTTGTTTGAAGGCACGACTTGTCGTTATACTGTGGATACCCCGGAGAATGAAGGGCGGGTTTCTACTTTACCGTCGGTAGCTGATTTGAAAGAGAAGTTGGCTCGTTCAGGTTCGGGAACTTTTCGTCTTTTCACTTCCAAAGGAAAGGAAAAAACGGAAGGAATGCCCGTTAGTGGTGATTATTTGCAGAGTTCTGCTAAGAAGCGTTTATTTATAGGAGTACGCAAAGGTGCATTGCCGCCAATGATAGAGTTGGACCGTAGTGCATTTACGGTGAAGACTGCGGGAAACCTGACGCTTGATTTTTATGCGGGGCAGCGCAGTCCGATGACTACCGTTACTATCCGTATACCGGAAGGTATTGATGTTACACTGGATAATACGACCGTAAATATCATCGGACGTGGAGAAGTGCTTCTTCGTGACTTGCCCAAACAGTCCATCGGGCGTACCGGAACTAATTATTCCTATAAGAAAGTGGGTGATGTCGAAATCCATAAGGATGGGAAGAAAGGTACCCGGTTAATTTTTAAGCATCTTGATTTCCGCCCTTCTAACGGACCGGATATCCGTCTGTGTTTCCGTGGAATAGCGATACCCACAAAAGGAAACTATACATTTGAAGCAGATTATGTAACTTCTGAACCGGAAGTACTTCATAGTCCGGTTGCTACGGCTACTCTTGAGGGGCTGACGACTGTTACGGATTTTACCCGGAGTGTTTTGCGCGCATTTACTTATAAGAAAGACTGGGATCTGTCATTTACTTCTTTTCACTGGACAGCTCCCCGCAATGCAGAATCGGTCACTCTGTTACAATCGGATGATATGGGAAAGACCTGGACACCGGTAAGGGTGGAGATTTTGCCGGATGATGATTTCACTACTGCCAGTAGGTTACAGCCTAATCAACTGTATGCATTTAAACTGTTGGTGGCGGGAGGTGATAATTCGGGCGAGTCGAATGTTGTCTGGTTCTATTCCGGTTTGCAGGACATCAAGACTACGGGAGTGAAAGGAGATGGAATAGCCGATGATACGGATGCTATTAATAAAGCCATACAGGAAATGAACAAACTGGGTGGAGGTATTTTACGGTTTACCACAGGCACTTATAACGTGCGGACTGTTCATCTGTTGAGTAATGTATGGTTGCATTTGGATGCAGATGCAGTCATTCAGGGACTTCCTGGAGGTGATGCTCCTGAAACTACCTGGTTCAGCGACCGCGCATACCGTTCGGGACTTTCACCTACGGATCCGCGCCCTTATGCCGATCCGGAAAACTACTTGACGAAACAGGATGTGGGGCACACATTCTTCCGTAATGCAATGTTTTTTGGAGAACGTATTGATAATGTGAAGATTGTCGGTACGGGATGTATCACCGGTAATGGTAATCTTGTCACTTCTGATAAAGTAATGAACAATGTACCGGAGAAACGTTGTGACAAGATGTTCTCTCTGAAACTCTGTACCAATATTGAAATCGGCGGCTGGGATATAAAGAAAGATATGTGGTATGACCCGCAGAAAGATGAGCCTTATTATATTGAAGCGGATAACCGGAAGAACTATGATGTCAGCAATATGCTGCATATAGACCAAGGCGGACATTTCGTTCTGTTGGCGACGGGTACAGATGGTATCCATGTTCACGATACTTATTTTGCCAAGCATCATACCCGGAATGCCCGTGATATCTATGACTTCATGGCTTGCAATGACGTGACGGTGACAAACATTTATTCACGTGTCAGTTCGGACGATATTGTCAAGCCGGGTTCGGACTGTTCGTTGGGATTTACTCGTCCGGTACGTAACTATATGGTACGTAATATTGTGGGTGACACCAATTGTAATCTGTTTCAGATAGGCTCGGAGACAGCGGATGATATTCAGGATTTATATGTGGATAATGTCTATGTGCTGGGTGCCAACAAAGCCGGTTTCTCTATTTCTACCAATGACGGGGGACATATAAAGAATGTCTATCTGAATAGTGGGAAGACCGGGCCTATACATTCCCGTTCGGTCATGCAGCGCACTCGTGCCCCGTTCTTCATTTCCATATCCAATAGGGGCCGTGTATTGGGAGCGAATGTATCTCCTTTCACTTTTACCGAAAATGGAAATGTACGTAAAGAATTGTTGGTAACCAATTCTAATATCGGACAAGTAGAGAATATTGTGATTTGTGGTGTGGATATTGACGAGGTTTATGGCGGAAGTTCTTTCCGTGGAGATCGTTGGAAAGCCTACGATGGCTCTCAGACTGAGGCAACTCCCATCATTGCCGGTTTCAAATTACCGGATACGGAGGTCGTAGAAGGTGGACTGACGTTCCGTTTGCCTGATGGGCGACATACAGGTTATATTGAGAATGTACAATTCCATGATGTGAATTTACTTGTGAAGGGAGGACATCCGACAGTGGATTCGGAAGCCTGTCCGCCTGAAATCGGAGTAGGACGATATAATGTAGGCGACTTGAAAACCCAACCTTCTTTCGGCTTTTGGGCAAGGCACGTGAAAGGCTTTGTGCTAGATAATTGCAAGGTTGATTCCGAACGGAAAGATGGACGTTATGCGGTGGTACTGGATGATGTCATTGGTGCGGAGATAAAGAATTTGCAAGTGAAAGGTATTACAGATAAGGAACATGTGAAAACTTTCCATAGTAAGGATATTATTATTAAATAAAATAAAGAATGCCATGAAAAAATTAGCGGTTTGTGTAAGTGCATTGTTACTGTGCAGTGGAATGATATTTGCAGCTGCACAAGCACAATTCATAGAGAACGAGGGATGTCAGGATGACTTGTCTATGACTACTCCAAAATTTGAAGAGAAATCTTCGCCTTTAGATACGCTGAAGAAATATATTCTGACTCCAAAAGCACCTGCTACGCCTCGTATTAATGGTGCAAAAGTTTTTGGGGTACGTCCGAATTCTCAATTTTTGTATACTATTCCAGCTACTGGAGAGCGTCCGATGACTTTTGGGGTTGAGAATCTGCCGAAAGGGTTAAAGGTGGATGCGAAAACCGGACAGATCAGTGGGGTTATAAAAAAAGCAGGTGAGTATGTGGTGACATTTGTGGCAAAGAACAATTTGGGTGAGGCTAAACGTTCGTTCCGCATAGTGGTAGGGGATAAGATTGCTTTGACTCCACCTATGGGGTGGAACAGCTGGAATTGCTGGGGAGATGCGGTTAGTCAGGAAAAGGTGCTTAGCTCGGCGAGGGCAATGGTGGAAAAAGGATTGATTAATCATGGTTGGCAGTATATTAATATTGATGATGGCTGGCAGGGACTGCGAGGTGGTAAGCATCAGGCTGTGATGACGAACAGTAAATTCCCTGATATGAAGGCGCTGGCCGATGAAATACATGGGATGGGATTGAAAATTGGCATCTATTCCGGTCCCTGGGTTGGCACGTATGCAGGGCATCTGGGCTCTTACAGTGATAATGCCGATGGCACTTATGACTGGGTAGGGAAGTATGCTAATGAGTATTATCGCTATGTCGATCCAAGCAAAAAAACAAAACATGGTATCAACTATCATCATGGGAAGTATTCTTTTGTAAAGAATGATGTGCAACAATGGATGGATTGGGGAATTGACTATTTAAAGTACGACTGGAATCCGAATGACTATTATCATGTGAAAGAAATGCATGATGCTTTACGTTCGTATAATCGCGATGTGGTGTATAGCCTTTCAAACAGTGCACCTTATGGAGATGCTCCCCAATGGGAAAAGATGGCTAACTGTTGGAGGACAACAGGAGACATCAGAGATACTTGGGAAAGAATGAGTAGTCTGGGCTTTGGTCAAACCAAGTGGGCACCTTACTGTGGACCAGGACACTGGGTGGATCCTGATATGCTGGTAGTAGGAATGGTGGGCTGGGGACCGAGGTTGCACTATACTCGTTTGACACCGGATGAACAATACACGCATATGAGTTTGTGGGCTTTGCTGGCATCTCCTTTACTGATAGGTTGTGATATGGCTCAACTGGACGATTTTACGCTTAGCCTTCTGACCAACGATGAGATGATTGAAGTGAATCAGGATCCGTTGGGTAAACCGGGAATGATTGTGTCCCAACAAGGAGATGTGATCGTTTATGCCAAACCTTTGGAGGATGGCTCTATGGCTGTCGGTCTATTCAACCGTGGAGACTCTGTGGCTCAAGGTAAACTGACTTGGAAATCCGTAGGCATACGTGGCGAACAAACGGTTCGTGACCTTTGGAGACAGCAGGACGTAGCAAAATCGGATGAAGAGTTTGTTACTGAAATTGCTCCGCACGGAGTACGCTTCATAAAACTCTATCCTGGAAACAGTCGTGAACAAGCTACCAGTGGCAGATAATAACAGGAGAACATGAAACGTATTTATTTATATTTCAAAGAAAAAACAGAGAGGGGAGAGGCCGCTTCTAAAGTTATGAGAATATTTCTCTTCTGGGGGCTTGGCATTTTTTCAACCATTTGGTTCTTGGTACGGGTTATCCCGAAACCCTCTCGCGCCAGTTATCCGTGTATGCAGACGGCAGCACCGTTGATGTCTGCATTCGTGATGTATTTACTTTCATTTACAGGCGTCTGGGTGAGTTTGCGTAAGTTGCGTGAGGCATTCCATAATCGGAAAGTGGTGGTGGGAGTTCTCGCTTTTGTCGTATTTTGCTTTTGCAGTACTTTGTTGTTGGTAGAAAATAGTACGGAATTGCTGGCTCAGACTTTTCTTCCGGTGAAGGCACCTCGTATGGCGTGGGGGAAAAACAATCCGGTAGGTGAGGCTAAAGGAATTTTCCCGGGACGGGTGGTATGGACACATGCACCGGGAGCGGCAGTTTGGGAGAAAGGGAAAGGTTTTTGGTTTGAAGACCGTTGGAACAATCAGGCAGATGCAGACTGGTTGTTGGGGCAGTCACTGTTATCATTGACAGGGGAGAAGAAGGGCAAGAATGCTTGGAAAGCGTTGTTTGTTTATTTCAACCGGCAACATGGAAAAGGAAAACGGGGATATAAGAAAGGAGAGAAAATAGCTATCAAGATAAATCAGAATAATACTTTCTCCCATGAAGATAGCGAACAGTTGAATGCTTCTCCTCATCTCACACTTGCTTTGCTTCGTAGCTTGGTGTATGATGGTGGAGTGCCTCAGGAACAAATCACCGTTTTTGATGCCAGCCGTTTTATTACCAACACCCTCTATGATAAATGTCATGCCGAATTTCCAAATGTCACTTATCTGGATAACGAAGGAGGAAGCGGACGTACAAAGTCGACTTATACGGCAGATGCTATTCCTTATTCTGCTGATAATGGTCGTTTGGCAAAAGGATTGGCAAATTGTGCTCTTGAAGCAGAGTATCTGATTAACGTGGCGTTACTGAAAGGACATGGTGGACAAGGGGTGACTTTATGTGCCAAAAACTGGTATGGAGTGACGGATATCAACAGGGATTTCCGTAAGAACCAGCATAACAACTTTAACCAAGATCGTGGCGGGAAGTCCCGTTACATGACTTTTACCGATTATATGGCTCATAAGGATTTGGGGCAAAAGACGATGTTGTTTCTGATAGATGGATTATACGGTTCGGAAAAGGTGAACGGTGCACCTTCCGGTAAATGGAAGATGTCACCGTTCAATGGGAACTGGCCTTGTTCGCTTTTTGCTTCGCAGGATCCGGTGGCTATTGATGCAGTGGGCATTGATTTTCTGAGTTCGGAGTTTCCACGTATGGCAGATGTGGATTATTGTGATATGTATTTGGTAGAAGCTGCCTTGGCAGACCGTGCTTTATCCGGAACTTTCTATGATCCGGAAAGGGATGGTACAGGAGTTGCCAGTCTCGGAGTTCTGGAACATTGGAATAATCCGGAAGAAAAGAAATATAGCCGTAACATGGGTAAAGATGTTGGAATAGAACTGGTTTACTTGCATAAATAATATTCTGTTTGCTGCGTGAGACGATTTTTCAAGTATTTGATTGAATACTGATAATCGTCTCTTTTTTATATCCCTATTTTTGTAACCAGGAAAAACAAAACTTTATATCTAATAAAGATGAATACAAGAATAAAAAAATGGTTCTTTAAGACTTGTCCGAAGAGTGGCCGGATAGTCGGAATAAACAAAAAGAATGTTGTGTTGAAGATTTGCTTTCCTCTGTTTGGATTGGCGGCTTTAGTTTGGTTTTTGATACGCGTTGTGCCGAAACCTTCCCGGATGGAATACCCATGTCAGCAAATCGCTGCTCCTATAGCTTTGTCTTTTGTGGCTTTTATCAGTAGTACGTTGGTTGGATTGGGTACGTGGAAACGTTTCAAGACTTTATGGCATTCCCGTCGGTTCTATATGGGATTGTCGGTACTGTCTGTTGGAATATTGGTATCCGGTGTCTTATATATAATGTCTGTGGATAATTCATTGATGGGACAGGTGATACGTAAACAGATAGACAATGGTACGGACATGGGGCATTTCACTCCTATTGATGCTCCTAATACTCCGATGGGGGTGGCAAAGGGCATTCATCCGGGGCGGGTGGCATGGGCCTATGATCCGAAAGCGGCTGCCTGGGATGGTAAGCGGGGACTTTACTCTGATCCGGACAACAATAGCCAGACGCGCGTGGATGATATGATGGAGGGAGTGATTATAGCTTTGACTCGTCAAAACACGATTGATAAAGCGTGGGATGAACTGTTCCGTACTTTCAATTATAAGAAAGGTAAAGGAGCAGTGAAATATAAAAAGGGGGAGAAGATTGCTATCAAAATTAATCTGAATGATAATGGCGGAAGTAATATAATTGATGCTACCCCTCAGTCTGTATATTCTTTATTGCACCAGTTGGTCGACATAATGAAGGTTCCTCAGAATTGCATAACGGTATACGATGCACAACGCCGTGGCATTTCTGCCGTTTACGACTACGTGCAACCGCTCTATCCTGATGTCCATTATCAGAATTGGGGTGGATTTGTTTCCGATGTAATCCGCTATTCCAGTGAGATTACCGATGCCGGCGCTAGGAGTCTGGCACGCGCAGCTTATGAAGCAGACTATATGATTAACATGGCATTGATGAAAAGGCATTCTGAACCGACGGATAAATGGCGTGACAGTGCCGGACAGACGGCTATCACAGCTACTGGTAAGAATCAGTTTGGTTCTATTGGCAATGTGCCTCCTCTGCATCTTTCTATTCGTGACTGGTCTTCTTTCCGTGGTATGGGGACCTATAATTCTATTGTAGATTTGATGGCTCATGAGCGTTTGGGAGGAAATACGTTGGTATATCTGGTGGATGCCATGTATGTGAATCCGAAGCATAATGGCAAAGCTGTTCGTTTTCAGCTTCCCCCGTTTAACGGTGGCTGGACTTCCAGTTTCCTGGCGTCTAATGACCAGGTAGCTATTGAATCCGTGGTGCTTGATTTCATTTATTCCGAACTACCTCTTTGTGCCAATGCCGACAACTTCCTGCACGAGGCGGCAAATATCGGTAATCCGCCTTCCGGAGTGGCTTATATGGGGAAAGACCAAGGAAGTCTGGGGGTACATGAACATTGGAATAACCCAACGCAGCGGATGTATAGCCGTAATCTTGGTACCGGTAAAGGCATTGAATTATATCGGGTGCCACTGGATGAAGGACGTCCGGCTATTGAATACTTCTATGCGAAAGAGGATGCCCTGCATTATAAAACATCAAATGCTGACGAAGTGCGGTTGAATGGCAAACTGTTGGGAGATGCTGAAGGTATTGTACCCTTATCCATAAATAAAACGACAGACTTTTGTCTGGAAACTCTGAAAGACGGAAAAGTGACCTCTTCTCAGCATGTAGTGGTGCGTCGTTTGGAGAATGTGGATGTTTGTCAGGCAAAAGATATGGAAAGGGAGGGTTCGGCTTCGCTGAATGATGATGGCTCGGTGGAATTCAAGGGTGAAAAAGGTAGTTCGCAGGGAAGTGTAAACTGGAAAGTGAATCTTTCGCGTAAAGGAGAATATTATCTGGTAGTATCTTATACAGGTGGTAATCCGGTTCCTTCCTATCTATATGTCAATGGAGAGAAGATCAGTGAGAATATTGGTTATTTGGCCACTTCCGGAGACAAGCGTAAAGAATTTATTTTCCCGATAACGCTGGCAAAGGGCATCAGTGAGTTGCGCTTGGAACATCCGGGACGACGTAGCAATAAAATATATTCGGTGAACATAGCGAGAGAGATGAAATAAGATACTTATATTTAACAACCATGAAAATGAAAAAGAATTTATTACTGTTACTGACATTGTTTGCACTGCCGTTTGTTTTGCAGGCGGAGACGTTCAATGTGAAGAAATATGGCGCACGTGGTAACGGCAAGAAGCTGGATTCACCGGCTATCCAGAAGGCAATTGACGCTTGCTATAAGGCGGGGGGGGGCACGGTGCTCGTGCCTGCCGGAACATATCTGTCGGCTACTATTGTGCTGAAAGATAATGTAACTCTGTATCTGGAAAAGGATGCTCTTATCCTGGGGACCACTGATTACAAGGCTTATGATAATCTTGACCCATTCACTGAAGGGTTGGGCATTGATGTGGGCTGGGCATTGCTGGTAGCGGTAGATGCAAAGAATGTGGCTTTGGTTGGCGAAGGAGCCATTGACGGGCAAGGTTCCGCTTTGAAAGAGCGGCATATCAAAACTGATACCCGTCCGGAAGGACAACGTTGGGGATTGCGCCCTTTCCTGCTCCGTTGGGTGCGTTGTGAGGATATACGTGTAGAAGGAGTAACTTTGAAGTACGCGGGTGCCTGGACTTCCCATTATTTCCAATGCCGTAATGTGAACATTCATAATGTCACTATCCGCAGTTTTGGGGTAGCTCATAATGACGGGATTAATATTGACGGTTGCCAGCATGTACGCATCAGTAATTGTGATATAGTCAGTGGGGATGATGCATTGTGCTTCAAGACTACTTCCAGTAAGATGGGATGTGATGATATTATCGTGACGGATATGAAGTTGAAGAGTAACCAGGCTGGAATCAAGATGGGGACGGAATCTATGGGTGGTTTTGAGAATATCAAAATCAGTAATTGCCACATCTACGATACGAAGAATGGTGGAATTAAGCTCTTCTCTGTAGATGGTGCCCATTTGCGCAATGTGGAAATCTCCGATATCACGATGGACGAAGTACGCACTCCGATGCTGTTCCGTTTGGGTGCCCGTCTGAGTGTATTCCGCAAACATGAAGATACCCGGCAGCCAATCGGTGTTTTCGAGAATGTGGTTATTCGTAATGTGAAGGCGGTAGCCGCCGATAAAGCGCAGTTGACACCTCCTTCCGGAATTTTGATTACAGGTATTCCCGGACACTATATCACAAATCTGACTTTGGAGAACATACATATCCGCTTGTTGGGTACGGGTACGCCGGAGGATGCCTTGTCCGAAGTTCCGGAGGCAATAGATAAGTATCCTGAAGTGAAAACATTCGGTCCTAAGATTCCGGCATATGGGGTTTGGGCGCGTCACGTGAAAAGCTTGAAGCTGAAGAACGTCACGTTTGAGTTGAAGAATCCGGATGCTCGTCCGGAAATCATTTGTGAAGACGGGGATATGCAGATTTACAAATAATCGGTGGTTATGCGAAAAACTTTTTGTGCAATATTGATAGGGTCTTGTGCGTTGGTTTATGCCAATGCGCAGACACAGTTTCCGGTCACCAGTCCGGATGGTTCTATCTCTTTGGTGTTGAAACTGAAAGATAAAGGACTTTACTATGAAGTAGAGAAGAACGGAGTGAAGGTATTGGTAGAGGCGCCTATACGTCTGACCATAGATGAATCGGAACTTTGTAATTCGGTCGATGTCCTCTCTTCGGATGAATATAAGACGGATAATACTTACCCTATCCGAGGCAGCCATTCTTTGGCGGTGGATAAAAGCAATGGACAAATTATCAAGTTACGAAATAACAGTTTGAAGACCGATTTCTCTTTGGAGGCGAGAGCTTATAACGATGGTGTTGCTTTCCGGATGATACTTCCCGGTAAACAGGGAGAGAACAGGACGCCGGACGAACATACTCTGTTTACACTGCCAGTGGGGAGTACGGTGTGGTATCATGATATGTATTGTCACTATGAAGGCATCCATCAGAGAAAAGAAATCTCTGAAGTCATGCAGGGAGAATGGGCAGCTCCTCCGGTAACGGTGCAATTGCCGGGAGAGTCCGGATATCTTTGTATTACAGAATCTGCTTTGATGAATTATGCCGGTATGTCATTGCAGGCAAATGGTAAGAATGGTTTTGAAACGAAACTGGGGCATGCACAACCGGCCGGATACCCTTTTGCCCATGATTATAGTCTGGCAGAAGCCCGGCGGTTATCCAAACCGGCAGCTTTGACTGGTACAATAACAACTCCTTGGCGTACAATCATAATAGCTGATGATCTGAATGAGTTGGTAAATTCTGACTTGATAACTAATCTGGCTCCGGAACCGGATAAACGACTGTTCCCTAAAGGATTGAATACAGATTGGATTAAACCGGGACGTTCCGTATGGTGCTGGCTGGACGGTGGATCACGGACAGTGGAGGGAATGAAAGAATTCTCTAAACTAGCTGGAGAATTGGGGTTTGAATATAATACGGTGGATGCTTTTTGGTATCGCTGGACAGATGAACAGTTAAAGGACCTGGTGGATTATTCGGCTCAGTGCGGGGTCGGGATTTGGTTATGGCGTCATGGCCGTGATATGCGTGATCCTCAGAAGCGAAAAGAATTGTTTGAACGTTGTCGTCGACTGGGAGTTGTTGGTCTGAAACTGGATGCGTTCTCTCATGAGTCGAAAGAATTTATCGATTTATATCAGTCATGTCTGAAGGAAGCGGCAGAATACAAACTGATGCTAAACATTCATGGCAGCAATAAGCCTGCGGGTGAAGTGCGTACATGGCCGAATGAGATGAGCCGTGAAGGTATTCGGGGGTTGGAATATGGTAAGAATCAGTATGAATGGAGTACACATAATACCACTTTACCTTTCACCCGCTTGGTAGCAGGAGCCGGAGATTATACGCCTGTGGTTTTTGGAGAACGTCGTCTGGAAACTTCATGGGTGCATCAGTTAGCTACGGCACTTGTTTTCAATTCTTCTGTCATATTCTTCGGTTCACATCCGAAGGCGATGCTGGATAATCCGGCTGTGAAATTACTGAAACAAATACCTGCCACTTGGGATGAAACGGTGGTACTGCCATCTAGTCGGATAGGTGAGGTTGCAGCATTTGCACGAAGAAGCGGGAAGACTTGGTTTTTGGCAGTGCTGAATGGACAAGAGGAACGTTCCTTACAATTTCCCCTGTCATTTTTGGGTGACGGATGGTATGAAGGAATGGTTCTGAATGACCGGCCGACCGATGCTGCTTCTATCAAAACAGAGCGTGTTTTCTGCAGGAAGACAGATGCTTTGACGGGGCATATGCGTGCAGGCGGTGGATATATTGTGATGTTTACCCTTCAAGAATAATTAGTGATTAACGATGAATACCATGAGAAAACTATTGAACACAGCAATGTTGCTGTTTGCGGTATTGATGGCCGCTTGTACGGCTCCTGATACATGGGAGTTGGTGTCTAAGGACAATAATATCCGTTTCGTTTTGGATAACAGAGAGGATAATGGTGAGGTGACTCTTCACTATTCCGTTTATTATAAGAATACATTAGCAGTAGAGAAATCTCTTTTGGGACTGGTAATGGATGACTGCGAATATGGAAAAAATGCGCAGTTTGTCTCCGCTTCTGCGGTAAAGGATATCAATGACGCTTACCAATTGAAATCCGGTAAGAAACTGAATACTGTGGACGATTGCCGTGAGCAGACGTTTACTTTCCGTACCCAAGAGGGGAAGCAATTCAATCTTATGGTGCGGGCATACAATGACGGTGTTGCTTTCCGTTATGGATTTCCGGAGGTTGACGGACAGATGCATACCATCCGGACAGAGCATACAGAGTTTGCTGTACCCGTGAATGGTAAGGCATGGATACATCCTTATGACTGGAACGAACGCCGCAAGCCGAGCTATGAACAGTATTGCCGGAACGAAATAGATATCCGTTCGGAGTGTGGGCACGGACGCGGTTGGGCATTCCCCATGCTGTTCAATACCAACGGAGTTTGGATGATGATAACAGAAGCTTATCTGGATGGTTCATATCCTGCCACTCACATTGATAATACCGGAACGGACAAGGCTTATAAAATCCGTTTTCCGGAAGTAGAAGAACCCATTATTCCTGATGCGGTGGAGCCGGTATCAGAATTGCCTTGGTTCACTCCCTGGCGGGTTATTATTGTAGGGGATAACCTGAATACAATCTTCCGGACACAGATAGTTTCACACTTGAATCCGTCCTCGGTAGTGGAAGATGAGTCTTGGATAAAAGCCGGACGCGCTTCCTGGAGCTGGTGGTCCAATGGCGGTACTCCCCGTGATTATAAGGCACAGTTGAAGTACGTAGATCTCAGTGCCGAGATGGGTTGGGAGTACATGCTGATTGATGCCGGATGGCAGCGCATGGGTAATGGCGGAACCATGGAAGACGTGGTGAAGTATGCGCAGCAGAAGGGTGTTGGTGTCTGGTTGTGGTATCACTCCGGTGCGGGACGTGACAACGATTCTATACCGACGCATCGTCTAATGAGTGACCCTGAATTGCGCCGTGCCGAGATGAAGCGCATCAGTGAAATAGGAGTGAAAGGCATCAAGGTCGATTTCTTTGATACGGACAAGCAACGGGTTATCCGGCTTTATCCGGCATTGCTGAAAGATGCTGCTGACAATCATCTGTTGGTAGATCTGCACGGAGCGACTTTACCCCGCGGTTTCGAGCGTACTTATCCGAATATGTTGACTACTGAAGCCATCCGCGGTGCGGAAACTTTGGGACGCCAGGAGCGTTGCGACCGGGCTGCCGGACATAATGCCACAGTTCCTTTCACACGCAATGTGGTAGGCTCGATGGATTATACTCCGGTGACCTTTTCCGATAAGGTTCGTCAAGGCATACCTGCCATACGTAAAACGACTATGGGGCATCAACTGGCGTTGGCTGTAGTCTTCGAATCCGGTTTCCAATGTCTGGCGGATAAGGCGGAGTCTTACCTTTCGCTGCCGGAACAACCGAAGCAATTCTTGAAAGATGTTCCGGCTGCTTGGGATGAAAGTCGCCTGTTGGCCGGTTATCCGGGAGACTATGCAGTGGTGGCGCGTCGTGCGGGTGATACGTGGTATATCGGCGGCATCAGCGGTAAGGAGGAAGAGCGGGAAATAGAGTTTGCCCTGCCTGAGGGATGTGTCGGTAAATCATTTACGATGATTACAGATGGAGGAGATAAAGACAGTTTCGGCTATATGCCTGTAGAGAATACGAATGGGACGATGAAGGTAAAAGTGCTGCCGAATGGTGGTTTTGCCAGCATTATTCGCTGATAATAATACTATAATAATCAAGAGAAAAAGAATGAAGAAGAGATTGATTCTGGGGGCGATGGCCCTGTTGATGTTACTTCCTGCCAAAGCACAGATTGCTTGGCAGCAAGTGGAACCCGGCGTTTGGAAAGGCGTTGTGGGTACTCCGGAAGAATATTCATTGTTGAGTGTGGCAGGTGTTGCGCCTCGGAAGGAAGGCTTCAGCCGTTTACCTGAAGTGGGATTGCCCGAGCTGGCGAATGAAATAGTAGGTGCAATTCAGGATGGCAAGACGAGTCTTCGCATCCCTTTGCAGAAAAAAGAGCAGTTGTACGGTTTTGGACTGAACTTCCAGACTGTGCATCAGCGTGGCAAGATACTGAACCTGCATGTAGACCACTACGGTGGCCGTGACAACGGGCGTACGCATGCTCCGGTGCCATTCTATATTTCCAGTCAGGGATATGGCGTGCTCATTAACTCTGCCCGTTACCTGACAGTGTATGCAGGTAGCGGTGCCCGCAAGGACAGTCCGAATGCGCCGGTTGCGAAAGACCGTAACATGGATAAGACGTGGACATCAGCCCCTTATTCGGATGCCGTTTCCATTCTCGTTCCTGCTCCGGGGGCGGAGATTTATTTGTTCGCCGGGCCCACTCCGATGGATGTCATCCGGCGTTACAACCTGTTCTGCGGTGGCGGTACCTTGCCTCCGCGCTGGGGGCTGGGTTTTACTCAACGTACAAAGAAGCTCTATACGGCCGATGATGTGAAGAATGAGGCGGACGAGTTCGAGCAACGCGGTTTCCCGCTGGATTTCATTGGACTGGAACCGGGTTGGCAAAGCAAGGCATACCCTTGCACATTTGAGTGGGATGCTACCCGTTATCCCAATCCTGCTGACTTCGTAAAAGAGATGGCAGACAAGGGCGTGCGCATCAACTTATGGACTAACCCGTATGTATCTCCCGAATCGAAGATATATAAAGATATGTATCCGGTCAGCGGTTCGCACACGGTGTGGTGCGGTATCGTGCCCGACTTGGCAGGCGAGAAAGCCCGTAAAATCTGGATGGACAAGCTGGAACAAGAACATGTGAATATCGGTGTCAGCGGTTACAAGATAGATGAGGTGGACGGCTACGACCGTTATGTTTGGCCGGACGTGGCAACCTTCCCTAGCGGAGTAGCCGCTGAGCAGATGCGCCAGACTTACGGGTTATGGGTGCAGCGTACCACTGCTGAACTCTATAAGAAACGCAACCAGCGTACTTTCGGGTTGGTTCGTGCATCAAATGCCGGTGCCGCTTCTTTCCCCTACGTGATTTATAATGATTACTACAGTCACCAGGACTTCATCACCGCTCTGATAAACTCCGGTTTCAGCGGTGTGCTTTGGACACCGGAGGTACGTAGCTCTAAGTCGTCTGAAGACTGGTTGCGTCGATTCCAGTCTGTGGTATTCTCACCGATGGCGATGATTAACGCTTGGGCAAGCGGGACGAAACCCTGGACTTTCCCTGAAGTGGAGAATCAGATAAAAGAATACGCTATGCTGCGCATGCAGATGATGCCGTATTGGTATTCGGAGTTTGCGCGTTATCATTTCGACGGTATTCCCCCGTTCCGTGCCATGAATCTGGAGCCGGGCTTTAATCCCGAACTGGGAAGTGCCGCAAAGTTGTCCGATGCCCATCTGGAGGAAAATCCTTATCTGGAAGCAGTGGCAAAGGAGATTAAAGACCAGTATATGGCAGGCGAATACTTGCTGGTGGCTCCGATGTTCACCGGACAGAAAGAGCGCACGGTAGTGTTGCCAAAGGGAGACTGGTATGACTTCTATACGGGTCGCTACGTGGGCAATGGTGAGAAAATCACTGTCACTCCGGGATTGGATCGCATTCCGGTGTATGTGAAAGACGGTGCCATCCTGCCGTTCATGGAACCACGCCTGCATGCGCCGAAGGCTGGAGAGAAGGTGAACCTGGAGATTCGCCATTACGGAAAGGCGGATGGAGCTTACCGTCTGTATGATGATGACGGTGAATCCTTCGACTACGAAAAAGGTGCTTACTCCTGGCGCGATATCAAGGTGACGCGTGATAAGAAGGGTAAGCTGAAAGGTACTATCTCCAAAGCGGAAAAGGGCAAGCCGAACAGCATAGCCAATGTGACTTGGAAGTTTATGACCGAAGAATGATAGAGAACTTATAGAAAATTAACCACAAAGTAGAATGAAGAACCTATTAACGACTTGTTTATTCTTTTGCTGCCTCCTCGCGGTGCGTGCGGCAGACAATCCGAATGTGAAGAAACTCTTCACCGTGACATCCGGTGAACTGAAACTGTCTTTTATGGTGGGTACGGACAACCGTCTTTATCAATTGGCTTTTGGCGATGCTTCCCGCGAAGTGGTGCCTCCCGCCAAGATGCCCTCACGCGAGTGGGAATTCCTGCCGCCTTACGGGAATGGTGTGCTGACGGAACCTGCTATTCAGGCGACCCACGTAGACGGAAACACCTCTACGGAACTTCATTACACGGGCCATCGCACCGAGAAGTTGGCACCGGGAGTGGAGCAGACTGTTATCTCATTGAAAGACCCCGCCTATCCGTTTTCGGTGGACATCTATATCAAATGCTATGCGGACAATAGCATGATGGAGATTTGGAATACCGTCACTCACAATGAGAGGGGGAAAGTCGTGTTGCATCGTTTCGCTTCTGCCTCCCCGGTGGTGAAGGCGAAGGAGTACTGGCTTACCCAGTTTGCGGGCAACTATAAGCGTGAAGCAACACTGAGCGAAGAGCGCCTTTCGGAAGGTGTCAAGATACTGGACTCCAAGTTGGGCGTCCGTGCCCATCAGATGCGTATTCCTTCTTTCATTCTCAGCCTCAACGGTCAGGCACGGGAGAATGAAGGGGAAGTGCTGGCGGCTTCACTGCGTTGGAGCGGCAGTTTCCAGTTTGCTTTTGACGTGGATTGGAACAGGAACCTGCGCCTGCTCACCGGCATGAATCCTCTGGGTTCGCAGTATAATCTGGAGCGTGGGGGAACCTTTACCACACCTGCCATTCTTTACACTTATAGTCGACAGGGCAAGGGTGAAGCCAGCCGTCGTTTCCACCGTTGGGCAATGGCGAATGCCGTTCGGGATGCAGAGAAAGACCGTCCCGTGCTGCTGAACAACTGGGAGGCTACGCACTGCGATTTCGATGAGGCCCGTCTGAAACAACTCTTTGATGGTGCCCGCCAGACTGGTGCGGAACTCTTCCTGCTGGACGATGGTTGGTTTGGCAACGGTCCTTATTCCCGCGACGATGATAAACACGGATTGGGTGATTGGGAACCTTCCACAAAAAAGTTGCCCCGCGGCTTGTCGTACATTGCCCGTGAAGCATTGAAGCGTAAAGTAGGTTTCGGCATCTGGCTGGAACCTGAGATGGTGAATCCGCAGAGCGAACTTTACCAAAAGCATCCCGATTGGATCATCACCCAACCCAAACGTGAACCGATACTCGGCCGTCATCAGGAGATTCTCGACCTGACCCGCCCTGAAGTACAAGCTTACGAGTGGGACATCATAGACCGAACCTTGCGCCCCAATCCGGACATCACGTATGTGAAGTGGGATTGCAACCGTTACATCACCCAGCCGGGTTCGTCCTACTTGCAGTCTGCCGACCAGAGCCATCTGTGGATAGACTATAACTGGGCGCTCTACCGACTGATGGATCGTTTTGCTAAAGGCTTCCCAAACGTGATGGCGATGCTGTGCGCCGGTGGTTCGGGACGTGTGGATTATGGTGCGATGCCTTATTTCCATTCCTTCTGGCCCAGCGATAACACTGACCCGTTGGGACGTATCAAGATACAGTGGGGCTTCTCGCACTTTTTCCCTGCCAATACGATTTCGGCCCATGTCACCCGTATGGGCAAGCGCCATCTGAAAATGGCGATAGACGTGGCACTGAGCGGGGCATTCGGCATCGACCTGGCACTGGATAAGGCCACGCCGGAAGAACGTGCACAGATAGCCGATGCAGTGAAGCTGTACAAAGAACGCATCCGTCCGCTGGTGATGCGGGGCGAACTTTACCGGTTGGTATCTCCTTACGAGTCTCCGTTGGCGTCCTTGAGTTATGTTTCTACGGATAAGAAGCAGGCGGTGGTCTATCTCTATCAGACAAAGGACGGCAATGAAGCTCGGGTGAAACTGGGTGGACTTGATGCGGAGAAGAAGTATCGAGTCGAAGAAGTGAGTTTGTCGAAGGGTATGGCTTCGCGCTTTCCGGCAAGTGGCAAAGTGCTGACGGGGGCGGAACTGATGATGGAAGGATTGGAGAACCCATTGAGTGCACAGTTCGAAAGTGCAGTGCTGATGGTAGAGAACCTTTAACTCCGGAAATGGCTAATGTCACTTCTTGGAGGCATTCCGCAACACTTGTTAATCAAGGCTTTAATCATTAAATACAATAATCTTATGAATAGGAAAAACACCCTGTTATTATTTTCCTTTATTTTTATCAGTCTGCTGTCAACAGCGCAGACCAAAGACCGTTGGACTATTTTGGACAATGGTTCCATCCGTTGGGATATCCGTAATAATATCCCGCACAGCGACCATCTGGAGATGAGCGGACAGCAACTTTCCGTAGTTTTGCGTTATGGTGTGGACGCGCAGCAACGCTTCCATCTGAACCGTAGCCTTGTCTTCCCCATGCTCCGCATGAAACCCAACAAAACTCAGAATAACCTGAAACAGCGTTTTGATGTCAACATCCCCGCCCTTGTCACTGTCGATGACCAAACCCTTCTGAACGAAGAAGTGCGCGATGTGACCTTCAACGGCATCATGCGCGTGGAGAGTAGCTTCGGCTACGTCCATCGGCGCAAGGAACTGAAAGATGCCGTGCAGCTGACTCGAGTACTTTATCCCTCTGCCAATGCTGCACGCTATTGCGAGGAATATATATTCAAGAACAGTAGTCCCAACCAGATTACCCTTCGGGTTCCCGATTGGCACGTGGCCTATACTACCCCCGAAGAAGCCGGTGTATACGGTGCCTATTGCATCGAAGCTGCCCTTTCCAAGAAGGGTACTTTCGTCCTGAGGCCGGGCGAAACACTGGAGTTCTTCGCTCTCTTTTCCGGACGGAAGCTTTCGGATGCTTTGCCAGCACAGGAGGATACTGCCTTTACCCGCATCAATATCCAGAGCGAGCGTGCCGGACGCGAAGCCCTCATCCGCCAGTGGTGGGGGAACCTGGTACTTGATACCCCCGATCCGGTGTTGAACCGTATGTTCGCCTTTGCCAAACTGCGTGGTGCCGAAAGTATCTACCGCACCAAAGGCGGACTGATGCACGGTCCTGGCGGCGAGGCCTATTATGCCGCTGTCTGGGCCAACGACCAGGCGGAATATATCAATCCCTTTTTCCCTTTCCTGGGATATGAAATAGGTAATCAATCTGCATTGAACTCTTTCCGTCACTTTGCCCGCTACATGAATCCGGAATACCGTCCTATTCCAAGTTCCATCATCTCCGAAGGCGTTAGCTTTTGGCATGGCGCGAAGGATAGGGGAGACGGTGCCATGATAGCCTACGGTGCTGCCCGCTACGCCCTAGCTCGTGGCGACAAGGAAGAGGCGCGTGAACTGTGGCCCCTCATCGAGTGGTGTCTGGAGTACTGCCACCGCAAACTCACCCCGGCAGGTGTAGTCGCTTCTAATTCGGATGAGCTGGAAAACCGTTTCCCAGCAGGCGATGCGAACCTCTGCACCTCAACGCTTTATTATGATGCCCTGCGTTCTGCCGTCATGTTGGGACGTGAACTCGGTGTGCCCGCCCGCCAATTGTCTGCCTATCAGCAGCAGGCCCGCAGCCTGGAGCAGGCGATAGAACAGCACTTTGGTTATGAGATAGAAGGTTTCCACAGTTACCGTTACTACGAAGGCAATGACATTCTGCGTTCTTGGATTTGCATGCCCCTCGTTACGGGTATCTACACCCGCGCCCAAGGTACCATCGATGCCCTCTTCTCGCCTCGCCTCTGGACAGACGACGGACTGCTGACGCAAGCTGGCACTGAAACCTTTTGGGATCGCAGCACTCTTTATGCCCTGCGTGGCACCATTGCTGCCGGAGAGGTGGAGAAAGGTATGAATTTCCTCAAGAAATATTCGCATCGCCGTTTGCTGGGCGATCATGTGCCTTATGCCATCGAAGCATGGCCCGAAGGTGACCAGCGGCATCTTTCCGCTGAAAGCGGGCTGTATTGTCGCATCTATACCGAAGGACTTTTCGGCATCCGCCCTACGGGTCTGCGCAGCTTCGAGATGACGCCCCGTTTGCCGCAGGAATGGGGATATATGAATCTGAACCGCGTGCGTGCTTTCAATTCTGAGTTTGATATCCGCGTGTCTCGTGCAGGGAAAAAACTGCATGTGGAAGTCCTGAAAGGAGGAAAGACCGTGCTGAAGAAGAATATAGCGGAAGGTGCGACGGTGAAAGTGAGCTTATAGAAACCTCTCTCTAACCCCTCCCCTGTAAGGGAGGGGCTTTTATTTCTTTATCAAATATGCTGCACTATTTCGCTTTTTTTCTTATTTTTGTATAGATAAAATAGTCATACTGATGAAATTGAAAGCCTTACTGATTCTTTTTGTCTGCTCTTTATCCGTTTTATGTGCATGGGCAGGACATTCTAAATACTCCTTTTATTATAGCCAAAAACTCAATGAAGGCATTTCCCAACTTTCCGTCATAACCATCTGTCAGGATACTCGTGGATATCTTTGGTTGGGCACGCGCAACGGACTGAACCGCTACAACGGTAGCGCATATACTGTCTTCCGCCATCATCCGGGCGATTCCCTCAGTCTGGCAGACAACGAAATCAATGACATTTGCGAAGACCGCGAAAACTACTTGTGGATTGCTACCAGTCGTGGACTGAGCCGTATGTGCCTCCGTACCGAGCGCATCCGCAACTATTTCGTTCCGGACGGGCTTCCCAGTACAGGCATTCTTGCACTTATGGTTGACACTTCCGGTAGAGTCTGGATTGGTACCCGTAGCGGTTTGTGCCGTTACCTCTCTGAGCAGGATCGCTTCGAAAGGGTAGACTTTACAGGGGGGGGCAATGATTCGGTCACTGCCTTGATGGAAGATAAGTTGGGCAACTTCTGGATAGGGACTGTGGCGAACGGCGTTTATCAGTGCAACAAGCAAATGCAGATAATTAACCATTACGACTGCCGGACAGGGTTGTCGGATAATAATATTTCTACTATTTATGAAGATTCTTACAATCGCATTTGGGTGGGCTGTCAACAAGGCGGCTTGAACCGGATTGATGTCCGGAACAATAAAACCACCTTATATACCTCCTCCAATAGTGGTCTGAAGAACAACTATGTCCGTTGTCTTGCCGAGTGGGAAGGCGAGATGCTGATTGGTACTTTTGACGGCATCTACGCTTACGAGCCGTTCACCGACCAGATAAATGAGGTTACCAGCTATGACGAACCCAGTCGTACCTTGGGGCATTTCTCTGTCTACTCCTTTTGTCTGGACCATACCGGTACCTTATGGATTGGTACGTATGCGGGAGGGGTCACCTGGTTAAGCTCTCTTACCGACCGCTTCATCCACCACACACCCGGCAAAGCACTGAATCTGCAAACAGGCATCTACGGTTCAGCCTGTGTAGACAAACAGAAATGTCTGTGGATAGCCACCGAAGGCTATGGTTTGCTGCAATATGATATTGTTACAGGTGAAGCGGAGTTTCATCTGATCGATAAGAAGAGCTATTCCGTTCATAACTCCAATGTCATCAAGGCTGTATATGCCGAAGATGATTGCATCTGGTGCGGTACGGCATTGGGTGAGGTCTATCGCTTCGACCTTGCGACCCGTCGTTTCTCATTGTTCTATAAATATCCGGTGGAACTTGCGGTGTATGATATTGTGCGTGATACGGATGGTAACTTGTGGGTGGGCACTTCAAAAGGCGGCTACGCATTGACCTGTTTTACTCCTTCGGGCGAACGGAAGACGGAGTTCAGAGGATTGAACGGAGAAAAGCTCTATTTCTCTTCTGTCCGCTGCCTGTTGGAAGAAAGTCCCGGTGTACTGTTGGTAGGAATGCGTTCTGCGGGGCTGTATCGCTACAACACCCGTACGGGAGAACTGACAAACTTTAATGCATCTCATCCGGAGCAGGAACGGCGTATACCGAGTAATTATATATCTTCTATATTATTCCTTAGGTCCGGTGACGTATGGGTGTCTACTTATGGGGGCGGTATCTTCCAGCTGGACAAGCAGGGCGGCATACTCCGCTGGGTGACCGAAAAAGACGGATTGATGGGGGGAGATATCTGCAAATTGCTGGAAGGAGCGGACGGAAATCTCTGGATGAGTTCGTTGCAGGGCATTTCTTCTTATTCACCGTCGACCGGAGAAATCAGGAACTTCCCGTTTAATAACGGCATCCAGTTGCGTGAGTTCACTTATCGGGGTGGGGTGGCTATGCCCGACGGTACGCTGTGCTTTACCGGCAACGATGGTTTCATCACTTTCTATACGCCGGATATGCCGATGAACCGTATCGTGCCTCCAGTGGTTTTGGAAGAATTGTTAGTGAATAATCATCCGGTGCAGGCAGACGATGCGACAGGCATACTGGATGGCCTGCTCAATGAGACGGCATCCATCAGCTTGAAGTATAACCAAAATAACTTGTCGATAAGCTATAAAGCGTTGAACTTCATCAATTCGGAGATGAACCGGTATGCCTATAAACTGGAAGGCTATGATACTGATTGGAATTATGTAGGAGAACGTAGCGCGGCTTACTATACCAACTTGCGTTCGGGCACTTATCTCTTCCGGGTGAAAGCATGCAATAACGATGGCGTGTGGAACGAGGAAGGGAAGACATTGGAGATTGTCATTGCTCCGCCTTTATGGGGCACCTGGTATGCTTTTCTGCTTTATTGTTTGCTGGTGATAGGATTGGTTTATGGAGTATTCCATTATTTCAATACCCGTCGGCGTTTGAGGGAGAAACTGAGGATGGAGCAGAAAGAGAAACAGCAACAGGAGGAGTTTCATCAGGCGAAGATGCGTCTGTTTACCAACTTCTCCCACGAGTTGCGTACACCGCTCATGCTGATTATCACTCCCTTTGAAGAACTGATAAAGCGGCTTGATTTGGGCGTGGAGTTGCGGGACAAACTGGGAATCATCTATAAGAATGCGCAACGACTTCTGTTGCTGGTCAATCAACTGATGGATTTGCAGAAGAATGAGAGCGGCACAATAGAATTGAAGGTCACGGAGAACAATGTTTATGACTTTATCACAGAGATATATTGTGCTTTCAATCAGATAGCGCAGACCAATGAAATAACCTTTACGCTAGATTTTAAGGATAAGGAGTGTCGGGTATGGTATGATAAAGTATTGCTTGAGAAGGTGGTATTCAATTTGTTATCCAATGCTTTTAAATATACTCCTGCGGGAAAAGATATAAGTATGTCTGTGCAGTGCATCCCTGCGGAAGAATTAGGGGAAGAATATCGCAAAGTAGTGGTCCCTTCTGCCATGTATATAATGTTGCAAGTGGTGGATGCCGGTTGTGGTATCCAGTTGCAGGAGCGTGAAAAGGTTTTCACGCCTTTCTACCGGGTGCCCGAAACGTCGGGAGTGAATGTTCCGGGCACCGGTATCGGTCTCAGTCTGGTGCATTCCATTGTGCAGTTGCATAAAGGCGCCATTCGCATCGAAGACCGTGAGGACGGACTGGAAGGTGCCCGGTTCGTTGTTCTGCTCCCCGTCTCACGTGAAGCCTTTACGGAGGAGGAAATAAATTCCATACCGATGGAAACGATTGGCGACACGGCATTTACACAACCAATGGAAAAGCCGCAAGCATCTGCCATCGGAGAAATCGGTTCTAAGAAACCCGTTATTCTTTTGGTGGAAGATGACAAGGATGTGCGGGATTACTTGCATAAGTCTTTGGAAGATGATTACGAAATCATAGAAGCAGCCAATGGAATGAAAGGATATGACAAGGCGGTGCAGTGTTTCCCGGATTTGGTGTTGAGTGATATTATGATGCCTAAGCGAAACGGGCTCGAACTCTGCTCCATGATTAAGAACGATGTTCGTATCGGGCATATTCCGGTGATACTGATGACTGCCCGCTCCATGGTGGTACATATAAAAGAAGGTTTCCAGGCAGGAGCGGACGATTATGTAATCAAGCCCTTCAGTATGGATGTGCTTCGCATCCGTATTCAGAATCTGTTGCAGTCGAGGGAACAGTTGAAGAAACTGTATGGCAAGCGTTTCTCGCCTGAGGTAGTAGGAGTGAATGCCACTTCGGCAGATGAGCGCTTTTCTCAGAAGCTATATGAGATTATTGAGAAAAACATCTCTAACCAGAACTTGGGTATAGAGATGCTTTGCGAACAGATCGGCATCAGTCGTGCCAATCTTTACCGTAAGATAAAAGCTATATCTGAGCTTTCGCCTACTGAATTGATACGTAACAAGCGGTTGGAAGTGGCGTTGCGTTATCTGAAGGAAACCAACATGAGTGTTTCGGAAGTGGCCACCCTGTTGGGATTCAACAGTCACTCTTACTTCTCCAATTCATTCAAGGCATTCTATGGATTTACTCCTACGGAATTTGTGCAGATGAACGGTACTAATAAAAAGAAGATATAAGGATAGAAGTTCTGTTATATATATTGTGTTATGTTGAGCTTTTAGAATTATTTTTAGTCGTTTTTGATTGATTGAACTTTAGTCTGTTAAATGTCTGTAGTCTCAGTGCACGACTAAGGCACTCTCAGTGTATGCTTGAGGTACCTCAATATAGGAGTCTGCTTCAAACCGTTTTTTCTGTTAATATATTTGTTTGAATACCGGTTCAAAACTGTGTACCAAGAAACGTGTTTTGATTATTGAGCGGGTGTTCTGTGATATATTCTCTTTTTTGTCTCAAACCTTTTTCTCCGTTGTCTCAAAGCACATGCTTCCTTTATTTTGAGACATTATTATAACTCTATGAGACACTATTTATAGCCTCCGGACGAGTGATGCCCTATCTTTGTGATGTGAAAAACAAGATAATTTAATCACTATGAGATATAAAAGTCGCAGCATCACAGCAGTCATGATACCAGTATTGTTAACGGTATCTTTATTCGCATTCACTACTCAAACTACAGAGCAGCCGGAAGGAACTCCATTGTTCATCACCGGCATCACTCCTTACAAATCCGGGATGATTGTATCTCAGAAAGGAGTCAGGAAAATATCCATCTATTCATCAGATTACAAAGAACGCTTGCAGGAATGGGAACTGGATGAGATTCCTACAGGAGTTGTCGCTGATGAAGACCGGATTTACGCAACGGTGGCAGGTGAACATAAGAATGGTGTTTATTTCCTCTCTGCTTCCGACCCTTCCAAGAAAGAGTTTATAGCTACGGCATCCGGTGCCTGTGCTCCGTTGGTGAACAACGGCAACGGTAAATTATACGTTTGCAATCAGTTTGCCGGTACCGTCTCCGAATTGGATAAGAATGGGTCGGTTGTATTGAGGACCGTGAAGGTACTGCGTGAACCGAAATCGGTAGTCTTGGATAAGGAAGGCAAACATTTGTTCGTTACGAACTTCCTGCCGATGCAGCGGGCCGATGTAGACACAGTGGCGGCTTGCGTATCGGTGATCGATGTCGAAAATTTCAGTAAGATAAAAGATATACAGTTGGCGAACGGGAGCAATGCCTTGCGCGGAATGTCGCTTTCTCCTGATGGGCGTTATCTGTTGATTACCCATAATCTGGGACGTTTTCAGGTTCCCACCTCCCAACTGCAACAAGGGTGGATGAATACCAGCGCCATAAGCATTGTCAATTTATCTACTCTGAACTTTGAGGGTGCAGTGCTGCTGGACGAACCGGAAAGGGGAGCTGCAGGCATCTGGGATGTGAAGTGTACGGATGATAAGATTGTAATCAGCCATTCCGGCACACATGAAGTCAGTGTGATAGATTATCCGGCATTCATCCGGAAGTTTGAGGCATATCCTCAGAAAGATGCTTTGGCGTATGACCTGCGTTTCTTGTATGGTCTTCGCAAGCGCGTGGCTCTGGAAGGAAACGGACCTCGTTGCATGATGCTGAAAGACGGTATGGCGGTAGTGCCCACTTATTTCTCGGATACACTGAATATAGTCGATTTGAATACAACCGATGTTCAGGCTGTTGCCATGGTGAAGAACCGTGTGGAGAGCCGGGTGCAACGGGGTGAGAAATACTTCAATGATGCGGCACATTGTTTTCAGAACTGGCAGTCGTGCAACGGATGTCATCCGGGAGACGCGCGTATGGATGCTATGAATTGGGATTTGATGAATGATGGTATCGGTAATTCTAAGAATTGCAAGAGCCTGCTGTTTTCTCACGTCACACCACCGTGCATGATTTCCGGTATCCGTGCTTCTGCCGAGTTGGCGGTGCGTGCAGGCTATAAACTAATCCAGTTCACCGACTTGCCCGAAGAGTTTGCAGAATGTGTGGATGAATATCTGATTTCATTGAAACCTGTTCCCAGTCCCTATTTGGTGAATGGTGGACTTTCCGAGAAAGCTAAACGAGGACGCAAGGTCTTTGAGAAGTTCAATTGTGATGAATGCCATTCAGGTCCTTACTATACGGATATGCAATTACACCGTATCGGCGATGACATTGAGTTTGAGCAAGGGTGGGATACCCCTACATTGTGCGAGGTGTGGCGTACGGCTCCTTACTTGTTCGACGGAAGAGCAACTACAATGGAAGAAGTATTCACGGTACACAAGCATGGTATTGAGAAAAAGATATCAGCTAAAGAAGCGGAAGAACTTGCGGAGTATGTGAACTCATTATAATGAAGAAAAAAACATGATTACACACGAAAATATAGAAATCATTCATCGTTTCTTTCAAGTGGCTCAAGCCCCTTTCGAAGAGATGCTGACGGACTTGCTGACAGACTACCAATCGGTTTATACCCCTGTGCGTATGGTGATATTTGGTGCACCGGTAGGTAATGAGGAGTACGTAATGCGTTTCGCCCGCATCAGGGAAGCGGTGAAAAAATTGTTTGGAGAAGACTGCCCTCTGGTAAGCTATGTGGCTCAACCTCCTCAGACAATGGGACTGGCAATGGAAGTGCACGAGGTGTTGCTGACCGGACAGGATCGAATTGAATATCGGAGTCGGGAAGAAATGTCGTATATCACCATTGAAAGAGAAGGATGTAAACGTTTGTTTATGAGTGGAGTGACGGGAGATGTACTGCGTCAGACCATCCGCGAACAGTCTCACGAGGTTTTCTCAAAGATAGCTGGAGTATTGGAAACGGAAAATATGTCGGTTTCCTCCATTATACGCCAATGGAATTATATTGAGAGGATAACGGCTTATGAGGCAACCGGTCATCAGCACTATCAGGACTTCAATGATGCCCGATCTCTGTTCTACCATGGGGTGGAGTGGGCGACAGGTTATCCGGCAGCTACTGGTATCGGTACGCAGTGGGGAGGGATAATGATCGATTTAGATGCCTTGCTCTGCAAGGATGGAAGCATTCAGGTGTGTGGAGTGGATAATCCCTTGCAGGTTGCTGCCCACGCCTATTCGCAGAAAGTGTTGCTGGGCGAGGCAGATGAAGTACTGTTACAAAAGACGACTCCCAAGTTTGAACGTGCCAAGGCGGTGTGGAAAGAAGATCACGGTTTTGTCTATGTCTCCGGCACGGCAGCCATTCGTGGCGAGCAAAGTCTGGAAGGAGTCGGGATAGAAAAACAAACGTTGACAACACTTGAGAATATAGAATATTTGGTATCTCGTGAAAACCTCAACCGTTCCGGTATTCCTGCAACGGAAGATGCCACACTCATTACCTTCCGGGTTTACGTGAAACATTGGGAAGACATGGAAGCGGCGAAGCGGACAGTGACAGATCGGTATCCGAACTTACCTGCCATTTATACTCTTACCGACGTGTGTCGTTCGGAACTACTGATAGAAATAGAGGGAATGGGGATTCTTTGTTAAGGCTGATTATTAACCATTAATATAAAATGAATATATGAAATTGAAAGAAGTATTAACCTTGGCATTAATTGCCTTCTGTGGTGTGGGGATTACCTCCTGCACGGCAGAAATTAAAAGAACAAAACAAGTTATGACACAGGAAAAGACTGCGTATCAGAAGAAGTACACGAATGCTGACTTCTACAAAGATGGTAAGTTTGACCAGGAAGCTGCTAAGAAAGCATTCCTCGACATGTTTGAATTTTATGGCGTGCCCTACACTCCGTTGATGGAGAAGGACATCTGGTTTACGGATTTCGGCTTGGGCGATTTTGAGAATGTAGGTATGGGTGGTATCTTCTGGGTGAATGATCCCGAATACGGCTATTTTGCACATGCCATTTATCTGTTGCCGGGACAGATGATTCCGGAACATGCACACGTGAAAACTAACTTCCCTGCCAAGCACGAATCGTGGATGGTGGAACACGGATGGGTATATAACTTCTCTGAAGTGGGTGACGAAACTCCCAATGCTCCCGCTATTCCGGAATCTCACGGTCCGATCAAGAGCAAGAATTTCGTGAAACAGAATGTAGGAGACGTGCTTCGTCTGAAAGAATTGGAAACTTTCCACTTCATGATGGCAGGTCCCGAAGGAGCCATTGTTGATGAATGGGCTTGTTACCATGACAACGACGGTCTGCGTTTCACCAACGGACAAGCAGCTTTGTAAATTCTAAATATATTGAATACCATGAGAAAGATAAATCATTTTGGAGTACCTACCACCACACCGCAACCCGGTGAAGTGTATGTGGAAGGTCTGAAAGTATGGCTGACCAATTTCAACGAAAGCCCCAATAAAATAGAATATCTACGTTTCGAGGAAGGAAGCTGGATGCCGGAACTTATCCAGAAAGTGGCTCACATAGCTTACGAAGTAGATGACTTGGAAGCAGAGTTGAAAGGTGCGAAAGTATTGGTAGAGCCGATGCCGGGCGGAGAGAATTTGACGATTGCTTTTATCGAAGAAGAAGGTATCGCCCTGGAATTAATGCAATTTGATAAATAACTAAATAAGGAAAGAAACTATGATGAATAAATTCATAAACGATCCTGATAACCTGACAGCAGAATTGCTGGAAGGATATGTGATGGCTTACAGCAATCAGGTGGCCATTGGTGGAGAAAATATTATTGTGCGTGCCCATGCAAAGCCAGAAGAGAAAGTTGCCGTTATCACCCTGGGCGGTTCCGGTCACGAACCTGCATTAAGTGGTTTTGTAGGCGATGGTATGTTGGACTGCTCCGTGGTTGGTGATATCTTCGCTGCTCCGGGAGCTCAGCGTTTGTTCCAGGCTTTGCAGATGTTCAAACGTGAAGCCGGTATTCTGCTGGTTGTGTTGAATCACTCGGGTGATGTGATGAGTGCGAACATGGCATGCCAGTTGGCGGAGCGCACAGGCATCAAGGTGAAGACGATCCTGACTCATGATGATATCAGTGCCGGACTCGATGCGCCGGATGAAGACCGTCGTGGCCTGGCAGGTTGTGTGCCTTTGATTAAGATTGTAGGTGCTGCTGCCGAAGAAGGTAAATCTTTGGATGAGATTATTGAAATCGGTGAACGCTTCAATGCGAAATTGGCTACGTTAGCTGTCGCAATGAAATCCTGCACTCATCCGCAAAATGGTATGACTATCTCTAATCTTCCTGATGGTGAGATTGAAATCGGTATGGGACAACACGGCGAAGGCGGTGGCGGTCGTAAACAACTGGTTTCCGCTGATGATACTGCTGGAGAAATGATAGGGCTTCTGATGAAGAAACTGCAACCGAAAGCCGGAAACAAGGCTTTGCTCATTATCAATGGTGTAGGTGCAACCACACATATGGAGATGAACATAGTTTATCGAAAAGCTCATCAGGTTCTTGAAAATGCAGGCATTGAAGTTGCTTCCGGCCGTATCGGCGAGCTGCTGACCGTTCAGGAACAGGCTGGCTTCCAGATGATTCTAGGTTTGCTGGATGATGACCATGTAGATTATTTGAACAATAGAATGTCGAATGCTCCTTACTGGACGACTATCGGTAAATGAAAGATGGATAAACTGACAATAGATGATTTTAAGAAAATGCTCCGTAATGCACTGCTGTGCATTACGGAACGTTCCGACGAGTTCTCAAAGTTGGATGCGGTGCTGGGCGATGGTGATCATGGTACAGCTATCGTACAATCCATGTCTGCCCTTGTAGCGACGGCTGATAAAGGAACAGAATTCAAGTCCATGCTGAATGATATGAGTTTCAATCTGATGCTCGAAATCAGTGGCTCCACAAGTACTTTGCTGGGAGGCTTCTTCCTTGGGATGAGCGATCATGCGACAGGTACCGAACTGGATGCGGCTGGAGTGAAAGCTATGTTTGCAGGCGGACTCGAAGGTGTAAAAAAACAAACGAAAGCACAGCAGGGAGATAAAACAATGATGGATGCCTTGATCCCGGCAGTAGAGGCGATTCAGGCGTGCGATTCTTCGGATGTGAAAACTATCCTGACAGCAGGTGCCGAAGCTGCTGTGAAAGGTGCCGAAGCTACTAAAGAGATGAAGGCAAATTTCGGACGGGCTCGTAACTATGGTGAACGTTCTATCGGTTATGCCGATTCCGGAGCATCTTCCTGGTCGTGCATGTTCGATGCATTTGCAAAGGCACTATAATTTAGTCACTTGTTAAAGAGGTATGCAGCAGTCGCCTGCATGATAAATGAAGTTATGAACAATATTAATATAAGTAAAAAGAAATGGCTGATTTAGATGATTTGAGAGAAGGCAGTAACTTTGGTTTAGGCATTGCTTCTTCTAATAATAATTTTCATGTGAAAGGAGCGGAGAGTCTTTCATGGGGTATGAAAGACCGTTTGTCGCGTATCTTCAACCCGAAAACAGGTCGTACGGTGATGCTGGCATTTGATCACGGCTTTATCATGGGACCCACGTCCGGACTGGAACGTATCGATTTGAATATCGTTCCGCTGATCGAGTATGCCGACTGCCTGATGTGTACGCGTGGTATTCTCCGTACGGTAATTCCTCCTACAACAAACAAACCCATCTGTCTCCGTTCCGATGCGGGTACTTCTATCTTGACAGAACTGAATGACAATGTTTTGATAGATATTGAAGACGCCATTCGTATGAACGTATCGGCAATGGCCGTGATGCTTTCTATTGGCGATGCTGCCCACGAAGCGAAGACGGTTGCCAATCTCTATAACGCTGTCGACAAAGGTACCCGCTATGGAATTCCGGTGATGGGTGTGACGGCTGTAGGCAAGGATATGGCACGTGATGCACGTTATTTCGGTCTGGCTTCACGCATTGCTGCCGAGAATGGTGCCAATATTGTGAAAACTTATTATTGTGACGGTTTTGAGAAAGTAGTGGCTGCCTGTCCAGTTCCCGTGGTGATTGCAGGCGGAAAGAAACTTCCCGAACTGGAAGCGTTGGAGTTGTGTTACAAAGCTATCAGCGAAGGTGCTGCCGGTGTGGATATGGGACGCAACGTATTCCAGTCCGAAGCTCCCGCTGCCATGATACAGGCCGTTCATGCAGTGGTGCATGATGGTTTGAAACCTGAGCAGGCGCTTGAACTTTTCAATGAATTGAAGAATAAGTAACATCGACAATAAAAAAGAATGATGAGGATTTATATCATTATTGGGATCATTCTTTCCATGACATTCCGGGTGGCAGCGCAAGATAAACTCTTGGTTGCCGGCTCCGGAAATCCGGATATTCTGCTGGTAGACAAGCAAACCGGCAAAGTGGAGTGGAAACATGCTTTAGAGAAAGGAGAAGAATGTAATACGGTTGCACTGACACGTAAAGGAGAAGTGCTGTATTCCTATAAACGGGGAGCCAAACTCGTGACCTGGGACCATCAGGTGGTCTGGGATTATCAAACACCGGACAAAACAGAATTGCAATCAGCTACCTTGCTACGCAATGGAGGCGTGTTACTTGGGATATGTGGTAATCCCGCCCGCTTCATCGAACTGGATAAGAACGGGAAAGAAGTAAACAAAGTACTTCTGGACTTAGGTGTAGAAAAACCTCACAGCCAGTTCCGTCAAGTGTTTCAGCTCCGGAATAAGAATTATCTGATACCGGTAATGGCGAAACAGAAAGTACTGGAAGTGACCCGTAAAGGGAAAGTGGTGGCAGAACATCAGATCGGGGGTAAGGCATTTTCATCATTCGAACTGAAAGATGGAAACTTGTTGCTGCCTTGCGGAGACGGGCATCATTATATGGTGATTGACCGTCGGACAGGAAAGGAGCTGAAGCGGACGAATGCCGATGATATACCGGGAGTGTCCCTGTTGTTTGTCGGGCAGATATTACAGTTGGAGAATCAGAATTTATTGATTTGTAATTGGTACGGACACACGAAAGACGCTACTGTGGACGAACCCCAGTTGATAGAAGTAGATAAAGACGGCAAAGTGGTATGGAGCTTGCATGATAAGAAAAATGTAGGTAAGATATCCACTGTCTGTTATTTGAAAAATTTCCGGTTACCGGACTTGAAATAGGAGATTAACTTTAGAATAAAGTATTATGAATAAGAAATTATTAGTAATGTCGGTATGCATTGCTTTATCGCTCCCTGGCATGGCACAGCGGAGGGCAAGTGCAAAGGTAAAAGCGCCTGCTACGTGGGCGGAAAGCATTGCTGCTGCTAAGAATCAGGCCTATGTGGAGATGCAGAAGACTTGTTTGCCCGTTGCATCGAAAGTGATTAAGGCAAAGGAGGCGGCAGTGCCTTTTTCGGCTGATGTGACCGGGTTGGATGAAATGGTGCTCTATACATGGGGCACTGTGGATGGTACAGGAGATGATCAGGCTATATGGGCGAATGCTAAACTGACGGCGGCAGACGGTTCATCTGTCTGGCTGAACGATTTAAGAGATACATTCAAAAAGACAGGTAGTGGTAGCCTGCGTTTCAATGAGAATGCCAAGGGACAGGGTGTTGTCATGAAGGGTAAAAGCTACAAGCGTACGATTATGGCAAATGCCAACGCGCAGATTGTTGTGCCTTTGAATAAGAAATATGTCCGTTTCGAGGCAGAGATTGGTTTGGAGAACCGTTCTTCCTCTGGTACAGTGATTTTCCGTTTGCAAGGCATTACGGGTTCTGAAGCCGCTGCAGATATCGTGAAGAAATATCAGGCAGAGTCTACGGCATTCCTGCCATTCGGCGGAAGCGATATGAAAGCATTGGTCACAACGTATGATGCCAGCATTGAGAAGCATATCGTAACTAAAGTAGTGAACTTGCTGAATGATAAGACCTACTTCACAGCACAGATTGCTGAGATAGCTTCGAAACCGACGTTGGATGAACAAGTTATCGGTTATCTGAACCTGGCACAAGATGCAATGAAAGTGTATCGTTTACAGGAATCTCTGAGTTGGCTCAATATGCGTGCCATCGAAGAGGCTTATAAAGATATGGTTCAGGATGCCGGTTATGATAAGAATACGAATCAAGCAAGACTTGCCGAACTGAAATTGTTGGCCGGAAAAGGTTTCTCCGGAATTTATAAGAATGATGCCTCGGCCATAGAAGCAGCTAACAAAGCTTTGCAGCTGAAACGTGATATCTTGCTGGCAAACACTGCCCTGGACATGGATAAGATTATTGTTGGTCGCTATAAGATAGGTACTTCTGCCCGTCAGGTAAATCCGCGTGCACTGGGCACTCAAAACAATAACTGGTCTAATCAGACTTCTGCTCCCCGTGGTGGTTTCAATGCAGAAATTGCTGAATTGACCAATCTGCGCGGAGATGTTCAGAGCCGGACTATTTTCAAGCCGACCAATGGTTCTTCTGTTCCCGATCTGAAACTTCATTGGGATGCCGAACGCCTTATGTTCTCTATGGTAGACACTGACCGTCGCTGGCAGGTATTCGAAGTGAAACTGGATGGTACCGGTCTGAAGAGGTTGATTGATACACCTGAGAAAGATTTGGAATTCTTTGACGCTACCTATTTGCCCTCCGGTAAGATTATCGCTGTTTCCAATATCGGCTATAACGGTGTACCCTGTGTGAATGGTAACGATGAAGTAGGTAATATGTGTCTGTATGATCCGAAGGATGGTTCATTGCGCCGTCTTACCTTCGATCAGGATGCCAACTGGGCACCTACGGTAATGAATAACGGGCGTGTCATGTATACCCGCTGGGAATATACTGACCTGACTCACTACTTCTCTCGCTTTGTGATGCACATGAATCCTGATGGAACCGAGCAGAAGTCTTTGTACGGTAGCGGTTCTTACTTCCCGAACAGTACGTTCGATGCCAAACCCTTGCCTGGTGGTTCTTCACAGTTTATCGGTGTGATTTCCGGTCATCACGGAGTAGCCCGTTCCGGACGTCTGATGCTGTTCGATCCTTCAAAGAGCCGTAAATCGGAGAAAGGTATGTTGCAGGAATTACCCTTCCGTGACCGTAAGATTGAACCGATTGTAAAAGACCGTTTGGTAGATGGTGTATGGCCTCAGTTCATCAAGCCCTATCCGCTGACCGATAAATATTTCCTCGTTACGGCAAAACTGAATGAAAGCGCTTTGTGGGGCATCTATCTGATAGATGTTTACGATAACTTGACGCTTATTGCCGAGTTTGAAGGGGAAGGTCTCATTTGTCCTACTCCGGTTGTGAAACGTCCCGTTCCTCCAGTGATTCCGGAGAAGATTAAACCGGGAAGCAAAGAAGCTACTGTATTTATTCAGGATATCTATGAGGGTGAAGGTCTGCAAGGTGTGCCTCGTGGTACAGTGAAAGCATTCCGTGTGCTTGCTTATGAGTACGCTTATAATAAGACTCCGTCCGATCATTGGGCACAGGGTGTTCAGAGTGGTTGGGATATCAAACGTCTGTTGGGTACGGTACCTGTTGAAGAGGACGGTTCGGCTATCTTCACGATTCCTGCCAATACGCCTATTTCGTTGCAGCCGTTGGATTCCGAAGGACGTGCTATTCAGTGGATGCGTAGTTGGCTGACAGGTATGCCGGGTGAAACCGTTTCCTGTGTCGGTTGCCACGAAGACCAGAACCAGCTTCCTATCCCGAAACGTGTGAAAGCTTCGACAATGGCTCCTCATGCCATCACGAAGCCGGAAGGTGGAGTGCGTTCTTTCACCTTTGATCTGGAAGTACAGCCTGTTCTCGACCGCGCTTGTATTGCTTGTCACGATGGTTCCAATAAGTTGGCTGACTTTACCGGTGGCAAGATTGATAAGTTCTCCGGATTCGGAGTCAGTTACTTGAATCTGCATCCTTACGTATATCGTCAGGGTCCAGAAGCCGAAATCGAAGTACTTGATCCGTATGAATATCACGCTTCTGTTAGTCCGTTGATAAAAATCTTGAAGACCGGACATCATGGAGTGGAACTGACAGATAAAGAATGGCAGACTCTTTACAATTGGATTGACTTCAACGCTCCTTATCATGGCAAGTTCAAAGCCAACGAATTCAAGGGTGTGGAACAGATTAGCCGTCGTACGGAACTGACAGAGAAATATGCAGGTTCCGGTGTAGATTGGCAAGCTGAAATTCGTTCGTATGCCAAATATCTGGAGGACCAGGGAAAACCTGCTCCTGTGAAGCCGGAGAAAAAGGAGTATAAGGATAAAGAAGTGAAAGTCAAAGGCTGGCCATTTGATAATTCTACTGCGCAGGCTATGCTTGCTAAAGAGGAAAATACCAAGATGAGCATCGAACTGGCTCCGGGCATAAAGATGAATTTTGTCCGTATTCCCGCAGGGGCGTTCGTGATGGGGAGTAACAGAGGGCATTCCGATTATTCGCCTGCTCACAAGCAAGTAGTGAAGAAAGCCTTCTGGATGGGTGAGATAGAGGTAAGTAACGAGCAGTTCCGCACTCTCTTCCCCGAACATGACAGCCGTTTCATCCGCCAGTTGTGGAAAGACCACGTACACCAGGGCTATCCTGCCAATAATCCGGAACAGCCTGCCATACGCGTAAGCTGGGAAGAAGCAATGGCATTCTGCAAAAAACTGAGTGAAAAGACCGGAATGAAGATTACCCTGCCTACCGAAGTACAGTGGGAATGGGCTTGTCGTGCTGGTAGCGACAGTGAATTCTGGTATGGTTCGTTGAATACGGATTTCGGTAAGTTCGAGAACTTGGCAGATAAACACTTGAATCAGATGGCAGTTCGTGGGGTAAATCCGATGCCGATGCGTGAGAACGACCCTTGGTATAAGTATTATACTTACCAGCCTAAAGAGAATGGTGTGGACGATGGTAATATGTTGATGGTGAAAGGTGGCGGCTATCAGGCAAATCCGTGGGGCTTATATGATATGCAGGGTAACGTTGCCGAGTGGACTTCTTCCGATTACTGTCCTTATCCTTACAATGAGAAGACGCAGGGCACTGGTACAGAGAAAGTAGTCAGAGGAGGTTCGTGGAACGACCATCCGAAGACATCCACTGCATATTACCGCCGGGCTTATTTGCCTTGGCAGAAAGTATATAATGTGGGCTTCCGTGTGATTATCGAAGATTAATGAGTGACGAGCTACATAAGCTACTAGCGACAAGTACCTTTCGGATGGTTGTGTGGGGTAAGACTGAAAGTTCTTTAGACTTAAGATTATCTCATCACGCCGAAGAGCGACTTGTCACTCGTAGCCTGTAGCTCGTAGCTTGTAGCTTGGCACTTGTAACTATTATAATATGAAAACTATAGGTTTAGTGGCCGGTCCGTGTAGTGCGGAAAGTCGTGAACAGATGTTGAGAACAGCCAGGGGATTGAAAGAAATAGGTGTAGGCACGTTGCGTGCCGGCCTGTGGAAGCCCCGTTCACGTTGCGGGACATTTGAGGGAGTAGGCGAGGAAGGACTGGACTGGATGCGTGAAGTACAACAGGAACTAGGACTCCGGGTTATGACCGAAGTAGCGCTTCCCTGCCATGTGGAAGCCGTGCTGAAAACCGGTCTTGACATGATATGGATTGGTGCCCGTACAACGGTCAATCCTTTCATGATGCACGAGTTAGCGGAAGCTCTGCGTGGATGCGAACTTCCGGTATGGGTGAAGAATCCGGTATGTCCTGATGTCGAATTATGGATTGGTGCGGTAGAACGCCTTCAGCAGGCGGGATTGAAAGATGTGCGTATCATTCATCGCGGGTTTTGTACGGTAGACAGTTCTCCATACCGTAATGCCCCTCTTTGGGAGCTGACAGAACGTTTTCATACTTATTTTCCGGAATTACCTTTCTATTGTGATCCGAGTCATATCGGTGGAAAACGTGAACTATTGGCTGATATTTGCCGGAAAGCTATATCTTTGCATACGGATGGACTCTTTATTGAGTCTCATTGTTGTCCACAGGAAGCTTTGTCCGATGCAGCCCAGCAGTTGACACCGATGGCATTGGCAGAGTTATTGAATACACTGAATGTCTCAATAGAATAATCTAAGCATGGAAAAAGTACGCTCCTTTTTAAAAGTATTGTTCACTTCGTGGAAGATTACGCTGATATTGCTGATACACTATATGATATTGCTGGCAGCCGCCACCTTCGTTGAGAAGTCACAGGGTACGGCAATGGCGAGGGAAGTGATTTATAACAATCCGCTTTTCTATCTGCTACAGTTATTGTTGATTCTTAACTTCTGTGCCATAGCTTGGCAGGGGCGTCTGTGGAAGCAGCGGAAGTATGGAGTATTGCTCTTGCATATTTCTTTCATTGTGATATTGTTGGGAGCGTTAGTGACCAACATCTTCGGTTTTGAGGGCATCGTACATATCAGGGAAGGGGAGACTGCATCGTATATGCGTACGATGGAAGACGAGCGCCCGTTGCCTTTCTCTATCCGTCTGGATGATTTTAAGCTGGTACGCTATCCCGGTTCCCATAGTCCTTCTTCTTTTGAGAGTTTCCTGACCATCTGCGCGGATGAGAGGGAACGGAGCGAACATATCTATATGAATAAAGTGATTTATGAACAAGGATACCGCCTCTACCAGTCTTCCTACGATTCGGATGAGCAGGGAACTGTATTAACTGTGAATCATGATAGGATGGGTACAACTATAACGTATGCCGGATATTTGTTTCTACTTGTCGGTATGCTGTTGACCCTGGCTGACAGGAAATCCCGTTTTCGCCAATTGGCGAAGCAACTGAAGCATGTAGCTCCTATTTTCTTGTTGGTTTTTCTTCCTGCTGTTTCGTTTGCTCAAAAAGCGGATACGGAACTTTTGCTGAAGAATACCATTCCTGCGGAACAAGCTGAACAATGGGGACGCTTGCAGGTGCAATGTCCTACGGGGCGCATTGAACCACTGGACACTTATACCGATAAATTATTACGTAAAATCTATCGGAATAATTCTTTCGAGGGACTTAGTTCCGAACAAGTTATCATCGGATTCCTTATGAATCCGACTTATTGGGGTAACGTTCCTTTCATCCGTCAAACAAATAAAGAGTTGCAGCAGGCGTATTCTCTGCCTGAAGGCAAATATCTGCGTTTCCTTGACGTTTTTGACAAGAATGGCAGATATCTGATAGCGGATGCGGTGGATAAAGCTTATTCTCGTCCTGCTGCTGAGCGTTCGCGAATGGAAAAGGATTTGCTGAAACTGGATGAAAAGGTGAATATATTATATTCTCTCCAACAGGGAAAGATGTTTGCGCTGTTCCCACTTCCCGGTGATACGAGTGGCAAGTGGTATTCACCTGGGGATGATTTGAGCATGTTTTCCGGAAGAGACTCCCTGTTTGTTTCTAAAATCATGCCTTGGTACCTGGGTGAGGCTACTGATGCCTTGCGAACGGGTGACTGGGGGAGTGCTCAGGAAGTTCTTTCCATGATGAATGTGTATCAGCAGAAGCAGAGCACAACACCCTTATTAAGTAAAAAGCAAGTGTCGTGGGAACTGTTTTATAACAAGGCGCAACTGTTTTTCTGGTCGGCTATGGGATATATGGCTGTGGGGCTGCTGTTACTGGTTGTCGTAGTATGGCAATTATTGAAATCCCAACTTTGGTTCAGGTTCATTATCACTCCATTGATCATGCTGGTGGTTTTGATTTTCTTGCTGCATACTTCCGGAATCGGCATTCGTTGGTACATATCGGGACGCGCTCCTTGGGCCAATGCTTACGAGTCAATGATATACGTTGCCTGGGCAACCGCTTTGGCAGGACTTTTATTCATTAAACGTTCTTCCATGACGTTGGCTTTGGCGGCCTTCTTTGCAGGTATTATCCTGTTTGTGGCCAACCTAAACTTCATGGACCCTGAAATCACACCACTGGTTCCGGTTCTGAAGTCCTATTGGCTGATGATACATGTGGCGGTGATTACGGCAAGTTACGGATTCTTTGGTATTAGTTTCCTACTCGGACTGCTCACCCTGGCTTTTATGGGTGCAAGTAATCCGTCAAAAGTTGTTTTGCTGCAACCACACATTCGGGAACTTCGTATCATTAACGAAATGTCTTTGCACATCGGCCTTTATCTGTTAACGGCAGGAATATTCTTGGGAGCAGTCTGGGCCAATGAATCGTGGGGGCGTTACTGGGGGTGGGACCCGAAAGAAACATGGGCATTAATTACGATGGTGGTTTATGCTTTCATTCTGCATGCCCGTTTTCTGCCTGTTCTTCGTTCGGACTACGCTTTCAGTGTGATGTCCGTGTTGGGACTGGCTTCGGTGTTGATGACGTATTTTGGTGTAAACTACTATCTCTCTGGGCTTCATTCTTATGGTGGAGGCGATACTCCGCCGGGACTGACCGCAATATTCATTACTTATGCCTGTGCTCTTGCATTGATAGTATACGCCGGATATAAACAGCACAGAGATCAGGTTTAATGATAATTCTCATAATCCTAACTAGATACTCCAACATGGGGTGTTGGTATTGCTAACATCCCCATGTTGGTATTACTAATACCCTCATCTAAGTATTCTCAACACCCCATGTTGATAAGTGTATCTTTTAAAGATAAAGCGTAAAGTCTTTAATGAAAAGCCTAGTATTTTCTATTTTGAGTTAATAGTTCAAGCATTTGAAACAATCCTTCAAACTGCTACGAGGCAAATTCCCTACATTTGCTTTAATTATTAATTTGCTAACAATACTATGAAATGAAGACAAACAAACTTTTATTTATTCTATTTGCAGCTTTTTTAGGCTGGTATGGTACAATGAACGCCCAAACTTCCAGATTGGAGAAACGCATGAAAGAGGCTGATCCCAAAGTGATAGGTACACGTATTGTTAATAAGTTTCTCGTAACTCCCCATACTCGTTTTGGTAACCCGCGTGCCGAGAAAGCGCCCAATTATGTCACATATCCGGATGCCTGTACCTGGCTGGGAGCTTTGTGGTTCAGCAAGGCAGTGGGAAATGATGAAATGCAGCAACGACTGAAAGAACGTTTTGAACCCTTGTTTACTACCGAAAAGAATATGCTTCCCCGCATGGTGCATGTAGATTATAATGTGGTCGGTTCTGTTCCCTTGGAAATATATATGCAGAAGTTGGGCGACCGGAAATACTTTGATCTGGGGATGAAATATGCCGATACCCAATGGGAAGTACCTGCCGATGCAAAACCGGAACAGAAAGAATATGCCGAACAGGGCTATTCGTGGCAGACGCGTGTGTGGATTGATGATATGTTTATGATTACCACTATTCAGTCGCAAGCATTCTTGGCCACGGGCGACCGGAAATATATCGACCGTGCTGCTGCTGAAATGGTGATGTATCTAGAGAAGATACAACGTCCGAACGGTCTTTTCTATCATGCTCCTACAGCACCGTTCTTTTGGGCGCGAGGCAATGGCTGGATGGCTGCGGGAATGTCTCGTCTACTTTCCGTACTGCCGGAAGATAATCCTAATCGTCCGGTCATAATGAAAGCTTATAAAAAAATGATGGTTACTTTGCTGGAAAATCAGAATACCGATGGTATGTGGCATCAATTGATTGACGAACCGGCATCTTATAAAGAAACTTCCGGTACAGCTATGTTTACGTATGCCATGCTGGTGGGAGTGAAACGCGGTTGGTTGGATAAGAAAACATATGCTCCTGCTGCAATGAAAGGCTGGTTGGCACTGGTTTCTTATATCAATGCCGATGACGAAGTGACGAATGTCTGTGAAGGAACCAATATAAAAAATGACAAAAACCATTACATGAACCGTAAGCAGATTACAGGCGATCTGCACGCTCATGCACCATTGTTGTGGTGTGCCACGGAACTACTCACAGAGTAAGCCTATAGAAGATGATACCCCATTTTTTTTGCAAAAAATAAAAAATGGGGTATCTTTGCTTTGAGGATAATACAATGAAAACACTGTTTTGACCTATGAGAAAATATATTCTTTTGCTAATTACTCTATTAGCTACTTTAAAGGTTTCAGCGCAGAACAATGAGAACTTCTATTTTTCGAATTTGAATTTGAAAGATGGCTTGTCTCAGATTTCTGTACTGAAAATATTCCAGGATACTAAAGGTTTTATATGGTTTGGTACGCGCAATGGACTGAACCGTTATGACGGAAGCGAATTCGTGATATATAAGCACGATCCGAAAGATTCTTTGTCATTGAGTGATAACCACATTTGGGCTTTAGCCGAAGATAATGACCGGAATTTGTGGGTTGGCACAGCGCGCGGCTTAAATAAACTCGACTTAAAGACCAACCGTATCACCCCTTTTGTCGATGAGCGTTACGGGGCTTTTGCCAAAAGTGAAGTACGCAGTCTGAATGTAGACTCCCGTAACCGCCTCTGGGTAGGGACGACCAAAGGGTTGTACCTGTACATTCCGGCAATGGACGTCTTTCAGCGTATTGACTTGAACGGGAAGATTAAAGATGAGTTTATTTCTGTGATTTATGAAACCAAGCATCATCAGATTTTAATAGGAACTTCCACGAAAGGACTGTTTGTCTGCGACATGAATATGAAAGTGCAGAGACAACTTACCACCCGGACTCCAGGACTTCGTCTGCTTGGCAATAGCATTTCTACCATTTACGAGGACTCTAACGGAACCTTATGGGCGGGAAGCGGACTCAGTGGCTTATATCGTATCAATTTTGAGAAAGAGGAAATTGTGGCTTATCACAAGGGAAACAGCATTTTGTCGAGTAACAGTGTCCGGGCTATATCGGAGTTGCACGGAATGTTGCTGGTCGGCACGTTTGACGGGTTATATACAATAGACCTTTCCACTCACTCTTTTTGGAAGCATACGGATGCTTCGCTTGAAAAGGGGAACTTGAGTCATTTTTCTGTTTATTCTTTATTTGTTGACAGAAGCCAGACGGTATGGGTAGGTATGTATTCAGGTGGAGTAAGTTATTCCAGCCGGTTCAATAACCGCTTTGATTTCCATGACCCAGCCACAATATTTGATGCTTTGTTTGGTATATATGGGTGTATGATTGCTTCTCCCGGTGGTTGTCTGTATATGGCAACAGAAGGCAGGGGACTGCTCGATTATAATCTGATGAATAGGCAATATGCTTATTATCCGATAGACAATGCCTCTAAATTACAATATAGTCAGAATATCATAAAAGGACTTTTGCTGGAAGATGATGTCTTGTGGTGTGGAACGAATAAAGGAGCCATTTATCACTTCAATACCCGTACCAAGAAATACACACTGTATTATCAGCTTCCGAGGGATATGTCCATTTATTCCATGCTGCGTGACAAGGATAACAGTTTGTGGATTGTTTCTTCCGATTCAGGCATGGGCATCATGCGTTTGTCGGACAAGAAAGAGATGCAAACTCATTTTCCAATCAATGGCGGAAAGGATAGTTGCCAGTTTGCCAGTTCGCGCTGTATCCTGAAGTTGCGGGACGGAGTGGTGTTGATTGGCAGCCGCAACGATGGCTTGATAAAATATGATTTGAACAAGGAAGAAGTGGTTTATTATGATACGGATGAGAAAGAACCTAACCGGTTGCTTAACAATTATGTGACCAGTATCGTGCGTGATAGCTCTGGCCGTATCTGGATTGGTACATTTGGTGGTGGCATAGCTCTGTATGATGAAGACAAAGGCATCTTAAAGACTGTAACTAAGGAGCAAGGACTGATAGAGAATGATATTTGTACCATTGTGGAGGATAATGAAAACAACCTGTGGATTAGTGCAAGTAACGGTATCTCCAAATATAATCTTAAGACGGAAGAATTTACCAATTATAATTCTCTTAATGGTATTGGAGTCTATGAGTTTACTCCTCATAGCGGTTTGCTGTTGCCGAATGGTGAAATCTGCTTTAGCGGGAATAATGGTTTTGTGACTTTCAATCCGCAAGAATTGGAACTTAACTCTTATGTGCCGCCGGTAGTGTTCACGAAATTAGTTGTGAACAATCGGGTGATTGAACCGGAAGATGATACGCGGATTTTGAATACCGTGTTGGATGACATGGAAGAGATAGAACTGGCCTATAATCAGAATAATATTTCTATAGGTTATTGCGCCTTGAATTTTGTGTTTGCCCGGCAAAATCAGTATGCTACTTTTTTGAAAGGATATGATAAGGACTGGAACTATATTGGCAATCGTCGGGAGGCTTACTATACGAATCTGAGTCCGGGAACATATGTGTTTGAAGTGAAAGCCTCGAATAATGACGGAGTCTGGAGTCAGCAGACGCGCAAAATACGTATTACCGTGCATCCGCCTTTGTGGAAAACTTGGTATGCATATTTGTTTTATGCCGTAGCTTTCGTATTCATAATGACGCTTATCATGTATTATATCTCGAAGAAGCAGAAGTTGGAACGTGAATTGCAGTTCAAGCAGAAAGAGAAATTGCAGCTGGAAGAGTTCCATCGGGCAAAAATACGTATGTTTACCAATTTCTCGCATGAACTTCGTACTCCACTTACACTAATTATTGCGCCTTTACAGGAGTTGGTGGCTATGCCGGAGTTCTCTTCCAGTGTGAGGAATAAGTTGAGCCTGATATTCAGTAATGCCCAGCGATTGTTGCTGCTTGTGAATCAATTGATGGATTTACGTAAGAATCAGGAGGGTAAACTGAAACTGAACATCACTAAAACAGATATGAATCCGTTCATGCAAGAGATTTACTATGCTTTCAATCATCTGGCGACAAGGAAATCAATTGATTTTACTTTTGAGAAGAAAGAAGAAAGGATGTCGGCATGGTTTGATAAATCTATCATTGAGAAAGTTATTTTCAATTTACTGTCCAATGCAATGAAGTTTACTCCGGCTAATGGTAAAGTGGTGTTCTCCTTATCCAAATGTACTTTTGCAGATTTGTCTTCGGAACAACAGACTGAATTGAAAACGTTGCCTGCTGATACCGAGTTTGCATGTTTTTCTGTGGCAGACTCTGGTAAGGGAATTTCCGATGATGAGGTAAAGAATATCTTCGCTCCTTTCTATCAAGGGGAGGATAGTAATAAAGAGAATGTCGGTACAGGTATTGGATTGAGTTTGACGCGTTCCATCGTACATCTGCACGGAGGGACTATTGTTGTATCTCATAATCAGCCTACCGGTACGATTTTCAAAGTGTATATTCCTATCAGCAGCAATGCATATGATGCAAGACTGTTGATGGAGGAAGAAGATGGACAGGTGGTGGAAGATGTGATTCCATCCGCTCAGGAAATGCATTTTGATATTGAAAAGAAATGGACGGTACTTCTGGCGGAAGATAATGATGAAGTGAGGGCATACGTCAAAGAGTGTCTTGAACCTTATTTCTATGTGTTGGATGTAGATAATGGTAAAGATGCTCTTGATTTAGCTTTGGAGAAATATCCGGATCTGATATTGAGTGACATCATGATGCCTCAGATGGATGGATTGGAACTGTGTTCACGCGTGAAGCAGGATTTGCAGTTGGGGCATATTCCGGTGGTGTTGATGACTGCCAAGTCTATGGTGGTACATATTAAGGAGGGTTTTTCGGTAGGCGCCGATGATTATATCGTGAAGCCTTTCAGTATGGATGTGCTGATTTGCCGTATCAACAGTCTGTTGGAGTCTCGTGAGAAATTAAAGAAACTGTACGGGAAGAAATTCTCACCGGAAGCGATGGGTATTGAGATTGTTTCCGGTGATGATCGTTTCACTCAGAATTTCTTTGAAGTTATCAAAAAGAATATCTCGAATCCGGAGTTGGGGGTAGATTTGTTGAGTCAGGAGTTAGGCTTGAGTCGTGCCAATCTGTATCGGAAACTGAAAGCGGTGACTGAGTTGTCACCGACTGAGTTGATACGTAACAAACGTCTGGAAATAGCCGCTAAACTTTTGTTGGAATCCAGCTACACTGTTTCGGAAATATCCGTTTATACAGGCTTCAACAGCCATGCTTATTTTACCAATTGTTTCAAGTCGTTTTATGGTTATTCGCCTTCGGAGTGGGTACAAAGGCATAATGAGAAAATAGAGAACTCTAAATAGTATCAGTTTTATGCCTTGTTTGAAATAGAATTTCAAATGAATAAGACAATATTGAAAGTTGCGCTGGGATAAATCGTCTATCTTAGCGCAATCTTTTTATAGATTGATTTGGGTATGAAAAACATTTTAATTGTATTTGTCTTATTTCTCTCTGTATCTATGAAAGCACAGCTGCCGGGAGATGATCCGAAACTGTGGTCAGAGGGTATTGCGCAAACAGTCATGACGCGTTATCCGTCGGCTTTGCTGATTCCTTTCAAGCCTTGGTGTTATCCGCAGGGATATTTTTTGATGGGGCTGGATAAGTTGTGGCAGGCTACGGGAGAAAGGAAGTATTATGATTATATCATGAATTGGGCCAATGAGGTTGTTCGTCCAGATGGTAGTTTGGTCTATTTCCGGGGTAGAAGTATGGATGATATGATGGCAGGTTCTGTCATTGTCTGGGCTTATAATCAGACGGGTGATGAGAAGTTTAAAAAAGCTGCCGACTTTATCCGGAAAAGTTATGATGACTATCCTCGCACGTCTGATGGTGTATTTTGGCATGGTCGAGGCACAGTAGGGCAGATATGGGTGGATGGTGTGTTCATGGGACAAATGTTCTTGACGAAGTACGGTTATTACATTGGTGATTCAAAATATTGTTTTGATGAAGCAGCAAAACAATTGATAAGTATGCATCGCCATCTTAAAAAAGGAGATACAGGTTTGTTGTATCATGGTTGGGATGAGGATAAGGATGCCCGATGGGCCGATAAGGAGACAGGGATGGCTCCTGAAGTGTGGAGTGAAGGTCTAGGGTGGTATGCTCTGATATTGGTAGAGACTTTGGAACTGTTCCCTAAAAATCATTCTCAATATAAAGAGCTGCTTGATATTACCCGTGAACTTATGGCAGGCTTGAAGCGAACTCAGGATGTGGAAAATGGACTGTGGCATCAAGTTGTTGATAAAGGTGGCGAACCAGGTAATTGGCATGAAACTTCCGGAAGCGGTATGTTTGTTTATGCTATGCAGCGGGCTATTGAATTAGGTATTATTTCCGCTAAAAATTATGCGTCTTGTGTGCAGAAGGGATACCGGGGATTGCTGTCCAAAGCGCGTATTAATCCGGAAGATGGCTTGATAGATTTATGGGATGCCAATAATGGATTGGGTATTCAAAAAGATTATAAAACCTATGTCACTCGTCCGAGGAAGAAAAACGGACAAGAAGTGATTTCCTCTTTCCTGTGGGCTACAAGCATTGTCGAAAAGGGGAAGAAAGAAGCGTCTTACGTAAAGCCGAAACCCTGTAAGACTTTTGCCTGCACTGATTATTCACAAGGAAAGGTCTTTATTTTTGAAGATGGGGAAAAAGTGTGGGAGCATGATGCACCACTTTCTAATGATATTTGGGTGCTGGATAATGGCAATCTGCTATTTACTACCGGACATGGAGTTCTTGAAGTGAATCGTGCAAAAGATACAATCTTTCATTATACATCAACAAGTCATATTTTCGCTTGCCAAAGGCTTGCAAATGGAAACACATTCATAGGTGAATGTAATTCCGGACGTCTGCTGGAAGTTTCGCCGATGGGGAGGATTGTAAAAGAAGTCTGTATTCTTCCACCGGGAGTGACGGATGGAAAGAAGTCGTTTATTAGGAATGCACGTAGACTGGATAATGGTCATTATCTGGTGGCACATTATGGTGGTAAAAAAGTAGTCGAGTATGATGAGAATGGAAGGAACTGTTGGGAAGTACCGGTTTCGGGCGGAGCGCATTCTGTGATTCGTTTGCCCAATGGTAATACATTAGTAGCGGTGACCGATGCGGATAAGAATCCCCGTATTATGGAATTTAATCCGGAGAAAGAGGTCGTTTGGGAGTTATCCAATCGGGATGTTCCGGGAAATCCCCTGAGGTTTATGAGTGGAATGCAATATATTCCCGAAATGGGGTTGGTATTGACTAACTGGACAGGGCATGGAGCTAAAGAACAGTTGCCGCATATGCTTTGGGTGGACAGGAATAAAAATGTTGTGGATGTTTTTGCACCGCGTGAAGGGATTGTGACCTTTTCTTCTGTTTTCATTCCACTAAAAGGAGAGAATATTTATCATTAAAACAATATTAGTAAAAAGAAAGATTTATGAAATTCAAGACAGGATTAGTATCGTTATTGGTTGTATGTGGAGCGTGTAGCCAAGCGACAAAAGAAGTGGATGTCGTAAAAGACAGTTTTGATTTTGCCGGACAGCAGTTGAAATATGCGTTTATACAAATAGACTCTGCCAAAGCCAGCATGCCGGAAGAACAGTTGAAAAAAATGCCTGTTTCTCCCCGTACGATAGAGGATGACGGAACTCTGCGTCTGGTGGCATCGAGAGATTGGACCAGTGGTTTCTTCCCCGGTGAATTGTGGTATATGTATGAATATACACAGGATGACTTTTGGAAGAAACAGGCACAGGAATTTACTGCCAATATAGAAAATCAGAAAACTAATGGCGGTACACACGATATGGGGTTCAAAATGTATTGTAGTTTTGGTAACGGATATCGTTTGACTCATGATGCAACTTATAAGGATATTCTGTTGGAATCCGCAGCAACGTTAATTACCCGTTACAAACCGACTATCGGTTGTACTCGTTCGTGGGATCATAGTCGTGATAAGTGGCAATGTCCGGTTATCATTGATAATATGATGAATCTTGAATTGCTGTATTGGGCATTTAAGGAAACGGGCGATTCGGCGTATTATAACATTGCAACTACGCATGCCCGTACCACGATGAAGAATCATTTCCGCGATAATTATAGTTCTTATCATGTGATTGACTATGATACGATTACCGGAGAAGTACTTCATAAACATACGCATCAGGGATATAATCATGAGTCGGCTTGGTCGAGAGGTCAGGCATGGGGTTTATATGGTTATGTCATGTGCTATCGTGAAACGAAGTTGCCTGAATTCTTGTCGCAGGCTGAAAATATAGCAAATTACATTTTCACCAATCCTACTATGCCGGAAGATATGGTGACTTACTGGGACTTTGATGCTCCGGGGATTCCGAATGAACCTCGCGATGTTTCTGCCGCTGCAGTAATGGCTTGTGCTATGTACGAATTGTCTATGTATAATACGGAGAAATCGGCACAATATAAGAAATGGGCAGATACCATTGTTGAAAGTTTAAGTAAGAATTATCGTGCTCAGTTGGAGGGTGACCGTGGTTTCTTGTTGTTGCACAGCACCGGTGCACGCAACTTTGAAAGAGACGTGCCTTTGGTTTATGCTGACTATTACTTCCTGGAAGCTTTGCTCAAAAAAGCAAAACTGGAAAAAGAAGGTACGGCCATTTTGTAGAATATGAAGAATCAATAGGTATGAAACGTATTATTTTATTGTTGGTGACACTTTGTTTTGTTGTAGGTACCTTCCAAGCGAAGGTACCTACAACAGAGCATAAGATTCGGTTGACAGATAACTGGGAATTTCTTCGCCAAGATGTGGGGAATATCTGGGAACTGGTTCGCCCTATGAAGAAGGGACAGCCGGAGGAACAGCCCATATGGACAAAGGTTACTCTGCCCCACTGTTTTAATGCGGAGGATGCAGTAGACCCAGACTTGAATTATTATCAAGGGCCGGGTTGGTATAAGACTCGTCTGAAACTAAACAATCCATACTCCAACGGACGGATTATTCTGGAATTCGAGGGAGCAGGTCAGAAGACGGATGTATATATCTATATGACTAAAGTTGGCAGCCATATCGGTGGATATGACAGTTGGAATGTGGATATAACGGATGCTGTACAGGCATTTCTTTCGAGTAAAGAGGCTGAACGTTTTGGAGGTGAAGTTCCTTTGAGTATTCGTTGTGACAATACGCGGGATGCCGAAATGATTCCTTCGGATTTGTCGGACTTTAATTTGTATGGTGGAATTTACCGTTATCTGAATCTGGTGTACTTGCCGGAAGTGTCCGTTGCTTCCCTTCGGGTGGAGCCGGTTTTGGATGCTAAGATGAAGAAAGGTACATTGAAAGTATCTGGTACGTTTTATAATCCTGCTGACGTGCGTGAGGCATCGGTAGAAGTAGCAGTGAGAAATGCTAAAGGGGAGGTGGTATCCACACAGACTCTTGATAAAATAACTCCGTTAGGAGATTTAGCTCTCTTGGATGTTCAAATGGATAAACCACAGCTTTGGGGGGTAGATACGCCTGTATTGTATACTTGTGAAGTTACTGTAACGGCTAACGGGCAGAAAATGACAGCGAGTGAGCGTTTCGGTTTCCGTTCGTTTAAGTTTATCGAAAAAGGTCCTTTTATGCTGAATGGAAGACGCCTTTTATTGAGAGGGACACATCGGCATGAAGATCATGCGGGCGTAGCTGCTGCCATGACCGAGGAGCAAATGATGCAGGAAATGAAGATGATGAAGGAGATGGGAGTGAATTTTATTCGTCTGGGACATTATCAGCAATCTGAAATCATTCTGAATCTCTGTGATGAACTGGGTATTCTGGTTTGGGAAGAAATTCCCTGGTGTCGTGGTGGAGTCGGTAATGAAAATTATCGCGGGCAGGCTAAAAGGATGTTGGCGAACATGATAACTCAGCACTATAATCATCCTTCGGTGATTATTTGGGGATTGGGTAACGAAAACGACTGGCCGAATGATTTCCCGGAGTTTGAACAGCGTGAAATTCGAAGTCTGATGAGTGAACTGAATACTTTATCTCATCATCTTGATGCCGGACGTAAGACGGCTATTCGTCGTTGCGCTTTTTGTAGCGATATTGTAGATGTCTATTCTCCTTCTATCTGGGCTGGTTGGTATCGCGGTGTTTATACGGATTATCAGAAGATGTCCAAAGAAGAAATGGAGAAAGTGAAACATTTTTTGCATGTAGAGTGGGGCGGGGATAGTCATGCTGGGCGTCATGCAGAGGCTACAACTCCTATACGCAAAGAAGGAGAAAATGAGGGGGATGCCGCTCTGAACGGTTCAGCTTTGGTATTGAAGAAGGGGGACTGGTCGGAAAGTTATATTGTGAAACTGATAGACTGGCATCTGAAGGAACAGGAAACAATGTCGTGGCTGACCGGTGCTGCATATTGGCCGTTTAAAGATTTTTCCACTCCGGTACGTCCGGATAATCCGGTACCATATATGAATCAGAAAGGAGTGGTAGAACGGGATTTTACAAAAAAGGAGAGCTATTATGTGTTTCAGTCATATTGGACACAAAAACCGATGCTTCATATTTATGGACATGGCTGGCCCGTAAGATGGGGAGATGCTGATGAAGAAAAAGAAATCCTGGTCTATTCAAATTGTCCGGCAGTAGAATTGTTTGTGAACGGACAAAGTCAAGGAGTACGTAAACGTAATAGCCAGGATTTTCCTGCTGCCGGTTTGCGTTGGAATGTGAAACTTGCTAAAGGTCAGAATACGCTTCGTGCTGTGTCTGTCGGTAAAGATACCCTTTCTGATGAACTGAGTTTTGAATATCAGACAGAGAAATGGGGAAAGGAACATGCATTCAAAGTCACTTCTATACCCCGCGAAGACGGCACTGTTGAAATAGAGGCACAATTGGTAGATGCCAATGGTGTCGGATGCCTTGATTCCAGGATTTTTGTTTATTTCGATATTGCCGGTGACGGGGAATTGATCCAGAATCAGGGAACTGTGAGAGGCTCACGTAAAGTACAGGCACGCAACGGACGGGCTCAGATTCGGGTTCGGACACAAGGTGGTACTTCTTGTGTGGCTGTGAAAGCTGATAAGGTCAAGACGTCATTTATTACGGTACAGTAAAATTATGAAAAAGGTAGGTGTTTTATTTTTAGGGATATGTGCTTTACTAATTGTTTCGTGTTCTTCGGAAAGCGATGGTAAAGACTATGTAAAAAGTGTTTTGAAACAGGGTATACTGGAACGTGCTGCTGCGAGTCTGAAGGAAGAACCGGTAACGGTTACTGCCTTCATTGCAGAGCGTAGTGCAGGAGATGTACACGACTTCTATTCGGAAGGTGACTATTGGTGGCCGGATACGTTGAATCCTGACGGACCTTATATTCGTCGGGATGGTCAGACTAATCCAGATAATTTTGTGGCTCATCGTCATGCGATGATACGTTTTAGTTCGATTGTGGGGAATCTGACTTCTGCATATTTGTTAGTGCAAGATGAAAAATATGTAAATACAGTGCTGGCACACGTGCGTGCTTGGTTTGTGAATAAGCCGACGCGGATGAATCCAAATTTGCAGTATGCACAAGCTATTAAAGGAATTACTACAGGACGGGGTATCGGCATTATTGATACGATACATCTTATGGAAGTGGCCCAGTCCTTATATCAGTTGGAAAAGCTGGGAGTGCTTCCTGAAGCTGATATAAAGTCTACAAAACAGTGGTTTGCCGATTATTTGAAATGGATGTTCACGCACCAATATGGCATAGACGAGATGAATGCCAAGAATAATCATGGTACTTGCTGGGTGATGCAGGCTGCTGTTTTTGCTCGTTACGTAGGTGATAGGGATATGTTGGATTACTGTAAGAAGCGTTATAAAGACGTACTTCTGCCTAAACAGATGGCTGAGGACGGCAGTTTTCCTCTAGAAACTGCGCGTACAAAACCTTATGGTTATTCTCTTTTTAATCTGGATGCAATGGCAACGATATGTCAGACGCTCTCGGATAAAAATGATAATTTATGGGCTTATACGGCAGAAGGAGGCAAGAATATGGAAAAAGGTATTAATTTTGTCTATCCTTATGTGCTTGATAAAGAAAGCTGGATTTACCCGAAAGACGTGATGTACTGGGATGAATGGCCGGTAGCCCATCCATTCCTATTGTTCGGAGCTTTGCAAACGAATAATGAAAACTGGTTGTCTACGTGGGCGCATTTGGAACATTTTCCGGTGACGGATGAAGTGGTGCGTAATCTGCCTGTACGTAATCCATTGATTTGGATTTAGAAAAACATAATTTGCTTTGTATTTAAACTATGAAAATGATTCGGAAAATAATAAAAGGAGTTTATGTGCTGTGTATGGGAGGCATAGTATTCCCTGCAATGGCACAAAATAGGGTAGTGAGCCAGCGTACTACGGGTACGGTGGTGGAAGGAGATGTAACGATGTTAGTGACTCAGGAAACCACTACTCGTTATCGGCGTACAACTTCTCAGGGGGTACCAGATGCAAAATTGGGATATGCTCCCGGAATTACTCCGGAACGACTGGCACTTCCTTTGGCTGAGACGGTAATGGCAAGATATCCGGATTACCGGATGGCCTATTGGAAAGATTATACTTATGTGCAAGGATATATGTTTGAGGCGATGGACCGCTTAGGACAATTGACCGGTGACGGTAAATATCTGGAATATATGAAAGAGTACATAGATCACTTTGTAGATGGAGATGGAAATTATAAAGGAGGCGGATTGACCAATCTTGATAATTTCATGACCGGCTCGGCGTTTTGTACTCTCTATGGACGTACAGGTGATGAAAAATATAAAAAAGCGGCTTTACAGATATTGAAAGCAGTTGATAAATACCCCAGTTCAGACGGACAGTTCTGGCATGGAAACCGTAGTCCTAATATGTGGATTGACGGGGTATTTATGATGCAAATGTTCCTGATACGTTGTGCGCAATATGTGGGGGAAGCGGATTACTGTTATGATGTGGCATGCAGAAACATTATCGCTGCTGCCCGCCACTTGCAACGTCCGGATGGATTAGTACTGCATGCTTGGACCACAGAACCGGAGAAAGCAGTGTGGGCAGATAAATCTACAGGGCTTTCGCCGGAGGTTTGGAGTGAAGGTATGGGATGGTATACTTTGGTTGTTCCGGAACTGCTTGCTTTGTTGCCCAAGACACATAAGGACTATCAGCAGGTACTTGATATTTATCTGAAAATGTGTAAAGGACTGAAAGAAGTGCAGGATAAGAAAATCGGAGGCTGGTTCATGGTGGTAGATAAAGGAGATAATCCTCTGAATTTTATTGATCCGTCCGGGACTGCGATGTTTGTATACTCTATTCAGCGTGGTGTCCAGTTAGGTTTATTAAAGGCTAAAGAATATGCTCCGGTTGCCGAAAGAGGATATCAAAGTTTGTTTCCTTTTATACAAGTGAATGAAAGAGGCTTGCTGGATGTGATAGGTGCATGTGATGGTGTAGTGATTAAGAAAAATTTTGTAGAATATGTTACTGTTCCTAAAATCTTGAATGCAAAGGAGGCAGTTGCCGGTATATTGTGGGCATCTGTTATTATGGAAACAGAACAATTGAAAAAATAAATAGGAATGAGAGTTTTACGTAGTCTGATTATAGCGGGTACGTTGCTTATTGCTGTTTCTGTTCAAGCCGGCAATACGGATGAGTTGATGCGCATTAAGCAGAATTATTCCCGGATGTTGGTACCTTCGGGAGAAGATCCGTTTGGTTTATTGTCTATACTTTCGTCCATTCAGCCGGAAAAAGAAATTTCAGACCAGGCAGTAGTGGAATTGCATCAACGTTATCCTTTCGATTTAAAGAAAATAGCAACCTATCTATCTTCTTTTACGGAGACCGGAACGTGGCCGGACATTAATTATGAAGATAAGAAACGTTCGGGATGGGAACCTAAACTTCATGCGGAACGTATTCTGGAACTGGTGAAACTTTATAGTTCCCAACAAACTGCTTATTATCATTCTCCGGAAGTAGAAAAAGTGATTCACAAGGCACTAGACTATTGGTTTACTGCCAAACCCGTGTGCTTGAACTGGTGGTATAATAAGATTGGTATTCCTAAAACACTGGGTACAGCTTTCATTTTGTTTGAAGAGAAACTGACTCCGGCTGAAAAGCAAGAGGCTATCACTGTGATGGAAAATGCAAAGTTTGGAATGACAGGACAGAACAAAGTATGGCTCGCCGGAAATGTGATGATGCGTGCGTTGTTGCAGAATGATTATGAATTGGTAAAAATGGCACGCGATACGATTGCATCTGAAATTGTGACAGGTGGGGCAGAAGGTATAAAAGATGACTGGTGTTTTCATCAGCATGGAGCTCAGCAGCAGTTTGGTAACTATGGACTTTCATTTGTTTCTGGAATGAGTTTTTTTTCCGGATTGTTTTCCGGGACTTCTTTGGCTTTTGATGATAAACAGTTGAATATTCTAAGTACTTTGATTGATAAAGGTTACCGTTGGGTCATTTGGAAAGGAATGATGGATGTAAATGCTTTAGGACGTCAATTGTTTCATCATGCACCTGTGCATAAAGCATTGAGTCTTGCATTTGCGGCTGCTGAGTTGGGAGGAGGCGAGTCTGATGCGTGTATGGCTGTAGCTGAGGCTTTGCTTCGCGACAATTATCCTGCACCTGCTCGGAATATACTGACAGGACACAAACATTTTTGGCAGTCGGACTATACGGTTTATCGACGCCCTTCCTGGATGGCTTCCATAAAAATGGCTTCCGACCGTATTGTCGGTGCGGAAATGATGAATGGAGATAATATGAAAGGTTATTATATGGCGGATGGGGCAACCTATATTTATAAGGACGGCAGAGAGTATTTGGATATTTTCCCTCTTTGGGATTGGCGTAAATTGCCGGGAGTGACGGCTTTTGAGGATGATGCACCCATGCCATTGATTAAAAGTTATCAACCTCGCAATAAGGGAACTTTCGTCGGAGCTGTTTCGGATGAAAAACAGGGTATGACTGTAATGGAGCTGAATCGTGCCGGGGTGAAAGCGCGTAAGGCATGGATTTGCGCGGATGACTTTGTACTTTGTCTGGGAGCAGGTATACAGGCGGATAGTAATCTTGTTGTAACGACTTCGATAGAACAATGCCATAAAAAAGGAGAACTTCTTTCCTGGAAAAAAGGGCAATGGAATGCTGTAAATGGACAACAAACAGCTACGGCGGGAGAACATCGCTTTTTTCATAATAATACGGGGTATATCGTATGGGGGAATGGAGACGAGATGGTTGCTGAAACAGCAAACCGCACAGGACGTTGGTATGATGTAATGCAAATGTATCGCCCTAAAGAGGTACAAGGAGAAGTCACTACTCTCTATCTGAAACATGGGATATCTCCTGGGCAGGCTGCATATCAATATTTGATATTGCCGGTGGCAGACAAAAAATATGTAGCTGCTTTTGATTTGTCGGATATCCAGATACTTCGTAATGATACTATAGCACAGGCTGTTTATACAGAGAAAAAGGCTACTTGCTGGATAGCTGCTTATAAGCCGGTGCAGTTGACGGTTACGAGAGGTATCACACTGAATATTCAGACTCCCGGAGTTTATATGATTCGAAAGAGTGGGGAAGGACGATACATGATAAGTTGTGCCAGTCCAACGCAACGGGAAAATATTGCAGAACTTGAATTTAACCATAAACAGATACGTATTTCTCTGCCCAAGGGAGAAGAGAAGGGGAAAACAGCTTTTGTAGAGGCTGTAATTCGTTAAAAAGCATCTTTTGAATCATTTTTCCAAGCGTTTGAAATAATATTGCAAGCCTTGTTTGTAAGATACGTCTATTTTTGTTTTTGATAAATAACTGATGGACTATGAATACACACAAGGCTTTTATTTTAGGTTTGGCATTATTGGGTACCAGTTTGGTGAAAGCTCAATTTACAATGGATGCTTATAAAGCTGTTTTTACTACTCCACCTCAACACGTTCCTACAACCAAAACTCCGGATGCCCCTTTGGCGGGTAATGGAGATATAGGTATCACGATGGGCGGTACTCCTGATAAACTTTGTTTCTATATTGGTAAGAATGATTTTTGGAGGGCTTATCCGGTTTATCCTGGTGGCATTGCGCTGCCGGGTGGATTGGATATTTTGATAGATGAATTTCAGGGAGCTTCGTATTATGTAGAACAACTGCCGGGTTCGGCTGAGATAGCAGCTAAATTTTCTACTTCCCGTTGCGAACTGAAGTTATCTGCATGGGTTGCGGCGACAGATAATAAGGTAATAATAGAATTGGAGTCGGATAAGGAGCTAACTGCCCGTTTGCGCTTGTGGGCTGCCGAGGGTAATACTTCGACTACGTCATATGGTATTGATAAAGTGATGTGGGCGAGCCGTTCATTTGAGAACACAGAATTATTGCGTTGGCCTACTCATGTGGCATTGGCCTTAAATTCAAATGCTGATAAATTCTCTCTTACACCTGGAAGGAAAGTACAACTGGTGGTATCTGTCTATACAAATCATGATACACCGGATTGGAAAAATAAGGCAATCGCGGAGGCTGGAAAAGTGACGGAATCAGTGATTGAACGGTTGAGAAAGGAACATCGTAACTGGTGGGGTAACTTTTGGAAGCAATCTCATATAAATATTGGCGACAGTTATTTTGAGAAGTATTACTATCAGTCTCAATATTTATTTGCCTGCTCCTCTCGTGAGGGTAAGTTTGCACCAGGAATTTGGGGACCGTTTGTTACGCGTGACGAGGCTGCATGGGGAGGTGATTATCATCTGAATTATAATTATCAGGCACCTTATTGGGCATCTTTTTCTTCCAATCATATTGGTTTGACAGATAATTTTGACCAACCTCTATTGGATTATATGGAAGCTGGTAGAAAACATGCACAGGAACTATTGAATTGTAGGGGAATTTATTATCCGGTAGGTATTGGTCCGAAAGGGTTGTGTACGGCTATGTGGCCGTTAACTCCGGAAGAAATGCTGGAGAAATATGCAACTCGTGAAAATACGATAGATGGTGGCTATAAATTTCTGGGACAAAAGATAAATGCGGTGTTCAGTGTTGGGAATATGTTGATGCGGTATTATAGCACGTATGATGAAGCGTATGCCCGTAAAGTATATCCATATCTTGTTGCCTGTGCTGATTTTTGGGAAGATTATCTTTCTTTAGAGAATGGACGTTATGTCATTCATATGGATCACTTCAATGAGGTAATGCCCAATAAACGTAATGGTGGTGTCTGGCGTAATCGGTTAGGTGATTTTAATTCTACTCTTTCTTTAGGGTTGGTTCGAATGTTGTTTCAGGGGGTCATGGATATGAGTGATTTCTTGTCTGTGGATCGTGTGCGCCAGTTCCGTTGGAAAGATATTTTAGAGAAGTTGAGTGCATATCCGTTGGGCACTACTGAAGATGGACGCCAAAGTTTGAAGAATATGGAGAAAGGACCTCAGAATAGGGATGTACAGGCATCGGGTTTGAATAGGGTTTCTATTCATGGCTTGATTCTTCCGGGTGGAGTTGTTGGGCCGGTAACAGATGCCGGGTTCAACGCTATCTTATTGGATGATGTTGCGCATTGGGCAGAAAAACAGCGTGATCCGAATGATTGGGGGAATACTTCTAATAATGGCATTGAGACATGTTATCCCGGAGCTGTGCGTGTAGGATATCCTTCGGATAAAATATTGTCTTACTTGAAGAAACGCATTGAAATGAATGTATATTCCAATTATTGGATTGTACAAGGTGGTGGAGGAATCGAAACTTTTGCAGCTGTTCCCCTGACTATAAATGAAATGCTGTTGCAAAGTTACGAAGGTGTTATACGGGTTTTTCCAAATTGGAATTCGGAGAAGGATGCTTCTTTTGAAAACCTGAGAGCTTATGGAGCATTTTTGGTTACATCTGCCTTAAAGAAAGGTCGAATTCAAGGGGTGACTGTCATTAGTGAGAAAGGACGTATCTGCAAGATAGAAAACCCTTGGAAAGGGCAACCTGTACAGATCACTCGGGAAAATAGAAAAACAGATGTACTTTATGGAGAATATTTACAGATACCAACTACAGTAGGTGAGAGAATAGAATTAAGTTTATATACAAACCCATAATTAAGAATAGAATGAATAGTATGAAGAAATTAGCAGGCAGCTTTGTCGCCATAGCGCTTTGTGCAGGCATATCTGCTCAGACGAAATTACCACCGGGGTGGCAATCCAGTCATGTGCAGGTTAGCCCAAATGGAGAGTTAGTCTATTATCCTGACAAACAGGGAAATACGATTCCAGACTTTAGTCGTGTGGGATATCATCATGGTGATAAGTCAATTCCTTATTATCCGGTAACAAAGGTCGTGTATCCAGCAGAAAATGGAGATAGTCGTCAACTTATTCAGGATGCAATAGATGAGGTGTCTCGTATGAAGCCGGATAAAGATGGCCATCGTGGAACAGTCTTGTTGAAACGCGGAGTATATCATGTTCACGGAACTATCCATATAAATACGGGTGGAATCATTTTAACCGGTGAAGGAGATAATGTGAATGAGACCCGTTTGTTAGCCATTGGTAAGCAACGTTTTTCATTGATACAGGTATCAGGTGCAGGAAGAGTGGAAGAAGTACCTGGAACAAGAGTGAAGATAACGGATAGTTTTGTGCCGGTAGGAACCCATTCTTTTCAGGTTTCTTCCGCTGAAAAGTTCAATATTGGTGATCGTATTATTGTATATCGCCCTGGGACGGATAATTGGATACATGATATTAAAATGGATCAAATTGTTGAACGTAAAGGAACTCGCCAGTGGACAGCACGGGAATACAATCTTTCTTTCGAGCGTGAAATTGTAAAAATAGAAGGTAATCGTATTTTTATTGATAATCCGGTAGTGATGCAGATGGAGGATAAATATGGAGGCGGTGAGATTTTTAAGTATACTTTTGTAGGACGCATCAGTGAAGTCGGAGTAACTAATATGTGTTTGGAATCTGAGTTTGAACATTATGAAGACAATCAACATGGTTGGATTGGCGTCCAGTTTGATAAAGTGGAGAATTGCTGGGCGCGTAATCTTACCTGTCGTTATTTTGGTTACTCAGCAGTGAGTTGTGAGCGTAATGCGAAAAATGTGACGGTGACGGATTGTCGTTGTTTGGAAACAAAATCCTTGATTACCGGTGGACTGCGGTATTCCTTTAATAACTGGGGACAGCAAAACTTATTTATGAATTGCCAAAGTACAGAAGGACGTCATGACTATGTGACTGGTGCCCGTGTATGTGGTCCGAATGTGTTTTATAATTGTACGGCATCACAGACCTATGCAGATATAGGACCTCACCATCGTTGGGCGGTCGGTACTCTCTATGATAATGTGATTACCGATGGAGAAATCAATGTACAGGATCGTGGAAAAATGGGAAGTGGACATGGCTGGGCCGGGGTGACCCAGATTCTTTGGAATTGCCGTGTAAGACGTGCTGCAGTACAGAGTCCTTGGACATCAGGTTATAATTATAGTTTTGGCATGAAAGGTGAAAAATATCCGGGAGTGTTTACTGATCGTCCGGACGGTGTTTGGGAAGGGCAGAATGAAAAGAATGTCTTTCCCCGCTCACTTTATGTAGCTCAATTAATGGCTCGTCATAAGAATATGGATTTGCATATACTCACAAAATGAGTATTGAAAAAAACTTGTAATTTGGTGTTGTAAAATTGTAATATAAGATAATATATTGTTTATTAGTGTGTTATGTTTTTGTAGATATACAGATTATAACACTTTGAGATGTAATTGATAGTATTTGATACAGTTTTTAAATCTCGTTTTATAAAATTGTTGTTTGTTTGCAATACGGAAAATAATTATGTCTAACTTTAAAAAATGATGTATTGATATTATGTAAAAACAATCAAACCATGAAAACTCAAAAAGAATTCCGGGTGAAATCCCTTGTTAATTTAAGTCTAATCTAAAAAAGTAGTTTAATGAAAAAGAAAGAACACAAATTGAAATCGTTGTTATGGCGGTTTTTCCTCGTTCTGTTTACATTTTCTATGAGTTTTGATCTATATGCTCAGGAAATTACAACAACCGGTACGGTTGTCGATCAAAATGGAGAGCCTCTAATTGGAGTAACAGTTTCCGTTATGAAAGGTACTAATGGAACAATTACTGATATTGATGGTAACTTTTCCATTAAATGTAACAAAGGTGCTACATTGAAATTTAGCTATATTGGCTATAAGGATGCGACGCAGGTAGCTATGGGTACTAAAATGGATATAGTACTGACAGAAGATGCCCAAGCATTGGATGAAGTTGTAGTTATTGGTTACGGTACAGTAAAGAAGAGAGATTTGACTGGTGCTATCTCCACTGTAAATGCCAAAACGATTGAAGAACGTCAACCGACTGATATCTTTCAGGCATTGCAGGGAGAAGTGTCCGGTCTGCAGATTTCCAATAATTCAGGTGCTCCTGGCGATACAGGTACTATGCTGATTCGTGGTGCTTCTACTATGGGTTCAGGTGTTACTCCATTGTATATCGTGGATGGTGTTGCAGTTGATAATATTTCCACTATTAACCCTGGAGATATTGAAAGTATGGAAGTATTGAAAGATGCTGCTTCAGCCGCTATTTACGGTTCTCGTTCAGCTGCCGGTGTAATCATTATTAGTACTAAACGTGGAAAAGAAGGTGCTCCTGCCAGAATTTCGGTGAAGTACAACCATTCAATGAAAAAATTGGGACATAAGATTGACCAGGCAAATGCATTTGAACGTTACTTGAAAGAAAGAGCCGGTAATGCAGGAACTTCTTTATGGAAAACCAGTAATGACTCTTTGCATCCCAACTTTATGGCTGATAACGATTATCAGGATTTGATTACTCGCATGGCTCATTCTAATCAAGTAGATATTAATATTAGTGGTGCAAAGAATAAAATGAGCTATTATACAAGTATTGGCTATTTGAATGAGCAAGGTATTGTTTTAAATAGTTATTTGAATCGTATTACTTCCAGAACTAACGTTGATTTTGCTGTGTCAGATCGTTTTAAATTAATGAGTCGTTTTAATGTGGCTTATACTGATAAGAATAATATCAATACCGGTGGTGTAATCAATCAGGCATTACGTCGTCCACCACAAATGGCTCTTTATTTCCCTGACGGATCTTATATATATAATAATGGCGGTCAGTTCAATCCGATAGCTGATGCATATGAACGTGTTAATAAAAGTGTTTCTTATTCAGTTTCTTTGTATCAGGGAGCAGAATTCCAACTAATGAAAGGTTTGATCTGGTCTGCCAATGTACAGGGTGAATTGAAAGTCAATCGTAATGACCAACTGATTCGTGGAGATTTGGTTTCTTCAGGCATCAGCTCCGGTTCTAATGATGTGAAAATCCCCCGTAAGTTATCTGCGGAAACTTATATTAACTTTGCTAGGGATTTTAAAGATCATTCGGTAGGTGCTATGTTCGGTACCAGTGTTGAGGATTGGCGTGATGAAACATTCCATTTGGAAGGTAGTGATTATGTGTCAGAATCCATTCTTACTTCTAATGCTCAGCAGGTGAAAGATCTGACAAAAACAAAGACCACTTATGAAAGTCATGCTATGGCATCTTTCTTCGGACGTGTAAACTATAGTTATAAAGGGAAATATATATTTACGTCAAATCTTCGTTATGACGGTTCTTCACGTTTTGTTGGTAACCGTTGGGGGTTATTCCCGTCTGCATCTATTGCATGGCGTGCTTCTGATGAATTCTTCTTTGACTGGGCTAAGCCTGTATTGACTGATGCTAAATTCAGAGTTAGCTGGGGTACGAATGGTAATGAACGCGTAGGTAACTACGAATCGATCAACCAATATAATATTGGTTCATATTATAATGGTGTCATTGGAGTTACTCAAACGGATAAGTTGGCCAACCTTGATTTAAGTTGGGAATCGACAGAACAAACTAATATAGGTTTGGATGTAACGTTGCTTGACGGACGCGTATCTTTAGTGGCAGAATATTATATAAAGAAAACTAAAGATTTGTTGGCTGATGAAGTAATTCCTTCGGAACTAGGTGTTAGTAGTATGCGTGTCAATATGGGTAATATTGAAAATAAAGGTATTGAGCTTACGATAAATGCAACTCCCATTCAAATTCGTGATTTTTCATGGCAAACCACGCTTACCTATACTAAAAACAAGAATAAAGTATTGAAACTATCGGAAGGCAAAAGTTTTGTGGAAGATGGTAAATACTTGATTGAAGAAGGTTCGCCTTTGGGACAATGGTTTGGTCAGAAAGCTTTGGGTATTTATGCCACAGATGAAGCGAATGCATACATTAAGAATAGTGACGGTTCATTTGGTGAACGTTTGATTCCTGTCTATCAAAGAGATCCAAATAACTATAATAACTATATTTATGGTTCTAACGGTAAACCTATTTTCTCACACTATGAGACAAAAGGTGGTCAAAAATATACAGGTGATGTAGGTCAAATGACTACCGCTGGTTCTGTAAGCAAGGGTGGTGATATCATTTGGGATGATTTGGACCATGACGGTGTAATCGGTGATTCGGACAGACGAATCTTGGGTAATGGTATGCCTACATGGTATATGGGATGGACTAACTATTTGAATTATAAAAGTTTCTCATTATCATTTTCATTCTATGGAAGTTTTGGTAACAAAATTTATAATAAACAACGTCGTGATCTGTTACAGAATTCATCATCGAACATGACTCCCTTAGCAAGAGACTGTTATCGTTTGTGGAAATATCAGGGACAAATAACTGAAGTTTATAGTAGTGCCAAAGCAACAACAGGTGTAAACAATGCCCGTGAGCTTTCTTCTTTCTTCTTGGAAGATGGCGATTACATCCGTCTTACAAATGCTCGTTTGGCTTATAGGGTTGATCGTAATTTCACCAAACGGTTCCATATTTCCGATCTTCAGTTGTATGTATATGGAAATAATCTTCTTACTTGGACAAAATACAAAGGATTTGATCCGTCAAGTATTTCTAACAGCAATGTACTTCGTCCTGGTATTGATAGCGGACGATATCCTACTGCAAGAGAAATTGGTTTCGGACTAAATGTTAACTTTTAACTTGTAACAACTTATGAAAAGATTAAAATATTTACTGATCGCTGGTGTCAGTCTGCTACTCGCTTCTTGTGAGAACTTCTTAGACAGACAACCCGAAAGTTCGCTGTCGGGTGAGACATTCTGGACTTCAGAACAGGATCTGAAAACTTGGAATGCAGGTATGTATGACGGTTTACAATCTACTTTACGTACAAATTGGTTTTATTGGGGCGAACTTCGTTCTGGTATATACGCTGAACGTGGAACAGGTTACGACCGTAACTTATTATACAATGGTCTGAATTCTCAATCGGGCTCCTCCAGTTGGAGCGATCTTTATAAAACGATTTATCGTGCAAATGCGGCTATAAAGCATATTCCAACCAGTCCGATAGGTAGTTCTGTATCTGCTCCATATTTAGGTCAGGCTTATGCAATGCGTGCATTGATGTATTTCTACGCCATACGTGTATGGGGCGGCGTACCTAAAATCACTGAGCCAATGGAGGATGTTTCTTCCCAAGAACGGTATTATGGAAGAACTTCTGTAGAAGAATTAAAAGCTTTTATTCTGGAAGATATAGAGAAAGCATTAGAACATATTGGGGCTTCTACAGATATGTCCAGTGCCAGTAAGTACTATTTTAATCGCGGAGCTATAATGGCGTTGCGTGTAGATGTATTAATGTGGTATAAGGAATATGACAAAGCGTTGATAGCAGCCAATGATTTACTGACAAATTATAAGTATAGTCTTGAGCCGGCTTCTACCTATTCCAGCATGTTTTTAAACCCATCAAGTTCTAAAGAGATGATATTCAATCTTTTCTGGAACTATGAGGAAGATAGTAACGGCTTTGGATATGCTCAAGAACTTGCATCAGGGTCAAACACCATTCGGTATCATCCAACAAAGGCATATTATAAAGAATTGGTATCCCGTAAGAGAGAAGATACTCGTGTAACTATGATCATGGATACATTTGCTATCAGTTATTTCATAACTCCTGACGAGATAATAGACGAGTCATATGAAAAAGCAATGAACGGTGATTATGGCAATGCCGCTAATTTCCAGATTAAATGTCCGAAATTTACAGAATACGGAGCAACTGCTAATGAGGGCAGACCCGGATATTCCTATGTTGCTAACGGATCCTGTTCTACCCACATGCCAATTTATCGCTTAGCAGATATATTGTTGTTAAAAGCTGAAGCTTTAGTATTGGGTACGAATAAGGATTATCAAGGTGCGATTAATATCGTCAATCAAATACGTGAACGTGCAGGCTGGGGAAATACTGCAGTTTTAGAGGATTATCCAACTGAAAAAGATCTGATAAAATTGATTATTGATGAACGCACCATTGAGCTTTGGGCAGAAGGTAAACGTTGGTTTGACTTGGTACGTAATGATATGGTAAAAGAATACTTAGATCCATATTTGCAGAATGAAGATTTGGGTGATCAGAGAATTCCTGAGGGTTTTGTTATTGGTGCAGAGAAAGAAGCTAATCAGATTGGCGGTTACGGCAGAATTCTGTGGCCTTTGAACCAGGATGTATTCCGCAAGAATCCATCTATGAGAGGACAACAGAACAAGCCTTATGAAGAATAACAATAATGTCTTAAATAAAAATGAATATGAAAATCTATAGATATTTTATAAGTCTTGCCTTATTTTGTATTTCATTGAGTTCATGCACCTTGTTTGATCTTGATCTTCAAAGTAACGAGGAGTATGAAGCAAAAAAAGCAGATAATAAGGTAAATATGACAATCTGGGAATTTATCCAGAGTCGTCCTGATATATTCAGTACTTTAATTGAAGGTATTCAATATGCCGGAATTGAAGATTTGTATAAAGAGGCAGGAAATACGCATATATTACTCACTAACAGTGCTCTTAGCAGTGGAGATAACTGCTTTTGGCAGAAAAATCCGGTGATGCTTCCTGGAGCTACGGAAGCCGTTGCTGCCACTGCGTGGGAACAATATGACAAAAAAGTCGTAAAAGAACTGCTGACTTATCATATTGTAAGAGGCGAATGGTCATATTTTAATATAGACTCTTCGGACCGTTGGATTGAAACCTATGGAGAAGGCAGCTTTTCCTACAACAAGGATGGGCAGACGCTTCAAGGAGACACTGCGGTGATGTGTGTCAAGGCCGGACACGACCGTAATTTACCGCTTCAATTGAACAATTTTGAATGGAATTTTAGAGGATTGTTGGCTGCATCTTCCGGAAGTTGCCGCACTACTAACATTCATGCACGTGATGGCTATATCCATGTATCTGATTGGTGGCAACCTCGCCCGTCGAGATATTTTTTGGGTCAAGAATAAACTAACAATATAGAAACGTATGAAAAAATTAGTATTCAATATCGCTATATTAATATGTGTGATCTTCACTTCCTGTTCAGACGATGACAGCGTAAATATTGTTTCATTAAACACTTTCGGTACAAAATTTTGTCGTAATGACGTAGTGAAAGTATTTGTTTCTGCCGAACTCAGTGATGATACAGATGTTAGCTATGAATGGGGATGTGATGGTGGAAGCATGACAAATCCTCAAGGATTATTTGAAAATGTATGGAAAGCTCCGAATGAAGCCGGCACTTATGAAATCTGGTGTACGGTGAAATGCGGTGGTAAGAAAGAGACCCGTCGTTCCAAAATGATAGTACTAGACGAACTGTTTTATTCTAATTTTGAAACTCCATATTATAATGAAGGTTGGTCTAATGCATCTATGACGGTAGCATTTGACGCTAATAAAGGAACGAATGGTGCAGTAAAATTGACTTCCACTAAGGAAGACGGACGTTTTGCCCGTAGTTGGGGTAATGTATCTGTTCCTTTCTCCACGCAAGTGGATTATGCAATAAATACTTGTCCTTCAGATAATAATTTTGCAGAGATTCGTATAGAATTTGCCCGTATCAATAATGCTACATTTTATGTGACTAAGGCATGTTTTACAACCTATCCTAAAACAGGGTCATGGAAAGCAACTTATACAACAACAGATGTGACAACAGGAGAGACGGCAGATATTACAATAGATGAAGGTACGGACACAGCAAACTTTAAGTTTAAAAAGGATGCTTTCAAAACCATTGCAGTATCAATAGATGCAAACAAAAAATTCATTGTTTATTATGATGGCAAGAAATATTTTGAGAGCAGTGCATTAGCTAGTGTACAGGATCAGTATTATGTATCCCGCTCTGGCTTCGGACTGGACAACAAAGTTGTTATCTTTGCCGACAATTTATTTGTTTTTGATAATGGCACAATCTGTACAGCAGAACCTCGTGAAAGATAAATAATCAATCTCATTCATTGAAAAAGGAGAGAATATTGGACATGTGTATTGTGTTTAAATATTCTCTCCTTTTATTAATATTATAAAGATATGAAACATCGTATTCTGATTTTATTATCAACTATTCTGATTTCACTGACGGGAATAGCACAAGATAATGTAACGGGAGTTATCCTGAATGAAAAAGGTAAACCGGCAAAAAAGATAAAAATACGGGTAAAGGGGCGTATGAAAATGCTTTCCACTTCATCGAAAGGCACATTTGAACTGGATAATGTGAAAGCGGGTGATACTTTGTTAGTATATCCTAATAGGAAGTTGGTGGCTTATGTGCCCATGTTGGAGATTCCAACTTATACCATACATCTGGGGCAGAATTCATTGCGCTACGCCACGAATGAGAAAACAATTACTTGTATGTACCAGAAAATACCGGAACAAGCCTATAACAGCAATATTATCACTTATGAGAGAATACAACAATTAGATGTCAACAATTTGATAGATTTACTACGAGGCAATGTAGCCGGATTGCAAATTAATTATTCAGACGGACAAATGAAAGCCTCAATACGGGGAAGTTCATCTTTTACTCTCAGTACTGAACCTCTTTTCATTGTAGGCGGAACCGAATATAATTCATTGGAAGAAGCCAATAATGCAGTATCGGTGGAAGATATACGTGAAATAGAAATCAAAAAAGATGGTTCTGAGTATGGCATGAAAGGAGCGAACGGTGTTATTGTCATACGAGTAAAATAAGACTTAATTAAATCTTCTGCTATGAAAAACATCACAATAAGTACTTTAGCTTCTGAACACATAAATCGATAATTGATATTCCGGAATGTCGCACACCTTTTAAACGTTTGAGTGAAAATTATTATCCATTGCATGAAATTTCAAGCTTTTGAGATAATAGTGATACTAGTTTAACAATGCTATTCCTTTCTTTGTATTGTTGTTAGTCTAACTACATTAAATATGAAAAATGTTTTAATTCATAGTTGTGACATTATTCTTTTTGCGGATAATATATCCATGAGATGGTTTAGTGTAGGCAGAAAAACGCTTTGTATATTTTAAGTCTAATTTTAAAAGTAGTTTTAATGAAAAAGAAAGAACACAAATCAAAATCGCAATTATGGCGTATTTTGTTGGTACTGTTGAGCTTCTCTTTTAGTACTATAGTACATGCTCAGAACCTGACAGTGACTGGAACAGTAGAAGATCAGAATGGTGAACCGTTAATTGGAGTGACAGTTGCAGAATTGAACACTACTAACGGAGCAATTACTGATATTGATGGTAATTTCTCTATTAAATGTGCAAAAGGTGCAACCCTTAAATTTAGCTATGTTGGCTATAAAGATGAAACCAAAGTGGTTACTGGAAGTAGTTTGAAAGTCATTTTAACCGAAGATTCCCAAGCTTTGGATGAAGTAGTAGTGGTAGGCTACGGTACTCAGAAGAAAGGAAGCGTTACAGGTAGTATTACCAGTGTTGATGCGAAAACGATTGCTGATATTCCATCTGCCAATTTAGCAACATCATTAGCCGGTCGTCTTTCGGGAGTGATGATTACGTCTACTACTGGTAAACCGGGGGCAACGAGTAGTTTGAGTATTCGCGCTAAAGGTACTACTAATGATGCCAGTCCATTGTATGTAATTGACGGTGTAGTAAGAAATCAAGAGGCTTTTGAATCATTAGATGCCAGTGAAGTGGAAAATATTTCAGTGTTGAAGGATGGGGCATCAGCCGCTGTTTATGGTGCACGGGCTGCTAACGGTGTTGTGCTGGTAACGACGCGTAAAGGGACTAGTTCTAAACCTACTATTAATTATTCGGGTACTGTTGGTTTTGACAATCCGACCAAAAATCCAGAAACAATGAGTGCTTACGAACAGGCAACTTTCTTGAATCATAATAGATATCAGAGTTGGATTGATAGTGGATCGGATCCTAAAAAACGGCCGGAAAATCAAAAAACATGGTACACTGATGATGAACTGGAATATCTGAAAGGAGTCAATTATAGTTGGCTTGATGAAATGTGGAGAACTCCATTGACTACCCGTCATGCCCTAAATATAACAGGAGGCACAGACCGGATGCGTTATTTCATTGGCGGTGCTTATTATTTCGCAACTGGTGCATTTGATAATCTGGAGTATAACAAGGCCAATTTCCGTGCAAGCATTGATGCCAATATAACGGATCATTTAAAAATAGGTTTAAATATAAGCACGGACAACAGAAAAGATATTAAGCCTCACTGGAAGTCCGATGGCGGTCGGGATAATATGGATAACTTATATGCGAGTATATTGAAACGCTCTAAAATGAATCCATTTTACATAAATGGTCTTCCTGTTAAAGCAAATGGCTTGGAACAACACCCTTTGACGCAAATTAGTGAACAAGCTGGGCGTGATACTCGTAAATGGATGAATACGAATGTCAATATGTTTGCCGAATACGATGCTCCTTTTTTAAAAGGTTTGAAATTGAAATTCCAATATAGTAGAAATACCTATAATCGAATATATAAAGAGGTCGCTATGCCATATACACTCTATACATTTGAAACGAGTGGAACGAATGGGCACTATATTGATCCGAGTCAGAATCCACAGGTTACGGGAACAGACGTACGCGGTGGTGATAACTTTATAAAGAAGACATCAGGCCTCTATTCTGATTACCAATTAAACTTTTTTGTTACTTATGACCGTACGTTTGGTAAACATGATATAGGTGCTTTATTCGTATATGAGCAGGCAGAAGGAGAAAATGAATCTTTCGATGCACAACGTAATGGATTATTAACCTGGACGATGCCCGAATTTCATGCAGCAAGTGGCGATGCTTCACAATCTGTTGTAGGAGCAGGATCGGTAGGTGAAAGTGGTCGTCTTTCTTACGTAGGCCGTTTAAACTATGCTTATGATGATAAATATTTATTAGAAGCTGCTTTTCGCGTGGATGGTTCCACAAAATTTGCACCCAATAAACGTTGGGGATTCTTTCCCTCAGTTTCTGCCGGTTGGCGTGTCTCTAGTGAACCGTTCTTTGCCAATAACGTGAAGTTTGTGGATTATCTAAAACTGCGCGGTTCAATCGCTTCTTTAGGTAATGATGCTGTTGGTGGTTGGGACTGGATGCCAAAATATAATTTAACAACAGGAGCTATCTTCGGATCTCAAAGTTATGGTATAGAGCCGGGTACTTTGGCTAATCCTGATTTAACATGGGAGAAGTCCACTTCTTATAACATTGGTTTTGATAGTCGTTTATTCAATTGTTTAGACATCAGTTTTGAATGGTTCTATAGACATACTTATGATATTCTGGCTACCCGTAATGCCAGTGTACCTACAACCTTCGGTGCGAAACTTCCGAAAGAAAACTATGCAAAGATAGACGCACGTGGTTTTGAATTTGAAATAGGCTATACAGGTAAAGTGAAAGACTTTACTTATTGGCTGAAAGGTAATTTTGGTTATGCAAAGAGTTGGTGGGTAGAGAAAGATGAAGCGTCTAATCTGGCTGAATATAAATCCGAAATCGGACACTCATTAGATCGTGTATGGGGATTTGATTGTGTCGGCATTCTGCGCACTCAAGAAGAGGTAGACCGGGTAAATCAGGAAAATATAGATAAGTACGGAAAAGAGCTATTGATTAAAGGTACAAAACTCGTTCCAGGTATGTTACTTTATAAAGATGTACGTGGTGTGAATGGTGATGAGCCGGATGGTCAGATTACCGATGAAGATATGATTGTTATTGTAGACAAGCAATCAGCTCCGATTACTTACGGGTTTACATTGGGCGGTAAATGGAAAGGATTTACACTGGATATCTTTTTCCAGGGTCTGGCTGGGCATAAGCGTGTCATCGATGAACGCAAACCTGGTGTTAAAGATTGGACAGGAACTTTTGCTTTTTGGAATGATCATTGGACAGAAGAAAATCCTAATGCCTCCATGCCATTTACTTTGACTAAGACAAATGATCAAAGGTCTACTTTCTGGGTACGTAACGCTTCTTTCTTACGTTGCAAGAATATATCTTTATCTTATGATATTCCTAGTTCTATTACCAGAACTTTAAAAATGGAGAAAGTTAAAGTATTTGTGAATGGAACAAACTTATTCTTATTACAAGATCCTTTGAAGATTGCAGATCCTGAGGTGCATAAAGATCACTTAAGTTCTTACCCGATTATGAGAAATATTTCTTTTGGTCTTAACATTACATTATAATCTAAATAATATAGAACACTATGAAGACGAAATATATTTTAGCTACAATCCTCTTTGCAGGAATTGGCTTTGCAGGATGTGATGACGTCCTTGATAAGAAGAACTTAAATGCAGTAACCGCTGGAGATACTTGGAATGATGAAACTTTAGCGACTGCCTTCCTCGATAAGTGTTATAAAGACAACTTGCCCGATTGGGATGCAGATGTAGTGCAAATTAATCAATATAGCGACGAAGGCAGGGGAGGCGAAGATTTTTTGTATGAAGGGCAGTTAACTTCTGAAGGCGGTGATGGACCGACTGCTGAATATTGGCCGTATGAAGGTATTTACAAGCTAAATGTGCTGCTTGATAATATCAATACAGGTAGTTTGGCAGAAGGGGTACGCAAGAATATTGAAGCCCAAGCACTTTTCCTCCGTGCATATCGTTATTTTGAACTCGTGAAACGATATGGCGGCGTGCCCTTGATTTTATCAGTACAAGATAGAAAAGAGTCGGAAGTACCTAGAGAGAAAACATCAATTTGTATCAATCAGATTGTTACTGATTTGACTAACGCTTCTAAGGTACTTCCAGCCTCATGGGGAAGTGCGGATGCAGGACGGATTACAAGAGGGGCCGCACTTGCAATGAAAGGACGCGTTCTAATGTTTTATGCCAGCAAACAATTCAACAGAAATAATGATAAGGAGCGTTGGCAAACAGCTTATGATGCAAATCTTGCCGCCAGAACACAGTTAGAAAAAGATGGATATGGCTTGAATAGCAACTACGATGGAACATGGAAAGACAACTCTGATGCATGTGAACTCTCCAAAGAAGTTGTTTTTTCTTCGCGTTATTCTTACCCGGCTCGCTATACTGATATTAATGCAGGTATTCGTCCTTTGGATTATTCGCAAGGTAAAACAGGTTGGAATCAACCAACTTTAGATATGGTTTTAGCTTATCCGATGGCAGATGGAACCGAACCGGGTGTTGATATCGACGGTGATGGCGTGAAGGAAGCATTTAATGCAGAAGCTACTGATGAGACCGGACTCTTTTGGTTGAATCGTGATCCACGCTTTTATAAAACTATTGTAACGAACGCTATGATGTATCCGCTAATTGACAATCAATACCCTGAACAGCGGCAATACACTTATAAAGGCGGTGAAATAGAAATAGCAAACGCCACAAAGACAGGATTCTATTCTTGCAAGTTTATCAACCATAACTTGCCTAAAGTTGATGTCCGAAAGTATGATCTTGACTGGGTCGAAATCCGGTTTGCCGAAGTATTGTTGAATCTAGCCGAATGTGCAGCCGAGGTTGGAGGCAAAGAAACGGAGGTATATGACATTCTAAAGGAAATCCGTCAACGCGCGGGTATTACTCCTAATGCAGACGGAATGTATGGGTTGAAACCGAATATGTCACAGAAAGAATTGATTGATGCTGTGCTTTTTGAACGTCGCATTGAATTAGCTTACGAAGGTAAACGCTTCTGGGATATGCGCCGTCGAATGATGTTCAGTGCCCCTGAATATAAAGGGTATTCTCGTAAAAGAATTGAAATAGAATTGACTGATGCAAAGAAAAACCTTTCATTGAGTGAATTAGTGAAAGATTTTGCAGAGGGTGGCGGGGAATCCAAACTGAACTCTTTGGCTTATTTTGATTATTTCAAGACCATAGTAACGCAAATAGACAATAAATTCCAATGGGATGTAGAAGATAATCATTACTTTTTTGCATTACCGAAGAAACATCTGGAACAGAATCCTCTTTTGGAGCAGACCAAAGGTTGGAATAATGGGACATTCGATCCTTTGTTATAATATTAGTGCATGAATAAGTTTAGGGAGGGTGTCCGCATGTGGACACCCTCTTATTATATATGTACTAGGCAACTCTTCCAACAGGAACACTTCCTATTCTATTGTTGGAAAAAGTAATGTCTGCTCTTTTTTTGCAAGCTTTTGAGACAATCTATATAGTGAAAATCATTTTTTTCCTCTTCCTTTGTTACACCATTAATTAACTTTATTGAATAAGACAAAGAATGAAGAACATTTATTATCTACTATGCCTTCTTTTCCCCTTATCCATTATGGGGCAAGAACCGACAGGAAAAAGCCAGTGGGTTTATTCGGATGCTAACGGAAAGTTAGTGTACAAAACCACTAAGAGAGGTGATCGAATTATTGACTTTTCACATGCCGGATATAAAGGCGGTGGCGTAACCTTGCCATACGTTCCGGCTAAACTGACCGTACATCCTTTAGGAGAAAACGAAGATTGCACGGATTATATTCAAAAGGCCATTGATATGGTTTCCGCACTTCCCAAAGATGCCGATGGCTTTCGAGGTGCCGTTCTGCTGGCACCGGGACGTTACGTATGTAGCCGTTCTCTTCAGATAATGACGGATGGCGTTGTATTGCGTGGTAGCGGAAGTGATCCGAGTGGAAGTGTTATCGTCATGACCGGAGACAAACATACGGCAATCGTGGTAAATAATGGCGTTCGCCAACGTGTAGGTAATCGTTTAGGCGAAGTCGTTCCGGATGAAAAAAGTATAAAGGTGACTGACAAGTACATCCCTGCCGGTTCATATCGTTTGACAGTAGCTGATGTTTCCGGACTTTTTATCGGTGACAATATAGAAATCCGCAAGCCCGTAACCGAGAAATGGATCAAATATATGAAGATGAATGATCTGGTGCGTGACGGGAAACCTCAAACCTGGATAAAGGCAGGACGGCAACTGATTACTGAACGGACCATTGCAGCTATTGAAGGAAATACGATTATTCTGAGTGTCCCGCTGGTAGATTCTTACGATGCCAAATTCACTGATGACAATACCACATTGGTGGTGGCCGATAACGTACAACGGCTTCGTCAGTGCGGTGTGGAGAATCTGCGTATCGAGTCGCCCGCACAAGCGGTCAATCACGGGAAAGCATTATATTATGCGTTAAGAATCAACGGAGAAGACTGTTGGGCAAAGGATATCAATGCATTGGAAACGATGGAGAGCATAGGTGTAGGCGGGCGACGCATCACTTTGCAGCAGATTAACGTAATCAGGAGGGCTTTGCACCAGGGGGCCTCCAAACCGGCGGAGTTTGCACCGAACGGAGGGCAGATTCTGATTGACCGTTGTTCGGTAGAGGGGGATAACATCTGGTTTGTGGCACTTGGTGCCGGACAGACAGGACCTATTGTATTCCTTAATTGCAACTTCAAAGGAAATGGCCGTATAGAAGGACATCAACGTTGGAGTACAGGGTTACTACTTGATAATTGCAATTTGCCGGGTGGAGGTATTGATTTCAAGAACCGTGGTTCCATGGGGTCCGGTCATGGTTGGGGCACAGCCTGGTCTGTTGCTTGGAATTGTGTGACAAAGAGTTATGTCAATCAGATTCCCCCGGGCACTTACAACTGGGTAATAGGCAGTAAGGGAGAAAGTACACCGTTGCGTCGTCCCTTCAATCAGTCCGGTCCTACGTTGCCGGTAGGTGTTTTCGACTCGCATGATACTCCGGTTGCTCCTCAAAGTCTTTATCTGGCGCAATTGAAGGAACGTTTGGGAGAATCCGCATTGCAAGCCATTGGATATGGGCCTACCGTGAAGTTACCTTCGCCTGTCCGTTCCGACTATAGTTTTCAGGGAGGTATGCAAGCCTCTCAGGAGCTGGTGGGAAAAGACTATAGGGCTATACACGAATATATGCGTGCTCTGGGTTGGGACTATTCCGAACATCCCAATATCTCGAAAAACGACCATTACGACGGTGTGCATTGTGAAGTTCTTTTTGATGCTGCCCTGCAGCAATATGTTTTCAAATTCACCAATCATGCCAATGCCGAAGCCCTGGACAGTGACCGGGGAAGATTGCTTAGTGACCGCCAGCGCAATGAGATGAAAAGTCAGACGAACCATGATTGGTATCATCTGAATGGAAATTGGAACGAGTGGCAACGGCTGGAATGGAAATTCCGCATACCCAAAGGTTTCCAACCCACCACCAAGTTTTGTCATCTTCACCAACTGAAGGCACAGGAAGGCAACAATGGCGCGCCACTCATTACTATCAGTACCCGTTGCGATGAAGACGGAGGGAATAAGCGTGTACAAGTGATTCACACAGGCGACACACGGGCGTCCGGCAAGGGTGTTATCATAGACAACCTTCCGCTTGCCGACTTTGAAGATGAATGGATACAAGTGGAGACAGAAATGCATTATACCCATCATGGCACGTTCCGCATCAAACTGACCCGTATCAGCGATGGGAAAGTGCTTGCCGACCAATCTTTCGCAGATGTAGACTTATGGAGGAAGGGGGCGACAAGTATCCGGAATAAATTCGGTATTTATCGCAGTCTGGGGCGGAAAATGCAAAGTGCATCCGACAGACCCGATAACGGACTTAAAGACGAAAGCCTGCAGTTGGCTGATTTCAAAGTTTATGAAGCTCATACCAATCCGAATCCTCAGCCGCATGACTAATCGGACTTTCAGAAAATAACCTTTAAAAATCATTTTGTCAGCCATGACAAAATGATAATCCTATTGTCTCAGATTCCTTTCTTTCCGCCCAATAGTGGGGAAAAAAGAAAGAACGCAAGCATTCCCTATTAAAGAAATGCGGAAAGAAAGGGAAAGGGGACAGAATCATAAAAAGGGACGTAACGACTGTGATATCTTAGATGAAAATGATAGCCTTCATGTGTTCTATGCATAAAAAGAACACTTTCCTTCCGGATACTTTCCCGATACAACCAGAAAAGAGTATAATCCGATAAGTAAAGGGCTACACCTTATATCCGGGATGGTGTCACCCTTTATGCAACATGGCTACACCCTTTCGGGCATTAGGTGTAGCCTTATCACGAAAAAGAATGTTAGTTTTGCCCGGAAAGATGGTATGTTTAGCTGAAATACATGGTTTGTTTTGGGTAAACAGACCGTTTGTTCCGGTCTGATAGACTATCTGTTTGGGAAAAACAGATGCTTAGTTTGGCTAAAAGACCATTTTCTCCTCAAAGCTCTGTTAGAATAATCGCTCATAGTATGTCTTTGTGTCGATGAAATGCTATAATCCTTGTCACCTTGAAACTGACCGATACAATATTGCAAGGAAATGAGATGACACTACAAAACGAAGAGAAGAAATCTCCCTTTCTTTACATATCACAAAAAAGTAATAAATACATATGAAATCACAACTTCTATCTTTATGTATCGGAAGCTTATGCTTTGTAGGCAGTTACTCCCTTAATGCCCAAGAAAGTTGGCAATCACAACTCGTTACTCAGGATGAATCCGGAAGCTTGACTTATAAGAAAGATAATGATGGCTTTGTCATTCCTGATTTTAGTCAGGCCGGATACGGAAATGGAAAAGACATTCCTGCGGTCAGTTTACCGGAACGCACCATTACTCTCAGTCCTTTGGAGGACAAGGAGGCCGACAATACGCAACATATACAGAAAGCCATTGATGAAGCAGGAAAATATGCTTTGGACGCAGAGGGTATCAGAGGAGTCGTATTGCTGAAAGCCGGACGATATAATGTGGACGGGACGTTAAATCTGACTTACGACGGAGTCATTCTGCGTGGCGAAGGTAATTGCTTCTCGGGCAATGATTCTACTGTTCTCTACGGAAGAAATGCTGCTGAAAAGGCTAAACGGCTTATCTTGATGGGAAATTCCTCCGCACACAATTGGGGAAACGGAAAAGGAGATGCTCCGGTAAATATTGTAACACCAAAGGTGATGCCTGGCGACTATTCCTTTCAGGTGGAAGATGCAAGCGCCTATCGGACAGGCGACTTGATTTGTATAAAATATCCTACCACAACTGCTTGGCTGGAGGCAGTCTGGTATGGCGGCAATACAAAGCGTAACACAGATGAAAGCAAGAAATGGAAAACTCAGGATATTGATATTTCCTATCATCGCTACGTCACCAAAGTGGAAGGTAATATGATTGAAGTGGATGCGCCCGTATTTTATGCACTCGACGTACAGTATGCACAGGCATATATCTATAAGATACCAAATCCGGGAACAATCCGCCATAATGTAGGGATTGAGAATCTGCACATCTCTTTTGAAAGGAGTCCGGAGAATTCCACGGCTAACGTCGATCAGAATTGTATCTATATGAGTTCGTTGGAAAATTCATGGGTGAAAGGTGTTTCAATGTCCGGTTTTGTCCATGCGGGCATTAAAACGACTTCCACTACGAGGAGTACAATTGAAGATTGCTATGCTATTGATCCCTCCGGACTTTGCACAGGCGGTACGTATTACAACTTTGAGAATTACCATCGTTCACAACTCATCTTGCTGAAGGACTGTTATGCCCGCAACGGACGTCATCATTATATCTCCAACGGCTGTGCCTCCACCAGCGGCATTGTAGTGTTGAATTTCCGTTCGGAGCTTTCCCTTGCACAAGCTGAGGGGCACCGGTTGTGGTCGCAGGGGATTCTGTTTGACAACTGGGCTGAATTGGGAACTATAAAATCGAATGCCGGGAAAATAGGTATGTATCTGCGTGACAATATGGGAAGCGGCCACGGATGGGGAGGCACCAACAGCGTATTCTGGAATTGTGATGTACAGGACGGTGCCATTTATCTGGATAAAGTGCCTACGGGACAAAACTACGCTATCGGATGCACGGCTAAAACAATACGGAGATACCGCAACAATATGAGTGAATATACCAATGGATATATAGAAGGGCAGAATCGTAAAGGCCTGCAGCCCGCATCACTCTATGAGGCTCAGAGGGCGGCAAGAGGCATCTCTACGGGGATAATGCCTGAAGCAGGCAGAGAAGATATCCCACATATTGTTGTGGAAACAAATCGTGTGAGAGTAAAGTCGCAAAAAGATGCATGGATATCTATTTACACGACTCATGGAAGCACGGTGCAGATGCTCAAATCTTCTTCTGGCAATTGGGTGGAGAGTATGCCATTGAATGATGATTTTTATGTGGTTCGTGTGCAGGAAGCCGGCCAGAAGGCTTATAGCCGGAAGGTTCTGATAAGAACTGTCGGAAAATAACGTAACTATGTATTATATCAATAGCAACAAATTTCTTAATGATTATGACTAAAAGAACTTTTTTCTCGCTCCTGTATGCGCTGATATGCATTGTCAGCTTCGGACAGGAATTCGTACATCCCGGAATGTTACACACGACCTCTGATCTTGAATTCATGAAAGCTAAAGTCCTTGCAGGCGAAGAACCTTGGAAGGAAGCGTGGAACCAGCTCAAGTCATCGGAAATCGCTTCGCTCAATTACAAACCGACTCCTTTTAAGGTTGTAGATAACGGCCCTTATAACAAACCCGATAATGGAGGGAAAGAGTTTGTACGTGATGGTGCGGCAGCCTACACCATGGCTTTGCAATGGTATGTGGAAGGGGATAAAGCTTATGCGGAGAAGGCTATCGAGATATTCAATGCCTGGGCTCAGACTCTTGAATCGGTCGTAAATCACAACCGTCAATTGAAGGTGGGTACGGCAGGAATCAAATATCTCAATGCTGCCGAGATAATAAAACATACTTATAAAGGCTGGAATGCCAAAGATCGTAAAGCATTTGAAGATATGGTCATCAACGTCTGGTACCCGGTGATAAAGGACTGGACGCCTCGTTATAATGGCAATTGGGATGCTGCCAACGGACAAACACTTATGTGTATCGGCATCTTCCTCGACCGGCGGGATATTTTTGACACTGCCTGTAAGCAGCTGACCGATGGTGATACGAATGGTGCTATCAAAAACTATTTTTATGAAAGCGGACAATGCCAGGAGAGTGGGCGTGACCAACAACACGTACAGATGGGTCTTGCTTTCCTTGCCTGTGCCGCCGAAATTGCCTGGAATCAAGATATAGACTTATATGGAGCGTTTGACAATCGCCTCTACAAAGGATTTGAGTACACGGCCCGATACATGTCGGGCGAAGAAGTTCCTCATGTACAGTATATCACTTGGTTTGGAAAGCCGGTCTATGGACCTGAGATCTCATCCAAACAACGGGAGAAAATCTGTCCAGCCTGGGAACGGGCTTACCATCATTATCATGACCGCAAAGGCATGGATATGCCGTACACTCGTAAAATGATTCAAAAAAGTCGTCCGGAAGGAACGGTCAACCAATCGTTTATGCCTTGGGCGTCGCTGACTAGCGCAGGTTTCCCTGCCCGATAAGGCGTTCTTTTATAGAATAGAGTTGTGCATGTTTCGAACAAATTTTAATGAGAACAAATCTTAATGCACGAGATATAACAGATAGATAACCTTTTATCTGTTTTAAGGATTCTCCATAATAATCATATACTAATTTCTAGTAATTATTTATTTGAAGAATTGCTTTATAAAAGATGAGGCTATTTTGGATTACCAAAATAGCCTCAAAAGGTCGATAAGGTATTCTAAAAAAATAGCTAATATACAATTTATCTGCCTGACGTAGCCTGTAGGCGACTGTTACCAGGATATATTTTGATCAAACGAACGCCATGTGGGGATATATCTGTCGTAAACTCTTTGTCTGATGTTGCAATATCTTGTTGACGCCATAAATCACGTATTTTTTGTTCGCCTCTTATACCTAAATGCTTCCAGGTGACAGTAGCTTTTTCGTGTCGCTCGCCACGATTAAATAAACCTACAGCCATAGAACCATCTTCCATTGGTTTAGCATAAATCACTACAGAAGCTTTTTCTGTAACCACTGTTCCTTGTTTGCCAAGTGGGTCCTGATTCACTTCAATCACTTCATTATTTGTAAGTAAACTAATTGTGAAATCATCCAATTGGGCCATGTCACAACCTATTAATAGGGGAGCAGATAGTAATGCCCATAAACTGATATGCGTATATTGTTCATCTGCCGTCAAACGGGTATAGTGTAAACGAGGCCCCCAACCTACCATACCCACTACTAGCATATCAGGATCAGGCCAATGTCCAGGACCAGTATAAGCTGCCCATTTAGTCTGATTAAATCCTAAGCGACTCATACTCTCCCAGGTATCTCTGATATCACCAGTAGTACGCCAACAGTTGGCCATCTTTTCCCATTGGGCAGCATCTCCCCAGGGAGCGCTGTTTGAAAGGCTGAAAACCACATCACGTTTGTGGGAACGCAATGCTTCCATCATTTCTTTTACATGGTATACATCATTCGGATTCCAGTCATACTTTAGATAGTCCATGCCCCAGTCTATCCACTGCCGAACATCATTCTTTACAAAAGAATATTTCCCATGATGATAGTTGACACTGTGTTTCGTTTTCTTACTTGGATCAACATAACGATAGTGTTCGTTGGCATAGTCTTTTACCCAGTCATAAGTGCCATCGGCATTGTCGCTATAGGAACCTAGATGTCCCGCATATGTACCTACCCATGGACCTGAATAAATACCAATCTTCAATCCCATGTTATGTATTTCATCCGCTAATGCTTTCATGTCCGGAAATTTACTATTTGTCATTACTCCCTGATATTTACCTCCACGCAATCCTTGCCAGCCATCGTCTATGTTGATATATTGCCATCCGTAATTAATCAGTCCTTTTTCCACCATCGCTTTTGCTGAACTAAGTACTTTTTCCTGACTGACTGCATTTCCCCAACAATTCCAGCTGTTCCATCCCATCGGTGGAGTTAAAGCCAGTTTATCTCCTACTACAATCTTGAAATCACGCTTCGCCTCACCCAAAGGATTTTTAGCGATAAACGTTACTATATATTCACCCGCTTTTTTGATGCTTCCGGTTATTTGTCCTGTTTCTGAATTTACTTTCAAGCCTTTGGGTAAATTCTCTACTGCAAAACTCATAGGACGAATACCAGTAGCCGGAATCGTATACAGGAAGTGAGAACCGGGGCGAATTCCGAATACCGTTGCACCATTGATACGAGGAGTATTAGGGGCTTTGGGGGTTAATATATACTTTGATAAAGTATCAGGCACAGAACTTGTTTGTCCACAAATCATGTTGGAAGCTTCCAAAAGCCCCATAGCTATAAATAAAATAAAAGTCTTTTTTTTCATCTATTTTTTATATTAATGATAAATAGGAAGTTTCCGGATTAAAGATGTCCTTAGTCCGGAAACTATCAATAAACTATGGCTCATTCAACTATTGTGAATTCATTATATTCTGTAAAGAAAAGGTCTATAGCAGTTGTTTCCGGCCGAAAAACACTGCGATAGCGTACTTTGGATCCGGCTTTTACATTTTCAATGGAACAACTAACTTCATTGGGAAGTAGTTGTATCATATTTTCCTCACCATTTTCTTGAATATAGTGGATTTCCGTATTCAATATCTGAATAGAACCAGTACGTAGCCAGCCTATAGTGAGCGTACCATTTTCATACGTATGGTTTATCATCCGCCTATTCAGGATAGATTCCTGATAATTATTACCATAGGCACTGCATAAAGATTCTACAGGCAATGATTTGTACTTCATATTAGCATCGTAAATGATGAATCTGAAAGTCATTGCTGTCCCTTCATTCACATTAGGAATTCTTATCAATATGGAATCTGAACGCAATGGACGTTCTGGATCTCTTTCCAAAGGTACACAAATAGAATCTGTTCCGCCATTGTATTTCACTACTAAATTTTTGGCTCTTACATCGGAGAACCAAAGGCCTGCTTCAATCCTATTTTTTCCTGCATACATATGCACGGAATCAATCTTACCTAAATAGATTTGTTCACCTCTTTCTAAATAGGGCTCATGAAGGTGATTGATATCTGTACAAGAGAGGCACATCCCCAAAACTGTCAGGGCAATGAATGCTGTATAAATTTTAGTTTTCATCATCATTGTTTCAATTAGTTTCTTCTTTACCATAATAAGTGAGTTCTGCTATATGAACGAAGTCTGTTACTCCTCCCCATGTTTCCAGTACTTCAAGGCGTATCCAACGCACGGCTGGTGCATCAATTGGGATCAGAACATCTTCTCCTTCAAGACCGCCCAACTGTTGGTCGTCAGCATTGGTTGAACCGAGAGGTAATCCCGAAGGCTTAACAGAGGTAAATTCTGTCAACAAAATCCAGTCGTTACTTGGTTCTGTTATATCTAACTGAGCGCCATCAGTCGTCGGAGTTCCCCATACGCGGAAGCGTTTAGGATTGCCATGAGCATACAAATATTGCCACTTGGTTCCTCCTGAGCGTTGATAGTATTTGATACGGCTCAGTTTAACTAAGCGTCCTAAGTTCATTCCCAAATTGATTGGAGAGCTCAAACCTACTTTTGTATGATAATGGTCATTATTTGTCCCCCATGAACCATTCCATAATTTAGGCCAGTCAGAACTGCTACTGTATCTTCCTGGATCACCATAACCTGGTATGATATACTTGGCATATCTGTCTGATGGGATTTTAGTTTCATATATAGGGAAATATAATGAATCCTTTACAGCAGTTTGGTTACCCCAATGATCTGAAATGACAACGGCAAAACGTCTCCCTTCAGTTTCTGAAGTCTCTGTGGAATATCCACGGATATATCCTTGGCCAATTTTTGAATTAGAGTAAAAATTTTGTGCTGTTATCATTTGGCCGTGTTCGTCTGGTGTAGTTACAGTAATGGTAATATCTACCCGTTCTTTATTTTCCCAATTGAATGCTAATCCGCCAAAGTCACTAGTTACTTTCATTTGGTTAAAGATCTCGTAAATAGGATTATCTGTCGGAGATATTTTCACTACTATCGGTTCTGATTCATTCCCGCTTCTATCGACGGCAACTAGAGTGATGTCATGTTGAGCAGCTTTCCCAAATCCAACAACTTCCAGCTCATTGATATATGCCGAAGCTTTTACTTCCATGTTTGTACCGTCATTCAGTTTATATGTGGCTTTCACATAGAGTAAATCTTCATCTACAGGCAGATCATAAGTGATTAATGCCTTGCCAGCACCATTTACAACATTACAATTACTTATTATGCCTGGTGCTATGTTATCTGTCGCAAATTGCGCTTTCTCAACTTCTGCACAAGAAATGGCGAGTAAGAGAGCAAATAACAAACTTATTGTTTTGAATAGATGTTTCATTGTATATCTATTTTTATAACTAACATTTATTTTTACCATCCTGGATTTTGTACTAGATTCGGATTCCCCAGAATATCAGATTCTCTAATGGGATATAAATAATCTTTAGCCCCAAATTGCGGTTTGAAGAGATTAGTCACCGTATAATATTCTTCGGCTTCTATTCCTTCAACATACCATCCTTGTACAGGTTCGTTCATATAAGTTGTCATCAATTTCCAGCGACGTTTATCATAATATGTTTGTCCTTCAAATGCCAATTCTATTAAACGTTCTCTACGGATAATATCACGCATGCCGGCTTTTGTCTCATATTTACTTTTGAACTGACTCATCGCATATGTATCCCAAGTTTCTTTGATACCTTTGAGCCCTGCTCTTATACGGATTTTGTCTATATATTCGATGGATATTTTGTCAGAAGGAGAGTTATCGTTGGGTAGACATTCATTGATAGCCTCTGCATATAATAAGTACAAATCGCCTAAACGCATGATAGGAAATGGATAGCGATAACCTGCCCATGCTCCAGAATTATTAACAGAACATTCAGAAGAAACTGTTTTCTTATCAAAATATCCTGTACCAGAATAGTTCATTATACCGTTTTTACCTGCTGCTTCCATGTTGCGACTGAATATTTTATGTTGTTTAGTTTCATCATTTTCTAAGCCATCAACACCTTTCAAATACAGTAGACCTCTATCAAAACCAACATTGGCATAGAAACGGGGTTCACGATTCAGATGTAGATAGGCTGTTTGTTCACCTACAACAGCATAAAACTTATGGTCTTCAGGAATAGTTGTTAACTTATAACGGTTATTATAGTCCCATGTGGCGTCTTCATCAATGGGAAGTCCGTTCTTTGTATAGTAATTTTCTACTGTGCGAAGTGTAGGGCCATGCTGCGAGTTGGCACCAGCTGTACGGAATGTTGTCTGATTAATGGTGATTAGTTTATTACGTTCGAAGCCTTGGATATCATTCCGGCTGTCACCCCATATCAATTCTTTATTCCATTTTTCAGTCATCACTTTATTCAGTGCATTCAGTAAGCGAGTTTCGGCTGTCATCTTAGATGGAGCTATATAATCATTCACTGTATATAAGGATCTTTCACCAGGACCACCTAGTTCTACATCGCAGAATTCAATAGCTTCCTTACAAGCTTGGCGTGCCCTTTCCCATTTCTTCTGATCATATTCGGAATTAATTAACTGTATGCCACGATTATCTTTAAAGTTAGTATAATCAGAATTCCCATTGAATAAAGGGCTGGCTGCTGTCACCAATATCTTAGCTTTCATGGCATAAGCAACAGCTCCTGTGATACGTCCATCCTCAGCTATGTTGTTCTCCACTTTGGGAGGCAGGTCGTCTTTTGCTTCATCAAGCAACTGTACAATGTAGTTCACGACTTCATCAAACGGTTCACGATAAACACGCATGTCTTTTTCATCTGCCTCTATTGAAATATTCTCCTTAATCAATGGAATAGGACCATAGAGTTGAGCCAGAAACCAATGATAATAAGCTTTCAAGAATTTTACTTCAGCTATCCACTGCGCTCTTTGACCTGTATCTAGGTCTTTTACTAACTCTATATTTTCGAGGAATATATTACAATTACGAAGTGCTTCATAAAGTTTTTTTCCACCATTGGTACCATCCCAGTAATTGAAATTCGGAGAAGAGATATTATTACCTATATTCATCTGATAATACTGAGTATTCCCCAATACATATGGGCAATTCCACACCTCTTCTCCACCATTTAGTCCCGGATTGTTTGCTACATTGACCCAGTTGGGCAAATAAGAATAACAAGTGTATAAGTATTTTTCCGCCTCTACTTTATTGCGGAATGCATACTCTATTGTAGGCATATTATCGGGAACTACATCCAGATAATCACACGAGCTGAAGGAAGCTGCCGCCAACATTAAAGTTACTATATAATTTCTTTTTTTCATAACTATCTATTATTTAAAATCCGACCTGAATACCGATATTGTGAACTCTCTGAATAGGATATCCTAAACCGTTACCAGCCATTTCCGGGTCCCAAAGGTCGAATTTACTAAAGGTTAGCAAATTTGTACCACTATAGTAAATTCTCAATTTAGAAAGGAAAGCTTTCTTAATCCATTTATGTGGGAAAGAGTAACCAACTTCTACTGATTTTAGACGAAGAAATGAGCCATCTTGCATAAACCATGTACTTGTTCTGTTATTGTTTGAAACAATAGTTTCACTCAGGCGGGGCCATAATGCATATATGTTACGATTAGTCTCACTCCAATGATCGTCTGCATAGATTTTCAGAAGTTGGTTCTGACCATGTCCATTTAAATCATTATCAATAAACGGATGGGTGGTCCCTGTCTTACTACCTACATTCAGCCAGAAAGATTCGCGTGCTAATCCTTGGAAGAAACAAGAAATATCAAAACCTTTATAACCTGCAGATAAACCAAATCCATATACAATTTCCGGATCGGTAGGGAAACCTATAGGAACTTGATCAGCTTCCGTAATTACACCATCATTATTGATATCTTTATATTTAATGTCTCCCGCTAAATAGTCTCCGAATTGTTTAGGAGAGTTGGCGATGTCTTGTTCATCTACAAATAGACGTTCTGCCACGTATCCCCATTGTTGGTTAATGGAATGTCCAACTTTGGATCTCCACGGTGTACTGGAATAGTCCACTTCTTCATATTTGCTTATCTTGCTTGTTGCATAGGTAAAGTTAAAACGCCCTTGCATCCAGAAATTTTTATTGAATGAATAGTTATAGTCAACAGACATATCAAAACCGGAACTTTCGGCCTCACCTACATTTGCACGAACGGCAGCCTGCACACCCATTGTTTCCGGGATTGCTGCGCGTGTTTGCAAAATGTTGGACCGTTTGTCCTGAAAATAGTCAATTTGAACATCAAATGCATTTAGTAAATTGAACTCAGTACCGACATTTAATTTCTTGGATACTTCCCAAGTGATATATGGATTGGCATAACGACTAACCGAAATACCATTTTTAGAAACATTATAGTCTGTACCGAATCTATATGAATAATCTGCATTATTCATATTAACCTCTGATAAATAGAAGAAACGATCTTCATTATTTCCAATTGCATCGTTTCCGACCAAACCATATGTAGCTTTCAGTTTCAATTTAGGCATAATTTTTGTGATATGTCCTTTGTAAAAATTTTCATTAGAAACAATATACCCCAAACCAACTGAAGGAAAGAAACCAAATCGTTCCTTTTGTGCAAAGCGTTCTGAACCATTATAACCGAAATTAGCTTCTAAAAAATAGCGATCATTATATGCATAAGTAAAACGACCGGAGAGTCCCATATTACGATAAGGTAATGAAAGTTGCAGAGAAGAAGCATTTGCATGTAGTTCATTACGCAATGTATAAATTAGCATACCACTAATGGCATGTTTTTCTTTAAAAATGCGATCATAGCTTACAGCAGCCTCCACATAAGTATTAGTTGAGATATTCTTACTTCCTTCATTATAACCTAAGTATTCTGTACCTCCTTCAGGATTTAACTCAGCCAATTTATATGTATCATCTAACGAATTATAATTACTAGCGAGATAATAGAATGGATTGTAATAGCGGGATACATCAAAAGATGAATTACGGGTAGTACTAAACAATGCACGTGCTTTCAATCCTTTAGTAATGAAATCCAAGTCCTGACTCAATTCGAATTGCGCCAGAATCATAGAAGAGCTTTGATCTCTATAGCCTTTTACCATGTCTGCATAAGGATTTATATAGAACTCACTTTCAGTAGCATAAGTATTACCAAACATAATATGCTGAATATGTTCTGTGTCTTTTGTTTGTGGATAAAATGCGGGAAAACCTACGGGAGAAGTTTGCATTATCTTATTATATAGCGTGGTACCACCATCTATAGGACCGGTATAATCTTCAATGGTAGTATATAATCGTACGTTTACTTTGGTTTTCTTTGTTACGTTAATATTAACATTAGAACGAATGGCATATCGTTTCAAATCAATATTATTATTGAAGTTGTTCCGCTTGTCTACTTTCATTAAACCATGGTCTTGATTAAAAGTCGCAGCTATATAATAACGTGCTACAGTACCGCCACCGCTCAGATTTAAATTATAGCGTTGATTGGCAACAGCATCATTTAGCATTAATGCATACCAATCAGTTGCTGGATACATATAAGGGTTGATTCCTGCTATAGTATTGGCAATTTTCTCTTGAGTATATGGTAATGCTCCAAGAGGATTTCTTGTTTTAACAGCTTCATTGTGTAATCTCATATAAGTAATAGGGTCGGCTAACTCCACTTTACGGGTCGGGGTTTGGATAGAGTTCTCAATACGGAATTCTATTTTCGCTTTACCTTCTTTTCCTTCTTTGGTTGTGACAAGAATTACACCGTTAGCACCACGAGCACCATATAAAGCTGTTGCGGTGGCATCTTTCATAATAGAGAAACTGGCAATATCATCTGGTTGTAGACGAGACAAATCAGAAGATGAGATTTCCAGCCCATCCATTAGGATCAGAGGACTCTTTGAATAGCCAAAAGTTGTAACACCACGAATAAAGAAGTCGGCATTATCCATACCAGGTTCCCCACTGCGCTGATAAGAAATCATACCTGCTACACGTCCTGCAAGAGCAGTTGTCAAGTTAGAAGTTGGTGCTTTTAGTTCTGCAGGTTTGATAGTAGATACAGAAGCAAGGACACTTTCTTTTTTTTGTTTAGCAAATGCCACTACCGTTACTTCTTCAAGTTCATCTGTTTGCTCTTTTAGTTGAATAACTTTATTTTTCTGTAATTCACTAGTGGTAAGTACTTTTTTTTCCATACCTAAATAGGAAATTTCCAACTTAGCACTAAGATCAACTTCCATAGAAAAGTTACCATCTATATCGGTGGTTACTCCTTGTGGAGTTCCTTGAATAACAACAGCAGCACCTGGTAGCGGTTCACCTGTACTGTCAACGACACGTCCTGCAATTTTTACTTTTTGTTGAGTTACTGAATTCACAACTTCAGTCTCACGAACACCTTCTAGTAAGAGTGTGCTTGCCTGCAATGGAGAATAAACAATTACTAAAGCTGTTATCACTATACAGCTACATAATTGTTTATTCACATGCTGACGTAACGAAGAGAATTTAACGTTCTTCATGCGTAATAAATTAAATTTAATTAGACTTAAATTAACAAGGGATTTCACCTAGGATTCTTTTTTGAGTTTTCATGGTTTGATTGTTTTTACATAATATCAATACATCATTTTAAACTCTGTCGATAAAAAAGTAGTTATTATTCTGATTTTGTGAGCGAGAAGAACTTGGGATTACTTTTATCCGTTGTTATGGAACATGCTATTTACATATATGTCATTGTTTTATATATCGAATTGTGTCAAGAGAACTGAATTCTTTTTTCTTTCTTCAATCTCGAAACTCGCAAGATAATTTTCTGTGATTGCTAAATTGGAGTGTCCAAGGCTTTCGGAGATATAAGCGATGTTGACGCCGCTACGTTTTAATACAGTGGCAAATGAGTGTCGTGCTGAATAGGTGGTGATTCGTGGAATTCCTGTTTTGCAAGAAATTTTGTAGAGAATTTGGTTACATTCAGTGACTACTTCTCTTACGAGTTTTACTCTTTCGAATGGATTCTCCGCTCCGGTGGCGAAGGGGAAGATATAAGTGTCCGGTGAGGTAGGAGGGTTGCCCCATTTTTTTATTATTCTTTGCATTTCAGGAGTGATGACTGCATGAATAATCTTACTTCGTTTTGTGTTCCGAGCCGTTTTTGCACGTATGAAACAGACCTCTCCATTGATAATATTGGAATATTGCAGATATAGTAAGTCACGAAAATTAATGCCATTGCATAGGTATGAGAAGAACCATAGATCGCGATACATTTCGGTTTTCTTTGTGCCATCGGTGTATGTGACTATTTTCTTTATTTCTTGTAGGTTCAATGCCAGTTTACGTCCACATCCGACTGGGATTTCATATTTCCCTTTTCCAAAAGGATATTGGTTTTCTTTGATAACCCCGTCTTTACGAGCTATATTAAGAATACATTTCAGATTCCGGAAGTAGAACCCCATACTGGAATAGCTGACACCTGAAGCTGAGAGATGACGTTCAAAGCGGTTTAACCAGTTGATTGTTATCTCATGGAAAGAAATATGTTTTCCTGCGAATTTTTCTATCTTATTTAATGCACCTTTGTAGGAGAGATAAGTGTTTGCTTGTCCGTTGTCTTTCAATTCTTCCAGCTTCTTCAAGAAGAGAGTGTTAAGCGACAAATCTGAGTATTTACCTAAGCGGGCATTTAAGGTATCAAAATGGAATTCACCTTGAAAAGATAGAATTTCGACTTGTTGTTTGATAAGTGAGAAGCTGTTTTCAACATTGCGTCGTATCCCCAACAGACGGTGGTTTCTGGCATATGGCAGTTTTTCCCAATCCGTGATAGAAGTCTCTTGTCCGGTAGGGTAGTATTTCTGCTTTCTGTTGTAGATAACTTGTACTTTTATCGGGAACAATCCGTTCTTTTTCTGTTTTCTTTTGTCTAATACTGTGAGTACGGAAACTCCATCTTTAGAATACTTGTACATGATTTTTTAAAATTATAAGTTATTAACTGAAAATAGATATTGCATTATGTAACGTGCAATTTACATGCAAAGTTGAAAAATACAGCTAATAATGAAACTCTTTTGAGACGGGATTAACAGAGATATAGATAATATTGATAATTCTGTGTCTTTTCATTCCTTACTTTTGTAATGCTAATAATTTAACTGAATATTATGAAACACAGATTTTTTATTTCATTGATTTTTGTACTCATTTGGGGACAGAATGGTGTTTGTTCAGAAACATCGGTTGTGCGAGAGCGTATTAATATCAATCGCGATTGGCGTTATCAGGAAAATGATCCGATAGGGGTGGATTCTGCATTGCATTATTTTCGACTGAAACCTTATCTGTTGCCTTGTGCCAACAATTTTATCATATTTGGAAAAAAGCATCGGCGACCGGAAGGTAATCCGGGAGGAAATATAGCTTATGTGAGCTCTGATTTTGATGATAGTGGATGGCGGCAACTGAATCTTCCGCATGACTGGGCTATTGAAGGACCTTTTAATATTGATTATATGGGTTCAACCGGTAAATTGCCCTATTGGGGAATACGCTGGTATCGTAAAACATTTGAGTTGACAGAGAGTGATGCCGGGAAACAAATCTATCTTGATATTGATGGAGCCATGTCGTATGCCTCTGTATGGTGCAATGGACAATACGTGGGCGGGTGGCCTTATGGTTATGCTTCTTTTCGTCTTGACTTGACGCCATACATCAAGGTGGGACAAAAGAATGTGTTGGCTATCCGGCTGGATAATCCGGATGATGCTTCGCGTTGGTATCCGGGTAGTGGAATTTATCGGAATGTCTGGCTACTAAAAACATCTCCCGTACATGTGGAACAATGGGGAACTTTCGTGCGAAACGTACAACTCAATCAGGAAAAAGCTATTATGGAGATGGGAGTGAATGTTGAAAATCATGCAGGAAAAGACGTTCAGGTAGAAGTACAGACAGGCATTTATCTGCAAGATGAGAATGGACATCCTATGGGTGATAAGGTGGCGCAATATATCACAAAGAGTATAGCAATCAAAAAAGATAGTTGGGCAAGTGCCCGTTTCCAATTTGAGGTGGATGCTCCGAAGTTGTGGAGTATTGATACCCCGAATTGCTATGTGGCAGTCAGCCGGATATTTAAGGACGGACAAGAGGTGGATTGTTATGAAACCCCTTTTGGAATCCGCACCATTGAGTTCACACATGATCAGGGATTTATGTTGAACGGGCGGAAAGTTGCAATCAAAGGAGTGTGCATGCACCATGATTTAGGTGCTTTGGGGGCAGCTTTCAATGAAGTGGCTGCCGAAAGACAGTTGCGTATAATGAAAGAAATGGGCGCAAATGCCATTCGGACTTCTCACAACCCTCCTGCACCGGAGTTAGTGGCTCTTTGTGACCGTATGGGACTGATGATGCAACTGGAGTTGGCGGATACCTGGCAGAAAGGAAAACGTAAGAATGATTACAATCTTCTTTTTGATGATTGGAGTGAAGCGGATATGCGTTCACTGGTACGCCATTATCGTAATCATCCTTCGGTTATAATGTGGAGTATAGGTAATGAGGTACCCGACCAGATGACTGACCAGGGTATTATAATAGCCCGTAATTTGACTGCCTACTGTCACGACGAAGACCCTACACGTCCTACGTCACTCGGATGTAATAAGCGGGATGCTATTTTCCGGGATATTGTGAATCAGGTGGATATATTTGGTTTGAACTATTTTCATAAAACTTATCCACTTTTCAAAGAGTACAATCCGACTCGCCGTTACCATGCCAGCGAGACTTCTTCTGCGACGAGTTCGCGAGGAGAGTACTTTTTCCCGGTAACGACCCATGTTGATGACAGTCGTTCCGGTTTTCAGCTTTCATCGTATGATATGACGACTATCGGTTGGGGATGTGCTCCTGAAGTTCAATTCAAAATGAATGAGGAATATCCATTTATGAGTGGTGAGTTTGTGTGGACAGGATTCGATTATTTGGGAGAGCCTACTCCATATAACAAAGACCTTACCAATCTGTTGAACTTTAGTGATCCGGCTGAACTGGAGAAAGCACGGAAAGAGTTGGAAGAGTTAGGTAAGATTAAAACACCGTCTCGTAGTTCATATTTCGGTATTGTCGATTTATGCGGATTTCCGAAAGACCGTTATTACAACTATAAGAGTTATTGGTGTCCGGATGTGCCGACTGTACATATATTGCCTCATTGGAACTGGGAGGAACGGATTGGGAAAATAACCCCGGTTCATATTTATACTTCGGGGGATGCTGTGGAACTGTTTTTGAACGGTAAACCTTTGGGACGTAGGGAAAAAATCCATTCTTATGATCGTTTGACATGGGATGAAGTGCGTTATGAACCGGGTGTTTTGAAAGCGGTAGCCTATAAAAACGGGCAGAAGTGGGCGGAAGAGGTCGTGGAAACAACCGGAAAGCCGGCTGCTTTGCAAGTGACGCCGGAAAAGACCGTTCTAAAAAATGATGGTACGGATTTATCATTTATTCGTGTGGCTATTGTTGATTCCAAAGGCCGTGCTGTACCTCGTTCTAAGAATCATTTAAAGTTTTCTGTTAGCGGTCCTGCTGAAATAGTTGCTACGGATAATGGAGATGCAACAAGTTTATTGTCTTTCCAATTGTCAGAAAGAGATGCTTATAACGGATTGGCTTTGGTTATTTTGCGTGGCAAGTATATGGAACAGGGAAAAGTAACCTTGACTGTAGAATCTAAAGGACTTCCAAAACAAAAAGTTATATTAAAGGTAAAATAATATAATGAATATGTGTGCCAAAGTAGTATGGTTTGTTTCTACCCGATGTCTGGAGATGCCAGACATCGGATGAATTACAATGCAAGTGATTGATTAACGTTTCATTGATTTTATAAGACTTTCCATCTCTTTTTGCTCAACATTGTGCCAGGACGTTCCGCAAACAGTGGGAGAGACGGCCTGCCATCGCTGAATTCTTAGTTGCCTGTCATTGAATGTGATTGTCTGAAATCCTTTGATGGCAGGCAATTCATTGTTTTTGAACTGGCAAAGATTGTCGATAAAGGTGATACCGGGGAATATGGCCGGGTTACTGATTTTTATATTAGGAATGGCATTGGAAGAATAAATTCGGTTATGAGCGAAACGTACGTTTCGCGGTTCTTTGTCTCCCCGTCCATCTCCGAAATTCAGTTCAGCGCAATCAATGAAAGTGTTGAAGGCGATATCGATATCTGTTGCACGATGATAAGATTTAAGCTTTTCATCTTCATAGTCTTCCGGAGCGCTGGGGCGTTCATATATACCCATACGGAGAATGAACGCAGCACCGGAACCTTTTCCTGTAACACCTTCTATATAATTGTTGCTGACAGTATGTCCTTGGTTTATAATACGAATGCCTGAGGTTGACGGCAGATTATTTCCAATAATGACATTGGAATCTATTATGTTGTTATGTCCGTGACGGCATACCAATCCTCCACGCGATTCGTAAAACAGGTTGCGACGTACAGTATTGAAACCGGACTTTACGGAAACGATTTCATTCTCTCCATCGCAATGATAAAATATATTTTCCTCGATAATACTGTAAGAAGGCAATTGTGATGACCATGAGTTCCCCACACGTATGATTTCCGCACCATTCCCTCCGAAAGGCTTCCGATAACCGAATACATTGTGATCTATCTGATGATGATTGTGGTCACCACCATCTTCTACAGTAATCTGTATGACCAAGCCGCGGGCGCGCTTGTTGGCAAAATAGCATTGGTCGATGCGATTGTTATTACCATGCAGACCAATCCAGTTTTCCGTTCCACCTCCCGGTTTCTCACCTTTGTCCGGATCATTACAATCATCGATGGCACAGCGGGTAATGCGGCAATGGGTAGCTGGATGTTCTTTGTCCAATTGGAATTCTATCATTTCGAAATCCGCAGCCCATGCTTTATGAAAGTAGAGTCCTTCTAATTGAAGATGACTGCCGGACAGACGTATTTCAGTAGCTCCGGATATAATGACCTTTCCGGGATTAGCAGCTTTCAGTACAATTGGACAATCAGCAGTACCGTTTCCTGTGAAAATAACTTTTCCAAGATGCGAATAGGTACCATTTTGCAAAAGTAAAGTATCACCGGGCTGTAAGGAACCATCGGACATTGTGACTTTCAATTTCCCGATATCGGCAGGCGTGAAAGTGTGTGTAACGGCAAAAATGGGGCAAGAAAGCACTGCCGCCATTATGGCGGATGCTAATATTTTCTTATTCATGATATTTATTTATATATATTAGACAATTCATAAGAATAAAAAGCGGGTGTCTCACAACAACCGCTTTTCAATAAACAATCTACCTAAAAATAACCTATGAGATATAATACCTATTGACCAACTAACTATGAATTTAAAAAGCCTATGAATTCAATTTCTATTTATGAGTATGATGTGATGTTTTAATAGCAGTTCTTATGTTATCTATCGGTGTCTTGGGTAAAATAGTACAATCGGCTCCTAAAATGAAGAGCTTTCCTTTTTGTGATTTCTTTAACATCTTTATTTCTTTAGCTACGTCATCAGGGTTTCCTTCTAATATAGCCCCTTTACGATATAATCCTCCCATTACAGGACGTTTGAATAATTGTTCGCATGCTTGCAGACTGAATGGCTTACCGGCTATTTCACAAGGAGCATTTATGATCTGTCCAGGATATGAGATAAAGCGGGTTAAATCGTCATATTGGCCCTCATAGTCACAAATGTGAAGTATATTGAGCTGTGTATTTGCATTACACTCCTGCATGACTCTTAAATCATAGGGCTTGACAAATGTTTCAAAGAATGCAGGGACCTCATAAAACTTTATTTCTCCTCCCTGAGTAGGTGTATAAAAACCGTCTACACCAATTTTTTTACAGGCTTTTACGTATTCGATAAGTGCTTCTGTAAAATATTCAAGAGCCTTTTTAACTCGTTCGGGTTCTGTCTTGGCATATGCTACTACGGTTTTGGCTCCTACACTTTGTATTAACATTTGAAATGGAGAATAAACGGTAGGCAATATCATTGCGTTGGCTCCGGCAACATCGTAAATTCCCTGTACCACTTCTAGTGTGGGAGCGAAGAAGTCCGCTGGAAGAGCTTTTATCTGCTCCCAATCTTCCGGCTTCTCGATCCGGATACGACCGTAGCCTTGTTCGAACTGAATCTTGACGAAATCCATACCTGTAGACAGAAAATAACGTAAGTGTGCATTTATAGCTTTCTCTCCGGTACGGGCATCTTTTCCGAAATGCATGAAAAATGCCGCCGGTACATATGACTCGTCTAGGGTACCTGACAAGAATTGTTGCATCACTTCCCGTTTGTTGGTGGGAATTTGCGCCTGTGCCAGTGAAGCGAAACAAAATAATATGAATATAAGTCTTTTCATAAATTGATGTTTTTCATTTGATTCGATGTTGCAAAAGTACGAGCAATACCAATACAGAGCTTAGAATATTGTTTCAATTATTATATATATTGTTTCAAAAAGTACTTTCTTAGCGTGTAAAATCAAGAATTAATATTTCTTTAGGCGCCAATGTGATGGAAATAGTATCTCCGTAACGATATTTTGTAGCTAACCTTCCTTGAATATTTGTAGTTGGTGAGTTAACTTTTAAATATGTTTTGGATTCAGGCATGCCTACTGTCCTGTTCAATGTAATTCGGTAACTTTGGGGCATATCTGATGGATTATGGAATGATATATATCCTTGCTTATCAGTCCAGGCTGTATAACCGTATACTTCGTTCTGTTGGGGTGAACCTCCATGTATATGTACGTTGTGGAAAGTAGAAAACATTTTCCGGCTCCATTTCAAACCATCAGCAAGGATGTCCCAATCGCTGGAAGAAAGGCTGTCGGTTTTGATATATAGTTCGATAAAGCCTGTACCACGGCTCAGATTCATATATAGATAGTTCCTGAATGTTTCGGGAGTTTCATCCGATGATATCTTTTTGGGTTCGTGGTTGAAGATGGCACTTATCGGGAACTTTGTGTTTTCTTCTTTCCATATCTGATGATAAATTTGATCGCGATATACTAATTCTCCATTCCGGTCATTTCCTTTGGCGGCATCTCCCGCATTAATCAGCCATACAATATCAATATATTGTAACCACCAGGGACTCAGATAAGCACCATTTGTGATTGCGATGAATATATCCGGATTTACTGCCCCCAGTTTATTGAAGATTTGCATGAGTCGTTCCGTTCCAGCTGAAAGATAATAACCTTTTTGTTCATCGTAGCTGCTGTCATTCAGTCTTTCATCATTTGATGATGGAAAAGGATTGTTGGTGATATCGAAATCACGGAGATTGAGATGTCCGAAAAGACCGTCAAATTTGAAATAGGATATTCCCATGCGTGCTAATTCCAGTACTCGGTTTTCTAATTTTTGCATGTAGGTTTTACCGGTCATAGACATGCCGTAAGATAGTGCCTCAAAGCCGTATTCTCGCATTTTGGGCACCATTGATTGCCCTCCGAAGAGACAGCCGGGACTGAGCCAGAGTCCTAATTGTGAGTGTACATTTTGTACGGAGCGGAAGCAGTCTGCAAAATCAGGCTGGAACTTGGAGTTGATCGTCCATACTTTGTCTGACCAGTCGGCTTCTTTGCTGGTATCCTGCCAGCCATCGTCAATAATATAGGCATTCAGTGGTTGGCAACCTCTTTGCGTTACTAATTCATTGTTGATTTTCTCCACAGCGTGGATGAATTTCTCTTTTGATACGTTTCTGGAATAATCAAACCAACTGTTATATTGGATTTGCAGGCGCAACGGGCGTTTCCTTATCTTATTGATATAGTTATAGAAAGCATCGTCTATAAATTGCGGATCGGCACTTACACCTATTATGCTGTTGTATGATATATAAGGTGTGCCTTGGCTTAGTGTTTGTCCCCACAAATATCCGCAGTTTATCTGGTGGTTATTGACTTCGTTGGTGGCAGCCGGAAATTCTATTCCCCAAAAGGTTCCTGTTTGAGTAGTATAAAGCGGTTGTCCCAGCCCTGGCTTCCATTGCGCATTGCCTCTGGCTGTGATTTTCTTGAGTGTGTAGTTTTGGTAGGCATCTTCAAAAGCAATGGCTTCTACATCTATTCTTTTCAAGCAAATATCCCTACAGGAAGTCAGTTCCAGATGTTTCCGACAGTAGCTTTCATCTTCTGCCAACTCATAACAAACGGTCAGAGATAAATCATTCTCTTTTCCTTGTAGCCGGAACAGATATCCTTTACTTTCCGGACGCTGAGGATTCACATAAGGAGAAGCAGAAATAACAGTGAAGTCTTTGGTAGATAAAATATGGTCTGTATTATTCATTTGGGCAGGTATGGAGAAACGAAGGGAGAACTCATCACAACTTGTCGGTCTTAATACGGTTTTAGCTTGTTTGTTGATAATTGACAGCGTGGATAACCGCCCTTCTGTTACTTGCAGAATACGTGCCAGATGTTTGTTTTCTACTTTGTATGTTTGAGCCGTAATCTTCGGGATAGTAATCAATAGGATAATGAATGTGATAATGTTTTTTTTCATATTATAAATATTTGAATGATTGACATTGCAAATATATGTTGTCAATAGGAGAGAGGCTTACAATATCTTCTCATAATCTGTTTGTGTTGTCTCATTATCAGAGAATATATAAAAAGGAGGGGCCAAATACACTTTGGCTCCTCCTTACATGAAATGTTTTGCTGATTATTTTTTCACTTGAATAATATCGTAGTTCAGGTCGCTGACAGCTTCCTGCAAACTATCATTAACCAAACGTAAAGTGGTATCGTTCACTACTACAAAGTAGACAGGAGCGTCACCGTCATTGGGTGTCAGTTTGTAGGCTGTCTTTGGTTGGTTGTTTACTGTTTTTTTGATGATTTGTTTCTTACCTTTGGTTGTGAAACTCTTGTTCTGTCCCTGACCTTCTGCATCCAGATAGGTCATTACCAGTGTATAGCCGCTTTCTCCGTCAGGTCCTACACTGTCTACGCTCAATACGTATTGGATACCCGGACCGTCGGCAGCAGGAAGGAGGCCTTCGTATACGGCTACAGCGGAAGAGTCATTTCCGGCAATTGCCACTATACCTTCGCCTTCATCTACAGTAGCATTATTTTGAGTTCCTTTTGATTGGCAGGATACCAATGCAGCGGCGATGGCTGCAATCATCATTACTTTTTTCATTGCTTTAATGGTTTAAGTTAATATATAAAATGCAATTTAGCTATTTTTCCTCTTCTCTTTTTATGACAAGTAGTTTGTCTACTCGTCCACGGTCCATATCTACTACCTCGAAATCCAGGTTCTTGTAGCTGAACAAGTCTCCGGCTTTCGGCACTCGTCCGATGAGGAACATGGCGAGCCCGCTCAGCGTGGTAAAATCTTCCTCTCTCAGGTCATCGTAGCTCAGGATACCCATCTCTTCCATAAAATCGTCTATATTCATGGAGGCTTCAACGAGCATCGAACCATCTTGCCGGGTGACGATATCTTCTTCTTCCGTTTCGTTCTCTTCAAGGATGTCACCGAAGATGCTTTCCGTCAAATCGTGCAGGGTGATGATACCTGCGGTGTTACCGTACTCGTCTACAACAACTCCGAACTTATTTTTGTTCTTCTTAAATACCTCTAAAACTTTCTTTGCATATAAACTTTCCGGGATAAACAGGGGAGGACGGGCTATATTACGTAAATTAAATGGTGCTTCGCTGCCCAACATCAGAATTATATCTTTGACGGACACCACACCGATAATATCGTCTTTTCCCTTTTCCACTAACAGATATTTGCTGAAATGTTGTTCGCGGATGATTTGCAATACTTCTTCATGGGTATCTGTAGGATGTAGTACAACGATGTCGCGGCGATAAGTCATCAATTCATTGGCCCGTTTGTCCGAAAAGCGAAATACATCTCGTAGCATTTCGGTTTCTTCCTTATCTATAACACCTTGTTCTGAACTTTGATGGAGAATCATTTTCAATTCATCGTGCGTCATGGTACGTTCTTCTCCATTATTCAATCCAATCAGTTTATTCATGATTTTGGTGGAGAAGCTGAGTAGGCAAACGAACGGATATGAGATTTTAGTCAGCAAAATCATGACGGGGCTGAGTAGAGTCGCATAACGTTCCGGATTGCTCAAAGCTATGGACTTGGGCACCAACTCACCTATGATGAGTGAAAGGTAAGTGATGATTGCCACAGTCGTAATCATGGCAAGGTCTTTGGCATAAGGGGCTAATCCTGGAATAGAAGCAAATAACGGGGCTACATTGTCGGCAATGGCAATACCACCAAAAGCTCCGGATACGATGCCGATGAGGGTAATCCCGATTTGAATAGTAGAAAGAAATTTTTCGGGTTCTTCCAACTGTTTTAGTACACCTTTTACTCTTTTGTTTCCTTTGCCGGCAAGGGTTTCGAGTCGTGCTTTGCTGGACGATACCAATGCGATTTCATACATGGCAAAGATACCATTCAACACTAATAAAAGTAGAATAATAATAAATTCCATATAGATTTTGAATAGTTTATGTTGCAAACATACTAATTTTTTGAATTTTATTACTAATATTGTCGCTTATTTATATGGATTATTAATGAATGAAAAACATGAGAAGTAAACGAATGCTATTTAGCGTTTTGGTGCTGTTTGCTGCTGTCGCGGTGCGAGCGGCACGGGTCGATACTATTATGGTGAAGAGTCCCTCCATGAAGAAAGAAGTGCAGGTGGTATATGTGCTTCCGGATAAGACATTGGGGAAGAAAGCTGAAGCTTGTCCGGCGGTTTATTTGTTACATGGTTATGGTGGTAATGCGCGTACCTGGGTAGGGCTTAAACCTGAATTGACCAAGATTGCTGATGAGAAAGGAATCATCTTCGTATGTCCTGATGGTAAAAACAGTTGGTATTGGGATAGCCCTAAGAATCCGGCTTATCGTTACGAGACTTTTGTAGCCTCGGAACTGGTGAAATATACGGATGAACATTATGCCGCTATTCCCGAAAAGAAAGCGCGTGCCATTGCTGGTTTGAGTATGGGCGGACATGGAGCATTGTGGCTGGCAATTCGCCATAACGATACGTTTGGTGCGGCAGGTAGTACAAGTGGTGGAGTTGATATTCGTCCGTTTCCCAAAAATTGGGAAATGAATCTGCAACTTGGTGAATATGAAGCGGACAAGGCTTTATGGGATCAGCACACGGTTATCACTCAGATTGATAAAATAAAGGATGGGGATCTTGCATTGATTATCGATTGCGGCGAACAAGACTTCTTCCTGAATGTGAATAAGGCATTGCATGAGAGATTGTTGGAGAAGAGTATCAGTCATGATTTCATAACCCGCCCCGGTTCCCATAACGGGAAATATTGGAGTAATTCCATTGATTACCAAATTCTTTTCTTTGATAAGTTCTTCAAGAGATAATATCCTTAATTTATTCGATTGTATAGTTTACGGTACGGACATAGTTCGTACCGTAACTGTTTGTCACATTCCTACAAGAAGTTACAATGCCTTTTGCATTGAGAGCATAACTGTAAGTTACGGTTTCATTGCTTTCACTATTCTCGTCCGGTTGGAAGCGAGTGACCAAAACATTATACGGATCTCCTAAAAGTTTTCCGTAAAGGGCGGCTGTATGAAATGAGAGAGGGTATAATTCAGCAAGGAACAGGAAGGGAAGCTCTGAAGTGTTGGCTATTTCCTCATTGGCCGGGGCTGTAGCTGTATATGATTGTTCATAATTATCTGTCTGTTCGGTGATATGTAATTCTCTCTTGTCGCTATAGTCAATATGAATAGCGGAATAAGTCAGATTTCCATCTAATGATTCTGTAATATCCTTAAGAAAATGCTTTCCTTCCGGGTTGACAAGATAGGAAAAAGTATAAAAGCGGGTATTAATGCCTTCTTGTCGTATACAACTTGTGGCGTAACCTTTATCATTTAGAGTATAAGTGGATATATAGCCGTAGTCATCGGTTACTATAGCCTTATGATTTTCATAAGTTATCTGCATGCCACTTTTGATTTCTGCTGATTCTCCTGCCACAAAGTTCTGCTTTAATGTGAGGTTCGCCAGCCGACCGGTTTCATAGATGTAAGTTTGAGTCGTAGTGACAGGCTGGGCATCTCCTGTCTTTACTTCTGATAACTCGATTTTCGAGAAATGAGTCACGGGATATTCATTGGCGTTTGGAATTCCGTTTTCGTTCTTGCAAACGAAGATATTATCAGTTTCTAGATTTACTGAATTATCATCATCATTACAACCTGCCAATGCCCCAACGAGAAGCATGCCTATGAGAATGTTTTTTTTCATTTCAATTTATTTAATTATAAGACCGTTGCGGAAGGTGCGTTTCATCTTTACGCTTTTCACGACGCTCATTTTCGTTTCGGGGCTTGGTTCCGGTTCCGGAAGTACGATATTGCCATTGATGATGCCTAATGCAGCACTTATCAATTCTTCATTCGGATCGCCTAATGGCAATACTTTGGCAAAATTGCTCAGCTGGCTGACAGCATAGTCCGGAGCGAAACCTTTGGCATAATCCGCCTCATCTTCCGAATTGAATACTTTGCACACAACGGGACGAAGCACCCACAAGAATTTATCACTGGGGAATCTTTCCGTAGCCACCGTTTCTCCTTTGGTAGTGCTGCCCACTACTACTACTTTCATATAAGGTTTCAGACAGTTAATCAGCATTTCGGAAGCTGCCGCAGTTGTGTTGCTTGTCAGTACATAGACTTTCGGCAGATTTAAGTTGCTGCCTCCTTCCAAAAGCTGGGCATCAAGAGTCAACTCACGGTTTTTATATTGCCGCTTCTGACTGTATACCAGTGAGGCAAAGGGACTGCCTAACTTGTCGGCAGGTGCCAATATATCTGCCAATAGTTGAACACATTCCATTTCTCCACCATCATTGTAGCGTAAATCGAGGATAAAGTCCGTTACTCCTTTTTCTTTATAGAATCGAGAAAGCCGGAGCAGTTCGCTGTCATACTCCTTGCTGAAATGATTGTATGCCAAATAACCGATATTCAGGGTTCCGTTGGTGTAAAGATTATAAGCCGGTATGACGACATCTTCCACAGGGCGGGCAGCGGGCAGATTGGCTTCACGATAACCTTCAATGCGACCTTCTTCTTCTCCTTCTTCATTCTCTGTTGTGACGTATCTCCCTATCAGCAATTTCTGATTTTCACCTTCAACCAGTAACTTTTCTGTCTTTTTAGTGATGAAGTCATCGTTGATTTGCATGATCCATTCTCCTCGCTTCAATCCTATTTCTGAGGCCGGAGATTCGGGGACAACGTATGTGAGCAGGGCAAGATAAGCGGTGTCATTATCAGGGATACGGTACAAATTATAGTCGAAGCCATAACTTGGCGGAGGAGTACCATACAAAGTATCGACTCTGGAATACCCCTTGTCAAGCGGAGACTTTATTTTTTCCAGAAAAGCTTCCGGAGAAAGGAAATAGTTCAAGTCTTTTGAGTTGGGTATGTCTTCAAACCAAAGATATTCTTCCCTCATGATGCTGTCTATCCACAAATCACGTCCGGTCAGCGGATAATACTCCGGCCAACGGTCTACTCCGCAAGAGAATAAGCTTGTCATCACAAGGACTCCCAATAGTAGGAAAAGCTGTATGTTCCTTCTTCTCATCTGTATCTATCGTTTGGTTTTCGTTGCAAATTTAGCGAATAGTTTGTTTATCTACCATAAATGTGGTATAAAATTCCCTATCTTGTGCCATTGCCCATGTCAGGACATCCCTTTATCTTTGCACTCAATCAATTAATCCTAAAAAATACAACGACAATGGAAACAAAGAAATTGCATTTTGAGACGCTTCAACTTCACGTAGGACAAGAACAGCCCGATCCGGCCACTGATGCACGTGCCGTACCCATTTATCAGACCACTTCATACGTATTCCGTGATTCTGCCCATGCTGCCGCACGCTTCGGCCTGCAAGATCCGGGGAATATTTATGGACGTTTGACTAACTCCACACAGGGCGTATTCGAAACCCGCGTAGCTGCATTGGAAGGTGGGGTTGCCGGACTGGCAGTCGCTTCGGGTGCTGCTGCCGTTACCTATGCTTTTGAGAATATCACCCGCGCCGGAGACCATATCGTTTCTGCCAAAACTATCTACGGTGGCACGTATAATCTATTGGCGCATACCCTGCCGGCATACGGAGTGACTACCACTTTTGTAGATCCTACTGAACTCTCGAACTTTGAAAAGGCAATACAGGAGAATACGAAAGCCGTATTTATCGAGACTTTGGGCAATCCGAATTCCAATATCATCGATATTGCCGCTGTAGCCGAAATTGCTCATCGCCATCATATTCCATTGATCATAGATAATACTTTCGGCACACCTTACCTGATACGTCCGATAGAATATGGAGCTGATATTGTGGTTCATTCTGCTACAAAATTCATTGGCGGTCATGGCACGTCATTGGGTGGTGTGATTGTAGATAGTGGTAAGTTCGACTGGGTGGCTTCCGGTAAATTCCCTCAACTGACGGAACCGGAACCCTGTTATCATGGTGTTCGGTTTACAGATGCTGCGGGTGCTGCTGCTTATATAACCCGTATCCGTGCCGTGTTGCTTCGTGATACTGGAGCGACAATCAGTCCGTTCAACGCATTTATTCTGCTGCAAGGACTGGAGACTCTTTCTCTTCGTGTGGAACGCCATGTGGAGAATGCCTTGAAAGTAGTCGACTTCTTGAAGAAACATTCTAAGGTGGCAGCGGTTAACCATCCGTCCTTGCCGGAGCATCCGGATCATGCTTTATATGAAAAGTATTTCCCTAATGGCGCCGGTTCCATCTTTACTTTTGAAGTGAAGGGCGGGGTGAAAGAAGCACATACTTTTATTGATAACCTGCAGATATTCTCGCTTTTGGCTAATGTGGCAGATGTTAAGTCTCTTGTTATTCATCCGGCTACCACAACTCATTCACAATTGAATGAGCAGGAACTGGAAGAACAAGGTATTAAACCTGGAACGATTCGTTTGTCCATCGGTACGGAACATATTGCTGATTTGCTGGATGATTTATCTCAGGCATTGGACAAAATATAAGTTTCGCTTTTGCGAAACTTAATTAGTTGACAAGGAGTCAGTTGACAAGGGAAGGAGGGAGATAGGTTTTGAAGTACCTGTTTTTTTAACATTAATGAGTAACACTCTCTCGTTACTTTGTCACCTCGTCATCAGGAAAACTTTAATCAAATGAATATTGCTGTTTTATTATCAGGAGGTGTAGACAGTTCTGTGGCTGTACACCTCCTTTGTGAACAAGGATACCGTCCGTCTCTATTCTATATTAAGATAGGTATGGACGATGCTGAATTTATGGATTGCTCGGCCGAAGAAGACTGGGAAATGGCTTCGGCCGTTGCCCGCCGTTATGGCTTGCCTCTGGAAATGATAGATTTGCAGAATGAATACTGGGAACAGGTTGCTGCCTATGCTATTGATAAAATTCGTTGCGGACGAACTCCCAATCCTGATGTGATGTGCAATCGGTTCATTAAATTCGGTTGCTTCGAGCAAAAAGTAGGGAAGGGGTTTGACTTCACTGCCACCGGACATTATGCCACTACCATTAATAGGGATGGCAGGATGTGGCTGGGTACAGCAGTCGACCCGGTAAAAGACCAGACTGACTTCCTGGCTCAGATTGACTATCTGCAAGTTTCTAAACTCATGTTCCCTTTGGGAGGACTGATGAAGCAGGAAGTAAGGGATATTGCCCGCACAGTCGGGTTGCCCACTGCCCGTCGGCGTGACAGCCAAGGAATCTGCTTTTTGGGTAAGATAAATTATAATGACTTTGTTCGTCGCTTCCTCGGCGAGCGTGAAGGGGATATTGTGGAATGGGAAACAGGCAGAAAACTTGGTATGCATCGTGGTTATTGGTTTCATACCATCGGCCAGCGCAAGGGATTGGGGCTGAGTGGCGGACCTTGGTTTGTAGTTCGTAAGGACGTTGAAGCGAATGTACTTTATGTCTCTCGCGGATATGATACACAATGGCAATATGGTCGGGAATTTAAGATGCACGATTTCCATTTTATTACGGAAAATCCCTGGAAGAAGGAGGAAGAAGTGGATGTTACTTTTAAAATCCGGCACACACCGGAGTTCATGAAAGGACGATTAATTCCGGAAGGGGAGAATTATCGTATTATCTCTGCTGATAATTTGCAAGGCATCGCTCCGGGGCAATTCGGTGTAGTTTATGATGAGGCTTCCCGGATATGTGTCGGTAGCGGAGAAATTTGTGTCTGAAAGTTTCCTTATATATAATATTCCACCAAGTCAACAATTCCCGCCTTCATTGCATATTTCGTAGCTTCGTGGGCATTGTTCACTCCTAACTTGCGGAATATATTTTTGCGGTGGCTGTTTACAGTGTGGAAACTGAGGTTTTTTTCTGCTGCAATTTCTTTGGTCGTTTTTCCTAAAGCTATTTCTTTCAGTACGCTACGTTCCGCCGGGGTCAGTAAATCATCTTTCAGCGTGGGGCGGACCGGAGAAGCATTGCTGCCGGATAACAACAGATTACTCACATGATTACAGATAAACCGTTCCTTCCTTGAGGCGCATTGCAGTGCGGATAGTATTTCTTCTTTTGAATTATCCTTCAATACTACTCCGAATGACATACTGCTGAACAGTACTTGCCGTAAAAACTCCACACTCAACTCGTCCGAGAAAAGCAACCAGTCGGCTTCCTTAAATCGTTCGTGTAATACAATCAGTTCGTCTGCTCCGGAAAAGTCAAACAGGGTATAGTCCAGTATAACTACCGCTTGCGGATGCAGGCGCAGTTGCTGAACTAGTTCTCCTTTGTTGTCAGCTTCCAGCAACAAGGCGGTGTCTTTCTGCTTGCTAAGCAAGAACATCATGCCTGCTTTGGTGATGTCCTGATTGTCTGCGATGATAAATTCTCTCATATCGGGCACAAAGATAATGCAAATTGAGTGCAGAACTTTCATGCTTGCAAGAGAAAATTCTGCCGAAATATGGCTTGTCTTCTTTAAAAATAATGCAAACCGGGGCAAAATGAAATGAACTTGTTCTTTTTTTGTTCGAGGGTGGGGGAATCTGTCTGCAGATTCGTATTTCTATGAAAAAACTCCGCTGCAAATAATCCCTAAAAGGCACCTTTGCAGCGGAGTGGAAATATATATATTGTAAAGGGCTTTACCAAGAACGTCCTTTGAAGATACTGGATTGGTTTAACGGAACCAGGTTACCGCTCAATGTCATGGTGTTGGAGTTGAAATTCGGGCTGATGGTTACACTGGCGTTGTTGCCACCGTTGGTCAGTGTAATGAAAATCTGTGCCGAAATACCGATACCCTGAATGCTGAACTGACAGTTGACGTTACCTCTCTTATCGGTAGTAATCTGCATATCCGAAGTTGTTCCATCCACAGTCACACCACCGATACCGTTAGGGCCGGGATATACTGTATTGAATGCTACCTGTACGGTACCACGTCCCTGATTCATCAGTACGAAGTTGGTATTGGAGTTTACAAAAGCCGTCTGTCCGTTACGGAACATCACCTGGTCAGCTTCCAATACAAATTGGTGGGCTTTCAATGCTGCTACGGCGTCATCATACGAGATTGCGTCGGCTACTTGTTCTTCAGCTTTCTGGCGGGCGCGTTCAGCGTCTCTTTGTGCCTTACGGTCTGCGCGGCGTTCCGCTCTACTTTCTTGTGCATACATGGCGGTCGTTGCCGCACTCATCATTACTAATGCTACTAATGCAATAAACTTTTTCATAATTCTTTAATGTTTAGGTTTTACGATTTCTTGTTCGTTTATTGCAAAACAACCTTTATTCGGGATTGTTCACGGGATGCTTCACAATTTTATATCCGATGGCGGCAACTAAGATGCTCATCAGCGGGCTGATAATGTTGAAAAAGCAGTAGGGAAGGTATGTCAGCGTAGATACATTCAATATGGTTGCCTGCGTCATTCCGCACGTATTCCAAGGGATCAGTGGGGAGGTGACAGTGACGGCATCTTCCGTGGTACGACTCAGCAACCGGTTTTCATATCCTTTTTTCTCATAAATATTGCGGAACATATTTCCGGTCAGGATGATACTGATATATTGGTCGGCAGTGGTGAGATTGAGAAACAATCCCGAACAAACGGTGGAGGCTACCATACTGACCCTACCTTTCATGAAGCGTACAAAGACGGATGTAATGCTACCCAGCATGCCACTTGCTGTCATTGCACCACCGAAACACATGGCGCACAGTATCAGCCAAACTGTATCCATCATTCCTGCCATACCACGTGTAGACACAAGGTCGGTCAGTATACTGTTTCCTGTGTTCAGGCTGGTGCTTCCGTAGAAAGTCATCATCGTTCCCTTAAATATATTGTTCTCACCGGCAATTTCGTGTAGCAAGTCCGGCTGGAAGATGATGGCACATATTCCTGCTAGCAGAGTAGAGAGAAACAGGGTGATGATGGAAGGTGTTTTCCGCGCTATAAGTATTCCGGTCACTATGGGGACAATCAGCAACCAAGGAGTGATGACGAACGTATCTTTCAGCGAAACGGCAAAATCGGCTATGTGTTCCGTAGAATTTGTTTCGATAACGAACCCCATTACGGTAAAAATAATCAGCGTGATGATAAGCGATGGTGTGGTCGTAATCAGCATATAGCGTATGTGCCGGAACAAGGGTACATCCGTTATTGAAGAAGCAAGTATGGTGGTTTCTGACAGTGGCGAAATTTTATCACCGAAATAGGCACCGGAGATAATGGCTCCCGCTATCCACCCTTCATTGAATCCCTGTGCCTTGCCGATACCCATTAGTGCGATGCCGATAGTTGCGATTGTGGTCCACGAACTGCCTGTCATAACAGAAATTAGAGCGCAGATGATGCATGTGGACGCTAGAAAAAAGTCGGGATGGATGATTTGCATGCCATAATATATAAGGGTGGGGACAATGCCGCTTATCATCCATGCACCGCTGAGGGCACCTATAATCAATAGGATAATGATGGCAGTGGCCACTCCTGCAATATTATTAGTGATGGCGAGTTCGTAATCTTTCCAGGGTACACGGTAGAAGACCACACCTATAAATACGCAGAAGGCAGTAGTGGTCAACAAGGAAATCTGACTGCCTCCTCCCAAAGCATCGCTGCCGAATGTGTGTATTGTGGCGAATAACATTCCTACTAACAGCCCGATAGGTAGGAGGGATACTAAAGGAGAGGGAATTTTCTTCAATGAACTCATTCTGTTTGTTATATCAGTTAAAACTTTGCAAAGTTACAACAAATCCGGTTATTATGTTTTGTCCCTGCTTCCCCGCCAATAAATATTATTATATCTTTGCGTTTGCTTGGAATAAAAATGCAACTTTGACGCTTGGTTAATCTTTTTTATTGACAACTTATGAATAAAATATCTACCTATAAGAAAGTGGTTACCTTCGGCGAGATAATGCTGAGGCTGACTGCACCTGATTTCCTCCGTTTTTCACAAACCAATCAGATGATAGCTACCTATGGTGGCAGTGAAGCCAACGTAGCCGTTTCATTGGCTAACTTCGGTATACCCACTGAGTTTGTTACCCGTCTGCCGGACAATGCTGTGGCACGCGCTTGCATCGCTTCGCTCCGTGCCAATGGCCTGGGGACTGACGGAATTGTTTTCGGAGGCAAACGTATGGGGCTTTACTTTTTGGAAAGCGGTGCCGCCTTTCGCAATTCGAATGTTGTTTATGACCGTGAAGGGTCTTCCTTTGCCACGTTGCGTCCTGGTATGATTGATTGGGAAACAGTATTCTCTGACGCAGGTTGGTTTCATTGGTCCGGCATTGCCGCCGCCCTTTCGCCGGAAGGTGCCGAGGCTTGTCGCGAAGCTCTCGAAATAGCCGACCGCATGGGACTGACCATCTCTTGTGACCTTAATTTCCGCAAAAAACTCTGGAATTACGGTCGTCCGGCAGCCGAAGTCATGCAGCCTTTGGTGCAATACAGCGATGTTATCTTTGGTGCCGAACCGGAATATAAGGAAATTCTCGGCATTCAACCCGTTGGTTTCAAAGCCACCGATGCTGCCGATACTTCTTTCAATGCCAATCTTCCTGCTTTCGAGGATTTCGGCCGCCGGGTAGCCGAACTGGTGCCCCGTTGCCGGAAAACTTTCCTGGAACTGCGCAATTCCATTACTTCCAATCATAACCTTCTTGCTGCCGTACTCTATTCGGACGGTACACTGAAACACACCGGCATCTACGATATTGAACATGAAGTAGACCGCGTAGGAGCGGGTGATGCCTTTGTCGGTGGCATGATATACGGTCTTATCACCTATCCCGATGATGACCAAAAGACATTGGAGTATGCTCTTGCAGCTTCCGCACTGAAAAATACTGTTTATGGTGATTTTAACCACGTGACGGTAGAAGAGGTTGAGAGTCTGATGCAAGGAAATACTTCAGGCAGAGTATCCCGATAAAATGTTTTTTTTCCAATATTCTTTGGTGCTTTGACTATTTATCTTTTACTTTGCAACACAAAGTACTTTTTATATGGATAAGAACAAAGCATTAGAATCAGTGAATGAGATAAAGGAGTTGATGGAAAAATCCTCCAAGTTTGTGTCTCTAAGTGGAATGACGGCTATTTTGGCCGGAGTATATGCCTTAGCCGGCGCATTTGTGGCCAATAGTTTCTTAAGTTCGGGAGAGAACCGAGAAGGACTGATAATGGTGGCCTCGTTGGTGCTGACGGCTTCTGTAATTACAACCTGCATCCTGTCCTGTTATAAAGCCAGGAAAACCGGACAGAAAATATTCAGTAAATTGACTTATCGCATTGCCTGGAATTTTGCATTGCCGTTGCTGACGGGAGGATTGTTCTGCATTGCCTTGCTGCTGCACGAGATTTACGGGTTGGTATCTTCTGTAATGTTATTGTTCTACGGGCTTTCTTTGGTCAATGTTTCAAAGTTCACCTATTCCAATGTAGCTTGGTTGGGATATGCATTCCTTTGCCTGGGCATTGCAGACTGCTTTTTCGAAGGACATGGCTTGCTGCTTTGGACAATCGGGTTCGGTGGTTTCCATATTCTGTATGGTATATTGTTTTATTTGCAGTATGAAAGGAAAAGGTGATAGATGATAGAAGCATTTCAAAATATAAATAAGGCATTCGAGAGTAAAGTTCGCTTGGGTATAATGGCGATCCTGATGGTGAATGAGGATGTGGATTTCAATACTCTGAAGGAACTGCTTTCGCTGACAGACGGTAATCTGGCCAGCCATACGAGGGCTTTGGAAGAGTTGGGTTACATTGTTTGTAAGAAAACCTTTGTAGGACGAAAACCTAAAACATCTTTTCAGGCTACACAGGGAGGGAAGAAAGCTTTTAAGACTCATATAGAGGCATTGGAGAATTTTCTGAAATCAACTTAATTAATATACTCTGTTATGGAAAATTTGAACGACAATTTGAATGATGATTTTAATGGCAATCTGAATGAAGGCCTGAATGAAACGAAGAGGCAAGCGAGTGGTTGTTTGCATCGTTTCTCAAAATCAATTAAGGTAGTGGTAATTGCTTTTCTGGTGTTGTTGCTGCTGATTCCGATGTTTATGATTGAGGACATGATTTCAGAACGCGGACGTACGCAGACGGATGCTATTGCAGAAGTCGGTCAGAAATGGAGCCTGGCACAGACCATTACAGGACCTTACATTAATCTGAAGTATCCCATCACTCACGAAGACAATGGGGTAAAGAAGGTGTCCATGGGAGATGTAACTCTGTTTCCTGACGAATTGTCTGTGGACGGGCAATTGCATACTGAGATTCTCCAGCGGGGGATTTATAAAGTAAATGTATACCAGTCGGAACTGGTTATCAAAGGGTTCTTTAGCTCTGAAGAACTTCTGAAGAACAATGTAGATATGGATGCGCTATTGTATAATCGGGCGGTTGTCTGTCTGAATCTGACAGATATGCGTGGACTTAGTGAGCAAGTCAGCATTACTTTGAACGATTCTGTCTATATGTTCGAGCCGGGAATGGACGGACGGGGCATTGACAATATGGGTGTTCATGCTATTGTCGACCTTTCTGCCCTGAAAGAAGACAAAAAGCTGCCTTATGAGATGAAGATTAAACTAAAAGGTTCTCAATCCATTAACTTTACTCCATTGGGCAAAAACACAAAGGTCAGTCTGAAAGCCAATTGGAATACTCCGAGTTTTGACGGTAATTACTTGCCGGAGAAGCGTGAGATTACGGAAACAGATTTTTCTGCGCAATGGCAGGTGTTGAATTTGAACAGGAATTATCCGCAGGTGCTTGTCAATTATCAAAATGCGAGTATCAAGGATATTGAGAATTCTAATTTTGGGGTGAACCTGAAAATGCCGGTAGAGCAGTATCAGCAGTCTATGCGTTCTACTAAGTATGCAATTCTGATTATCTTATTGACTTTTATGGTGATATTCTTCACTGAAATTCTGGAGAAGACTCGTATTCATGCTTTGCAGTATCTGCTGGTAGGGTTAGCGCTCTGTTTGTTTTATAGTTTGTTGCTTTCTATGTCCGAGCATATCGGGTTTGGCATGGCTTATCTGGTGGCATCAGTGCTTACTATTGCTTTAGTGGGTGGTTATATGTTGGGTATTATCAGGAGAAAGAAACCGGCTTTTATTATGGTAGGGTTGCTTGGTGTACTTTATATTTATGTATTCATTCTTATCCAGTTGGAGACTTTTGCTTTGCTTGCCGGCAGTCTTGGGTTGTTTGTGATACTGGCTATGGTGATGTACTTCTCTAAAAAGATTGATTGGTTCAATGAATAAGCTATACTAAGATTTTATATATTTAGCAGAAAAATGCCCGGGGGTGAGAATTGGTACAGTCTTCTCTTCCGGGCGTTTCGTTGTAAAGATGTATATATCATTCAATTTCCTGCAATAATAGAAAGCTTTTTCTTCGATTAAAGATAATGAATTTGAAATATATAAAGATTCCAAATAAGACTGAAAAGAATACCATCCGATGGTTTCAAAGGAATTAGGGATTACGACTGATTTTAAGTTATTACATGATTCAAAACTGCGGTTACTGGTGCTTTTTGCTGTGTTTGGCAGTAAAATATGTTCTAACTTTTTGCATTTAGTAAACATACAGGGACCTATTGTGTCATTTGCTGTATAATAGGTTACATGAACCAATGCTCCATTGGTACCGTTGAAGTAACTAGAATCACCTGCAACTACTTGATTATTTGTTGTATCTATATATCGGAGTGAACCTTTTGTTTCGCGTCCTTGAACAGAAGAACCTGCCATGTCACAAATCCAACCTATATCTGTTTCATTAAGAGGACCTGAAATTGTCAGAGAATCAATATTGTATTTCTCAGAGTCGGATATATAATCAGGAAAAGAACCTGCTTTTTTACCGTCACAGTTTTGTGATTTGCAAAAATACACAAGGAAGGAATTAAAATACCTATAAAGTTGAGTAGTAGTTTTTTAATGACTGTCTATTTTATATTGTTTGGATTGGTATAATAAACTCCTGTAATCTTCAAGACTACAGGAGTTTATCTATATAAAGTAACTTAAATTACTTACCCAAAGCCTGAGCAACGTCAACAGCACAAGCCACAGTACAACCCACCATCGGGTTGTTACCGATACCCAGGAATCCCATCATTTCTACGTGAGCAGGA
>CAJMQU010000005.1 GCA_905215555.1 uncultured bacterium
AAACAACCATTTAAATATAAAAAAAGGAGATGTGCCTTAGTTTTGACACATCTCCCTCTTATTCTTATTAAATATTGACTTATTTCGCCAAATCTTCAATCACTTTCATTATTTTCTGACCGATTTCCTCAGCCGCTTCCGGTGTGGAAGCTTCACTATATACACGAATAATCGGTTCGGTATTACTCTTGCGCAAATGTACCCACTTGTCTGCAAAGTCTATTTTCACACCGTCGATATCGTTGATTTCTTCATTCTTATAAAGCTCTTTCACTTTAGCAAGAATGGCATCAACATCCGTGTCAGGAGTCAGATCCACACGATTCTTCGCCATGAAATAAGCCGGATAAGTTGCACGAAGTTCGCTAACCTTCTTGCCCTCATGCGCCAGATGACTCAAGAACAAAGCGATACCTACCAATGCGTCACGTCCGTAATGGCTGGCCGGATAAATAACTCCGCCATTGCCTTCACCACCGATAACGGCGCCTACTTCTTTCATCTTGGTAGTTACGTTCACCTCGCCTACGGCAGAAGCAAAATATTCTTTGCCATATTTACGGGTTACATCGCGCAATGCACGAGTGGAACTCAGATTAGATACCGTGTTACCCGGAGTATGCTTCAACACATAGTCAGCAACACTTACCAATGTATATTCCTCACCATACATTTTTCCATCTTCGCAAATCATTGCCAAGCGATCTACATCCGGATCAACCACGAAAGCCACATCAGCCTTGCCTCCCTTCATCAGGTTCATGATATCACCCAGATTCTTTTCCAGCGGTTCGGGATTATGCTGGAAGTTTCCTGTCGGTTCGCAATAGAGCTTTTCTACATGTTGTACACCAAGTTGTTCCAGTAATTCCGGCAAGATGATACCGCCTACAGAGTTCACACAGTCGATAGCTACACGGAAGTTCGCCTTTTTGATGGCTTCTACGTCCACCAAGTCGAGCGCCAACACGCTGTCTATGTGTTTTTGATTATAAGTCAAGTCCTTGCGATAAGAACCCAACTTGTCTACTTCAGCATAGTCAAATTCTTCAGCTTCAGCAATACGAAGCACTTCGTTACCCTCGGCAGCATTCAGAAACTCACCATGTTCGTTCAGCAATTTCAGAGCATTCCATTGTTTGGGGTTGTGCGAAGCAGTCAGAATAATACCACCGGCAGCACCCTCCATCGTTACAGCCAGTTCTGTAGTCGGCGTAGAAGCCAGGTCGATGTCAACTACATCCCAGCCCATCCCCATCAGGGTACCTACCACTACGTTCTTTACCATTTCACCCGAAATGCGGGCGTCGCGTCCTACTACAATTTTGTTGCTTTTTACTGTGCACGTTTTACGGATAAGTGTTGCATACGCTGATGTGAATTTCACAATGTCAAGCGGATTCAAGCCTTCACCCGCCCCTCCGCCAATAGTGCCGCGGATTCCAGAGATAGATTTGATTAGAGTCATCAGGTTATTAATGATTTAAAGATTGTTGGTTAAAAATTACCTATAAATTTGGTATTTATGGATATCGTAATAATAAGGATATACTTGCTGCATTGCAGAATTATGTCCCATTTTGGAAGGAACAATCAACTTTACATGCGCCCCATCACGTACATAAGCCAACGGAACCAACCAACCGGCAGGAACGGAAGTACCGTAGTAAAGCATAAAACCTTGCGTGAATTGTCCGGCAATCGAAGAACTCGTCACCCGATAATTGAACTCATCTACCACTTCTGCAAAATCCAGATTAGACAGTGTTACCACTTTATCAATAAGGCTATATTCCATGAAACGAACCAGTATCTGATCGTTGGGTTTCACCGTGTCAGCTGGATTTTCGGAACCTTTATCCACGATCTGCATATACACACCACTGGCGAGTTGCACATATTCATTCTTGGATACATCCGTAGTCGAGTCGTTTCTATAAAATTCAGTCTGGGATATAACTGTAATGCTACTGTCTCTGATAAACGCTTTGATGGCATCCTTTTCTTCCTCCAGCATTTCTGCATAAGTCTTGGTATTATCGCAAGCCTGAAAAGCCAGGCCACACGCCAATAAAGCTAAAAAGAACAATGTAAGTTTCTTCATTCTCTGTTATTTAGTAATTCCGTACAAAAGTATTCGATTTCGTTGAAAGTTGAAAGCTCTACGAAGAAACTTCGTATCTTTTAACCTTTACACCTCACTTTTTTTATCCTTTCGCACTCAGCAAAGGTTTGAATTTCTCCAAAGCACGCTCCAAAACCCTCTTTGCTTCATCTATTGTACCGTAGAATTCACCACCGGAAGCATTCAAATGTCCACCTCCATTGAAGAACTCAGCAGCCAGTTGATTGCATGGAAATGTCCCCACCGAACGCAATGAGACTTTAATCATCGGCTTCTCAGTATCCTCACGCAGGAAACACGAAAAGACAACATCTTTTATGCTCAGAGGAATATTTACAAATCCTTCGCTATCCCCCCGAATATAATTGAAGCGTCCCTGTTCATTCTTGGTCAATGTTATCAGAGCAGCATGGTAATCGGGATAAACCTTCATTTGAGAAAGCACGTATCCCATCAGCCGCAGACGGCTTTCGGAATAAGTATTATAAACCTTCCGGTAAATATCATCTTTATCAATTCCCTTGGAAAGCAATTCACTGATTATAAAGTAGATCTCCCGGTTATTGGAGTTGTAGGTAAAGCCACCTGTATCAGTCATCATACCAGTATAGATACATTCCGCTCCTTGTTTGGTTATTTCGTTGAAATACCCCATACGGCATATCAACCGGAATACAAGCTCGGATGTGGATGATATAGTGGGGTGCGAGATAGTGATATCGCAGAATTCCTCGGGATACAGATGATGGTCTATCAATATTTTCTTTCCCTTGGCAGCCTTTATGGCATCCGCCATCGCATCTATGCGACTCAGAGCATTAAAATCCAGGCAGCAGATTATTTCCGCTTCGGCTATCAGTTTATCTGCAAACTCCTTGTAACGGTCATAGAGCAACACATCTTTACTACCCGGCATCCATCTCAAAAAATCAGGAAAGGCATTTGGTACAATGACATTTGCCGTCTTTTCCTGAGAATTAAGGAAATGCCATAGGCCTAACGAAGATCCAATAGCATCACCATCCGGTGCCACATGTGCTACAATTACAATTCTTTCCGCATGTCCCATCCATCTGGCAAAGCGGTCTATCTTGGCTTGTTCTATTACTTTGGTCAACATATACTTTTATAATTTTAGAAACAGACGAATAAAGCAACTCTATTCATCCATAACAATTTGAACCGACAAAAGTACGAAAAAGTTCGGGAGTTGACGGAAAGTAATGAAGGTTTTATTTAGTCTTCGTATTCCGTTGTCGTTCTACTCAATGAACTGGCAAATGGAATTACCTATTTTCCAGAGTTTTTTTCATGTTCTTCGTAGCCAGCCAGGTTGTAAGAGACCGGAATAGTACTATTTCCGACACGGTATATACCAAATTTGAAGTAATATCCTTCTTCGTCATTACGTCCGATCAATATTTCTTCTTTGTCCACAATATGCTTCTTTAATACTTTCCCGTTCTGCTGGTAAGACATAGTCACATCCAGAAGCCCAGGCTTAAGAAGACTCGAACAGCATCTTATAAGCTATTGTAGAAGCCTTATAAGTGGAAGTCACAGGATGCATAATCTCTGCCTTGTCCGGATTTGCATTGCAACGGTCGGTTTTGTCAGTCAACCATTTACGGTCCGAGTTAGCTTTGATGTAGAAATAACCTTGTGAAAAACCGAAAGCAAGAGGAGGATATCCGCCTTGTTCAATCAGCCAGCCATTAGGATTTCCTACTTTGTAGACAGTATCTCCTTTGGCATTGATTTTGGCTATTTTATCATGAGCTATATTCTTCTTGAAAATCATCTTTTTTTCCAGTTCAAGAAATTCTTCAACACTGAGCCTCATCACTTTACCGTTAGGGTCGGAAACGAGTGTACGACTTGGCATACCATGCCATTGTGCAAAAATAGTGGATACATCCTTGTCCAAAGCCCGTGGAATATAAACGGAAAAAGTATAGCTCATGGATGAACCTTGCGGACAACTTCCTTTGCCGTAATGATATACAGTCTTCATCTTTTGTGCATTGGAGTATTCATTTGCCGGATAATTATACTGTTGAAGAATTAGTCTTCGTATTCCACTATCTTCCTTAACGGAGCTAACAAACGCTCCAATACATTCCTGTCCGCCAATATAATATCTGCTGTCCCTTTCAATTCGCGTACTGCAGGGAGCGTTCTGCCATAATTTGTATGCAAACCGTTAGGCAAAGCGACTTCCACAATATATACTCCGTCTTCTGTTGGAACCGGAGAAATACTTTCCACCCTCCCTTTTACATAACCAAATTCCTGATCAGGATAATTGTCCATACGCACATGTACCTTCTGTCCTATCTGCACCTTTCCCGAACCCTGCAAAGGAAGTTTTGCCTTTCCAATCACTTTCGAATCTTTCGAAGGTTGTACCACAAAAACCGTCTCCCCCGATTCTACATTCTGATTACGGCTCCAAACCGTCATAAAAGTTACTTTGCCACAAATCGGACTACAGAACAAATAGTTCTGCTCCCACGAACTTAATTGGGCTTCAAGCTGTTCCACTGCATTTTTCAATTCAAGTTTGTGGTTTTGTTCTTCATCATAAGCCTGCTTACCCAAATCCAACAAGTTTTCCTCCTGTTGCTCCAATTGCATTTCAGCTTGCAATAAGCTCATACCGGAAGTTTCCCTGGTGCGCAGACTCTGCAAATAACGGCTACCCGACTCTTCAAATTCCGCCGCAATCATAGCATCCCCTGCAAAAAGGATAGAATCCCGGTCATACATACTTTGCGCCAATTTCATTTCTTTTTCAGTCAATGTATGTTCGCGATGCGCCAGATTGAGGTAAGAACGTTGCCCACCCAACTGTTTCCTTCCAGCATTGAGCCTTTCCGCAAGACAAGGGCTTCTGGAGGATTTTAACCGTCTTTTTCCTCTAAACAGATGGTCTATTTAGGTGAAACACACCATCTGTTTGCCCAAAACATACCATCTGTTGGGGTAAAACATACTATCTGTTCGCCCAAATGATGCACTCTTTTTCCCAAAGGGCTACACCATATCCCCAAAAGGGCGACACCTTATCGAATAAAGGGTGACGCTATCCGGTCCAGAGGGTGTAGCCCCTCCATTTGAAGGCAATATATTTTCCATTTCGATAGGAATAGGGAACAGATCAAGAAAATCATTTTTCCAAAATATAGCGGAATAATATTCCATAATGATTTAACAATAAGTTTCTATTCGTCAAATAAACGTCTTTTACTCTTTTCTCATGTCACTGCGCATTTCCCAGACAGGAAATCCTTGCATTTTTCTGTAGGACGCTACGCTGATAAGGGAAAGACAGGAGTGTGACGGAACAGAATTAGCAATTTGTCATTTTGATATTTCCCGGCTGAATGCAGGCATCACTATAAACTTCATCCGTAGTAACTGGTGCATTTAGGCAGAACACCGGCAGAAAGAAGAAAATACCGATAATAGACATAAGCAGTCCTCCGATGGTGCCCGATGCCAACGGGAACCAAAAAGCCTCTTTTTCTGTTCCGACCATAAACGGGATAAAGCCCAGGATAGTAGAAACCACCGTAAGGAAAATGGGTAATATTTTTGCGTTCCAAGCCTTTGTATATGCCCGAAGCATGGAAAGTCGCGGGAAACGACGGCGGATGCTGTTATACTCATTCAGAATATAAATGCTGGCATTCACCGTGATACCACACAAAAGCACGAAGGAAGCGAATCCACCCTGGTCAAAGTTCAGGCGGAACCAATAGAATGTGAGGAACACCCCGATATAAGATACCGGAATGACAAATATAATAGCCAGGGGCTGTTTCAGCGAATTGAACAGGACACTCGTCGTGAAGAAGATAATGGCAATAACAACCAGCAACAACAGATACTGTTTGTTATCTTTCTTCCCCCATGACCATGACTGGCTATCCGACTCGGCCGTATATCCCATCGGCAAAGTCTTATTGAACGCTTCCAGATCCCGCTTCTGTATCTTGTTGCCTTGCTCGTATGAGCCGATGTATTCGTATTGCAGACAAAGACGGTATTGCTGGTTTTCTTTAGCTATCTGCTGTGGCATCTGCCCTTTTTCCACTGTAGCCAGTTCAGAGAGTTTATAGTGCTTACCATTGTCCGCACCATAAGGAAAAAACTGCATAGCCCATACATCATACTCGTGAGACTGGCGGGAAGAAAGCCGGATACTTTCCGCTCCCCTTTCCGTAACCACTGAGCCTACTTGCATATTCTTGCCAAATATAGGCTGAATGGTTGAAAACAGGTGTTGGGCATTAATCCCCTCCTGTGCCATACGCTCTTTGTCCAGATTGAAATAGAACTCCTGATAATCATCTTTCCACCAGGAAAACTCCGACTTGATAAATACCTCCTTTATGCGACGGTGCGAAAGCAATACTTCCTTCAACTTCTCAGCCCATGCATAGAGTTCATCGTAATTGTAACCATACATTTTGATGCGATAGGAACCCGCGTTCTCACGGACGTCATTACTGAACCCCTGGTCCTGCAAACCGTACACATCCCAGCTACCGCCACCCAACTCGGAAACCTTACCTATCAGACTGGCTTTCAGCGTATATGGGAAACCGCTGTGCTGATACTCCTTCTTGAAATAGATTTGAATATTAGCCCGGCGTGCATTGTAGACAGAAGCATGAAACTGCTTGATTTCCTTAAAACCGCTGAGATAAGTCTCCACCCGCTTCACCAAGGTATTCATCTGTTCCAGTGTGCTCCCGTTCGGCAGGTTGGCATTGGCAGAAAGCACCACTTCTTCGTTACGACTAAAATAACTACCCTCGTACACTTTCTGCACAAACAAACGAAGGCTGCCACCCAAAGCTTTATCTACTATGGGTTTCACTTTCTCCTTATAGGTGGAAGATCCCAATGTCTTGTTATACCGTTCTGTCCACTTGCCTTCTCCTTCCATTTTTTCGGGAAGCAGGAAGACGGGCAGGCCAAAGCCCAATATCAGCACAACGCACACCGCCACCCGCCAACGCAACAGGAAGCGAATGAGTAATTGGTAAAAATGAGTGAAATACACCGTCAGCCGGCGGATACGGATATGAGCACGTACCCACCGTTTATTCGTCCCTACAAGCCTGATCTTATCAATCATTGCCGGAACAAAGAAGAGCGCGACAAAGAGAGAGACTGCCAGATTAATAATCACCACAGCAGCGAAATCCTGCAAGTTCAACCGTATCTTCTCATCCAGGAAGAAGATGATGACCAATGCGCCCATTGTCGTCAAAGTAGCCGCCAGCACGGACATGAATGCTTTCAGATTACGCCGGTGCAGGATATGGTCGGTCATCACAATAGTGCTGTCTATCACAAGATTCAGGGACACTGTTATCCCCGCCAACGAATACAATTGCATTTCCAGCCCGAAAAGATAGTAGAAAATAACTGCCACAGCAATGTTAACAGCCAGACTGGTGACTATCAGCAACAGATATTTCAAGTTCAGCGTAATAATCCAGACAAATACCAACAGGATAAGCACCGTCAGCCCTGTACGGAAATAAATTTTGTCCAATTCTTCGCGGATATACTCTGTAGCATCATAGCTGGTATGCACTTCATAACCGGATGGCAATGTCAGGCGTATCGCCTCCATTTCTTCCATCACCTCATTGCTCAGTTGCAGCTGATTGGCAGTTTCTACAGCCGTGACAGACATATAAATAGAATTCAGCCCATTAATGCGATAATAGCTTTGCGGTTCTTCTTCTACATGGGTCACCGTTACCAATTCATTCAGACGGATAATTCTGCCATCCGAAGCCGTCACCGTGATATCCGAAGGATCGAACTCTCCACTGACTCCATCCGGCACCAGCACCAGGCGTATCCACTGTTTACCGGCAGGCGTGTCCATATTATGCGTGCCCAGAAATTCTTTATTATAGTGTAGGCGGATAGCCCGTTGAATATCCGAAATGCTGATACCCAACGTCCGCAATTGCTCACTGTCATATTCCAGCCGCCATTCCATTGGGGTAGCGCCGCTTAAATCTATCTTATAAATACCTTGCAGTTTAGCCAGTCGCGGTTTGATATGTTCTTCCGCATATTGCTGTATCAGTATAGGCGTAGAAGGGGCATTCAGCGTAAACGATAGGAACGGACAGGAAGTATTCGCATCGGGCACTTTCATGTCGATATACGGATAACTGACTCCGGAAGGCAGCTTTGCCCACGTCTGGCGAATGATGGTGGAAGCCTCAAAACGTACCGCATCCACATCCGCGTGCTTATCCAAATCCACCGTAATGCTGCCGTAACCATTGCCGGAAGTGGAAGACATCCCTTTCACCCCTTTGATACGGGCCAGCATGGACTCCAGCTTACTCGTCGCCTCCATCTCTACTACCCGCGACGAGGTACCCGGCATATTGAAACGTACCGTGAAACCCGGCAACGTGCGTGACGGGTTTAGTTTGACCGGAAGCAGCGGTACCAGAGCCAAACCAACCAGTGCCAGGCAGACAAAGGTGACGATGAGGGTGAAAGGAGAGAGACGCTTCATAATTATTAATTATCAATTATTAGTTGATTATCGGGCATAGTCGAACTTATCGGAGAGGGAGAAGCCGCTGGCAAAATCGTGCAAGGTTAATTTGCGAATTTTGTAATAGTTCAGCCAATAGTTTTTCAAGGCTGATATATAGTTACGCTGAGCTTCCTGCTGGCGGTTCAGAGACAGGGTGAGGCTGCTGATGTCCGCTTTGCCGATGATGAAGCGTTGGCGGGTTTCGTTGTATGCCAGAATGGAGAGGTCGAGAGCCTCTTCGGCACTCGTCACAAGAGCCTGCTGAACGTTGAAATCACTCACGGTCATGATGACTTCCTCCTCAATGCTGATTTCATTCTGGCGGGAAGAAGTTCTCACTACATTCAGATTGTTACGGGCCATATTATATTTCCCTTTACGTACTCCCCAATCTACCAGTGGAATAGAGATGCTGACGGACACCATTTCCTGTTGCATAGGATGATTATAAGCTTCACCAAACTTCTCCGCCACTTGATTGAAACCGATACTGGCGTTGATGCTGGCATTGAAGCGGGATTCTTTCCGTGTCTTGTCCACATTCCTTTCGGCTTCCAACACATCCTGACGCAATTCCAGGAAGTTCGGATTATTGGAACGGGCGGCATCCAGGGCGGCATCCACCGGAATAACCAATTCACCGGGACGGCTGGGGAGGTCAAGTCTTATTTCCGTATTCTTCTCAAGGTTGAGGAAAGAAGCCAGCGAGAACATGGCACGCTTCAGTGAACTCTCGGCGTTTTGCAGTGTGTTACGGGCATTCACGACGTCCAGTTTCAGCGTCAGAAGGTCTGCACGGCTGATAGAGGCTATTTTCAGGCGTTGCATACCGATGCGGTAAAGAGTATCGGAAGAGGCGACATTCTCTTTTGCCAAATCATATTCAGCCTGCGCCATAGCTAGTTCAAAGAAATAAGTAGTGGCTTGTTCAGATACTTGTTCGGCATTGTAGATGTATTCTTTCTTCACTTTCTCATATTTCAACGGCTCTATTTTCCGTTCCCAACGGAAAGGATTATAACCGATCAGACTTTGTGAATAACCTACACGTATGGGGACACTAGTGTATTGGGTATAAGAATTGGAGCCGAAACTGCGCATATAGCCCAACTCCGTATCCAGATAGAACGTCCCCCCCGTCAGGTCGAAGTTTTGCTTGATGGCAAGATTTCCGTAGGCGTAGAAGGATTGCTGGCTACGATAGATATCCAAGTCCTGTTCGGAGTCGTAACGTTTGGTTATGTCGCGATTATATTGGGCGGGGGTCATGTTCAGCGTCAGACTCGGCAAGCGGTTTGCTTTGTAGGTGCGAAACTCCCAATACCCGGCCAGATACATGTTTTTTGTTCGAAACGCTTCCAGCGAACTATCGTTTGCCATGGCAATAGTCCGTTTCAAATCCAACGTTATCCGTTGCTGTGCAGCGGAAGGAAGAACCTGAGAAAGTCCCAAAAGAATTATTAAACCAAGCTTCTTCATTATTTCAAGCATTTATATTTTGTTTCTAAATGATAATTTAGTCCCCTTGTTAACTCGTCTCCTGGCCAACTTTTAGCACTCCGCGCTAAATTATCATTTATCATATCTTTTTTTCTTTATAAATAAACCAATATATCAACGGTATGATGAATAGACTGACCAGCGTACCGATAAACATCGCCCCGATCATGGCAATGGAAAGCGGTTTCTGCAACTCCGAACCCATATCGAAAGAAAACAGCAACGGCACCATAGCAAAGATGGTGGTCAGCGAAGTCATGATGATAGGGCGCAGCCTGCGTCTTCCTGCCTCATGAATAGCTTCCAACAACGGCATCTCCGTCTTGCGCAATTCATTAATCGCATCAAGTTTCAGAATGGAGTCATTGATGATGATACCGCACGTCACTATCAGGCCAATGGCAGACATCAGGTTAAGTGTATGCCCGCATATCCAAAGCAACAACAGTGCGAATGCCACATCTATCGGTATTTCCAGTAACACGATGAGCGGCTGAACAAAACTCTCGAACTGTGCTGCCAGGATGAAATACATCAACAAGATGGAAATAAACAAAATAACCACCAGTTCATCCAACATCTTCCGGTTGGAAAAGAAACTTCCGGAAAAAGCTGTATCCCAATCATTGGCAGCATCTGCAAGTTCCTTCACCTGCTGTATCAGCGGTTCCGCTTTCTGTACATCATAGAAACGGAAAGGTATGTATTCCCCATTGCGTCCTGCGGTGATCGATTTCAAATCTTCAGCCGGTATCACCGACACCAGTTCGCGCAAGGGCAAATACTCAATGCCTTTGTTGTCCGCCCGTGTCGGTACCAACGTTTCCTGCATAATGTGATTCACCGTTTGCTCCTCTCCTACAATGCTGATAGGCAGATATTGCTGGTAAGAATGAAGAGTAGCTACGCTATTCTCCTTGAAAGCGGTTTTCAAGATACGATACAGTTCGTCGTACGACACATTATAGAGCAAGAGTTTTTCTTTATTGATACGGATATTCAACTGGTTTTCAAAGGCAATGCCCGTAGGAGCATATCCTGTCCGAACACTAAACCTCTCCTCAAGACTACGCAATTCATCAGCTGTCGGCACTTTCTCTTTATTACGGGAGTAAAGTTCGGCTACCACATCGGCTTCTCCTGTCACAAACAATTTTTCAAACACCGTTTCAGGCGGTGAGAAAGAAACAACTGCCAATGGGTATTCCGCTTTCAGGGAGCGATACACTTTTTCTTGCAATGAAAATACTTCCGAAGGGTTCTCAGTTTTAAAATAAAGTTCAGCTTCCGAAGAAGACAAGGCCTGTTCACGATTCAGAAGATAGTCCTGTTGTCCGACAGAGGCAGTTTGTTCTACGGTTTCTTCTCTTAATTTTTCGAACAGAGCGTCCACTCTACGGCGATTCTCGCCCACATGAATATTCTCGTTCCATTCCACCCGGGCTATCAGTTCATTCTGGTCTATTTTAGGCATACGCTCTTTACCTATGAAGTAGAACATGAACACACATAACGGTACGGAAATAATGCAGAACACCACACTCGCAGTTTTGTGGGCGAAGATAAAATTGACTCCAGCATCATAGAAACGGTCGAGCGTATGGTCCTTTATAGGATTATTGATACGTATGCGTGAAAACCACGACTTACGCAGTCCTGTCCGGTAAACCAACATATACAGCACCGGAAGCAGCATAATGCCCGTGAAATAAGAAACAAGTAGTCCGACCGTTACCGAAAAAGCTTGGTCGTAAAAAATAGCTCCGGCAATGCCACTCATGAAAATCAGCGGTACGAACACCGCTATCGTGGTCAAGGATGAACTGAGCATGGGAGTAATCACCTCACTGGTACCCGCGATACACGCACGCCTCAACGAATACCCCCGTTCCCGATATTGCGAAATATTCTCTGTCACAATAATGGAACTGTCGATCATCATACCCAATGCCAGAATCAGTCCAGACAGAGATATGATGTTCAGGGACATGTTGAACAGATAGAAGAAGAGGAAGCAAATGACAATAGAAACCACCATACTCAACCCGATAATGAAAGGAGATTTGACGTCTCCCAAGAAAAGTACGGCAACAATACAGATAAAAAGGAACCCCAACGAAAGGTTTTGCTGCAAATTGGAAATAGTATAGTCCAATAATTCTGTCTGGTTACGGCTGATGCTGAACTCAATGTCGGGATATACGCTCTGAAAATAACTCATGGTACTGCTAATCGCCTGCTTCATGTCGTCCATATTCTCATCCGCCTGTTTGATGACGGCTAATGTTACCGCCCGCTTGCCATTACTTATGGACACTCCTTTTTCCTTAACGGCAACAACACCTATCCGGCAAAAATCTTCCAGGCGAATAATGCGTCCCACCTTGTTTATAAGGATGTTTTTCACATCATCTTCCGTACGTAGCAAAGTGGAAAACTTGATGTTATATTCGTAATAACCATCACGCACAGTCATGCTGCCCGGCTCCATATTGTTTTGAACAAGTGCATTCTCCACATCTTGTATGGAAAGTCCCAATACGGCAAGTTTGTTTTCGTCAGGCACTACCTGCAACTGGCGCTCTACCAATCCGGTGATGTCTACCATCGCTACTTCCGTCAGTTGCTCTATACGACGCTTGATAACACTCTCGGCAAACTCACACAAGTCAAGAAAGGCACGTTCGGTACGCTCTGTCGACGAGTTGATAAGTTGACCAGGCGACAAAGAGGGGTGTATTGTATTCTCCTTGCTCCCTTGTCCCCTCGTGCCCTCGTCCCTCAAAGTAAGATTGAGATAAAATACCGGAATATCAGTAGCGCTTGCCTTCACCACTTTAGGACGTTCTGTGTCCTTAGGCAGATAGTTCATGGCAGCGTCAATCTTTTCGTTCACCTCGATAAACGCCAGATCCGTATTAGTACCATAATCAAAACTCAAGCGGACAAGTCCTGCTCCGTCCCGCGTTTCGCTATCCATATCTTTCAGGCGTGCCACTTGGATAAGTTGCTGTCTCAACGGCTTAACCACGGTATTCTCCAATTCACGTGCAGAAGTGTTCCGGGCAGATATCTGCACCGTAATCTCCGGAATGGCAATGTCCGGCAGCAAGGATACGGGAAGCGTGAAGTACGTCACCAGACCGACAATAAAACATGCGGTGAACGCCATCAGTACGGCAATAGGCCGCTGTACCAGAAACTTGACCATCTCCCTTTAATTTTTAATTATCACCGGTGCTTCATGAGCCAAGTTCACATTTCCTGTCACAATGATCACGTCTCCTTCCTTCACGCCATCATCCGCCACTGTATAACTCTCGGCATTTTCCAGTCCGGTATGCACATAATTCCATTTTGCCTTTCCGTTCTCTAAAGTGAAAACCACTTGTTTGCCAGAACGTAACACCACAGAACTTTTCGGAATAACCAGTTGCTCTCCAAGCGAACGATGCACATTGACACGGATATTCATACCATTGAAGAGCCTGCCTTGCCCGTTTACAACAGCTTTCACCTTAACCATGCCTTTATCATCTACCAAAGGATTTATCTCAGAAATGTGCCCTTCATACTTGGCGGAAGGATCAGCATAAGGAGTAACCACCACTTTATCACCACTCTTTATCAGAGGGAGTTCACTCTCCAATACGGTAAAATCTGCCTCCATACCTTGTACTCCGATTATTGTGCAGAAAGCATCGGAAGTGCCAGCAACATTATAAGGTTTGGAAAACAGGTTAGCTACCAAGCCGTCAAAAGGAGCAATCAATGTGGCGTGTTCTTCTTCGTATTTAGCCAATTCATACTGGGAGAGACTTTGGTCATAACCGCTCTTCACCCGCGCCAGTTGCATGATGTCATCAGGCACTTTGGCGGTATCATCCGCTGCATATCCTTGCCCGATCAGCACATCCTGTAGTTCCAGTTTGGATTTTTCCAAAGCATCCTTGGATTGTTCCGTCTTATTCTTTAAACGAAATTTATCCAGTTCCGCCAACTTCTGCCCTTTGTGCACCCGGTCACCGTTCTTCACATAGATCTGTGCCACGATACCGGAACTTTCAAAACGTAAGTCAGCTATTCCACCAGCCACTACCTTGCCATTGCTCACCAACTCGTGGTTGAACATCTGCCGTTTCAAAGTCACTACTGTTACTTCATTCTTTTCGCCCGGTAATACGGTAGCTACTCCTTCATCGACAGCCTCTTCTTTTTTCGTACCGGAACAAGCCGCCAGCACAAACAGCGCTAAACAGATTAAAAGCCGGTAGTTCTGTGTCTTTATCATTCTATATCAGTTTTTTTATTTCACACCAAATGGATACAAAATTAGTCGTTTTCTCCTTACAAACCGCTATATATATATGGACAAAACAAGATAGGATACAGAATACTAATTCACTAATTATCAAGCAAGTACAAACTTAATTACTTAACAACAGGTGGACAAGAACACACTTTCTTCTTTATTTCAGCACCGTAATAACCACCACCGGATTAGAATCCTCCATTAGTTCTTTCAGTACCCTGTGCGCTGTATGCTTTGGGGTAGAAAGCCATGAAAGCGATCAGGTCATCTTTGATGCCTTCCTTTTCAGCATACATCCGAGTGATATTTGCAGGTTAAGACATTTGCTTCCTTTCTTTGCAAAAATGAAACAATTTATTTAATTCATCTCCTGATAAAAAACAAAGGGAAACATCCAACAGCATAACAAACGATATCCCACCACGAAAAAGATGTACCCAGTACGACCCTTGCCAACGTATTATCCTGCAATCCCACCAGGGTGACAAAGTGTAAATACTGCAACGCCTCGATACAACAAGCAAACAGAAAAACCCATAATGGCAACCAACGCAACGGACGTGTTATAAAGATACGTACAAAACAATACACCAATACCACCACTAACACGTCTCCCATATACGGACGCACAAATGCATCATGCACAAAAAGCGCTATCAATGTTTCAATTCCGAAAAGTCCGGCAAAGCAGATGGCATAAAACCAACGGTTACCAATAAATGGATTATTTCTATCAGCCATAATTACAATTTTACGCTCGTAAAATTATCACTTATTTTTATTAGTACCGTATTTTCTTCTCAAAAGATGAAGATATATCAGTAATATTACCGAAAAACAACCTCAATAGACATTTCCTATAAACGAATATACAGTGCCCCCTTCTCTTTCAATGAAATGCAGGGAATGATCAGCCGGGAACAATCTTCCCTGAGAATATTACTACGATAGTCAGAAAGGGAAGCGTCCAAAATGACTGTACGAATATTGAATAAAGGAGTCAAGTCCATTATACGCCCATTATACCCCTTAGAAATATATAAATAATCAATCTGCAGAGGATGATTGGAAACCTTATTCTGCCAACGGGCATCATGAAGCAGGCAGATCCGTTTTCCGGCATAAAAAACGATATGATTGCAGAATGTAAAACCGGAAGTGGAATAATCCGCAATCAGTGTTTGTGGAACAGGCAGATGCTCATGGTTCCAGTGAGGTGCAAGAGCGCGATGCAGACGCGCTATATCCGGCAGACTATCCGCACAAGCCAACCATGAATGCCCCTCAGCCGTAAGGCAATGGACAGCAGGACAATTACGAACATTATAAAAAAAAATGCTTCTCTGAGGAATGGACAAACAGACTGAAACCGTATGGTAAGTAACCCAAAGAAGCAGACAACATAGTGTAAGGTATATACTACGGACAGTACGAACCGCGAAATATCGGAACAGCAACAAAAGGAAAAAGTAAAAAAGAAGGATTTCCCATGCGTCAATCCAAAGACCATCCACTGAAGATGCAGGTAATTGTTCTATCCAACGAAGCCCCGCATTCTGAGTTTTCAATAAAGTATTGACTGCCGAAGCAAAACAAAGTTGCAAGAAAGGAAAAGGAGTAAGAATAAGCATAAAGACTGCAGAATACAATATCAGACTCACCATAGGAATCACCCACAGGTTTGTCAGCAGAAAATGAGTGGAAAAGCGAGAAAAATAAAAAATCACCAAAGGTGCTGTACCCACTTGTGCGGCAACCGAAACGGTCAGTAATCCCCAGATATAACGGAAAATACGACGCTGTACGGAAAGTAATTTATACAGTTTAGGTTGTATCAGTAAAATAGCAGCCACTGCGGCAAAGGAGAGTTGAAAACCAACATCGAATAGCCAGAGCGGATTATAAAGCAACATCAGGAAAGCAGTAGCAGCAAGAGTATTCAACGTTAACGGCTTCTCCGGCTGTAAATAGGAGATAACTAACAATGAACACATAACAACAGAACGTACTACAGAAGTAGACAAGCCTGTAAGAAAGGCAAATACCCATAAAAACAGGATGATAAGCAAAAGTCCGAAAGGTTTGAAAAAAGCCCACCTCTTCCAGATAAAAGAAAGAAAAAAGAATACCAAGGCATAGAGAAAACCGATATGAAGCCCCGAAAGCGCCAGTACATGGCTGGCTCCCGTCACAGAGTATGTTTCCAAAATATTCTCACTCAAATTTTCCTTGTCACCCACCGTGAGAGCAGAGAGTACGGCAAGATTATCCCCCTGAAATCCCAAACGGCGATACAGCTCCACCACTTCCTCACGATAATCTGAAGCTACCTGCCGAAGGGTACGGGAGGCATCATGCCCCATCACTCGCCAATGTCCATCGGATACATAAGCAATAGCACTACCTCCTTTACGGATAAAGTAACGTACATAGTCAAATTCATCAGGATTACCATTATTAGCAGGAGGCATAAGCCGGGTATACACCCAAAGTCTATCTCCGCGATTTAACATGACAGAAGCGGAATCCTTCGGAAAATACAGTAAAACTGTATGAGCATGTTCTTTCGTCCATACAGCCCCATCTGCCACTTTTTCCTCCAATTGAACACGGCATAAGATACTTCGCTCTTTCATTTCCGGCTTCTCCCGAATAACTACCTGATAAACCTCTGCACTATCAGAAAAGAGAAAATCCATACGATGTAACCGTTCCTCCGCCATTCCTGCGCCCAAACCTAAGTAACAAAGAAAAACAAAGACACCATATAGCCAATGAAGACGATATTTATTAGAAAAGAAGTAAGTAATAAGAAGTAATAAGAAACCTGCCAGACAAATCAGGACAGGAGAAAGAGTGGAACGCAAACCTGGAAATTCTGCCAGAGTATACCCGAAAAGCCCTGTCCGTTGAAGGAAAAAATAGGCATCCCCACATACAATACCACCTGCAAACGGCATCAAAAGTCGTAAGAAAGGATGCCGTTGCAGGCTGTTAATTATCAACTGAATGAAGAATTAGAGCTCCTTCAATGAATGTATCATCCCTTCAGGATCAGGAGCTGCGAAAACGGCACTTCCGGCAACCAAGGCATCTGCACCGGCAGCAACCAGACGTGCACCTGTCTCTAGATTCACTCCGCCATCCACTTCAATCAGAGCCTTTGAGCCGGTACTGTCTATCAAAGCACGCAACTCACGCACTTTCTCAACCGTATGTTCTATAAACTTCTGACCGCCAAAGCCAGGATTTACACTCATTAGCAACACCATGTACACATCCTGAATAATATCTTTCAACATTGTCACAGGTGTAGCCGGATTAAGAGTTACGGCAGGTTGCATACCAGCTTCACGTATTTGCTGCACTACCCGGTGCAGATGTGGACAAGCTTCGAAATGCACATTCATGGTGTGTGCACCCAGTGCCTTCACTTCGTTGATGAATTTCTCAGGTTGTACAATCATCAGATGCACATCCAAAGGTTTCTTTGAAATTTTCGCCACATATTTCAATACAGGAAAACCGAAAGAAATATTAGGGACAAACACACCGTCCATAATGTCGATGTGTACCCAGTCTGCTTCACTACGGTTCACCATTTCCAAGTCCTTTGCCAAATTAGCAAAATCAGCAGACAAGATAGAGGGAGCTATGATTGGTTTCATAATACACTACATTTTACAGGTCATGTCTAATAACAACATACAAATGTAGGCAAAAGATTTCATTCATCCTAATATAATTCCCTGTAAGCCCTGCGGAAGCTGAGGTTCCACCCGATAGTTGCGGGCAAAACTACGGAGAAAGGCAAGAGTCTTTTCGGAAGGTTTTGGACATTTTCCGGAAGCCGGTACAGTAAAACCACGTGTTTTGACAGATGAAGAAGCTAAAGAAGAAGTAGTTTTTTTATTCATAGGCCTACTAAATTAAAAATTAAAAGTTGAGGTCACAGGCTGCCCGTTATGAGGTAGGAGTTCCTTTATATGATAAGAACGGGGAAGAAGGGGAAATAGTATACAAGAAGTTATAAAAAACATGGGATATGTAAATAAAAGAACCCAGGAGAGTGCTGTGACACCATACCTGGGTTCTTTTACTAATCGAGATGAAATGATTTATTTCGTTTTGGCTAAGTCAAATGAGAAAGTAGTGACGGGAAATTCAAAAGGTTCACCATTCACTTTTATACTTGTTGCTTGAAGTTTGAAGACTAATTTGGCACCGGCATAAGCAAAAGCAGCTGGCTCAGAAGCCGCAACAGTTACTTCTACTTTCAAATCCGGAGTCCCTTCTTCCCCTTCAGCAGTTTCTTCTGTCGGTAAGTTGATTTCAAGAACCAAAGGCTCGGTAGCAAGTGCCATATTGATAACAGTCTTATCATCATTAAAGGTCGGTGTATACTTCATTTTATAGCTAACGTCGCCTACAGCTTCAATGATTCCGGGAGCAACTTCCTTACCCACAATGGATGTTATCAACTCTTCTACTGGAAACTTCTCAAATACAACTTCGTCTTTTGTTACTTCTGCAGTTGCAGCCGTACCTCCGGGAGTTTCTTCACCTTCTTCCGCTGCCGGTACTGCAACAAGGGTTTCCATTGTTCCGGCATATTTACCTACTACATCGGTCAATACGGGAACTGTCGGTTTAGGTTCATCGTCGTCGTCACAAGAAACAAATGTTGTCACCAGGCCGAAGGCCATTACAAAAAACATGAAACGCTTTAGATAGTGTACTTTTTCCATGACATAAAAATTTTAGTCTAGTTTGATAAATAAATTAATAATTCACATAATTAAGGTTGTACGTACATTAGGTTAAATGCAGTGCGTTCCATAAATACTGCATCACGAAACGAAAAAAGCTTGTTAAATGATGTATTTTTCAGTCCACAGTCAGGACTATTCCATGCTTCTCTGCCATACGCCGCAAATTCAATATAGCATAGCGCATCCGTCCCAAAGAAGTATTGATACTGACTCCCGTCATCTCTGCTATTTCCTTGAAACTGAGATCTTGATAAAAGCGCATTTGTACCACTTCCCGTTGTTCATCCGGCAGATGTTTCATCAATCGGCGCACATCTGCAAGGATTTGCCGACTTACGATTTCTGTTTCGACCGTTCCCTCGGAAAGATGGATATTATTCAGTAAATTCCGTTCTTCTTCATCGCAGGATACCAGATTCTCCTGCTTTTCCTGACGGAAACAGTCAATAATAAGATTATGGGCAATACGCGTCAGCCAGGCAGGAAATTTACCGTTTTCATTGTACCGCCCCTGCTGAATAGTGATAATAGCTTTCGTGAAAGTTTCCTGAAAAATGTCTTCTGCCAATTCTTCATTACGTACAGTATAATAGATGTACGCATAAAGACGGTCTTTATAACGATTCAACAGGATATCGAATGCCTCGTTGTTACCTTGTGCATAAAGCACCACTAACTTTTCGTCAGCAGCATTTGCTTGTATTTTCATTACGTGTGTTTTTTAGTTTTCAGCGTAATGTATTCCGATAGGCATTCGATATTTTAAGAGTTAATAATATGCAAAGAAAAGAAATTTCCGGGAAAAGGACAAGAGTTATAAAAGATAATTTAGTTGACAAAGGAAGAAGTTGACAAGGAACTGTGCTGTATTCGCTGTAATCGTTCCTCATGATCTTGTTTCCTCATCTCCTTATCCCCTTATCAACCAGGCAATCTCACGCCATCCGGAACTCTTCCGTCAACCGGAACCCCCGTAAAAGTTCATCTGTTCTCAGCCGCTTCTTACCTGGCAATTGTAAAGCATGAACACCAATAAAACCGTCTGTCGCAGCTATGTGGATATAAGTTTTACCATCAGTCAGCAAAGTGCCTGGAGCAAACTGATGAGCTTTGATTATCTTTTCAGTTTCAAATATCTTCATAACTACTGTCTCGCCATCAGGCTGAACCAGTTCTGACCACGCAGCAGGATAAGGGGACAAACCGCGTATAAAGTCATAAATACGCTTCACCGGCTGATTCCAGTCGATGCGGCAAGTATCTTTAAAAATCTTCGGTGCAGGGCGCAGTTCACCGACGACAGCCATTTCTTCCTGCGGAATAGGTTTCACCGCATCACTCAAGATAGCATCCACAGTTTCGGCCACCAGCTTTCCGCCAAGCATCATCAACTTATCATGCACTATTCCCACATTGTCAGTGTCGGCAATAGGAATGCGTACTTGCTGGATAACTTCACCTGTATCAATCTCATGACGCAGAAAAAAAGTCGTGATACCCGTTTCCGTATCACCGTTGATTACCGCCCAGTTGATAGGTGCAGCCCCCCTGTATTGAGGCAAAAGCGAAGCATGAAGATTGAACGTTCCCAAACGGGGCATATTCCATACCACCTCGGGCAACATGCGAAAAGCAACCACTATCTGTAAGTCAGCCTCCCACTCGCGCAAAGCCTGAACAAAAGCCTCATCTTTCAGTTTCTCCGGCTGCAACAAGGGAAGATTCTGCTCCAGTGCATATTGCTTCACAGGAGAGAACTGGAGTTTATGTCCCCGTCCTGCCGGTTTATCAGGCATGGTGATGACACCCACTACATTATATCCACCTTCTACCAAACAACGCAAGGACTCCACGGCAAAATCGGGAGTGCCCATATAAACTATTCGCAAATCTTCTTTCTTCATCATTTCATTTACAATTTACAATGTACTTAATCTTCTGAAAAATGCACCAACACCTGACGGTAAGAGTTGAATATCTTCGATTTGGAAACAAATCCAAGATAATGTCCTTCTTCATCCACCACAGGAAGATTCCATGCCTGCGTATCATCAAAAGTACGCATTACCTGTTCCATACTGTCCGTATCATACAAGCGAGCCGGAATGGCTGTCATCAGTTTGCCTACCGTGAAACGGTGATACAACTCTTGGCGGAACATAATGTTCCGGATATCATCCAGAATCACAATGCCAATCAGGATTCCGGTCTTATCCGTCACGGGGAATATATTGCGGCGGGAAGCCGAGATAGCCTTTACCAACTCACCCAAGTCCATTTCAGGATGAACGGCTACGAAATCCTTCTCCACCACATTCTCCACTTTCATCAGTGTCAGTACCGCTTTGTCCTTATGATGGGTCAGCAATTCACCTTTCTTCGCCAAACGCATGGAATAAATACTATGAGGCTCAAAAACAATAATTGTCAGATAAGAGCTGGCAGCTACAATCATCAACGGCAGGAAAAGGTCATATCCTCCGGTCAGCTCGGCAATGAGGAAGACTCCCGTCAACGGAGCATGCATGACGCCACTCATTACGCCCGCCATCCCCATGAGGGCAAAATTCTTTTCGGGCAGATAGTAAGAGAAATCGAATTTATTGCTGAAAAAGGCAAAGACGAAACCGGCGATACATCCCAGATACAGAGAGGGGGCAAAGATACCACCGCAACCGCCTCCACCATTCGTAGCACTGGATGCAAAGACCTTAAAGAGGATAATCAGCATCAGATAGAGCAACAGCAAGTTGCCATGTCCATAGAAGAATGAATTATTCATCACCGTATCCCAATCAGCATTGGAAGTACCGTTCAACAATAACTCAATAGTATCGTAACCTTCACCGTAGAGTGGAGGAAAGAGGAAAATCAAGATACTCAGCATTATACCACCCAAAGCCAACTTCTGATAAGGACCTTTCAACTTGCCGAACACACCTTCTACCGAATTCATGGCACGGGTAAAATAAAGTGAAACCAACCCGCAGAATATACCTAACATGATAACGTAAGGAATACGTTCCATTTCAAATGCCTGATCGAGATGGAATTTGAACATAGCTTCCGTACCGGTAGTGATATAAGACACAGTAGCGGCAGTCACCGCAGAAATCAATAACGGCAGCAAAGAAGTCATGGTCAGATCTATCATCAGTACTTCCAACGTAAATACCAATCCCGCAATAGGCGCCTTGAAGATACCGGCAATAGCACCGGCAGCACCACAGCCCACCAGCAGCATCAGCGTGCGATGCTCCATCTTGAAGACACTCCCCAGGTTGGAACCTATAGCCGATCCCGTCAGCACAATAGGCGCCTCCGCTCCTACCGACCCACCGAAGCCGATGGTTATGGAGCTGGCAATCACAGACGACCATGTATTATGCCGCTTGATCCGTCCCTGCCTCCGGGAAATTGCATAAAGGATTTTGGTTACTCCATGACTAATATCATCCTTCACCACATAACGCACGAACAATCCTGCCAGGAAAATACCTACCACCGGATAAACCAGATAAAGGTAGTTGGCCTCTGTAGAATTAAAATTATTCGTCAGAAAATCCTGTATCCAATGTATCAGCATCTTCAGTATCAAAGCTGTGATTGCCGTAAAGATACCTACCAGAAAGCTGAGTATCAAGATAAATTGCTTTTCCTTAATATTCTTCTCGCGCCATAATAGGAAACGCTGAAACAAACTTCTCTTCTCTTTTTCCATTATACCTATTTATATGCCCTTATCCAGACAAACCGGATGAAGGCAGCTGCCTGAGGCAGCCTCATTTATTCGCGTATGATTTTTATAACGCCTCCCTTATCCAGCTTGATGATACTGGATGGCTTCGGATGTCCTGTTTCATCCTGGCGATATCCCACTATATAGTCTACCATCGACTTGAGTTCTTCTGTAATTTCACTGAAATTTGCCGGTGAAGGTTGTCCGCTGATATTGGCAGATGTAGACACAACAGCCTTGCGGAATTGTTGGCAAAGACGTTTTGAAAACTCCTCATTCGTCACCCTGATTCCCACACTACCGTCTTCGGCAAGCAAGTTGGGAGCCAGATTGCGTGCACCGGAATAGATGATGGTCAACGGTTTATCTGCGACCTCAATCAAATCCCAAGCCACTTCCGGCACATCCTGCACATAGAAGTCCACTTTTACGGCAGAATCTACCAATACCAGCATCGCCTTGCTGTCCGAGCGCTGCTTAATCTCATACACGCGCCGCACAGCTTCCTCGTTGGTGGCGTCACAACCAATGCCCCAAATGGTGTCGGTGGGATACAGAATAACCCCGCCTTCATTCATCACCTGACAGGCTTTTTTAATATCTTCTATCATTTCTTGGTGTATAAATACAGTGATTAACACGCAAAAGTACTATTTTTGCACGGATTAATAGAAAAGTTTAAGAGAAAACAATGGAAGAAATTCAATTTAACCACACCCTGCCCATACAACTACGATTCAATGATGTCGACAAGTTCGGCCATGTAAACAATACGGTTTACTTCTCTTTCTATGATTTAGGGAAAACCGAATACTTTGCTTCTGTGTGTCCGGACGTTGACTGGGAAAGAGACGGTATTGTTGTCGTGCACATCGAAGCGAACTTCCTTGCACAGATTTACGGTTCGGACCACATTGCCGTACAAACTGCCGTTACAGAAATCGGAACGAAAAGTTTTCATCTGGCCCAGCGGGTGATCGATACGGAAACTCAGGAAGTCAAATGTATTTGCACCTCCGTAATGGTAACTTTTGATTTGGAAAAGCACGAATCCAAACCACTGGAAGAGGAATGGATTCAGGCAATCTGCAAATATGAGGGAAAGGATTTAAGAAAGAAAAAATAAGTGATCTCCTCATCACTTCACCCGGTGAATCTTCCGATATTCAGCGGGTGAACATTTTTTCCACAACTTAAACTGACGAGACAGGTTCTTATAATCAGATAATCCCACTGACATAGCAATATCTGCAATAGGCTCATTACTTTCTAACAATAATTGGGAAAAACGCTCCATACGTAAATTAAAAATATATTGGTAGATGGAGCTTCCAGTGACTTGTTTGAAGTGTATTTCCAACAATCTTCTGGACAATGGAACTTGGCGTACAATATCTTCCACCGTAAGCTTGGCAGCCAGATTCTGATGTATATATTTCAGCGCAATCAGGATATAAGGATCACCGGTAGAATAAATATCAGTAGAAAGCCGGTTCGTTATGCTTGTAGGATGTATAACCACATCTTCACAGGAGGCTCCTTTATCCCGCATTAACCTTTCTATCAATTCGGCAGCTTCATATCCCCCTTTCACTATATTCAGGTTCACACTGGACAAAGGCGGATCGGACAAGCTACAGATAATCTCATCATTATCCACTCCCAAAACCGCAATTTCTTCAGGAATCTTGATACCTAATACCCTGCAAATCTCCATAATTTTATTTCCTTGCGTATCATCGCAAGCCATCAACGCCAACGGATGCGGCAAAGACTTAATCCAGCTTGCTAACGGTTCGGATTCGTAATACCACAAATTCTCCAAAGGTTGTTTTTGATATTCAAAAAAATTATCACCAAACCCTTTCTCCCTTATTCTATCCCTGAAACCCAAACAACGTTCCTCTGACCAGACTACATTCTCATAGCCATAAAATGCAAAATTACGAAACCCTTTTTGCAGGAAGAAATCAGCAGCCATCCGCCCGGTCAACTTATATTCGCTTGTAATATTAGGAATAGTCGTAAAACGAGACTTAAAATCCTGAGCCAACGCAATTATTCCATTCTCCCGAAATAGCTCCACATCATCACTATCGTCAAATTGGGCAATGATAGCATCTGCCTGCCACTTCTTGGCCCATTTCAACACTCCGGGAATACCATGAGCCTGTTTATAAGAAGGGGGCATCCGGCATACCACCCAAGGCTCACGTCCCTTGGAGTATTCCAAAATCCCCCTTAATAAATTGTGGGCAAAAGCTTCAGTAAAATCTGTCAAAAGAATTAATCTAATCATAGTGCCCGCAAGTTACTCACTTATTTCATGTTTTCCAAAGAGAGTTCCATCTTTTTCTCCGGTACATTCCAGCCGGAAACTGTCAAAGTCACAGATTGTGCCCGGGCTACTGATTGTGGGACAAGGCATTTCAAGGTTCGTCTTCCTCCGGGAATTACAGATAAATAATTATCCTCCCAGAATACCGGATAAAGCAGTTCCCCTTCTTCATTTTTCAGTGAAAGACGAATAAAGAAAGCTAATACTGTCGGATCATTTTCAAGCGTAACTTCCACTATCAGATTGTCTTTTTCCTGTCTGACTATGGCATTCACATCACAGTTTGCCTGAAGCATAGTTGCCAGTCGGGTAAAATCGGCCGACTTCTTAACCGGGGTACGTACCCAATCGGTATTTGCCCAATCATGCACATCCTGTGTAGCCGAGAGGCAATATAAGTTATCAATCATGCAAGCGCCCTCTTGATCATCCAACTGCAAATACAAGAAAGCATTATCTTCTACCGCCGGAACATCAAAAGCTCTCACTACCGTATAAGGAGCGACCTCCAGTCCTGTAGCTTGCTGTGCCAATGTTTTACCATCAAGACTATACAAAGACATCAATCCCTGCATCCGAATCGGCTCCGCACCTTCATTTACTGCATAAACGGCATTCCGATCATAATGATATATCAATTGTTGCGGAGCATTGGATTTCTTCACAGAATAATATGCAGCAGTAGGAATCAGATAATGATCGTATAACTGCCAGTACAAGGAAGGCCAGGCGGAATTAAGCATCCATTGCACAATGCCCGTGGCACGGGGAATATTTACACGAAATGCCTCAAACATAGTACGTGTACCTTCATAGTTCAGCCAATCTGCCTTCAGAAGAAAATCATTCAGGTCTTTAGCCTCACCATAACGGGCAGTAATACTCTCTTTCAGAACTTCCATAGAATTCATGGCCGCATCGGAAACCGTACAATGATAATCCCACTCTTTACCTGCCGGCCATAGTTTATCAGACGGAATCATCCTGCGTATAGACTCTATTACGGGCAATTGTGCTCCGATTCCAGTTTCTGTATTAAATCCGAATGCCCCACCCAGCGCTTCTTCCGAATACCAATAGTCGGGAGCAACATACTCATACGGCCCCGCCATTTTCATGCCGGTAGCTCCCGTCACTTCACTGGTCAGCTCTTTAGCAGCTCCTATGTAAGGACGATCATCTATCTGAGACAAGTAAGCCTGGTAACGTTTCTCCAACTCAGGACGCGGAATCATATCACTGCCCACAAACCATGCAATAATGGAGGGATGATTGCGCAACCAAAGTATCTGGTCATTCAGTGAACGGGCTATCAGATTCATGTCTGCCTCAGACTTGATTCCACCAAACTCATCACACGGAGAACCGAGATAATTATCCCACTCCCAATGACAGCTCCATCCGACCAACACCAATAAACCATAGCGGTCACACAAATCATACACATTCTGAGAAGTTCCCCAAATATTCTCAAACCGGATAGAGTTCAGATTCATATCACGTACATACTGAACCTGTATCTCATTAGTGGCAGGCGTATCCCGCAGGAAAATATCATCCGTCCAACCGGCACTTCTCACCAACACTTTTTTGCCATTCAACAGAAATCCACGATACCCCTCTTCCGTGAAATAGTCTTTTATCTCACGTACACCAAAGTTTACGGTTTCCTTGTCTGACGTTTTACCATCTATCGCAAAAGTCAAATCCATGTTGTACATTTCCGGATTCCCCATATTATGACACCACCAAAGGCGTGGATTCTTTAAATGTAATAAATCCGCTTCTTCCGAGGTCACCTTCACTCTTTTCGATTCTTTGGCAGCAAGTGATATCGGGATACAGAATGTCTTTCCTTCCAGTGTTCCGGTCAGTTGCCCCGTAACGGTTTGATCAGATTCATTCGTCAACAGAGTTTCTACTGTCAACCAAGCCTCGTCCAACGTTTCCGTGTTTACTTTGGAGTGTACCACGGAATTTTCCATACTCACCTCATTGTTCATCAGTATACGTACTTCCCGAAAGATACCCATACTCTCATCTGCCGGACGCGGATTCCAATCCACAAAGCCTATATTCGGCTCTCCGGGTTGCGCCCTGAATATTTCTACAGCCAATATATTCTTCTCCTGAGCCACGTCCGTTATATCCAGTCTGTGACGACGAAAAGTTCCATACACAGAATCACGAGCAGCAATTTGCTTCCCGTTCAACCAGATATTAGCGGCATAACTGATACCATCGAACATCAGCGAAGCATGTTGTCCTTTTTCCAGACGTGGTAATTCAAATTCAGTCCGATACCACCATGTAGTATCAAAAAGAGATTTATCGATATTTTCATAGTTCATCCCTTCCAGTACGTCCGTATAAATCCCATTGTGGATTAATGTACCCATCACGGTAGAAGGCACTATTGCATCATACCATTCATCTGTTTTCATCTGAGAAGAGGAGATTTCTTCACCCGAAGAGGATATCTTGGCGGAAGACTGCACCTTCCATCCATCCGAGAGCAGTGAATCACCCGCAAACAAGTCACGTTTTTCACACGAAGACAGCGTCATTGCAAGACAAGCAAACAAAGTCAACGATTTAATCAAATTACTTTTCATATACTCTTAACTCTAAATTAGTTTTAATGACTTCCTACTAAGGCGGATGCGCCCAACAATGCCACATCTTCCACCTCAGTAACAAAAATCTTCACCCGCTTCACCGTTTCTGCATAAGGGAATGTCTGCATAGCCTTATACATGGCTTGTTTATAGAAAGTAAATGCAGACGCTATACCTCCACCTATCACAATGGCTTCGGGATCATACGTAAACAGTACAGCCTTCATCAATTCACCGATATGAGTTCCAAACTCATTCCAAACTTCCAAGGATTTCGTATCTCCCGTTTCCGCTCTCTCCGCAGCCTCCTTACCAGTCAGATTATGATACCTGACAAAAAAACCGCTACTGCAATAATGTTCAAAATCAGAGGAAAGATAGGGCAAAGATCCCACTTCTCCCGCACCGGTATTCTGTCCGCAATAGAGTTCGCCATTTATAATGATTCCCGTACCGACACCCGTACCGATTGTCATTCCCACTAGATTCCGATATCGCTGCCCTTCGCCGAAAAGTCTCACTCCCAACGTAAAACAATTGGAATCATTATTGATATAAGCCGGAACCGAAAAACGTTCTTCCAGCAATCGCTTTAACGGAACCTCCTTCCAGGAAGGAATATTCGCTACATTATATACGACACCTTCTTCTGAGTCGACAACCGAAGGAACTCCCACACCTATACCTTTCACTTCCGGACACATTACCAGATTTATCAACCCCTCCAAGCGAGCTAACACTTCCTCATACGTTGCTTTAGCGGGGCAAGATACAACTTCTTTTCTTACTAAAGAACCGTTTTCCACTAAACCAACGCGCATGTTGGTTCCTCCTAAATCTATACCTATTTTCATTTCCTATAATTTATATTCAAGAAAGCGGAAGCAGAGAACATCAAAATGGGGGGAGTCCTCCACCTTCCGCCTACCTCTTTTTGTGTGTTAAAGTTATTTCTTTCTAAAGCACCAGAATGTAGCATCGGTCCATGCTTCTGCACCCGAAGGATTCCAGCATAATACCATTCTATCATCCGTTAATTCCAGAATCTCAAAGATAGTAATCGTATTGGATTCATCGTAAAAAGCATGTCCGCTCAATACTGATACTCCCGTTAGTTTTAACTGACCGAGAGACCACTGTTCTCCGTTATCCGGATTAGTCTTGACCACTGACATATCAAAGGAAAATGTTCCTTTTTCCAACACATTACCGTCTGCATCTATCTTACTCAGATTCGGTCCGCCATTAAGGTCGAACATCAGTTCACAATCCAGATCCTCCAACTCTTCAACAGGGGTAACATCCCAGCTTGGTTCAAACTCAGTCAGCCAGCCACCTGTGCCATACACAGCATCATAATCTTCCAAATTCCAAACCCATGCCTTCCCATTTGTTCCGGAACCGGCAAAGAAAGCCCATTCTTTGGCTACAGGATGATCTATCTTAGTAATAGTAATCGTACGGGTAGTAGCCACCTGTCCACCATCGCAGAAACCGATGAACCTGATCGTCTGCTCGCCTAGAAATGGTAATGCAGCCGTAACGGTTTGCTTGGTGGAAATGCCCGTAATATGATCCCAATAACTGCCTACACCGGGCGTATTATTCGTCATGACAATCTCATTACCACCTTCCGTAGTGGCATGTACATCCAGCTTCAGTTCACTTTCACTGACTACACCCCCCATTTCCTTATTGTCCACCACCGGATCGCATGCTACCAGCAACCATATCGATAAAAATCCTATCGCTATATTTTTCATATCCGAATATTTTAAAATCATTAATTCATATTACTCTCATTTCCCCAACCCGGATTTTGTTCCAATATCCCGGCCGACAAGTCAATCTGCGTCTTAGGCAACGGCATCAATCCCTTTGTAGCTTGAAGGCGTTGTGCTATATCCCCCATATCCATGCGGGTTTCAACCATATTATCCAAAACTTTCACACCATTTTGCCGGCTCAGAGCTTCTCCGGCAATTCCCCAACGAAGCAAATCATAATAGCGCAAACCTTCGAAAGCAAGTTCCCAATGGCGTTCATCACGCAAAGCTTCATCCGAGTAAGCAACAGATTCCAGTCCGACTCTCGCACGCACACGATTCATAGGAGCCGCATCACGCTTCAGTTCGGCTGCCATCAACAAGACATCTGCAAAACGGATGATTACTAAATCCTGCGTATTATTCAACTGATAATCCGGATCAATCCCAGGATAGAGAATACGACTATAGTTCACACTCTCCCCTTCCTCGTTATAAGCATTGATAGCCATATACTTTTTCTGCCAATAACCGGTTTCATTCATCTGTTTATCACATCCCCAACCGTAATCAGGCATTTCTTTTTCCACACTCATAATAGATGCTTCACGACGAATATCTTTAGAAGGCCATGATTCCCACAACTTTGGGTTCACCGTTCCTATCCCCCAACCTATGCCAAAAGGAAAGATATCATCCAAACTCGCCGGTTCACGTGGAGACGAATACAAACACACCTCATTATTATACCAAGGATTATCCCAAGTAGCTTTCGTGGAATAACGGATAGCAAAAACTGTTTCTACATTGGCTCCGTCTTCTCCTATCCAATTCAAATTATTATCCTGAGCATACTTATAATCCTTTTTGGTATAAACATTGCTATAAGGCCACAAATTCCTGAAATCTCCGATCAGGTCATGCCCGCTGTTGTTTATGCAATCATCCAGATAGGTGATGATATCTGTCTTTGACAACGAACCATTATCCGGCAACGGTATACTTTCCTTTTGATAATAACCGGTATAAAACAAATAAACTCGTGCCAACAAAGCTTCTGCCGCCCATTTGGTAGCACGCCCCAACTCTGAACTATTGGCAGGACTATACTTGACGGAAGGCAACTTCTCAACAGCGGTTTTCAAATCAGCTGCAATCTGCGCATACAGTTCTTCTACTGATGCCCGCGGAATATTCGTCGGTTCAGAGGTTAAGAGCAAAGGAACAGTACCGAACAGACGACATAAATCGAAATAAAAATAAGCACGCAGGAAGCAGGCTTGCCCTTCGATCTTGTCACGAACCTCCCGGCTCTCCCAACTGATACCGTCTAATGAGCTCAACAACATATTACTGCGATAGATAGCACGGTAATCCTGTTTCCAAACATCAGCAAACATATTCTCATCAACTTTCTTCAACCTGTCTACTGCATGCATACGCCGGTCATCCGGTCCGCCGCCTCCAAAACGATCATCAGAAAGCAACTCAGCTGTCAGAAAAAAACTTTGCCCATCTTCTCCCGGAGTCATTTCACGGAGCAACGCATATACACCTGTCAGTGCAGTTTCTGCATCTCCAGAGTTTTTAGGAAAATTGGAGTTATCTTTCTTCGTCAGATTCTCACTATCCAAAAATCCTTCACAGCCCACAAAGAAAAGGGCTACTATCGAAAATATCCATATTTTTTTCATACTACTTCTCCTTTAAAATTTAATATTCACGCCTACCATATAGGTTCTCGGACTGGGATAGAAACCTAAATCAATGCCGGACACCCAATCCTGATAGCCACCATAGCCCACTTCCGGATCCATACCCGAGTAACCGGTTATGGTGAACAGATTCTGTGCCGCCACATATAAACGAAGTTGCTTCAACGGCAGGTTCTTAAATAATTTCTTGAAGTCATAACCTATTGTCAGGTTCTGCATACGAAGATAATCCCCATCTTCCATATAAAGATCCGAAACGTACTGCCAGTTGGAGTGAGTACCTGATGTCAGACGGGGCAGTCTGTCTGACGTACCTTCACCATGCCAACGGCCGAAGATATCGGACGTATAGTTTTGACGGGTATAATCCACATACGAGCGATAGGACTTCATGATCTGATTACCGAAAGTGCCATTCATAGTCATACTGATATCGAATCCCTTATAGGATGCGCTTAAACTCAATCCCAAATTATAATCGGGATTAGGATCGCCTATCATACCCTGGTCACCATCATCAATAACCCCGTTATGGTCACGATCTACCCAGATTACATCACCCGGTTTTGTACCGTCCAATTTGGCGCCTTTATAATTGGCTATCTGTTCTTCAGACTGAAAGATTCCCGCAGTAGAATAGCCATAGAAATATCCGATGGGATAACCTACTTGCGCACGATACATTTCCGTAGTCTGATTGCTTAATACATCAGGATCGCCATGAATAATGCCCTCTGCATTGGCTATACGGGTTACCTTATTCTTATTATGTGCCAGGTTAAGGGTAGCGCTGTATTCAAAATCAGAAATATGGTCATTCCAGTTCAAAGATATTTCATAGCCTTGATTACGCACATCACCACCATTCACAAATGGAGCACCTGTCCCGAATGAGTCCAACATCGGTGCAACAAGCAGCCAATCCTTCGTATCTTTAATATAATAGTCGAAATTTACCCCTAAACGATTGTTCAGAAAACGTGCATCCAAGCCAAAATCCAACTGTTCGGAAGTTTCCCAGGTCACAGCCGGATTTGCCAGAATATCGGGATAACCTCCGGATGTCAACACCGATTTATCCGGGCCGAACGTATAATCAGCTCCACCAAATGCAATAGTTGAGAGGTACTGGAAACCATCAATATCCTGATTACCATTCTGCCCCCAACTGGCACGTATCTTCAGGAAATCCATCCAAGATTTAGTGGATTCCATGAAAGCCTCCTCCGAAATGGCCCAACCGACAGATACGGACGGGAAATATCCCCAACGATGTCCGCGTGCGAATTTAGAGGAACCGTCAATACGTAATACTGCAGTAGCCATATATTTGTTGGCATAATCATAATTCACCCTGCCAAAGAAAGAAGCCAGCGACTCTTTGCCCCAGGGATAACCATGAAGACTGGTACGGTTAGTAATGGTTGGAGTATTGCTCAGATAAGCATGTTTGAAATCATCGAAAATAGAATTAATATTACTTCCGCCTATCGTATCTCCCAATCCATGCTTTTCAATGGATTGACCTAATAATACACCGAAACTATGACTATTCAGTTTGAAATCATAAGTCACCGTATTCTCCCACATAATATTGCCACCCATAGACATTTCCTGAGTCACACTATTGTTATCACTAAAGGTGTTGCTTGCCAATTTATAGACCGGAGTAAAACTACGACTATTATCCGCATAAAACGAATAACCAAAATTAGACTTCAGTTTCAGTCCGGTCACCGGTTGAATTGTGAGAAAGATATTCCCCTGCAACGCATGCGATTTAGCAATATTCTGTCCACTTGCATAATACATTTGTCCGATAGGGTTGGCCTCACGTATTTCCCAGGGAATGGCATAATGAAAATTGCCGTTCTCGTCTTTATTGGGCAAGAAAGGATTTGCATGCAACATATTGCGGATATCATTACTCCAAGTATCACCGATAGCGATACCGTTCCTCTCAGAATAAGAGTAAGTTAGGTTCTCACCTACTTTGATGATATCCAGTTTGCCCTTGCGATATAAAGTATGTTCCGAGTTGACACGCGCAGTGTAACGGATATATTTAGGTTGTGCCGGAGATCCGATAATACCTTCCTGATTGGTATATGCCAAGCCGATAGAGTAAACAGACTGTTCTGTACCTCCTGTGACATTCAATGCGTGATTTTGTATCGGAGCATTCTTATTACGTGATTCATCCAGCCAGTTCGTCCCCTTCCATGTACCATTCTTCACTGCTTCCCAGTCAGGAACCAACGAAGCATAGTCGTAATCGGGTAAACCATCCATCATGCGTGCCTCGCTCATAATCATGGCAAATTCTTGCGCATTCAGCACATCAGGCATACGATACACGTTCTGTACGCCATAATATCCGTCATAAGAAATCTCAGGTTTGCCAATGCGTCCTTGCTTTGTAGTCACCAGAATTACACCATTGGCAGCACGCGAACCATAAATAGCCGCTGAAGCAGCATCTTTCAGCACATCGAGCGATTCAATATCAGCTGGATTCAGATTATTGATATCTCCACTTGGCATACCATCTATAATATAAAGAGGTGAAGCCGAGCCAGTGGTTCCCAAACCACGGATGGTAACTTTGAAACCTTCTCCCGGCATACCCGAACTTTGTGTGATATTCACACCGGGTGTTTGGCTTTGAAGGGCTCCCAAAGCATTCACTGTATTCAGCTTGGCTATATTATCGCCTTTCACCTGAACAGTGGCTCCGGTGACTAATTTCTTTTTCTGCACTCCGTAGCCCACAACAACCACTTCATCCAGCATCTCACTGTCTTCCTCCAAGGCTATTTTCAAGGGAACCATAGCAGAACTTACTTTAACAGACTGCCCCAGATAGCCTACATAAGTAACAGAGATTTCACATGGTAGAGAAACAGACAGAGTGAAATTTCCGTCTATATCCGTAACTACTCCATTAGTTGTCCCCTTTTGAAGGACATTTACACCGATCAGTGGTTCACCGTCTTTAGCAGCAACCACCGTACCTGAGATTTTGTAATTTGTTTGTGCCACTACGCCCATACAAACCCAAAGCAACAAAAAACATACAGATAAAAAAGGTATCCGGACGGATACAGTTCTCTGCAAATCAGATTGGTTCTTTTTCCATTGCATAAGATACAAATTTAGTGATTCATAATATTATTCCGGGTGGTTAATCCGGAGACTTATATAAGTCTGATGTCTTTTACATTGACAAATGTAGGCAAGTCTTCACTTTTTTTATACTCCTTTTACGTAGGAAAGTCTTCATTTTGCGTAAACCTGATTTTCACTGATCTCTAAATTTTCTTCTCTTCCATTTCAAACATCAAACTGTATCTATAAGAAAATGTAGAAAAAAAGGCGACCAACTCATTACGAGTCATCGCCTTAATTTATCACTTTTTTTAGGAAAACAGTTTCAATCTACCTTACCGGGAGTTCTTTCTTTCCCCATTTCTTATTAGGATTAGGACTCATCCATAACTCCAACAGCCCACCATTAGCAAATGCTTCATGCGGGAACCAGAATGTTTCAAGACTTTTTCCATTAAGGCGAGCCTTGCCTATATACATATTCTGATCGGAGTTGTTATATGTACGAATGATGAATTTGTCAGAATTAACAGCCGGGTAATAACGCTTGTCCAAATGAATGGTAATCTCATCAAAAACTGGTGAAGTTATTTCATAAACAGGTTTCTCGGCAGCTGTTCCGCAGGCACTGAAAAGCCCCATGGACATCAATGCACTGACACCACCCATCTGTCCCTGATCTTCATCATGCCCTCCATAACCTCTATCGGGCGTAGTTGCACCGTATGCTTGTTCATTGACCCTACGCACCCAATATTGAGTAAGCCACGGTTTGCCCCCCCAACTGAATGCATGGGCGTTGGAACATCCCGGTTGGTTGGCATAACTTACATATCCGGTTCCGTAACCGAAAACAAAATCCTGAGGCGCTGCCTGCTCAAAAGCATGATTCAGCTTATTACAGAACTCGTTTTCTCCTCCCATTAGTTCAGTAAGCTTAGGAAGAGCATGTGAAATACCAAAGGTAGCCTGCCATGCATTTGCTTCGATATAACCATCGCCTTTTAAAGGATCCTCATGAATCCATTCTCCCGTATCGTTCTTCGGAAAAATCAATTTCTGTCCAGAATGAAATAGTTTTTCCCACCCGTTAGAACGAGAACGGAAATATTCAGCCTCGCTATTCAATCCAAGACGAACTGCCATTTGCGACAAAGCCCAGTCCTGAAAATTTGATTCGATAGTCATTCCTGCATTGCCAGGTTGATAACCATTCTCAAGATAATAGTCTCCTATACCCATCATACCTCCTGGCATATGATTACGTTGCATTGTCTTGAAAGCGTGCATAGGATCACACTTGGTCATTAGTCCTTTATTATATGTAGAAACAATCAAAGGAGTAGCCGGACACCCTGACATAATATATGTATAGCCTCCGGCACAAGGCCCACGCGGAATCAATCCACCATTATCAGCATATCGAATGAGTGAAGCCGACATTTCATCCATCATCTCAGGCCATCCTAATCCCCACAATATATTAAGGTTCCATTGAGTAAGCCAAAAAGCATCGGAATTGTACATGTGATGTAATACCTTACCATCTTCTCTACATGGAAGTGTCCGTGTTTTCGGATGAATATTGCGAGTATAAGAATAATAGCGCTCCCCTTCAGTTAAATCAGGATATTCTCCATTAACATCATCTATTTTATGCCGCCCAAGCAGTACATGCCACAGATCCGTATAAAATTTGGTACGCTGTTCCTGTGAACCTCCTTTGACTTCAATACGCCCTAACCATTCATTCCATTCATCCTGAGACGACTTCCTGACTTGGTCAAAATCCCAAGTAACCGCATCGTTCTCCAAATTTTCTCTTGCATTCTCTACACTTACATACGAAATGGCCGTACGAACACAAATCCGTTCTCCGGTTTTCACCGCATAGTGTGCCGATACACCTGATGTCGGCGAATCCAGATAACTTAATTCTTCTTTGGGGTGCCGCCTAGTGATGACAGACGAACCTTTGAGTGTGTCTATATCACTATAACGTTCTTTGTCCCGCCATCCGTCCAATCGTTCGAAATCTTTATCGAAACGGATAACAAAATGGATTTTCACATTCTCCGGTCCTCCCCAATGCCGACCGTAAGTATCAAAATTTCCTTCTATCTCATTATTGGAGACTTTCTTTACAAAAGCATTACGCATAGTGGTCGAAGCAATATAACCACCCAAGTTGACGAGAATGTCCGCATCCGAATCTTTGGTAAACGTAAGCCGGTACATACCTGTCCTATCCGTTGCCGTTTGTTCCACCCAGATGGCATAATCCTTGAGATACATTCTGTGATATCCAGGTTGTGTAATCTCTTCTTCGTGCAGGAACGAAGATTTCCAGTTTTCTTCTCCAAGAGTTGGGTTTATCCCTCCGGTAGTAGGCATAAGGGTAAGCCCGGCAAGCACCCAACAATGGATTTGAGGAAATCCGAGAACTTCTGTGGAGTTATAATTATATCCACCACCAAACTGATTGCGATTTCGAGTCATCGGAGCTGCTCCAATCATTCCAAAAGGTTGATTACCCGTTATAAAAAAGAAATATCTGCCTTTTGTTGTCTCGATGAACGGATTCACCTGAGAAACGAAATCAGTACATGCTTCAGCCGGCGGATAGACTTCTATCTCTGATAAGCCGATATAAGAACCAATGGCATCATTAGCTACAAATCTTACCCAGCGGACTTTTTTGGGTGTGAACTCCACTACTTTGGGAGTACCATCATTAGGAATACCTACAACACCGATTCTGCTCCCATCACTGAAATATAAATCCCCTCCGGCCGTATGAGCTTCTTTATTCGGGCGGTCATAAAGTATTATCCGTGAAATGGTTACTTCTTCTTCCCAATCGAGTTGTATCCATGGAAAAGGTAATTGCTGCCAATGGGGCATTATTGCGCCCGACACCCATTCTCCCGCATTATCTAAATGTATAAAACCATCAATCGCTTTATCCGGGCCACTTTCCATATCCCGAGACGAAGAAGCTGTCGCAGTTGCCTTAGATGCAATATTCCCCGTACCAGCCAATACCGGTAATGCCATCCCAAGGATGCAAAGAATAGTAATGAGTCTTTTTTTCATACGTTATTTATTATAGTATTATTTTTAGTATCCTACATTTAAAACTCCGAGTGCCTTCAATATATGAGGAAGTATAAATTCTTTCTGTGCTGTAAGACTCGGATGGATGCCGTCCGGCACAAATTTGAGAAATTCAGTTTCTCCTTTCTCAAGAAGTGGCAGCCAATACTCATAATGATCAATCAATTTAACTTTCAATTTTTTAGCTTCTTTCCGATACATTCCATAATAAAGCTCGATATCAGGCCTTTGAGCCTTGTGTTCTGCAATTGGCATATTCATAATCTGAATAAAAATGGAACAATCAGGATACAACTCCCTGATTCTTCCCACCATATACTTAAGATTTAACCTGGCAGCCTCTATGGAAGTAGTATACGGCAGAAAAGCATCATTCATTGCAAATTCAAGAATAACCATATCGGGCTTATGCTCTAAAACCCTTTCGCGCAGATTTTCAACTCCCCAAGTAGACCACATAGCAGCTTGTGCACTATTAATAACTTCTACTTTTCCGGAATAGAATTCATTTAAACTGTCTTCCAGCATTGCCGGCCATCCCTTCTCCGATGCAGAAAGACTTGTACCATAAACAACAATTTTCTGATTTTCGCCGTTTTCAAGCCTTCTAATCACTTTGTCTTGAGCCGATGCAAACACAGCTGTCAGTAACAAAATAATAACTATAGAGAAATATTTAATGTTGATCGTCATGGTTTGCTACAAAGTTTTTTCAATTGTAAAATTTACAGACCATAGAGCAGATAGGACTATCTATCTGCTGCTATGGTATCTATTCAGCTATTCTACTTTTTTCCTGTCCAAACCTCTTTTACATCGGTGAAGTTATATCGTTTTATGCTGCTAAACGATTTGGACGTACGGGCTCCGAAACGAAGGAAGTAAGGTCTTTCATATGAATCATCAATCTTTTGAGGATCTCCCGTCCCACCATTCCATCCGTTTGGATATCCAGTTCTAATTGTCAGAACATCTCCCAATGTATACTTCTTCAAATCAGCCTGCGTCAAATTGGTAGACAATTTTGTACTATATGCACCCGGAGCATTGCTCACATAGTCTATCTGACTCACGAACAACCAAGCCTCTTCAAGGGGTTGCTGGTAGTCGGGGTTATCTGTACCCCGGGTAATCTTCACCTGAACTTCTATAGTCCCGTCATCTTTTAATACAGGCTCACCTACCCACTGAACCCGAAGCAATGGTTCCACAAAATAGTTCTTTTTTACCACTCCTTCGATATCAATTATTTCTTCGGGCAATGGCACAAAAGGGCCTTCCGGGATGATTCCGTATGTACCTTTGAATATTTTGGTATTATTGAAAGTACCATCACGCTTTGCAAAGAAATCATAAGGGACCGGATTATCACTCCAACTATACTCCATCAGGCGTATGCGGATACCTCCATGTTCTATAGCTGTACTTGCCGCCGTCTGAATAGGCTCATTCGTATCTTTATCTATGAATGTACCTTGAAAAGTCTCTGCTGGAGCATCATAATTGTCATTTCCACATGAAATGAAAGCGAATATAGTCGCTAATGTACAAAAATAATATATAATCTTTTTCATACTCTGTTTTATTAATTCGAATATCACGATACTATTAATACCCCTGATTCTGTCTACAGTTAGGATTTCTTGTAATTTCAGCCGGATCGATTTTCTGATAATATTGTCTTGGCTCGAACGAGTAAATGTACGGCTCCATCGTCACACCATTTTGGCTTCTCGGCTCGGTATACTTCACGTCAAGGAAATAAGCATCATCTTCTACCGAGAAGAAAGGACACAAAATGCGATATTTGCGATCTTTTTGTTCCGCTTCAGTATCTATCGTTCTCCATCTTTTCAGATCCCAATAAGTTTTGTTTTCGAAAGCTAACTCTTTACGACGTTCCGTACGAATAATGTCACGACTCTTTTCATCAGCTAAAAGAGTTGAAGATAATTCTGTCGCTCCTGCTCTTCTTCTGATAGAATTTATCCCATCTGTTGCAACCAAGAGATAGTTTTTCCCTTTAGCATCAGCAACTTCTCCTAAAGAAACTAGTTCCCATGCTGCCTCTGCACGATTCAGGAGAACCTCTGCATAACGAATCTCTATCCACGGTTGAGAGGAGTAATTACCTCCATTAAGAGCATTCGGATCAGGATTCATATACTTTCTCAGATAAAAACCACTGATATTTCCGTAGTCCCAATTGGAAACCGGTCCGCTGGCACCGGATCTTCTCATTTTTCCGGTATATATATCCTTTCTATCCGGATATCTTTCTGCAAGGTCATTCCAATATTTTGAACCGCTTTTCAACTGGACAAGATAGGAATCATCATTATTCTGACCAAACGAATTGACCAGTTTCACCGTATTTTCATCAACTGCCACATTATAGTTTGAAGAGTAATTGTCAGACGCGTCCAAAAGTGCCCCCATATCATATACCGATTTACCTGTCAATATTCCTCTGCGCAGTTCGATAACTTCATTCTTAAACTCAGACATCGGAAGAATTACAGTAGCCGCTAACCGTGGTTCGCAATCCATAAATGCATCTAATGGAGAATCATAGAGTTTATAATGACCATTCTTATCGAAATTGTCAAATTTACCATTAGCGTCTTTATTGTCAAACTCAAACATTTCCACAAAATCCAATGTTGGGCATACTTCTGAATTATTGTCTCCATTAGAGGTTTGCATCGGTTGGGTTGAATTATCAAACTGATGCAGGAATTCAGGATCAATATAGTATCTCCCAAAGATCGTTTCATAAGTATCTTCCAAGAAAATCGCAGTAAAGTTATCAATTTGAGCCTGCCTGTTATTATCAACCCATTTATCCATATAAAGACGATAACCACCTTCTTCTACTATTTGAGAAGCGTCATATGCCGCTTTGAAATAGCTGACAGCTTTCTCCTGAGGAATACCACATACACGCACTCCATTGACTGGTGCATAATCTACTGTATTATACTTAGCAATAGAACCGGCATGAAGCATAATACGCGATTTAATAGCCGCTGCAGCATACTTGTTTGCACGCCCTTTCTGATTTGTTTCAGGAAGTAGCTCGATAGCTTTATCAAGATCTGCACCGATAAAATCCCAAGTGTCTTCTTCAGAAGCTCTGAAAAGTTTCGTGTCTTCAAACGATACTGATGCAGGATAATCTATTACTTTATCCACAATAGGCACACCACCATAACGTTTCACAAGAGAATAATATACCATAGCCCGAACGAAATAAGCTTCTCCGAGAAAACTATTGGTCTTAATCTCAGTATAATTTGAAGCATACTTAGGCAAAACTTCCAAAAGCAGATTAGCATCTCTTATATAGGAGTAAGCATGATTCCAGTATCCTACAGCTTCGTACTCATTGCCAAAAGCATCTCTGCCAAGAGCCTCCCCCGTACGACATGAAGGTTGATCATAAATCGTCCATGCATAATTGAAAGGCGGATTGCCGGTATAAGCATAACGGAAATCTTCCAACGGAAGATTCATATACATATTAGAGAGATAACTGAGTGTCCCCGCTTCATTAGCGAAAAGATCTTCCTCGTTAACAACATTCACAGGAGGCATATCCAGGTCTGTACATGAAAACATGACGCTGGCGCACATTATTGATACAATTGTTTTCAGTTTCATATTGTTTTAATTTAGAATTTAAAGTTAAGACCAAGTGTGAAAGTTTTACTAATGGGATAAGCATAAGCCGTATCAGCGCTATATTCAGGATCCAAATACTTCAAGCCCGTAAATGTCAACAGATTATATCCGCTGAAATACACTCTTATACCTTGTACTTTCGCACTTTTCAGCCATTTATCCGGAAGAGTGTAACCTATTTCTAAATTTTTCAGACGAAGATATGAAGCGTTCTGAAGATGAAAATCAGAGCTTTGATCCGGAAGTGTTCCCGTATATGCATAATGCCCTTTAATCCAATTGGTAGAAGGATCATACGGATTTGCTAGCGGATCTTCCGGATGCCAGCGATCCATATATTGGGCTACTGCTCCATCTCCCCAAAGAGGCTGATATAAAATACCCTGTGGAGAAACATATGTCTTACCGGCTCCTTGGAATAACATTGAAATATCTATTCCTTTCCACTGTGCAGAGAAAGTAAAGCCAAAGTTAAGAAGTGGAATCGAACTTGAATTGACAAGAGGATGTTTGTCCAGTTCCGAAAATACTCCGTCTCCATTCCAGTCATAATACTCATAATCCCCCAGCACAGAACCTCTTGCAATAAAGATGGGATTATGCCAGATCTCATCCCAAGTTTCCAAGCGTCCGGCACCTTCTACTCCCCAAGTTATATTGTTATAACGATTGTTAGTATTATTCCTCCAGTTCTCATAAGAGTTACCGGCACGGCTAGTCTCTACATGTGTATACTTGGTTCTCGTATAAGCTATATTTCCCTTGATCTGATAATAGAAATCATTGATATGGTTTCTGTGACTAAGTTCAATCTCAAACCCCTGAGTTCTGTCACCATCAAGATTTTCCTGAGGAAGAGTTGCTCCTACCACACCCGGAAGAGAACCTGCCCGTGTAGTCAAAAGCCCGCTTCTCTCCCTGTTGAAATATTCTGTCGTCACTCCAAGAAGCCCGTTCCAAGCCTCAGCGTCTACTCCAATATTGAATGTCTTCGATTCATACCATGTTATCTCTTTGTTGGGGATACCGGTGCTCGTAGAAGCGCTGATATATTGTCCATCAAAAACGGCACCGCCTCCTGAAGGATATCTGTATCCGGTAATATGTTGATAACGGGCAGCACTATCATCTCCTAGAACTCCCCATGAAGTTCTGAGTTTAAAGTTATTGATAAAATTAAGTGGAGATTCTTTCCAGAATTTTTCTTCAGATATTCTATATCCAGCTGAAACTGACGGGAAAAAGCCCCAGCGAGTTTCCTTTGGAAAGAGAGAAGAAGCTTCGTAACGGAAGGCAAACTCAGCGATGTACTTTCCGGCATAGTCATAGTTCAGACGGCCGACCAAAGCTCTATTGGCATTATCATAAAGAACTGCTTGATCTGCATTCTGATTAAACTCCTGGTTAGTTGTTATACCGGCAAAGACCTTATCCATATCCAAAGCGACCTGACGGCTGCCATAAAAATTATCGCCTTCTTTATGCTGATTTTCAAAAAGAACCAAAACTCCTATATTGTTCTTACCGAAACTATTATCATAATTAAGCCGAGCCTGCCACAAATTATTCTGTTTTGCATAAAAATAGCGGGATATTTTGTTTGGAGCTGCTGTCTGCGCACTTTTTATAATAGCATTACCTGATGCATCATAAAGATTGTAAGCCTTTCGATATTCATCATCGTTGTTGGTAATGTAGTCATAACTGTACATTCCGCTAACAGAGAGTCCTTTGATCCAGGGGATATCCCAAGTCAGCGATGCATTGGACTGAAACCATTTGCTTTGATAAGTACAATGACCAGTCAACTCTGTATCCATCAGAGCAGCAGGATTATATCCTGCAGGATTCAGACGGCTCGCATACATACGTTTTTCCTCATCATACCACACTTTTTCAAGAGGCGATGACAACCATCCTTCATAGATAATAGCTGAAGAGTTGGCCGGAGAAGATTCTCTTTCGTCCATCATTCCTGATATGCTAAGGTCAAATTTCAGATTATCAGTCACATTCGCAGAAATATTACTTCTGAGGTTAAACTTTTCATAATTGATAGCATTAGAACGCAAATAACTTTCCTGATATTGATAACCGGCACTCGCAAAATACGTCACCTTATCACCTCCACCTGAGATATTTATGCTATGTTGGGTTTGAGGAGCTGAATTTCTAAAAATTTCATTTTTCCAATTTGTCCCCCGCTTAACACCGTTGCGGTAATCCGCTATCTCTTCAAGAGAATACGTTCTGTTAGCACTTTCATCCACATTATGAATCACCTTCTCATTGATAAGGGTCATAATATCAGCTGCCTCTACAAGATCAGGGAAGTTCGTCGGCACCTGCCATGTCATATTTCCGGAATATGACACATTTGCATGCCCTTTATTTCCTTTCTTGGTCGTTATCAAAATTACCCCATTAGCAGCTCGTACACCATAAACCGCAGCAGATGCATCTTTTAAAACCGAGATACTCTCAATATCTTCTGCATCTATTTTAGCCATATTATCTCTCGGGACACCATCAATAACAACAAGGGGAGTTCCAAAACCACGAATATCCATCTTATTAGTAAATTGTCCAGGCTCGGAAGTATTCTGTACAATGCGCAATCCCGGAATCTTACCGGTAAGCATATTTTGTAGATTCTCGTTTTTAGTAGTTGTAATCTCCTTATTCTGTATGGCAGATACAGCTCCGGTCATTGTCACTTTTTTCTGTACGCCATAACCCACAACAACTACTTCTTCAAGTTCCACATTATCCTCTTGCAACACAATATTATACTTCTGAGGTTGAGAAAGTACCGTAAACTGGTATTCCCGATAACCAATACTGGAGACCTTCAAAACTTTCCCCACAGCCGCCTGCATTGTAAAATATCCGTCGACATTGGAAATACAACCATTCGAAGTAGTAGCGGGATCAATAACGACAGCACCAATTATAGGTATTCCGGCTGCATCAACAATAGTACCGGAAACCGTTACTGTAGCCCCATTCTGTGCATGAATTTCTATTGCCGATACAATGAAAGCCACGCAAATAAAAGTCCTCAAAAGACTTGACAAATGAATTTTCAGCTTCATAAATACATTATTATAAGGTTAAACATTATATTAAAAATTATTGTATTACGCGAAATGTAGCAGATGACCTGATGTCATCAGAAGCAGCCCCTACCTGAATTTGAAATTTTCCCGGCTCTACAACCCACTCATGACGTTCAGGGTCATAAAAGCTTAAAGCATCTTTCCCAATAGTGAAATCCACCTCCACAGTTTCTCCCGGAGCGATTTTTATTTTTTTAAAACCTTTAAGTTCCTTGAGCGGACGAGGTAAAGACGACTCCATATCCGTGATATATAATTGCACAACTTCTGCTCCCTCTCTCTTCCCAGAATTAGTTACGGGAATCGTAACAGTTATATTCTCATCACTTTTCATTGTTTTTTTATCAAGCATTACTTTGCCATAATCGAATGAAGTATAACTGAGCCCATGTCCGAAAGCAAACTGAGGCTTGATTTTCTTTTTTTCGAACCACCGGTATCCTACGAATATACCTTCTTTATATTCGACAGTCTCACCATCACCGGGATATGCATTGAATGCATGGGCAGAATTATCCTCGATTTTCACAGGGAAAGAGAAAGGTAATTTTCCCGATGGATTAGTCTCACCAAACAAAACGGAAGCGATTGCATTCCCCGCCTCAGTACCTCCATACCAAGCCTGAACTATAGCTGGTACCTTTGGGCACCACGGCATAGCATAAGCATTTCCACATACCATAACCGCAACTAAAGATGGGTTTTCCACAGCCAAAGCGGTGATCAAAGCATCCTGATCATACGGAAGATTATAAGACTGCCTATCTACTCCCTCACAATCTTGATAAAGACTCTTATTCATTCCACCTATGTATAAAATCATATCCGCATTTTTAGCAGCTTTTACAGCCTCAACATGCAAACTGTCGTTTACAGCCTCCGATGCGGTCGAGGAATATCCCGGTTGATAATTTATTTCAATTCGGTTTGCAGCATACTTACGAATTCCTTCAAGTGGCACTACCTCGTATTTCGATTTCGCTTCTGAAGATCCGCCATCCCGGCTCATCATTTTCACTGCATTCTCACCGACTACAAGTATTCTATCTAAAGATTCTATGTTCAATGGCAAAATATTATGGTTGTTTTTCAGAAGAACGATTCCATCCTCAGCAATCTGACGTGCCGCCATCGCATGTTCTTCTGAAGCAAGAGTTCCCCATGGACGTCCCTCCGACATATTGGTCCGATACATCATACGCAAAACCCGTCTGACTTTCTCATTCAGGACCTCTTCGCTCGCTTCATTATTTCTCAGCATCTTTAGATAAGGTGTACCAAGACGGTAATTTTGAAATGCTTCCAAAGAGCCGAGATCCGTACCAAATTCCATATCCAAACCATTTTCAATGGCTTCCCGGGTATCATGTGTACCACCAAAATCTGAGACTACTACTCCATCAAATCCCCACTGTTCACGTAGTACATCTTTTAACAGGTAAGAGTTGTGACAGCAATACTGACCATCGAATTTATTATAAGCTCCCATAATAGCCCAAACTCCTGCTTCCTGTACAGCAGCCTTAAAAGCAGGGAAATAAATTTCGTGTAAGGTACGTTCATCTACAATCGTATTTATAGTTGTACGCTTGGTTTCCTGATTGTTAACAGCAAAATGCTTTACGCAAGCTGCCACATGGTTTTCTTGTACACCTTTAATATATGAGACAGCCATTCTTGATGTAAGATACGGGTCTTCGCCCATATATTCGAAATTACGACCATTCATAGGAGTTCGGAAAATATTCACAGCAGGCCCAAGAAGCATATTTTTATTTCGAAACAAAGCTTCTTCACTAAGATTTTTTCCAAAAAGATGTCCCATTTCAGTATTCCATGTTGCAGCAAGGCATACAAGAGCCGGAAATGCCGTACACGAATCACTCGACATCCCAGCAGGAATCCATGTTTGCCACACCATTTCCGGTCGTAATCCCGACGGGCCATCCGTCAGGTTATTTTCCGGGATTCCCAATCTTGGTACTCCCGCCGAACCATAGCTTCTATCAGCATGAAGTAATCCCACTTTCTCTTCTAAAGTCATACGAGCCAAAGCATCATCAATACGTTCTTCTATCGGCCTCGAAGCATCTCTATAGACAGGTATCCCCTGAGCCCAAAGGCCAACAGAAAAGGTCGCCATAGCAACAAGCATGCTAATCTTCCTTATTGAAGACTTCATTTGTTTTTTGTTAATATTCATATTTTCACTAGGTTTTAGATATTCATTTTTTTGCAATTACAATAAAACACCACGCAAAAATGTCATTGACAATAAAAGGACAGTAATGGCTTTTCCATATTATATATAATAATTAGTATTATATCAAGTTACCAAAATACACAGATACACTTCCAGCGTTAAATGTTTAGATTAACCATTGTATGTTCATACATATATATGCGACAAAGATAAATGATTATTTCATAAAGCGCAAATAAAATAATTATTTTGTTTAATGAAAATAAAAATAAAACTTAAAATACCAATATTAAACTTTAAAACTAATTTACAATACAAAAAGAGAGATTAGTATAAAAAAAACAATCAAGCATACGCATATAACACATAAAACAATATTTTAAAAAGAACACCCCAATAAACAGTGCTACACATAAAGAAAATATTTACACATACAAATCATAGATAAGTCCTCTTAAAAAAACACGAGAATTAATGTTCATACATTTATAATATAAATAAAACTATTAGATCAATATTTTACTCCCCCAATATAATAATAAGTAGTAAATTGAGTAGGAGGAAAATGAAGTGGCTTTCCTCCTACTTCATTTTCCAACCTCTCACACCACCGTACGTGCCGTTCAACATACGGGCGGTTCCTATTTTGGGTACCATTCGAGATAGTAATCCATCAAATTGACATAGCCTGCTTTACGGAGCTTCTCGCTAGAATGTGCGGTAAGAAAACATTTACCTTGGAGTAGATTAAAGGAGTACTCGGCTCAAACAATCCATGGCCCATTACACCGCTACACAGATATTTGTGTATAAGACTGACTACACGCCCATCCTTGATGGTACGGCCAAGAAGTTCTATAAACCTGCTATGACTGACGGTATCAAAGAAGCATTCCAAGGCAAGTTCAACTACGTATTTGTAGCCGTCATTGATTATCGATTGAGCTTTCCGAAGTGCGTCATGACAGTTTCTCGTGGGACGGAAACAGTAGCTTATCTTCGAGAATTGGCACTCATAGATGGGCGTCAGAACTTGGCTGATGGTTTGTTGCACCAATCGGTCAACCACAGTGAGAATATCCAAAAGCAGCTTCCGGCCATTAGGGCTCATTAAGGACGTACATCCGTTAGATAATGCTCATGCCGAGCTTACTAAAAAAACAGGCATTCCCTATCGGGAACGCCCATAAAACCAAAATAGAAACAACAATACCTACATAGAATTAAAAAGGATATTAATGTCAGGCTTTTGCTGCTACCTTTATTCCAAATGCACAATATGTCAGATACAACACACAAGCTAGTACAACCATCACTCCACCTATAATACCTATAGTACCAATGGCAAAACCGATAACCGGAGTCACCACTCCCCCACCGGCGACAGCCGTAATCATCAGACCTGAAATCTGATTTGCTTTCTCCGGACGAGCCTGTAGTGCCATCGAATAAATGATAGCAAATACAGACGAGGCAAAAAAGCCGACTGCACCTATACATACTATATTCACTATATCTTCATCCACTCCTATCAAAACCAACAACGCAACAATGCAAGCTACTATATTCACTCGGAAATATTTCATTTCTGCAATACGAGTCAACAAAAAAGCTCCCAACAAAGCACCGACCGTACGACTCAGGAAATAAACCTGAGGAGCAAATTTCACATATTCATCAGTCCATCCAAAACGGATAGCCATTAACTTTGAACTAATGAAATTTGTCGCCACATCCACACCTACGATAAAGAATATACCTAAAAACAACAACAGAATTGTCCGGTCTTTCAGCAACGCAAATGTATTCTTCATAGAAAGACTACTATCCGACACAATATTCTTTTCCCGTTCGATAGGTGTCGCTATCAACCAAAGAGCCGACAACAAAGTTATACAACCAAGTATCGGAAAACAATAATACCATTTATCCGCCCCGAAGTACCCGACAGCCAACAGTACAATCTCCGGTCCAACCAAAGAAGAGGCTGCCTTTATGACCTGACCGACCGTTAAACTGCTCGTCAAAAAGGCCTTATTGGTAATCACATTGTTAAGCAACGGATTCAATGAAACCTGCAATATAGCATTTCCTATACCTAGCAGAGCATAAGCCACCATACAAGTCACACTATCATAAGCCAGCAATGGTAAAATCATGCCCACTACCGTAATTGCCATACTAATGAGAACAGTATTCTTACGCCCCCATTTATTCATTTGATTTCCAACAGGAATTCCCAAAAACAGAAACCAGATAAACACCATCGAAGGTACAAAACCGGTCATCACAGGAGACCAGTTAAAACTGCGCTGCACATAGTCAGACGAAATGCCGACAATATCACAAAAGCCCATCACAAAAAAACCGAAGAGCACCGGAAGAGTCGTCAATATAGAATTTTGTTTTTTCATATTCAGAATTATTTATATAAACCTAATTATTCTTCACTCCACATTCCTAATAAACTAACTTTTCATTCGGAATATCACTCAATTTCAAAGTTAGCTTTCCACCTTTCACCACCTTTTCAAAGGGTATCTGTACAGTTTCCTGTAACTGACCATCTAAAGATATCTCCTGTAAATAACAATCATCCACAGATTGTCTCTTGGTTTCTATCACAAACTGCTTTCCTGGATAATAATCATTATTCAGCCTGATAGTTACCTTGTCAAACAAAGAAGCTCCTATTTGGAATTTCGGATTAATTTCTGTCAACCCCTTCACATCGAACAACCCTAATGCAGACATCACATACCAGGCCCCCAATTGTCCCTGATCTTCATCCTGTCCGTAACCATAGCCATGAATTCCCTCCAAACCATAGAATTCATCCAAAATTGCCCGCACCCACTTTTGAGATAAATAAGGCTTACCTGAAAAATTGAACAACCAGGAAATATGTAAGTTAGGCTGGTTACCATGATTATAAACCGTCTTCAATCCTGCAAATGCATCAACCTCTATTCCGCCACCAAAAATACTCTTCTGCGAAAGCTGAAAAATACTATCAAGACGAGCGTTAAACGTTTCCTGCCCCACAAGAGTCACCAATTCATCTATATGATGAGGAACATAAAACGTATATTGTACAGCATTACCTTCCTGAAAGCCTTTCCATGGGAGCAACGGATTAAAATCCTCAAGAAAATGCCCCTGTGTATCCTTTGGACGAATCAATCGGGTTTCTGCATCATAAAGATTCTTCCAGCCGTTCGACAAACCGGAAAGCCACTCATAATCCGCATTTTTACCCAACTGTTTCGCAAATTGCGCAACAGCAAAGCTACTAAAACTATATTCCATAGTATGCGAAGCACCAAAGCCTGAACCCTCTTCACGAGTCACCATATCAAACTGTTTTCCATAAGGAGAATATCCACGCTCCACAAACTGACGTACATCCATTTTCCCGGCACCTTCAGGTCTTCCACGCCATTCCACCTCATTCTTCAAGGCAGCTTCATACCCTAATTGTACATCAAAATCACGGATACCGCAATTATAAGCTGACGCAATAGCCAAACCTGTAAAATTCGTCCCTACCCCGGACACATACTTACTACAAGCAATTCCATCTCCCAGCCAACCAGCATCTTTATAAACCAGCAACTGACTTTTTATCCAGTCTGAATAATATTCAGGATAAGCCAACGACCAAAGTTGTGTCAAATTCCAAAATCCACCCCAGATGGCATCCGTATTATAATGTTGATGCACCGGCCTCCCCTTTGCATCAAGCGCAATACGCCCCACAGTACCGTCATTTTTAGGATAATAGCCATTGACGTCACTTGCCAGTCCACGTCCCAAAAGTGCATGAAACAATCCGGTATAGAACTTCACTTTATCCGCCTCTTCACCTCCTTCTACACAGATTCTACCCAACGATTCATTCCAAACTTTCGTCGCATTCTTTTTCGCCTGTTCGAAAGTAACATCTGCAGCTTCAGCCTCTCTATTGAAACGGGCATTTTCTATCGAAGTATACGAAAGACCGACTTTCACCTCCACAGCCTCCTGTTCTTCAGTGGAAAATGTCACATAAAGACCGGCCCCCGGTCCCTTTTCCCGACATTTACCCGGAGTAACCTCATCCTTCACAAAAGTACCTACCTTTACCGGCTTCTTATCCAACACAGCCGAAAAATACATACGTACATCCGCACCTTTCTGATAAATATTCACATATACAGGCGAAGTCACTACATAGCCTTCCACTCTGCCATCATCAAAGTACTGCACTTCGGCATCCTTCACCTCACCGCTTTCCCCCTGTTTATTGCCTATATCAAATATCAGATTTGCCCGCTCCGACTTAGGATAAGTATAACGGTGAAATCCTACCCGTTGCATAGCGGTGAGTTCAGCTTTCACATCATAATCTTTCAGGAAGACAGAATAATAACCAGGAGCCGCTATTTCATCCTTTTTATCAAAACGCGAACGATACCCCCCATCCGGATCATCCAGTTCACCCGGCACGGTCTGCAAACTTCCTACTGTTGGTGCAAATACAACTCCGCCTATCTGAAATTCATGAAAATTAGCAAAGCCCTCGATGGAGGTATGACGAAAGTCATACCCCACCGCCTGCCAACCACCGGGATTCCCCAAATGCGCATCAGTAGAAGGAGCAAGCTTCGCCATACCGAACGGAACCGCTGCCGGTGTATAAAAGAACCAGCGACAATGCGCAGTTCCGATATTCGGGTTCACATAGTCCACCAAAGCCTTATCATCTTTGATGCCTCCCGAACACCCCAGAACTGTACACATCCATATTGTCAATAAACCAAGCCTTTTCATTGGATACCCCATGATTCGTTAGGCTTATCCCCCATTTCCAGAATCAACTCTCCGCCTTTCAGCAGTTCTGAAGCCGGAAAGAAGAAACGATCCAACTTCTGTCCATTCAATGTAGCACCCTGGACATACTTGTTCTTTCTGGACACATTCTTAGCTTCTATCGTAAATGTCTCACCACGATTGTAACGCTTACCCAAATCAATAACCACTTTTTCATAAAGCGGACTGGCTATTTCATAAATCGGATCGAGGCTACAGCCGCCATCCGTCTGGAACAATCCCAAAGCAGCCATAACAAACCAGGCACTCATCTGCCCCTGATCTTCATCACCCAGGTAAGCATTAGCAACACCGTAACCATAATATTTATCAACGATGGAACGAGACCATTTCTGTGTCAACCAAGGCTTCTTAGCCCAGTTAAACAAGAAGGCAAAGTGCATGGATTGCTGATTACCTTGAACTACCGGATAGTCCCAGTATTGGTCGTTCGGAGCGTTGTATCTCCAAGGTTCACTTACCTCAAAACCCCAGTTCAAACGATCCACAAATGCTTTTTCACCTATTATATCAATCAAGGCCGGAACATCCTGAGGAACAAAATAACTGAGCTGCCATGAATTCCCTTCTACATAATGATGATTACGCCCGGTTTGAAAAGCATCGAAATCCGGAACAAAGTTACCGGCTGAATCACGCATATGCGCATAGCCATTTTCCGGATTAACAGCATTCTTCCACCAATATCCACGTTCATTAAACGTTGCATATTCCGTGTATTTTCCCAAAGCCTTAGCCATTTGTCCTACAGTCCAGTCATCATAAGAATACTCCAACGTATTGGAGAAGCGTCCCAGTTCAATAGGTACATACTTATATTTCATGTAAGGCACTAAATCACGGTTTCCAGCAAATCCGCCAGCAACATGAGTTGCCGGTGTCGTCTGCATCTTTTTCATAGCCTCGAACGCCTTTTCCGCATCATAGTCGCGAATCCCCATCTGATAGGCAGACACCATCAACGGAATTTCATGTTCAGCCACCATTACCGGAATATATTCCATCCCCGCCGGACCTTTCGCCAACCACCCGTTTGCATCATACAATGTCAATTGAGAATTTACCCATTTAGAACTCCATTCCGGTGTCACTAAGTTCCAGAATTGATTCAGATTCCAGAAAGTATTCCAGAAAGCATCACATCCTAAAGCTACATGTTCAGGATTTGTAAATTTGCGCACTTTCTCATCCGGTGACACCCATTCTCCATTCACATCGCTCCATAAGTTACGACAAAGGGCGCGATACATATTAGTATAAAAGCGTACTTTCTCCATACGATCATTCGTACTAATAGCCAAACGATCAAGCACACCATTCCACACATCCTTCTGGTTCTGGACAACAGCTTCAAAATTCCAACCGAATTTATCGGAAATCTCTTTCTGCAGATTTTCCGAAGCATTGGCTATGCTCACCAATGATACACCTGTACGAGCTTGTACTACAGGGTGTTTCTGCGTATCAAATTCTACATAAAGTCCCGCTTCCTTCAAATCCTTACCGGTAATATATTCTTCGTCCAGCAATTGGTCATTCTTCCATCCGCCTACTTTCTTAATAGGTGCATCAAATTCGATCACGAAATTCACAACATACTCCTGGTCAGCATCATCACTCCATACATGCGGGCGAGGAGAAAGCTGGTGAGAGCGTCCTTCAATCCTATAGTCACTGACTTTTCTGACATCCACCTCCTGCAAGTTATAATCATACTCTGCCTGAATATGCAGATCAATCATCACGCGCCCGTCCTTATCCTTGGGGAATGTGTACTTCTGAAAACTGGCTCTTTCAGTAGCTGTCACTTCTGCCAGAATCTCTGTATCAGTCAGGAATACCTTATAATATCCCAACGGAGTCTCTTCGGTTTTCTTATCAATGCGTGAGCGATAGCCTTCATCCGGACGGAACTGATCACCTACCCGAGTAAACAATTTACCGTTAGTCGGCATCATACCTAATCCGCCCATTGTCCATTCATGAATGTGACTAAAGCAACCCAATGTCTCAAAAGTTGGTTGATAACCGGCCTGCCAGCCCATATTCTGATTGTCCGGACTCAGTTTCACCATACTGAAAGGCATCCAAGGGCCCGGTGCAATCATCCAGCGAGAATGTGCTGTACCTATTTTTGTATCTACATAATCGGCAAAAGTCTGCTTTTTCTGCGGAGAACGCAGAACTGTACCTTTTTCCAGCAATTGTCCATTTACAAACACTTGATATTCACTCTTCTTATTCTTTTTCACAGCAGGCATCGGAACTTCAAACACATAGCGGGCAGTATCCATCTTTGCAGCAAAAACATCCGTCCCGTCCAGTTTAACACTTAATTCAGGATTGCCGGATAAATGTTCCACATCAACCAGTAAAGGTTGTACATTTATTCCGTCCAACTCTATCTCATATCCTGCGGGAGAAACATTGCGCAAGAAAGCATATTCATTATTCTTCTCAAGAACAAGCCCGTCCGAACCTTCCAAACGAATCTGATCGAAGACAATCCAACCTCCCTCAAGAACGGAAATAGTCACTGCATTTCCTCCTTTCTTTAAATCAGAAGCCGAAATCGGAAATTCCAGGATCTGCTCCTTAGCATCCTGAAGCTCACCTCCCAGTACTTTTTCTGAATTTCCTTTAATCTCAAATTTCTTTTCGACCGAATTCACCACCAGCTTGACAACCGAACGGTTAGGATTGGCGTCCACCAAATCAACTATCAATTTCCATTCACCGCGTTTCGGCAATTTTTCTACACCGAACAGGATATTAACATCATGAGTTCTCCAACCGGAGGTACCCCATGTCCCTCCCCACGTATCATCAGGTCCGGGCAACACATAAGGAAGATCGGTCTTATCAACAGAAGTTCCTACCAGAAAATAACGGTCTTCATAACCAAAGTCATGAGCCAGAAATTTTTTATATTCAGAAGGGCCTAGTGCCAGTTCCGCTCCGGAATTATCAGCAGTACCTATCTGCCAGACCACTTTTGCAGCAGTTGCGCACACGGCACAACAAGCAACGATAAAAAAGGATACCAGTTTTTTCTTATTCATAATGAGTCTTGAATCTTTAAATCTAATCTATACTCTTTTCCACGCCCTATCACAAGAAGGCTTATTTTATTATTCCCAAAAACAATCTTTACTTATCCCTAAAATCAAAACTAACCCTTATATCTTCTTATCTATCTGTTGCAAAGCAAAAGCATAGGCCCCCAAAGCAATAGCCTTGTTCGCTCCTAAAGTTGAAATTGCCACCCCAATACGTTTGGTACAATCATAGGGAACTTTTTTATCGGTAAAAGGCACTTGAACCCAACTGCTTGTATTCTCCAAAAACCTTTTATGCTCACTCGCTTCCATCAGATTACAAACTTCCATCTGCAAACAGTTGAACTCCCTTCCCGCAAAAGTTGAAATGGAACGGCGCATCTCACGCATCATACCCGGCAAGATATACTTCGCGGCACCAGCCACCCCGCCCCCTATCACTACCATGCCATCCATAATGTGAAGCGCACTTACAATGGCAGCGCCAGCCATCTCACCCAATTCGTCGAAACTTTTCAGAGCTGCCTCCCGGTTTCCCTCGCGGACACCTTCAGCAATATCACAGATATCTTTCGGCGTCAGCTCACCAACCTTTTCACCGCTCAATTCACTGTATACACGGCGTACGGCACGAATACTAACACTCTCTTCCGCAATCAAGTCAGTGTACTTCTTGTTCCGCATAATCCAGACATCACCACCACAGCCGTTATCACCGGTCAACAGGCAATTGTCAATCACTACCCCTGCACCAAAACCGGTTCCCAATGTGATGCCCAGCAGATTTTTATAACGCTTCGGGTTGCCGGCAGCTTCAAGTTCTTCATTAACAGAAGGCAAGATTCCTGCCAACGCCTCACCATAAGCGAACAGATTTCCATCATTATTGATAAATACCGGAATACCGAATTTCTCTTCCAAAAAAGATCCTAAAGCCACCCCACCACGGAAAACCGGAAAATTAGGCAGATCACCTATCACTCCGTTCTTATAGTCAGCCGGACCGGGGAAAGCAAAGCTAATAGCTACCGGCTCATCATCCAATTGTTCTTTTACCAAAGAAAATCCCCGTTGCAGAGCAGCCAGGCACTCTTCCAAATTATCCGACACTGCCGGACAGCAGACAGGGGTTACAATGTCTTGATTTCCACGAATAGCCGAAAAGACAAAGTTCGTACCTCCGGCATCCAAGGTCATCACAGCACGTTGGTCATGTCTATACATATTATATCAGATTTTTATTAATGTCATTCTCCGGTCAAAATTTCACATAAGCCTTGATTGTAGCACATTCTTTCCCCACAGACTCACCATAAGGAGCAATCGTGTATTCGCCTACGCTCGCCGGAATGATAAAAGTTTCTGCATAATGCACAACAAAAGGTTTAAAGGCATTTGTAGGACTTTCAATGATAGCCTCCTCACCTTCCACCAGATTCAACACGTTCACACTATTATTCGTATAATGCTTAACGGATTTAGAGAACCAGTGACGATGCGTTCCGATGAATTCGTTAGGATGCAATCCCGTGCACTCTTCTTTCCAGCCGTCGCCCTCCGCCACTTGAATAAAATGATTGGCCAAATGTTCATTCACATAGTTCGTATCCCGTTTCCAGTCTATCACTTCTTTGCCTCTCTCCACATTTATAGGACGCGGTTTACCATCCAGCCCCAAGCGCTGCCAGTCCCAAAGTTTGAAAGTGAACAAATTAGGAGTAGAACTAATTTCCAGCACAAGCGCTTCAGAACCCGAACAATGCACAGTTCCTCCGGGAATCAGATAATGGTCATGCTTCTTGGCCGGCAACTTATTCACATACTTTTCCGTATCGAAAACAAGCTCGCCTTTCTGTGCTTCACGCAGGTCATGAATCATTTCATCCTTATCAATACCAACCTTCAGACCGAGATAAACCGAAGCTCCTTCTTTAGCATCCAGCAAATAATAGCTTTCATCCTGAGTATAATACATGCCGAAGTTTTCACGAATAAACTGTGTGGTAGGATGTACCTGTACACTCAGATTTCCGCCACCCACCGTGTCCAAAAAATCGAAGCGAATCGGGAAATCCTTCCCGAAACGAGCCTCCACCGGTTCACCCAGCAGCTCTCTCGACTTCAACAAGACCAAATCCACAGACGGCAACTCAAATCGCACGCCATTCACCTCGAAATAAAGACTGTTCTCTTCGGGTACACAATCAAAGCACCAACCATAGTTTTCCTTTTCAGGATCCAGACCGCATACTTCCTTCATCCATTGTCCGCCCCAGGGAGCCGGATCAAAGAAAGGAACGACACGGAAAGGAGTTTTGATAGTTTCTTCTATTCCTTTAAAGAAAGTTTCTTTATCAATCAGCCTCGGTTCGTTTGCAATATGAGTGTCCAACCAGAAATCCACCCGCTCAAACAACCTTTCCTTATACCTGTCAAGAATCCTCCAGTCATTGAAATAACCTCTCTTATATTGCAAAGATACAGCATCTTCACGATTATCTATCCCCAAAGCCTTTACTTCGTGTGCACGGAAACGTTGCTGTATCTCCCAACGCGCCATATCCACATAAACCACCGTGGCCTCAGCCGGAACTACCATGGCAGCACCCGCCCCCACGACAATCACTTTACCTGCTGCTTCTGCCACTTGTTTACGGGCCGCCTCCAACTTTTCCACATCAAAATAATCATTCAAGGTCAGATTCGTCACATAGCCAAAGAGAACATCATCCGTCATAAAGCGCTCTGTCATCGCTTTAATTTCATATTCCGGCTTCATCAAGTCGCGTGTATTAATAAATAAGGTTGGCGACAATAATTCCAACTCGTTCACCACTTCTTCTTCGCGTACCCCTGTATAAAGGTCCACAGCCAAAACCATCTTACCTATGAAACATTCCGCCAGCAAGGAATGAACAGCACCCCATCCCTGAAGAATTGTTCCCGAAATCTTAGTAGAAGGGAATCTGTCGTAATTTACTTTTCTCATAATTATATATACTTAATTAATTTCATATGTATGAACATATTCGTATTTTGTGCAAAGATATATTCTTTAAAAATAAAACAAAAGAATCTTCGATTATTTTTTTAAGAAAAAAAAGAATTATCTTTGCACTATCAAAAATAAAAGAGAAAAGTATGACCATGAAATTAGATCCGAATTCCGAGAAACCTCTCCACATCCAAGCAGAAGAAGTACTCAGAAAACTCATTGAGTCAGAGGAGTACAAGAATGGGAAACTGCTTCCCAACGAGGTTCTATTGTCTGAACAATTGCACATATCAAGAAACACGCTCCGGCAGGCTATCAACAAACTCGTATTTGAAGGCTTATTGGTCAGAAAAAAGGGACATGGCACCAAAGTTGTGCGAAAAGGTATCACGGGCGGAGTGAAAAATTGGTTAAGCTTCTCGCAAGAGATGAAAATGCTGGGTATTGAAATCAAGAATTTCGAGTTGCACGTAAGTTTCAAGAAACCATCCGATGAAATATGTACCTTCTTTAATATAGATCCGGAAAAGGGAACCAAATGCATGGTACTAGAAAGAGTACGGGGCAACAAAGAATATCCATTTGTCTCATTCATCTCTTATTTCAATCCGAACATACCATTGACCGGTGACGAAGACTTCACCCAACCTCTTTACGGAGTGCTTGAAAGTAAATATAATATCATTGTAAAAACCAGTAAAGAAGAAGTGTCCGCACGTCTGGCAGGAGAGTTCATCGCAGAAAAGCTGGATATAAAATCAAGCGATCCTATCTTAATAAGAAAGAGGTTTGTTTATGATATTAATGAGATGCCCATCGAATACAATATCGGATATTATCGGGCGGACAGTTTCACTTACACAATAGAAGCAGAAAGATAACCGTTCAGTATTAACAACAATAATGACAGCAAACAATGTTTTTCCATTGCATTATGCACGCTTTTCCTGATTATCTGTAACAGGTACTTCAAACAAAAAAGCACTTCCGGAAGATTAAAACCTTTGTTTATCAGAAACAGACCACCTGTTTACACGCAACAGATGGTCTGTTTTATGTAAATGCATGATCTTTTTAGCCAAAACCGACTATCTTTTCTACGAAAACAAGCAATCTTTTATTTGCCAAGGCTCCACCCTTTGCACCATAAGGTTATACCTTTTGCCCCAAAGGGTAATACCATCGACTAAAAAGGGTGTAGCCTCTCCGAAAAGCAGACGATATTTTTCTATCCCGAAACAAACAGCACACTAAGTGAAATAATCGTTTTTCAAGAAAGCATTTTGATATTCCGTCAATAAGATTTATATAAAATAGAAATCCTTCCCTAAAGTATTATTTTACCGTCATCCAGCATCAGTTCGCATTCTTCAAACAGAGAATCCCTGCGTTCTTCCGCTCCACTTACTCCTCCCCATCAAAAGAAAGAAACGTGAGACATCAGGAATATCACTTTGTCATTTTGATTATCACTTTGTCTCCAATATATATTTGATGAACGTATGCAAGACAATGTGCCTCTTTTTTTATACTTTTGTCCCCATCATGGAACAGCAACAATCATCTTTCAAAGAAAAAGAGCGCACCGGCCTGCGCGAACCGCGGCGCTTCAAAGTGATAATCTACAACGACGACTTCACTACAATGGAATTTGTCGTGAAGATACTTACTACCGTGTTTTACAAATCACCGGCAGAGGCAGAAGTGCTGATGATGCAGGTACATAAGAGCCAATCGGCAGTGGTAGGCATCTATACATACGACATTGCACAATCGAAGGTGCAAAAAGCCACCCGCATGGCACGCAGCGAAGGTTTTCCGCTCCGGCTCACCGTTGCACCGGAGGAAGAATAAAGAAACAGAAAAAATATGGATATACAAAATACAGAACATGTGAGCAGTGCATTTTCCTCTGCACAAAGAAAAGCGCTATCCTACCGGCACGAATTCATCATGCCCGAACATTTGCTGAGTGCATTTCTGGAGCAATCTCCTTTTTTAAATGCCCTGCAGGAATTCTTCTGTGACGTTGAGGAACTTTCCTTCTCGTTAGAGACTTACTTCACGGAAGAGTTAGAAAGCATCCCCGAAGGTGTGGAGTATGAATTGGAAGTTTCAGCACAACTGAACGAACTCATACAACATGCCTATCTGATGGTGAACTATTCGAGTGCCGAAGAACTGAATGTCCCGCATTTGGTGCAGGGAACGCTTCAGTTACAGGAATCCTGGGCAGCCCATTTCCTGAAAGAAATCCTCGGAGAAGACTTACCGGAATTTCTCAGTTCGCTTATTTCACAATACGAAGAAGCGGAAGAAATGGACTATGAACAAACCGCCACGCAAGAGAAGAGCGAGCCCTGGCGGAATTACGTAACTTGCCTGAATGACTGTCTGGAAACACACAATCCACTTATCGGACGCGAAGCCGAACTGGAACGCACCATTCAGGTACTCTGTCGCAAAGAGAAAAACAACCCGCTGCATGTGGGCGAACCGGGTGTCGGCAAGACCGCCCTCGCCTACGGGCTGGCTGCACGCATCGAAGCAGACGATGTTCCCGAACGACTCTCGGGCTGCCGCATCTACGAACTGGATCTAGGAACCCTGCTGGCCGGTACACAATACCGGGGCGATTTCGAGAAACGCCTGAAGACCATCATGGAAGGTGTGCGAAGCGAAGGCCACGCCATTATCTACATAGACGAAATACACAATCTGATAGGTGCCGGACGTACCGGAGACGGTTCTATGGACGCTTCCAATATGCTGAAACCTTATCTGGAAGGAGGAGATATCCGCTTCATCGGTTCCACCACCTACGAAGAATACAATCGTTACTTTGCCCGCAGCAAAGGACTGGTACGCCGTTTCCAGCAAATAGACATACTCGAACCGAGTATTGAAGAAACCATCCACATAGTAGAGGGGCTGAAAGAGAAATATGAAGCATTTCACGGTGTGACCTATCAACCCGACGTCATCCCTTATGCGGTAAAAGCAAGTGCCCGTTATATCAACGACCGCTTCCTGCCCGACAAAGCTATCGACCTGGTGGATGAGGCGGGCGCCTGGCGCGAAATCCACCCCACCTCTTCTGAAGAGCAAACCGTGGACAAAGCCTTGATAACCGATGTACTGGCCCGCGTCTGCAAAGTAGATGCACTTGCCATGAAAGAGGAAGATACCGCTTCGCTCGAAACCCTGTATGCACGCATCAGCAGCAAGATCTACGGTCAGGAAGAAGCTGTCCGACAAGTAGTGGAAGCCGTACAAATGTCGAAAGCCGGACTACTGGATGAAAACAAGCCGTTGGCAAGCCTCCTTTTTGTAGGTCCTACCGGAGTAGGAAAAACCGAAGTTGCCAAAGTGCTGGCCGCCGAACTGGGCATCTCCCTGCAACGTTTCGATATGAGCGAATACACCGAAAAACATACCGTAGCCAAGTTGATCGGCTCACCTGCCGGTTATGTAGGTTATGAGGACGGCGGACTACTGACCGATGCAATCCGCAAGACTCCCCATTGTATCCTGTTACTGGACGAAATTGAGAAAGCACATCCCGATGTGTTCAACATCCTGCTGCAAGTGATGGACTATGCCGTGCTTACCGACAATAAAGGCCGGAAAGCCGACTGTCGCCACGTGGTGCTTATCATGACCTCAAATGCCGGTGCTCAATATGCCCGTCAAGCATCCATCGGATTCAGCAGCCAGATTACAGCCGGAGAGGCCATGCTGAAACAGGTTAAGAAAACTTTCAAGCCGGAGTTCATCAACCGTTTGTCGGCTACAGTCGTCTTCCACGATATGAGCCGGGAAATGGCCTCGCTCATACTCGACAAGAAACTCGGAGAACTGAGCAGCAAACTCGCAGCACGCCAAGTAGAAATGGAATTAAGCCCCGAAGCCCGTGACTGGTTATTGCAACGAGGATTCTTGCCTGAATACGGTGCGCGGGAAATGGATCGTGTGATAGCTTCACACCTGAAACCGTTACTGATGCGCGAGATTTTGTTCGGCAACCTGAAATCCGGCGGAAAAGCCTGTGTACAAGTAGAGAAAGAAAGCTCAAAACTACAAATCTTAACGAAATAATAATATGGTTCTCCAGTTGACTGACGAAATCACATTTCCCGATCCGCACTATGGTGAGCCCGACGGATTTCTGGCAGTAGGCGGTGACCTCTCCATCGACCGCCTTATCCTTGCCTACTCCAACGGGATATTCCCCTGGTACGCTTTCCGTGAAGGCATGATACAATGGTGGTGCCCGATGGAGCGTTTCGTTATTTTCCCGGATGAAATCCATATCTCCCACTCCATGCGCACATTTATCAGAAAAGGAGAATACGACCTCAGCGTCAACCAGGCTTTCCACGAAGTAATCCGCGCCTGTGGCGAGCAAAGAATGAATATGGAAGGCGCCTGGCTTGGTGAAGACATGATAGCTGCCTATACACGGATGCACGAACAGAATTTTGCCGCCAGTGTAGAAGTATGGGAAAGTGAACGCTTGGTAGGAGGGCTATACGGAGTAACTTTAGGAAGATGCTTCTTCGGCGAAAGCATGTTCTCACTGGTTCCCAACGCATCCAAATTAGCCCTTATTTACCTGGCGCAAATCTTCCGCGAAAATGGAGGCGAACTGATAGATTGCCAGTTTGAGACGCCACATCTGAAATCAATGGGCGGAAGATATATCAGCTATGAAGAGTATATGGAATACTTGCGGAAGGATTAAACCAGCGTAAACTGCAAATGGTCATCCGTACTCCGGCTCTCATCGAAAGCAAACCCTTCCCACGTAAAAGCTCTCAACTCTTCGGGACGCTCTATGCGGTTCCTGATGATGAAACGCGTCATTTCACCACGACACATCTTGGCATAGATCACAATCGTCTTTAACTGTCCGCCTTTCCGGACTTGAAAGTCGGGTGTGATGACACGAACTTCTTTCTCCACCCGCTTCCAGTCGAACAGATCTTTCATCTCACCACTGGCAAGATTCACAAGTGTACCGCCCTGTTGTTTGATGTCAGCTATAAACCGCTCCGTCAGTAATGGTTTCCAATAATCAAACATCGTTACTCCTCCCCTCTCCGGCAGGCGTACATCCCCTTCCAGCCGGTAAGGCTTTATCCCATCCAGCGGACGAAGCAGACCATAGAGGAAAGAGGTGATGCGCAGATGATTTTGAGCATAATGGAAGTCATCCGCAGAAAAGTCTTTCGGCAATATGCGTTTAAAAACGGCACCGGTATACGCGCAAACAGCAGGCATCGGCCGATTAGCCTCCGAAAAGAAATCCTGATAACGCAAGTAGTTCTCAGCGGCAATCTTAGAGTTCACCCGCAGCAAACGCTCCAGCTCTGCGGCAGAGAATTGCCCCATATCCAATGCATTCTGCACTGCTTCCGCCTGAAAATGAGGAACTGTCATTTCAGGCACTTTCACAGTTGTACGTGCTGCCATCGTTTTGGCACAAGAGATGAATATCAACATACCACGTCATTTTAAAGTTTTCGGGAAACAAAGATAAGTATAAATAGGTAATTTCTGATATCCACCGCCATTTCGGAAAGTTTTTCTATAGAATTTACCTCCGTTTCAAGAGTTTTTCATACCTTTACAGCTTGTTGGAGAGTATGGACTTTTTCGAACGAAAAGAAATCTATTCCAACCTTGAGACAAGAAAAAGAAAAAACAATATATAAAATGACCCACAAATGGAATTATCAACCCATTACACCCGAACAGGCAGAGACAAGCCAAAAACTGGCCCAGGAATTAGGGATTAGCCCGATTCTTGGCGGATTATTGGTGAAGCGGGGAATAACGAAGGCACAGGATGCCAAGAAGTTTTTCCGCCCGCAATTGCCCGACCTGCACGACCCATTTCTGATGAAAGACATGGACTTGGCCGTGGAGCGCCTTAATAAGGCAATGGGAAAGAAAGAGCGTATTCTGATTTACGGAGATTATGATGTAGATGGCACTACCGCGGTATCCCTGGTCTACAAGTTCATTCAACAGTTCTATTCGAACATTGACTACTACATTCCCGACCGCTACAATGAAGGTTACGGGGTGTCTACCAAAGGAGTAGACTATGCCGCTGAAAGTGGTGTAGGGCTGATTATCGTATTGGACTGCGGCATCAAAGCCGTAGAGGAAATAACGTATGCCAAAGAAAAAGGTATCGATTTCATCATCTGCGACCATCATGTACCCGACGATGTACTGCCGCCTGCCGCTGCCATACTGAATGCCAAACGTCTGGACAATACATATCCTTACGAGCACCTTTCCGGTTGCGGCGTAGGATTCAAGTTTATGCAGGCATTCGCCATCAGTAACGGCATCGAATTCCACCACCTTATCCCGCTGCTCGATCTGGTTGCCGTGAGCATTGCTTCAGACATCGTTCCCATCATGGGCGAGAACCGGATACTTGCTTTCCACGGTTTGAAACAGTTGAACAGTAACCCCAGTGTAGGTCTGAAAGCTATTATTGACGTATGCGGACTCACAGAGAAAGATATTACCGTCAGCGATATCGTGTTCAAGATAGGGCCGCGTATCAACGCCTCCGGCCGCATCCAGAACGGAAAAGAAGCCGTTGACTTACTGACTGAGAAGGATTTTTCCGTAGCCTTGGAAAAGGCCAACCAAATCAACCAGTACAACGAAACCCGTAAGGACCTTGACAAGAGCATGACCGAAGAGGCCAATAAAATTGTGGCTGAACTGGACGGACTTGCCGACCGCCGTTCTATCGTGTTATACAATGAAGACTGGCATAAGGGAGTTATCGGTATCGTCGCTTCCCGTCTGACGGAGATTTACTACCGTCCCGCCGTAGTACTGACACGCACGGACGATATGGCAACCGGCTCTGCCCGTTCCGTATCCGGTTTCGATGTGTACAAAGCAATTGAGTATTGCCGCGACCTGTTGGAAAACTTTGGCGGACACACATACGCCGCCGGACTGTCCATGAAAGTGGAAAACGTCAATGCCTTTACCGAACGTTTTGAAGAGTTCGTTTCACAGAACATTCTTCCCGAACAGACCAGTGCCCTCATCGATATCGATGCGGAAGTGGACTTCAGGGACATCACCCCGAAGTTCTTCAACGATCTGAAGAAATTCAACCCTTACGGCCCGGACAATCCGAAACCGGTATTCTGCACGCACAATGTGTATGATTACGGCACGAGCAAGGTAGTGGGACGCGATCAGGAACACATCAAACTGGAACTGGTGGACAATAAATCCAATAATGTAATGAACGGCATTGCCTTCGGACAGAGTTCACACGTACGTTTCATCAAAACCAAACGCTCGTTTGACATCTGCTACACCATCGAAGAAAATACCCATAAACGCGGGGAGGTTCAATTGCAGATAGAGGATATTAAACCCAACTAGATGAAGAATGAGGAATGAAGAATTACCATGCGGCACAATTACGCAGCTAATTCTTCATTCTTCATTCTTCATTCTTCATTTCTATGTACAAGGAAATCTTAAAACAATATTGGGGATATGATAACTTCCGTGGTATACAGGAAGATATTATCAACAGCATTGGTGAGGGTAAGGACACATTGGGGCTGATGCCTACGGGGGGCGGAAAATCCATCACATTTCAAGTACCTGCACTCGCCAAAGAAGGACTTTGTCTGGTTATCACTCCTTTGATTTCCCTGATGAAAGACCAGGTACAGAACCTAAGAAAACGAGGTATAAAAGCACTTTCCATCTATTCCGGAATGTCCCGGCAGGAAATTGTCACCACTCTGGAAAACTGCATCTTCGGCAACTATAAATTCCTGTATATATCCCCCGAACGGCTGAATACTGAAATCTTCCGTACCAAATTGCGGAAAATGAATATCAGTATGATCACCGTAGATGAAAGTCACTGTATCTCGCAATGGGGATATGACTTCCGCCCTGCCTATCTGAAAATTGCGGAAATACGCGATTTGTTGCCCGGCGTCCCTGTGCTGGCTCTCACCGCCACTGCTACACCGGAAGTAGTGAAAGACATCCAGAAACGCCTGTGTTTCAAAAAGGAGAATGTTTTCCATATGAGTTTCGAGCGCAAGAATCTTGCTTATATAGTCCGCAAGACGGAAAACAAAACCGGAGAATTGCTGCATATCCTGCGCCGTATGCCTGGCAGTGCCATCGTCTATGTACGCAACCGCCGCCGGACCAAAGAAATCACCGAACTCTTAATCCATGAAGACATCACCGCCGACTTTTACCATGCCGGTCTGGATGATGCCACCAAAGACGTACGTCAGCACCGCTGGCAAACGGGTGAAAGCCGGGTAATGGTTGCTACCAATGCGTTTGGCATGGGAATTGATAAACCGGATGTGCGTATCGTTGTCCACCTCGACCTGCCCGACTCCATCGAAGCCTACTTTCAAGAAGCAGGGCGTGCCGGACGTGACGGTAATAAGGCATACGCCGTTATCCTGTATGCAAAATCAGATAAGATTACTCTCCATAAACGTATTCCGGATACTTTCCCGGAAAAAGACTACATCAAGCAGGTATATGAGCATCTGCAATACTATTATCAGATGGCTATGGGAGATGGTCTGGGATGTGTCAGAGAATTCAACCTGGAAGATTTCTGCCGGAAGTTCAAGTACTTCCCCGTGCCTGCCGACAGTGCACTGAAGATTCTGACACAAGCTGGATATCTGGAATATACTGATGAACAAGATAATGCCTCCCGACTCTACTTCACCGTCCGCCGTGACGAACTGTATAAATTGCGGGAATTAGGAGAAGATATGGATAAACTTATCCAAGTTGTATTGCGTTCCTACACCGGCGTATTTACCGACTACATCTTTATCAATGAAGCTACGCTTGCTACACGCAGCGGGCTGACCCGGCAACGGGTATATGATATGCTGATACGCTTATCTAAAATGCACATCATCCACTATATTCCTCATAAAAAGACACCCTATATTATATATACGCGGGAGCGCATAGACATTCAGCAACTGCAAATATCACGCATGGTATACGAAGACCGCAAAGAGCGGTACGAAACCCGAATCGGAGCAATGGTGGATTATGTGACAACCGACACGGTTTGCCGCAGCCGTATGCTATTACGATATTTCGGCGAGAAAAATGAACATAATTGCGGAATATGCGATGTCTGCCTCAGTCACCGGGCAGAAGAAGTGCCACAAGCAATATCCATAGAAGAGTTATGCAATAAAGTACTTCAAATCCTTGCGGAGCAGTCAGCCACTCCGGCAGAGCTTGCCGAACTAATAACGGTGGATAAAGGACTTCTGACTGAAGCTATTCACCAATTGTTGGAAGAGGAAAAGATCTGTTCTATAAATGGAATACTTCAAACGGAAAGAAAAGAGAGAAAATGACAAGCTACGGTTAACATGCCGAAAGGCACTTGTCACCCGTAGCTTGTAGCCCGTAACTAAATTTATTCCGCTGCCGGCTTCTCGATACCCTCGCTGGTTGCACGTTCTTCCATGCGTTTGATACGAGCATCCAAATCCGGGTGAGTAGAGAACAACTGATTCAGTTTGCTACTCTTCTGTGCACCGGCTTCTTCCTGCAATTTCTTCAACTTCTGGAAAGACAACGCCATTGCCCAAGGATTCTTACCATGACTTTTCAGGAATTCATAACCATAATCATCAGCACTGCGTTCCTGCTTCTGTGAGTAGGTGGAATTCACCAAAGCCTCGCCCAAATCACCCAACTGAGAATCTGTCAATTTAGCAGCCGTGCCGCCTTGCGAAGAAATACCGTCTTTCAGGGCAGAAGTCAGCAATGCTGTGCGAAAACCATTTTTAGAGTCTTTGTGAGCCACGTGACCCACTTCATGACCGATCACACCCAGCAATTCATCGTCACTCATAATGTCCATCAAAGAAGAAAAGATACGCACACTACCGTCCGCACACGCAAAGGCATTGACGTCTATCACATAGTAAACCTTAAAATTCAAGGGAATTCCTTCTACATCCGTCAAGCCTTCAGTCAGCTTTTTCAAGCGGATAGTGTACTCATTGTCATCAGCGCACACCTGGTTGTGAGTATCCATCCAGTCGATGTATTCTTTCACATACTCTGTCATTTGAGCATCTGTCAAAGTCACTGCCTTAACCGCTTTTACTGCACCTTTCAGTGCTTTCACATTAAATTGAGCCATTGCAGGCATTGTCACAGCCATGCATACGAGAAGGAGGGCCCACTTCATAAGAGTCTTTTTCATTCTTGTGTTTTTTAGAAGATGATTATTTTTATTTTGATAAATGTGGCGCAAAAGAACAAATTTTAAATGATATCACCATCATATTAGAAGATGTTTTTCTCTTTTTCGGCAGACTTCTTGGTATGAAAACAAGATTTTTGCGTAAGTTTGCAAAAGAATAGAAACAAAATACCAAAGACATACATATTATGGGATTCTTTAAATCTTTCTTCTCCGGGAAACAAGAAAAGCCGGAAACTGAAAAACAGAAAAACGATCAGAAGAACTTTGAAATATTCAAGTATGACGGCATGCGTGCACAACGTATGGGACGTCTGGACTATGCCATCAAATGCTTCACCGAAGCCTTGGCCATTCAGGATGATTTTGAAACCATGAGTTATCTGAGCCAGGTTTATGTCCAGACCAACGCCCTCAGCGAAGCGCACGAACTACTGGAACGCATGGCGAAACTGGAACCGGAACATACTTCCACTTTCCTCACCCTTGCCAATGTATGCTACCTGCAAGAAGATTATCAGGCCATGGCCGAATCTGCACAGAAAGCCATTGAAATAGAAGAAGGTAATGCTATGGCGCACTACCTTCTGGGAAGAGCCAAACAGGGAATGGATGATGGCATTATGAGCATCGCCCATCTGACCAAAGCCATCGTGCTGAAAGACGATTTCACCGAAGCCCGCCTCTTGCGCGCCGAAGCATTAACCAAGATGAAGCAATACAACGAAGCCATGGAGGACATTGACGCCATACTGGCGCAAGATGCAGATGACGAAAGCGCCCTCTTGCTACGCGGCAAAATCAAAGAAGCCACCGGCGACGCCGGAGCAGCAGAAGCCGATTATTGCCACGTGACCGAGCTGAACCCTTTCAACGAGCAAGGTTTCCTCTATCTGGGACAACTCTATATTGAGCAGAAGAAGCTTCCGGAAGCCATCGCCCTCTTCGATGAAGCCATTGAACTGAACCCTAATTTTGCACAGGCTTATCATGAACGTGGACGTGCCAAGTTGTTGAACGGTGACAAAGACGGCTCCGTAGAAGATATGAAGAAAGGACTGGAACTCAATCCGAAAGAAGTACAAGGCTTCAACGGGCAATATGGTAATCAGACAAATGAAAGACAACCGAACGTATTAGGACTGTAGTGCCCTATGAAAAGCGTCCTCTCCATACTCACATTTTGTTTTCTTTTTCCAGCATTGGCAACTGCCGACAGTTTCGAACGCAGTTTTAAAGAAAACAAAAAACTTCTTTACTCCCTGGACAGCCTGTTAGCCCACCAGGATGTCTTTGTGAAAGTAAAAGAGGAACGCATCATGCAGTTGAAGAAGCAGTATAGCCAGGTAAAAGATGTAAAGGAACTCTATGCCATGAATCGGATGATTTATTTAGAGTACCGGGTATATGATGCAGATTCGGCCTTGCACTACATCAATAAAAACATACGGCTGGCACAGCAGACCAACAACCGGACTTGGGAAGTAGTATCTCTGCTCGAACAGTCTTTCGTCCTCACATCTTCCGGACTTCTGACCGAAGCCCTGAAAGCAGTGAGCGATATCCGTTCGGAAGAGTTGCCCCGGAACCTCCGTTCTGAGTATTTTGGCCGTTTGTGTACGCTCTATTCCCGTTTGAGAGACTACTCTGGTGAAAACTCTCATTTATCGGAGCACTATAATAATCTTCAAAAGGTATATCGGGATTCAGTGCTCAATACCGCTACTCCCGATGAACTGCGTTACTGGAATTGCCGGGCATGGCTCTATCTGGGAACTCCCCAGATAGCCCCTGTCAAGCAAGCGCTGGAGGATAACAAGCGGACACTGCCCGATGACAGCCGGAAATACTCCATTGCCACATACAACCTGTCCGCCATCTACCGGAGTGAAAAGAATGAAAGCAAATATCTGGAAAATCTGATTCTTTCCGCTATGGCAGATATCCGGTGTGTCAACGGAGATATTGGCTCATTGCAGGAAATAGCCGAATACCTGTTTAAGCACGGAAAAATAGACCGCGCATACAACTATATTGCCTATTGCTCCCAGAAAGCCATGTTTTTCCATAACCGGGTACGGATAGTCAGAATGTCTCATCTGCAGAATCAAATCTATAAAGCCTATCAGGAACGTGACCGCATACAGCAAAAGCGCCTTCAGGCTTCCCTTATCGCCGTCAGTTTACTTTTCCTGGTTCTCATCGGTGCTTTCCTGTTCATCCGCAAACAAATGCGCCGACTGAAAGAAGCTAATATGAGACTGGATAACACCAATCAGAAACTCTCGGTCAATATGGATGCCCTCTCCGCCGCCCATCAAAGCCTGGAAGAGGCCAACAACCAACTGAAAGAACTGAATACCCAATTAAAAGAGGTAAATGCCCAATTACGGGAATCCAATTATGTTAAGGAGGAATATATAGGTTATGTATTCAATATCTGTTCCACCTATATCAGCAAGTTGGAAGAGTTCCGTAAAAACATCAACCGGAAGCTCAAAGTAGGGCAGATAGAAAATGTCAAGGCCATGACTGATCCCTCAACAATGGCCTCCAATGAACTGAAAGAGTTCTATCAGCATTTTGATACTATCTTTCTCCACCTCTACCCCAATTTCGTGGAAGACTTCAATGCCCTGCTTCTGCCCGAAGAACAGATTGAACTGAAAGATGGTGAACTGCTGAATACGGAACTGCGCATACACGCATTAATAAGATTAGGCATCACGGACAGTGTGAAAATAGCCGACTTCCTTCATTGCTCCGCACAAACCGTCTACAACAACCGCCTGCGTACCCGGAATAAATCCATTATTCCGAAAGAAGACTTCATAAACGCCATCAAAAAGCTCGGAAAATACAAAGCATAACCTCTGTTCTTCACTCCCGCTTCCTACCGGAGAGTTTACTTCCAAGTTTTCCGACTCCCCAATATATAACTATTAATCAAACACTTAACTATTTTAACAGTTTACTTCGACGGTTTACCTCACGAAGTGAATAGCCCCTTGTTGCATATATCTTTGCCGAAGAGATTTAAAACAAGAACTTATGTTAACTATCAAATTAATCATGAAGAACAAAAGAAAAGAAAAACGCCTATGCAGACTTATTCTTGTCTGCTGCGCTTTGTTGCTGTTCATTTCGGTCAGCGCATTTGCCCAACAGCAAGTCACAGTCAGCGGAAACGTAAAAGATGAAAAGGGAGAACCCATCATCGGAGCCAACATCATCGTAAAAGGTACAGGCACAGGAAGCGTCAGCAATGTAGACGGAGAATTCTCACTGCCCAATGTACCTAACGGAGCCACACTCGAAATTTCCTTTATCGGCTATCTGAACCAGGACGTAAAAGTCAGCGGCACCAAACCTATCAACATCATTCTAAAGGAAGATACTAAAATGCTCGATGAAGTGGTTGTAGTGGGATATGGGGTACAACGTAAGTCAGACATGACAGGTGCAGTCGCTTCCGTAAACACCAAAACATTAGAGAACCGCCCGCAAGCCAACATCATTCAGTCTTTGCAGGGAGCCGTACCGGGACTGAACATTTCAGTGACCGGAACCAATGCCGAAGGTTCGTCCACCAAAACCCGCATCCGTGGTGAAAACTCCATCACGGCAGACAATAAGCCACTGATTATTCTGGATGGTATTCCTTTTGACGGTCCCTGGTCGGAAATCAATCCGAACGATGTAGAGTCCATTGAAGTGCTGAAAGATGCTTCTTCGGCTGCCATCTACGGTGCACGCGGTTCAAACGGAGTCATCCTGATCACTTCCAAAAGAGGAGAGAAAGGCAAGGTGGTCGTAGCTTATGACACATACGTCACCATTGATAATCCGATTAATTTACCCCGCCTCATGAACGGCGCTGAATTCTGGAAATACAAGACTGAAGCATTGAGAGACGCCAATACCACTCCGCCGACAGAAAGCAATCCGGAACCTTGGATGGGATCGATTACCGCTACCGAACTGCGTATGCACGAAGCGGGAACAGACACCGACTGGCTGGACCTGGCAACTCGCACCGGCTTCAAACAACAACATAACATCTCATTCCGTGGTGGAGTGAACAAAACAAATTATTTCGTATCGCTGAACTATACGGACGTGAAAGGTACGGCAGTCGGCAACCAATTCAAGCGTTACAATATCCGCTTCAACCTGGATCAGGAATTCAATTCCTGGCTGAAATTCTCCACCAGCACACAGTTGGGCCGCTACGACCGAAGCGGCAGTAGTGCTTCATTCTCCAGAGCTTTCCGAATGAACCCGCTGGCTGAAGCTTATGACGAAGAAGGCAATATCCGTTCGGCCGCCTGGGAAGACTCCAGCGAAGCCTTTTCGGTAAACCCGCTAAGCAGTCTCAACAATAAGAGCAGTGATATACGTTCCAAAGTAATCACTAACAATGTTATTGAAATTAAACTGCCGTTCGTTCCGGGATTAAGCTATAAGCTGAACACCGGTTATACTTACCAAGATAGCAGCTGGAAGCAATATCAGGGAATGGATACTTACTACGGCGCCCGTTCCAACGGTATTCTGAATACCGACGACTGGCATTCACAGGAATGGATTCTGGAAAACATCATCACCTATACCCGCGAGTTCGGCAAGCACCGCATCTTCTTCACCGGACTCTATTCCGCCCAAAGCTATGAGAAAGAAGGTAACGGTATGGAAGGAAAAGACTTCCCGAACGACGTGATGTATTATTATCAGATTTCCAAAGCAGCCACTATGTCGGGAAGTTCCAGCTATACGAAGCAGAACCACATTTCACAGATGGCGCGTCTGAACTATTCATACGACAGCCGCTACCTGCTGACACTGACGGCACGCCGTGACGGTTACTCGGCATTCGGCAGCAAATCCAAATTCGGTGTATTCCCTTCCATGGCTATCGGCTGGAATGTCTCTAACGAACATTTCTTCCAGGCAAGTCCGCTGGCAAAAGTCGTCAGCAACCTGAAATATCGCTTGTCATGGGGTAAGAACGGTAATGAAGCCGTGGGCGCCTACACCACATTGCCTGAACTCTCGACGTTCAACTATCTGAAAGACGACCATACACCGAGCTATGGTTTCTATCCTTCCAAACTGGCTTCTCCCTCATTGGGATGGGAAACGACACAGTCCGTCAACACGGGTATCGACTTTCAACTGTGGAACGGACGTATCCAGGGATCTTTCGATATGTACTGGTCGACAACCAGCGACTTGCTGCTGAACCGCTCCATTCCTACCATCAACGGAACAGGAAACATTACCGAGAACATCGGTGAAACCCAAAACCGCGGTCTGGAATTGCAAATCACTTCAAACAATATCACCAAGAAGGATTTCGAGTGGTCAACCACTTTCAACCTGTCGCACTATAAAACCAAGATTGTCAATGTAGGCCTCTATGATGCCGACGGCAAACCTATGGATGACATCGGTTCCAGATGGTTCATCGGCGAACCTATCAGTGTGAACTACGACTACCGCTTCATCGGTATCTGGCAGATCACCGACCCGGCAAATCCCAACGGTCAGCAAGACCCGAACTATCGCTACTCCATCCCCGGATACATGAAATATCATGATAAGGATGGCGTAAACGACATCACTCCGGCAGACAAGGAAATCATCGGTTCGGCCATCCCCAAGGTTACTATGGGTATGATGAATACTTTCCGTTACAAGAATGTGAGCCTCAGCGTATTCCTGAACGCACAACTGGGACAGACCGCCAACAACTGGCTCTACGATGTGTCTCACAACTCTTATCGCCAGAACCGCCTGATAGTAGACTTCTGGACTCCGGAAAATCCGACCAACAAGTATCCGAAAAACTCTTTAGACACCTCCGTGAACCCGATGGGTGCCGGCTTCTACGAAAAGACCGACTTCCTCCGTGTACAGGACATCACACTGGGCTACCGCATCCCTCAACGCTGGCTGAAGAAGATTTCACTGAACCGCCTCGAAGTGTACATGAACATCAAGAACCTGGCAACCTGGACAAGCTGGACCGGTCTGGATCCGGAATTTATCAGCGACCAACAGTCCACCCCACAGGTACGTTCATTCACATTCGGTCTGAAACTTGATTTATAAACCGCTAAAAAAGAGAAAAGTATGAAAAAGCTAAAATATACACTGATAGCACTACTTGTGCTCTGCACCACCGGATGCAACGAGTCCGGTTTCCTGGAAGAAGACCCGCGTGCTTCACTCTATCCTGAAAACCTGCTAGTAGATTACAACGGATTCCAGTCCATGGTAATCACCCTCAACGGAATGATGCGCAACGAATACCGCCGTGCCGATGCACTGGGGGGCGGCCTGCCGCTTGTGCTGCACGCAGCATGGGGGAGCGGTGTCGATAATTCATGGAGCAACAACTCACACAGCGAGTTCAAGTATATGTACTATCCGTCCCAAATCAACCAGACAGACTTACGGATATTCCAGAACATCTTCCAATGGTGCTATCGCATCATCAACACTGCCAATATGGTGATTTCACGTGCCGAAGGCAGCGGCATCGACTGGAAAGGAACAGAAACGGAGGCTGCCGCTCATAAGAACAAGATTATAGCGCAAGCCCGCTTCTTCCGCGCATGGGCCTATCGCCACCTGACTTATTCATTCGGCGCCGTACCTCTGTCAACCGAGGAGATTACAGGTATGAACTACCGCAACGACTGGGAACGCAACTCCGTAGAATCGATTCGTAAAGTGATGGAGCAGGATTTCACGTTCGCCGTAAACAACCTACCGCTCCGCGAAGAGAACAACAGCAAGATTTCAGGAGCCGTAGCACGCCACTATCTGGGTGAGTTATATCTGGCGATGGACCAGCCCGGCAAAACCGCCGAAGTATTGAAACCGCTGGTAGAAAGTAAGGAATACAGCCTGATGACTACCCGCTTCGGGAAGAACGCTACCAATCCCGGCTGTCCCTTCATCGATGTATTCCGCACGCCGATGTATGCGGATGGAAACATGGAAGTGCTGTATGCCTTTGTCAATACAGAGCCGGAGAACAGTGCTTTCGGTACGGCCGAGGTGTACATGAAGAGTACTTATAAGAACTATTATTCCAACGATGGCGTCATCAACAAAAGTAATATGAAAGACCCGGACTATACAAGCGGTGCGGCTACCTGGCCCCAGGTATTCTGGATAAACAACGGTGGTAAGGGTGCCGGACGTTGCGTACCGTCACGGGGAGCTTTCCGCCTTTACAACTACAAGGATCAGGGTACAAAGGATGACCGCATATCCGATTACGCAGTGGTATGGACCATCAATGAGAAAGGTGCCGACGGCAAAGTCACAGAATATCTGAATAACGGGAAAACGGTAGTGGACACCATCGTAAGCGCCGCCATGCTGGATGACAACAAAACCACCATCAAGAAGTATAACTGGCCTACCACCCGCAAATGGGACTACGTAGCACCATTGATGGCAAATGGTGACAAGGACGGATGCTATCAGGATATCGTATACCTTCGTCTGGCAGACACTTATCTGCTCTATGCGGAAGCTTTGCTGAAGAACAATCAGGCAGGTGAAGCCATCAAATGGATCAACAAGGTGCGCAACCGTTCCAATGCTGTCAGCATCACGGAAGCCGAACTGACGGCAGGAGGACTCGACTTCATCCTGGACGAACGCAGCCGCGAACTCCTTTCGGAAGAAGAACGCCGCCATACTCTGATTCGCGTCAGCCAGGAGAAAGGCGGAGATGAACGAGACGTGAATAATTACTTCAAACGCCGTATGCGCCAGTTGAACGAAATTGCAGGACGCGATGCACGAGGTATGAATGCGTATGAAACTCCGGTACTCTTCCCGATCCCGCAAGAGTTCATTGACTCCAATACAGGCAGACAATTGGAGAATAATCCGGGATATCTATAAGAAAATATCCATTATTAGTTGATAACATGATAAGATAAATTAAGTTTTTAGCGCAAAGCGTTAGAAACTTAATTTATCCAGCACTTAAACTTAAAAGCCAATCAAGATATGTCAGTCACAGCCTTTTTACTCTGTATTGCAGTGACCACCTTCACTGCCATCTATCTCTACCGGAAACTCAACCCGCAAGGAGTACTGATGTTGGCCGGACTCATCATGCTGACATTTGCCCTCGTGCTCAACATCCAGCCGGTGACTCCGGCCAAGCCTACCGGCAGCATTGTCTTCGACTTGGTGAAAGTGGTGGAGGAAACATTTATCGGCAACCTCTCCCGCGCAGGCCTCATGATCATGACTATCGGCGGTTATGTGACCTTCATGAACCATATACAAGCCACCAATGCCCTGGTGCATATATCCATGAAACCACTTGGATTCTTCCGCCGTTACCCCTACCTGGCAGCCACTGTCACCATCCCTATCGGCCAACTGCTATTTATCACAACTCCCTCGGCAGCAGGTTTAGGACTATTGCTTGTCGCATCCGTCTACCCCGTCCTGGTGGGACTGGGAGTGAGCCGACTGACTGCTTTATCCGTCATTGCCGCCGCAACGCTTTTCGACCAAGGACCCGGTTCGGCAAACACGGCTCTTGCCGCCGAACTTATCAACCAAACCAACGTGGCTTATTTCATCACCCACCAACTGCCGCTGGCCATCCCTACCACCCTGGTAGTCATGGCACTGTTTTATTTCAACAATAGGTATCTCGATAAAAAAGAAGCCGCCCGGCAGAATACGGAAACAAGCGGAAAGACGGAAACTCCGCAGTCCTCCACCCGACCGGATATTCCCTTGATATTCGCTTTGCTCCCCGTACTTCCGCTGGCACTTCTCATTCTGTTTTCACCTTACATAGGTTTGTTTCAACCTCCCATCACACTCAATACGACCACAGCAATGATGTTTTCCCTGTTAATCTCACTCGTATTCGTAAGTTGCCACACACACAATATACGAAAAACGTTTGATGCCTTCTCCAGCTTCTGGAAGGGAATGGGCAATGTCTTTGCAAATGTGGTGACGCTGATTGTGGCATCCGAGGTATTCTCAAAAGGACTTATCAGCCTCGGATTTATCGACTCACTGGTAGATTGCTCCACGCATATAGGCCTTTCCGGCATTGCCATCGCGGCAGTCTTTGCCCTTATCATCTTCTGTGCAGCCATGCTCATGGGAAGCGGGAATGCCGCTTTCTTCTCTTTCGGCCCTCTGCTTCCGGGCATTGCCGGACAACTGGGTATGCCTGCCTATTCCCTCGTGCTTCCGTTACAATTATCCGCCAGCATGGGGCGTGCAGCGTCTCCCATAGCGGGAATCATTGTCGCCATTGCCGGTGTGGCAGGCGTATCACCCATCGAACTGGCAAAGAGAAACACCCTGCCCCTAGTTGGCAGCATCCTGTTCCTGATAGCTTATCATTTCATTACACTATAAAACTTCATGACCATGTTTACACTGATAAAAAATGCGAACCTGTACGCCCCCGAACCTCTCGGCATGAACGACATTCTGCTGGCGGACGACAAGGTCGCTTTCATAGACCGGAAAATAGACCTGTCAGGCATTCCCTATGAAACCATAGATGCCGCAGGATGTGCCGTCACCCCCGGTTTCATCGACCAACATGTCCACATCACCGGAGGAGGAGGCCAGACAGGATATGCCTCATTAGTCCCCGACGTATCTGTGAGCGAACTGGTGGCTTGCGGAACCACCACCGTGCTGGGACTGCTCGGAACAGACGGCTTCGTAAAAGAACTGACCACCCTATATGCCAAAACAAAAGCCCTGGAAGACGATGGCCTTAGCGCTTATATGCTGACCGGCTTCTACGGCCTGCCATCCAAAACACTGATGTCCTGCGTTGCAGACGATCTTATATTCATTGATAAAGTGATCGGTTGCAAGTTGGCCATGAGTGACGACCGCAGCGCTTTCCCCACCGAACCGGAGATATTGCGCCTCATCAATCAAGTACGCCTCGGCGGTTTCACCTCCGGCAAAGGAGGTGTCCTGCACATTCATCTCGGAGCATTGCCTGAAGGCATTACCCCGTTGCTGAACATCGTCCGGCACTATCCCACTCTTGTCTCTTACCTCTCACCTACTCACCTGATACGTACGGAAGCATTATTCCACCAAGCCATTGAGTTCGCCCGTATGGGAGGCATGGCAGATTTTTCTACCGGAGGGACCAAGTTCGATGCTCCCCACCGTTGCGTGATGAAAGCCCTTGAAGCCGACGTGCCGCTGGACCGTATCACATTCTCCAGTGACGGACGAGGAGGCGTGCGCCGTGTAAATCCGGAAACTGGAGAGACCACCTATCGCCCCGCCCCACTACACCTCAATCTACAGGAAATGACACTACTCGTAAAAGAGGGATTACTGCCTCTGGAAAAGGCTCTCACTCTCATCACCAGTAATCCGGCACGTAATCTCAAACTACATGCCAAAGGCAGAATAGCTGTCGGTTTCGATGCAGACCTTTGTTTTCTGGATGACAAGCTGTGTCTGACGGATGTCATCGCACGCGGCAAGGTGGCAATGAAGAATAAGAAGGTCGTAATGAAAGGGAGGTACGAAGAATGAAAAAGTTATTGCTACTTCTCAGCGTCATTTTTCTCTGCACCGGAATTTATGCCTCACCGGTCCTTTCCTCCGGTGAGGGGAAATTCACCTACAAGGATTATCCGCCTTTTGCCGACCGTCCGGTAGATGTTCATTACTACATTCCGGCTTCGGGCGATGTGCACCTTATGCCGGTCGTCTTCGTATTCGAAGGGGCGGACCGTGGCTACAGCTACCTGCTTAAAACCTGGAAACGGGAAGCTGAAAAACATAAATTCATGGTTTTCATTCCTCACTTCGACCTGAAAGAATATCCTTTATGCGATTATCAGGCAATCGGCGCCATTGATAATAGCAACAATACCGTGCGCCCTGTTGAAAAGCTGACCCCCGCCCTGATTGATAAAATGTTCGAGTACATCAAAGAAAATTCAGGAAGCCGGAGGAAAGGGTATATGATTTACGGTCATTCAGCCGGAGGACAGTTCGTACAGCGTTTCATGCTCTTTTATGACAGCCCGTATGTAGAAAAGGCGGTCATAGCCAGTCCGGGATGGTACACTTTCCCCGATACTTCGCTAGACTTTCCTTACGGGGTGCGTGATATTCCTTATATCACCCCCGAGACAATCAAGAAATATCTTGCCAAACCGATAATTCTCCAGTTGGCTACAGGTGACACCATCCGGGAATCTTATCTAAGAAAAACTCCCGAAGCGGAAGCCCAAGGACGCAACCGCTACGAACGCGGCAACAGTTTCTATCAATATCTCCACCAGATAGCCGCTGAAAAGAACTGGCCCTGCCACTGGCGGAAGATAGAAGAACAAGGCATCGGCCACCATTCCACCGGTATGGGCAAGCGTGCCGTTCCGGTTATGCTGGAAGATTCATTGCGGGCGTTGTTCATCGGAAACAGTTATACCCAATATAATCATTTAGTTCGCCAGGTGCAAGCCATTGCCGCCTCCACGGGGCACAAACTCTCTGTGAAGCTGGTGGAGCATGGCGGCTGGACACTGAAGAGACATGCCTCCAATCCCGAAACCCTCGACGCCATCCGCGAGGGAAACTGGGACTTTGTGGTGCTGCAAGAGCAAAGCAAGGCTCCCGCCCGTGAAAAAGACTGGGTGCGGGAAAATGTATACAAACCGGCTTACTCCCTCGACAGCCTGCGCCGACTTTACAATCCCAAAGGAAAAACCGTCTTCTATATGACCTGGGGACACAATATCGACACATATGCCGAAATGCAGCAACGCCTTGCCGAGAGTTACCTGGAAATAACCCGCCGGTTAAACGCCCGGTGTGCCCCCGTAGGTATAGCCTGGAAGCGTATCCGCACGGAGAATCCAGACCTCATGCTCTACAATCCCGATCATAGCCATCCGTCCATGCAAGGTTCTTATCTTGCTGCCAATGTATTCTGCACTGTCTTTTTCCAGAAGCCTTATACAAGCAGCTATCTTGCCGGGCTATCCTGCAAAGAAGCCCTCTATCTGCAACAGACAGCACAAGAAACCGTTCTGAGTAATCTTTCACTATGGAATATCCAGCCCTCGCCACAGCCCGGAGATGTTACCCGGCAGTTCTATCCCGATCCGGAAAGGAAATATACTACCCCCACTCTCGGAAAACCGGTTGAAGAAGGTCTAGCTTCATTGTTTGAGATAACACAGCATTTGCAGACATTAGCCGACAAGCATCCTGATAAAGTGACACTGGCCAATATCGGCAATACCCCGCAAGGAAGAGAAATACCGATTCTTTATTTCGGCACTGCAAAGGAAGACAAGAAGATAAAAGTCTGGATACAAGCAGGTATGCATGGCAATGAACCGGCCGGACCGGAAGCCGCCTGCCTGCTTGCCGGTTATCTGCTGGGCACTCCCAAAGGAGTTGATATCCTGAAGAAAGTCTCTCTTGCACTCATCCCTGTGGCCAATCCGGATGGCTACGCATTTCAGAACCGCAAGTCGGGCAGCGGCTTCGACCTGAACCGGGATCAGAGTAAATCAACCGATCCGGTCACCCTGCTTCTCAAAGAAGCATACAGCAAATGGAGTCCTGAGATAGCTTTGGATATTCATGAGTTCAACCCTTTCCGCAAAGAGTTCGGACGTTTACGTGGAAGCCAAGCAGCTACAGCCGCCGATGTCTTGTTTCTACCCAGCGGCCATCTGAACATTTCCGATGGAATACGCCGTCTCTCCGACGGGTTGTTCCGCGAAGAGGCGGAAAAGGCATTGGCTGCCAATGGTTACAACTCCGGCTTTTACTTCACCCCGAACATACAGAATGATAGTTTGTATGCGATAAAAGACGCTAAAAGCCCGCAATCCAGTTCCACATACCAAGGACTTACCAATGCGGTATCCTTATTCATAGAAATACGGGGTATAGGGCTGGGAAGAACGTCTTTCGCCCGTCGTGCCGAGTGTGGTTTTGTAGTATCCCGCAGCCTTCTGGAAACGACAGCAATCCATCACAAGGAAGTCAAGAAGAACATACAAAAAGCAGTCAGGAAAACTTGTGCAGGAAAGAGTGATGTATACGTCACTTTCCAACCCACCCGTACAGAGCGTCCTGTTTCATTTATCGACCTTAGTAAGAAGGAACGTTTTACGGAAAACCTACCGACTCTCGATGCTCTCCAACTGAAAGCGGCTTTAGTACGCAAACGCCCTAAAGCCTATATCCTGCCGGACAGTTGTCCGATACAGGCAGAGAAATTACGAACTTTGGGAATAGAAGTGGAAAAGAGCCGGAAACCGTTCACGACCACTGTAGAGAAGTACATCGTCACTGAATACCGGAAATCGGACAAGGAGTGGGAAAAGATTTATCCGGTCACCGTATCTACCCGAGTGATAAAGGAAAAGAAGCGTTTCGCGGCAGGCTGTTTCATTGTTCGCCTCGCGCAAAAGAATGCGAACCTTGCCATAACTCTTTTAGAGCCGGAATCTGTAAACGGCTTTGTCAACTTCGACGTGATTCATACGGGAGCGGGACAGGAATTGCCGGTATACAGAGAGATGAAGTAACCAGTTACAAGTGACAAGATGCCCTCGCATAACGACTGAGATGCCCTCGCATAATGACTGAGGGTACCTCAAACAACATCTCAGGTCAGGTGTAAATATAGAAGATAAACTTCAAGTGTCGGTTTAACTCATAACCGTACGAGAAGGAATTAAATATATTGCTTAGGCGTCACTCCAAACTCCGCCTGAAAGTACTTGAGGAAGTAAGAATGATTGGAAAAACCAACCATTGCAACAAATTGTCTGCCCCAACGTTTTTATCAATGAAGGATGCAAACGTTTGCACTATTCTATAACCCGATAAATCTCAACGAAGAAGCTTTTTCACCTCCATTCCTCTATTTTTGTAATCGGATTAGCTCGCTTTACATTTTTTAGTTTGGCAACTATCCCTATTTGAATTACCTTTGGGACAATTTATATACCATGAATAAACCGCAGATAACCATCAAGGATATTGCCCGGGCGTTGAACGTCTCCCCGTCCACAGTATCGAGGGCGCTGAAAGACAACCCGGATATCAGTAAGGAAACCCGTGACCTTATACATGCGTATGCCCGAGAGCATAACTACAAACCCAACGTACTTGCAGTTAATCTTCGTGCCAGCCGCTCGAATACAATTGGCGTAATTGTACCCCAGTTAGTGCATCACTTTTTCTCGTGCGTACTGAGCGGAATAGAGAAAGCTGCGGGCAAAGCAGGGTATAATATTCTGGTAGCGCAAAGCAACGAATCTTACGAACAGGAGGTAAAGATAGTACACTCATTCCTTGCCGCCCGCGTCTGTGGCGTGATTGCTTCACTGGCAAAAAACACTTCCCAATACGACCATTATCAGGAGCTGCTGAACAACAACATCCCCATTGTATTCTACGACCGCATCTGTACGGGACTTAAGACGGAACGTGTGGTAGTGGATGATTACGCCGGTTCGTTCGCTGCCGTGGAGTATATGATACAGACCGGATGCAAGCGTATCTTGTTTTATGGCGCAGCGCCTCATCTGGAAATCACCAAGAACCGCCGGAACGGGTATCTGGATGCTATGAAAAAGTATAAAATTCCCGTGGACGACAGCATGATCATGCTGTGCGACACGCGTGAACGAGCCATAGCCATCACCCCGGATATTCTGGAAGGCCCTGTCCATCCGGATGGTTTCTTCGCCATCAACGATGAAACCGCCTCAGGAATTCTTTATGCCTGCAAGCTGGTAGGGAAAAGAGTTCCCGACGAGGTATCCATCTGCGGATTCACCGACGGAGCCATTGCCCAAAGCACCGACCCGAAGCTGACAACCGTGGAACAGCATGGTGAGGAAGTAGGGAAAAGCGCTTTCAGCATTCTGACGGAGAAGCTGGAAGGGGGTGAGGAAAAAAGTAGCAATAAGATTGTGAGAACGAACCTGGTGGTGAGGGGAACGACGAAATGAGAAAAAGAAGCAGATTATAATGTCTAATACCAAATATAAGAATGAAAGTAAAACCCGATTTGAGCTTTTGGAAGTTGTGGAACATCAGCTTCGGCTTTTTTGGCGTACAGATTGCATACGCCTTGCAGAGTGCAAACATCAGCCGCATTTTTGCGACACTGGGGGCAGACCCGCATAGTTTAAGTTATTTCTGGATACTGCCACCGCTGGCAGGTATCATTGTACAACCCATCGTGGGTGCTGCAAGCGACAAGACATGGACGCGCTTCGGACGACGTATCCCTTACTTGTTCGTCGGCTCGTTGATAGCCGTACTGGTGATGTGCCTGTTGCCCAATGCCGGTAGTTTCGGCATGGCAGTAAGCACGGCAATGATATTCGGACTCGTATCGTTGATGTTCCTCGACACCTCCATCAATATGGCAATGCAGCCGTTCAAAATGATGGTGGGCGACATGGTGAATGAAAAGCAGAAAGGACTGGCCTATTCAATCCAAAGCTTCCTGTGTAATGCCGGCAGCCTCGTGGGCTTCCTGTTCCCGTTCATCTTCACCTGGATCGGCATCAGCAACGTAGCTCCACAAGGCGTAGTACCCGACTCCGTGATTTATTCTTTCTATATCGGAGCCGCCATCCTGATACTCTGTGTTATCTATACCACGGTGAAAGTAAAGGAAATGCCGCCTGCCGAATATGCCGAATACCACGGCATCACCGAAGAGGAAGAGAAAGAAAAGATCAATATGTTGAAACTGCTGGTGAAAGCCCCGAAAGCTTTCTGGACAGTAGGTCTGGTTCAGTTCTTCTGCTGGTTTGCTTTCATGTTCATGTGGACGTATACCAACGGCAGTGTAGCCGCTAATGTGTTTGATACTCCTACCGTAGAAACTGTAGTGAACGGAGTCGGCAAAGTTATGCTGGACACCAAGAGCATCCAATATCAGAATGCTGCCGACTGGGTTGGCGTATTGTTTGCCGTACAGGCCATCGGCTCTGTGCTGTGGGCTGTCTGCATCCCATTGTTCAAGGACCGCAAACTTATCTACTCTCTAAGCCTGGTACTGGGCGGATTAGGTTTCATCTCCACCTATTTTGTTCATAACCAATATGTATTGTTCATCTCCTTCTTACTGATCGGTTGCGCATGGGCCGCCATGCTGGCGTTGCCTTTCACCATCCTGACCAACGCACTGAGTGGCGGACACATGGGAACTTATCTGGGTCTGTTCAACGGAACGATCTGCATCCCGCAGATTGTGGCTGCCTCACTTGGTGGAAGCATTCTTGCCCTGTTCACCCCCAAAGGTATGCTGCCCCCCGAAATCAATATGCTGGTCATGGCAGGCGTGATGCTGATTCTCGGTGCCGTTTGTGTATATTTAATCAAAGAGACTAAAGGAGAGCAAGCGAAAGCATAATCCTTGCGAACGATGATACACCAAATGATTTGAACACAGAGGCACAGAGCTTTCAAAGAATACGTATAGGCGCTTCTCCGGTATCGAAGAGAGAACAGAGAGTAACGGGTCCTTCCTTTTGAAAAAGCTCTGCACCTCTGTGTCTCCGCGTTCAAATCTGATTAAATTCTTTTCTTTTCAATACAAGCAATCTCATCACCGGACTAAATAACGTCTTCTTTTTCCTCTTTTTTGTCGTTTATCCGTTTATTTGTTTATCTTTACGGCCATAATCACCAACGAAATACACGTCATGAAAAGATACCTTAAAACCGATGAATGGAATATTATTGAAGACCACTTTCACGCCGATAACCTGAGAATGTCCGAAAGTATATTCAGCCTTGGGAACGGACGCTTCGGACAACGGGGAAATTTTGAAGAACCTTATTCAAGCGATTCATATCGCGGCTCGTTCGTAGCCGGTATCACCTTTCTGGATAGAACACGCGTAGGTTGGTGGAAGAATGGCTTTCCTGCTTTCTACACCCGCATCCCCAATGCAGCGGACTGGGCGCGCGTCAGCCTGCGGCTCATCGATGAAGAATTAGATCTGGCCCAATGGGACGTAAACAGTTTCAACCGCCGGCTCGACATGAAAGCGGGCATCTCCTACCGCGACTTTGAAGTGACTTCTCCCAGAGGAAACCAGTTGCGCATACATGTGGAGCACATCAATAATATGGCACATCCCAATTTATGCCTGGTGAAGTATAGCGTCACTTCTATTAACTATACCGGCAAGCTATCCCTCATCCCCTCCCTGAACGCCATAATAACGAACAAGGATGACGAACCGGACGAGAAGATATGGAATATCCTACGTTCCGGCATCACCAAAGATTGTGCCTACCTATGGACGCAAACCCGGCGGGAAGACGCACAAGTGTGCTACGCCATGACCTACCAGTTCCTCAAGAACGGCAAAGAAACCACATCCAACCCCATACGGATTGAAAAGGAAAAGCAAACCGGATTCAGCCTCGGAGCAGATATGAAACCGGGAGATAACGTCACGCTTATCAAATATACCGCCATCACTTCATCACTCTATTACGAACGCCAGGATCTGGTTGACCACTCCATCGCTGAGGCCCGCCAAGCTAAAGTTTCCGGTTGGGACACATTGTCCGGTGACCATCAGCAAGCCTGGAGCGATATATGGAACGAAATGGACGTAACCATCGAAGGCGACCCGGAAGCACAACAGGGTATCCGGTATAACATTTTCCAACTATGCCAGACCTATCGTGGAGACGACCCGCGTCTGAACATCAGTCCCAAAGGATTCACCGGTGAAAAGTATGGAGGAAACACCTACTGGAACACGGAACTTTGCTGCGTGCCGTTCTTCCTGCTTTCCACTCCGAGGGAGATTGTGAAGAACCTCTTGATATACCGCTACAACCAGCTTCCAAAAGCCATAGAGAATGCCCGGAAACTGGGTTTCAAAGATGGTGCCGCACTGTTTCCGCAGGTGACCAGCAACGGCGAAGAGTGTCACAGCGAATGGGAAATCACCTTCGAAGAAATACACCGCAACAACATCATCGTATACGCCATTGCACAACATGCCATACTGACGGGAAACAAAGATTACATCGCCAGATATGGTCTGGAAGTGATGATTGCCGTCTCCCGCTTCTGGAGTCAGCGTGTATCCTTCTCAAAACCGAAACAAAAGTACGTGATATTAGGCGTGACAGGACCGGATGAATACGAAAACAACGTGGACAACAACTGGTATACCAACTATTCGTGTATGCAATGCCTGCAGATAACACTCAGATGTCTTGAAATCATCGCCGGAGAATATCCGGACGAATATGCACGTATCCGCCGTGTCACCAACCTCCGCCAACAGGAAGAGACGGAACGCTGGCGCGATATCATTGCCCACATGTACTTGCCGGAAGATAAGGAGCTGGGGATTTTCATACAGAACGACGGCTATCTGGACAAGGAATTGAAAAGCACCGATGCCATCCCACCCGAAGAACGCCCCATCAACCAGCACTGGTCCTGGGACCGCATCCTGCGTTCATGCTATATCAAGCAAAGCGATGTTTTACTGGGTTTATACCTGTTTTATTTCCATTTCGATAAAGAAACGATCCGTCGCAATTTCGAGTTTTACGAAGCTATGACGGTACATGAATCTTCGCTCTCTCCGCATATCCATGCCATTCTTGCCGCCCGCATCGGTGAGGTGGAACGTGCCTATCAGCTTTTCATGCACACCACCCGCCTCGACCTGGATGACTACAACAACGAAACACATCAGGGACTACACATCACCAGTATGCCGGGCAGCTGGCTTGCCATTGTAAGGGGATTTGCCGGACTGGAAGTACAGGAAAACAAATTGTGCTTCTCTCCCGTCATACCGGAGAAATGGAAAAGTTATTCATTCCAGGTGAATTACCAGGGACGCACGCTATACATACAAGTGGGAAAGGAAATAAAAATCTCACTGATTGCCGGAGAAGGACTGAACATACAAGTATACCAGAACGTTTATAGCCTGAAAGCAGGCACTGACTTGAAACTCAAAATAGAAGACTAAAGTCTGCGCGTGCCATAACAAAGCACAATAATAGAAACCGGGAAAACATTCTGCTGTTTTTCCGGTTTTATGCATTATACCTAAACGAACAACTTATATGAAGAAAATCTATCTGTTCGCCCTTGCCGCGACGCTGCTTGTCACGTCGTGCGGGCAAAAAAAGGAGGGTGAGACTACCCTTATCCGGCCGGTCAAAACAACGACCGTCAGTTCCCAATCGGTCATCCGGAAAGACTTCTCCGGAATAGTAGAAGCTGTGGAATACGTAAAACTGGCCTTTCGCGTCAACGGACAAGTCATAAACCTGCCTGTTGTGGAAGGACAGCGGGTGAAGAAAGGGCAATTGATCGCTGCCATCGATCCGCGCGACCTCTCCCTGCAATATGCCGCCGACAAGGCTGCTTACGAAACTGCCGCGGCACAAGTGGAGCGTAACAAGCGCCTGCTGGGGCGCCAAGCCATCTCCGTGCAGGAGTACGAAATCAGTGTAGCCAATTACCAGAAAGCAAAGTCGGCCTATGAGTTATCCGGCAACAACATGAGGGATACAAAGCTGACCGCTCCGTTCGACGGTTCCATCGAGAAGCGTCTGGTGGAGAATTATCAGCGTGTCAACTCCGGCGAAGGCATCGTGCAATTGGTGAATACCCAAAAGCTTCGCATCAAATTCACCGTACCGGATGATTATCTGTATCTGCTTCGAGCAAAAGATGTGACGTTCCGGGTGGCATTCGACAGCTATCCGGGAGTGACATTCAACGCACGCCTGGAAGAATATCTGGATATCTCGACGGATGGAACGGGAATACCGGTGACTATCAAAATAGATGATGCAGCCTTCGACCGCAACCTGTATGATGTGAAGCCCGGATTTACATGTAAGATCAAACTGGCTTCGGACGTTGCCCCGTTCCTGGAAGAAAAGCTGATGAATGTTCCGCTCAGTGCCCTCTTTGGCGAGAGTGAGAACCCCAAAACGTATGTATGGGTGGTGAAGGACGGCAAGGCAAACCGACGGGAAGTGACAGTATATTCTCCGACAGGCGAAGCCAATGTTCTGATTTCAGCCGGACTGCAACCGGGAGAAAGTGTCGTGATAGCCGGAGTGCACCAATTGGTGGAAGGCCAAACGGTGAAGGTTATCGAGTGATAAAAATCTTTCGCCCACAGATACAGTACAGCAGCCTGTAGCACATCGCTTATCGCGCTTTGCGCAATAAACTATCATTCAACAATTCGGAACATAAATATTAATAGTATGAACTTAGCTAAATATGCATTAGACAACACCAAGATTGTCTACTTCTTCCTTGCCGTGCTGCTCATCGGCGGTATACTGTCGTTCAGCAGTCTGGGAAAGAAAGAAGATGCGCCCTTCGTCATCAAAAGCGCGGTCATCATGACCCGCTATCCGGGGGCGGAACCTGCCGAGGTGGAACGGCTCATCACCGAACCCATCTCCCGCGAAATACAGTCGATGAACGGCGTGTACAAAATCAAGTCGGAGTCCATGTACGGACTATCCAAAATAATGTTTGAACTTCAACCCTCCCTGCCTGCAGAATCCATTCCGCAGAAGTGGGACGAACTGCGCCGCAAAGTTCTCAACATACAGCCGCAACTGCCCTCCGGTGCCTCGACCCCTACGATATCGGATGATTTCGGTGATGTATTCGGCATTTATTACGGTTTGGTGGGCGACGACGGTTTCTCCTATGAGGAAATGCGCAACTGGGCGGAACGTATCAAGACCCAAGTCATCACCGCCGACGGTGTAATGAAAGTAGCCCTCTTCGGCACCCAAACCGAAGTGGTGAACATCCTCATCTCCGTCAATAAGCTGGCGGGAATGGGCATCGACCCTAAACAATTGGCCAGCCTGCTGCAATCGCAGAACCAGATTATCAATACCGGTGAAATCAACGCCGGAGAACAGCAATTGCGCATTGTAGCCAACGGAACATACACCACTGTGGACGACATCCGCAACCAAGTGATCACCACCTCCGGCGGACAAGTGAAACTGGGTGACATTGCCGTCATCGAAAAAGGCTACATGGATCCTCCCTCCAACATCATGCACGTCAACGGACGGCGTGCCATCGGCATCGGTGTCTCTACCGACCCGGCCAAAGACGTAGTGAAAACAGGCGAACTGGTAGATGCCCGACTGGCAGAACTGCTCCCGCTTATCCCGGTAGGCCTGGAACTTGAAAGCCTCTACCCCGAAAATGTGATAGCCCGTGAAGCGAACAATGGCTTCATCATCAATCTGGTAGAATCCATCCTGATTGTCATCGTCATCATCATGCTAGTGATGGGACTGCGTGCAGGGTTACTTATCGGCAGTTCGCTGATCTTCTCCATCGGCGGCACGCTACTCATCATGTCCTTCCTCGGCGTAGGCCTGAACCGAACCTCCCTGGCAGGATTCATCATCGCCATGGGTATGCTGGTGGACAATGCCATCGTAGTGACGGACAATGCGCAGATAGCCATCGCACGAGGGATGGACCGGCGCCGGGCACTGATAAACGGTGCCACCGGTCCGCAATGGGGATTACTGGGCGCCACATTCATCGCCATCTGCTCCTTCCTGCCGCTCTATCTGGCTCCTTCGGCCGTAGCGGAAATCGTGAAGCCACTGTTCGTGGTGCTGGCCATTTCCCTAGGATTAAGTTGGGTACTGGCACTTACGCAAACCACAACTTTCGGTAACTTCATCCTGAAAGGAAGAGGAGACGAGGAGACGGAGACTGACGAGAAAAACATCTCCCATGACGAGAAAATCTCGTCATCGCCTCATCAGGCACCAATCCACCGCGACCCCTATGACAAGCCCTTCTATCACCGTTTTGCTTCTCTTCTCGGGCGGTTGATAAAGAAGAAAGCTCTGGTATTGACGAGCGTCTTCATCATCTTTGTCATCTCGCTCGTCATCATGGGGCTGATGCCGCAGAACTTCTTCCCTTCACTGGACAAGCCGTACTTCCGTGCCGACATTTTCTATCCGGACGGTTACAGCATGCGCGACGTCGAACGGGAAATGCAACAAGTGGAAGCGCATCTGCTGCAACAACCGGAAGTGAAACGAATATCCACTACTTTCGGCAGCACGCCACTGCGCTACTATCTGGCTTCCACCTCCGTCGGTCCGAAACCTAACTTTGCCAATATCCTCATTGAACTGACCGACAGCAAGTACACCAAAGAATATGAGGAAAACTTCGACCAGTACATGAAAGCCAACTATCCAAATGCCATCACGCGTACTACGCTCTTCAAACTCTCACCCCCTGTGGATGCAGCCATCGAAATCGGCTTCATAGGCAACAATATGGATACACTGGTGATGCTGACAGACAAGGCACTGGACATCATGCATCGGGACTCCGGCCTCATCAACGTGCGCAATTCGTGGGGAAACAAGATACCCGTCTGGCGCCCCGTTTACAGCCCGGAACGTGCTCAGCCTTTGGGCGTTTCCCGACAGAGTATGGCACAGAGCATTCAGATAGGGACCAACGGCATGACGCTGGGTGAGTATCGCGAAGGAGACCAAGTGTTGCCAATCCTGCTAAAGGACAACACGATAGACTCCTTCCGCATCAACGACCTGCGCACGCTTCCGGTATTCGGCACCACCAAGGAAACCACCACACTGGAACAAGTGGTCAGTGAGTTCGATTTCCAATATAGGTTCTCTAACGTGAAGGATTATAACCGCCAGATGGTAATGATGGCACAAGCCGACCCACGCCGTGGAGTGAATGCCATCGCTGCTTTCAACCGGGTGTGGGAACAGGTACAAAAAGAGATACAAGTGCCCGAAGGATACACCATGAAGTATTTCGGAGAACAGGAAAGCCAAGCTGAAAGCAACGCGGCACTGGCAGCAAACCTGCCGCTGACATTTTTCCTGATGTTCGTCACACTGCTGTTCCTGTTCCGCACGTACCGTAAACCGATTGTCATCTTGTTGATGCTGCCTCTTATCTTCATCGGTATTGTGCTGGGGTTGCTGGTGCTCGGCAAGTCGTTCGACTTCTTCTCCATCCTCGGTTTGCTGGGATTGATTGGCATGAATATCAAGAATGCCATCGTATTGGTGGACCAGATTGATGTGGAAGCTGCTGCCGGAAAGGCACCATTGGATGCGGTGGTGAGTGCCACCGTCAGCCGCATCGTGCCTGTGGCTATGGCTTCGGGAACAACCATCCTCGGCATGCTTCCGTTACTGTTCGACGCTATGTTCGGCGGAATGGCGGCAACTATCATGGGTGGCCTGCTGGTGGCTTCGGCGCTTACGTTGTTCGTGCTTCCGGTGGCCTATTGCGCGATGCATAAGATAAAAGGATAAATAGAGTGACAAGCTACGCGCGATAAATCATCATTTACCCGCAAAATGTGTAACAAGAAGAAATATAAGTAATCATGAAGAAGATATTCATACTCACATTACTCTGTTGCTTCGGCATGAAAGCCGCAGCGCAGCAATATCTCAGCCGTGAAGCCTATCGCGACCGCGTAGAGGCATACAGCCAGGTGCTGAAACAGCAACGCCTGCAAACCGTAGCAAGTACCGAAGCACGGAAAATCGCTTCTACGGGCTTCCTGCCGCAAATCGACATCACCGCTGAAGGCACCGCCAACCTCAACCACCTCGACCAGTGGAACAGTCCGAAAGGAGAATACCGGCCCTACACCTATCAGGCCCTTGCCACCCTGGCGCAACCGCTCTATACCGGCGGTTCACTGATGGCGCAAAAGCAAATGGCGAAAGCCGATGAGGAGCTTTCCCAACTGACCACCGAACTGACACTCGACCAGATTCACTACCAGAGCGATGCCGTCTATTGGAATGCTTCCGCTGCCCACGCCAGCCTTGAAGCTGCCGCAACCTTTCAGGACATCATACAGCGACAGTATGACATCATCCAAGACCGTTTTGACGACGGTGCCATCAGCCGCACCGACCTGCTGATGATTTCCACTCGCCGGAAAGAAGCGGAATTGCAATACATCAAGGCCCGTCAGAATTATACCCTCGCCCTGCAAAAGCTGAATATCCTCATGGGCGTCTCTCCCGGCACCCCCGTGGACAGTTTGTGCGAAATCAGCACTCCCGGCGAACCGGTCACCCCGCTTGGACTCGATGATGTCCTTCCTCGACGTGCCGACTATGCCAGCACCGGGGTCAACATCCTCCGGAGCGAAGCGCAACGCCATGCCGCACTCAGTAAATACAATCCGCAGGTCAGCATGTTTCTCGCCACCGGATGGGATACGGGTATCACCTACATGGGGCAGGAAATTCCCCATACGCCCGTGGCAGGCATCAATGTCAGCATCCCTATTTTCCGTTGGGGCGCCCGGTTCAAGACGAACCGACAGCAAAAGGCATATATCAGTATGCAAAAGCTGCAACAGAGTTACGTCACCGACAACATCCTTGAAGAACTTTCTGCCGCCACAACCAAACTGACGGAAACAGAGCAACAAGTAAAAACCGCCCGCGAAAATATGACTCTTGCCGAAGAGAACCTGGACCTCGTGACGTTTTCCTATAATGAAGGGAAATCGAGCATGGCTGATGTACTTTCCGCGCAGTTATCGTGGACACAGGCATATACGAATCTGATAAATGCGCATCTGGCTGCAAAAATGGCAGTGGCGGAATACAGGAAGGTGATTAGTGAATAAACGAATCAGACGCGGATAATGAATCCCCAAACAAAAGTATCTGTCATTCTGAACGTAGCTGAAGGGTATCTTCTTATTGCAAGAGAAGATCCTCTGACTACGGCTCAAAATGACAGATACTAAATATTTGAGAGAGCCTTGATAACTCTTATCCCAGGAACGAAATCAGCACACCCGCCGCTACAGCCGAACCGATAACACCGGATATATTGCTGGACATACAGTAATTCAGTACGTGGTTCTTAGGGTCGTACTTCGTGGCAATCTCGTTACATACACGACTTGCCATCGGCACAGCACTCAGCCCTGTTGCACCAATCAGCGGATTAATCTTCTTCTTGCTGAACAGATTGAACAGTTTCACAAAGAAGATACCACCTGTGATAGAAAGTGCAAAAGCAAGGAAACCACCGATTACAATGCCGATAGTCGTCCAGTTCAGGAACGCCGCACTCGTCATTGTGGCACCTACACTCAGCCCTAAGAAAATAGTAGCTGCATTCATAATGCTGTTAGCCGCCGCATCAAACAAACGGCTGGTATCAGAACCGATTTCCTTAATCAGGTTACCGAACATCAACATACCAATCAAAGGCACTGCCGTCGGCACAAAAAGGGCAACAACCGTAGTCACTGCTATCGGGAAGATAATCTTCAGCACACGCAGGTTCTTTATCTCGGTTTTCGAAGGATAGAGTTTTTCCTGTTCCTTCATATTGATCATCAGTTCCTTCTTGGTACAGAAGATTTTCACCACCAGCGGGATGATCACCGGCACCAATGCCATGTAAGAGTAGGCTGCGATGGCAATCGGCCCCAGCAGATGCGGAGCCAGCTTGATAGTCGTGAAGATAGCCGTGGGACCGTCGGCACCACCGATAATGCCCAGTGCACCTGCCTCCTGTGGAGTGAAACCTATCATTACAGCACATAGCAGCACTGTGAAAATACCCAACTGTGCAGCAGCCCCGAATATAGAGAGACGCAGGTTGCGAAGCATCGGCCCGAAGTCCGTCATAGCACCTACCCCCATGAAGATGATAGGCGGCAGGAAACCTGTCTTAATCAACATATAGTAGATGAAGTTCATCAGTCCCAGGTCGTGCGCAATCTCATGCAGCGGCATTTCCCAGATGTTCTTCAACTCATTTCCGACCAAAACCATTCCATTTTCATCTGCCTGGATAACCCCCATATCGCCGCCGGGAAAGTTGGCAATGAGCACACCGAAGGCAATGGGCACCAGCAGCAACGGTTCGTAGTGCTTCTTGATACCCAGGTACAGCAGGATGAAAGCAATGGCATACATCACCAGAAACGACGGGTCGGCAATGATGTTGCTGAACGCCGTCATATCGTAGAGTTTTGCAAATATTTCTTCCATCGCTGTTTATCCTATCTTCATTAATACATCATCTTCTGAAACAGAGTCACCCGGAGTGGCGCAAATAGCCGTGATTGTCCCGTCAAAGTCGGCACGGATGGCATTGTACGTCTTCATGGCTTCAATGTAGCAAAGCAGGTCACCCTTCTTCACCTTGTCGCCCACCTTCACCGGAGTTTCCTGGGCATTCTTCGTCAGGAAGAACTTGCCTTCCAAAGGAGCCGGAACGTCTTGTCCTTCGCCTGCAGGAGCTTCCACTTTGGCCGTGGCATCTGCAGGCAGGTCGATGTCACCGTAAGCCACCGTCACGCGGTAGGCCTGCCCGTCCACCTGTACGGTGAGCGTTTTCGGTTTGGCATCATCCAGCGGTGATTTGTTAAGTTCCGCTTTCCGCTTCTCAACGTCTGCCAGGAAGTCTTCTTTAGCTTTACCGCTCTTATAAGCCTCGTATTGCGCCGGATGCATGGCGTATTCGAAGAGTTCTTCGTCGTCCTCGCCCAAATCCCATTTGTTCTCTTTCATCATCTTGCGATACTTGTCGAGCGCATCCGGATAGTTATCCTGCGGATTGCCTGTGAAGAACTTACGGCCTTCGCGTTCGGCTTTCTCTATAAGTTCGGGAGCCAGCGCGCCCGGCAACTTACCTGCCTTGCCCAACAGCATATCCCAGATGTCATCGGCAATCATACCCCAACGCTCCTTGCCTTTCTCCATGGCAATCACGTTCATCATTGCCAGGTTCTTGACGTACTGGCTAAACGGAGTCACCAACGGAGGATAACCTACGCGCGGCCATACGTAAGCCACTTCATTAAACAGCTTGATGAGCAACTGATCCTGCGTCATAAACGGCAGGTTGCGTTTTGCCTTATATTTATTGATAGATTCCAGATTGGATTCCAGGTCGGCCATAAGGCTACCCATCATACCGCCCGGAAGTCCCGGACCAATCAGCAGGGAGTTCATCAAGCGGTTCTTCGGGCTGATGTACAGACCGAGGAAGTCGTCCATAAATTCCTGAATGAGGGCGCGCACTTTCATGTACGCTTCCATATTCACTTCCGGCACTTGGAAGCCTGCGTCTTTCAACATTGCCTGCACACTCAGCAGGTCGGCGTGTCCTGTACCCCAGGATAGCGGTTCCATACCTACGTCGATGTAGTCGCAACCTGCCTCGCATACTTCGAGGATGCTTGCCATATTGAAGCCGGGACCGGCATGACTATGATACTGGATAGGGATTTCGGGATGTGCAGCCTTGATATTAGCCACAATCTTACCCAGTGATACCGGACGTCCGATACCTGCCATATCTTTGATACAGATTTCATCGGCGCCCGCCTTGATGAGTTCTAACGCCATATTGGTGTAGTATTCTACCGTATGGATGGGTGAATGGGTGATACAGAGCGAACACTGGGAAATCATTCCGGCTTCTTTAGCGTAAGCGATGGAAGGAATAATGTTACGGGTATCGTTCAGTCCACAGAATGTACGTGTGATGTCCGTCCCCTGCACTTTCTTCACTTTATAGAACAGCTTACGCACGTCGGCAGGTACGGGGCTCATACGCAGACCGTTCAGTGCGCGGTCCAGCATGTGAGTTTGTATACCGGCTTCATGGAAGGGTTTCGTCCACGCACGCACAGCCTTATTAGGATTCTCACCAAACAATAAATTTACCTGTTCAAAACCTCCTCCATTCGTTTCCACGCGGGCAAAACAGCCCATCTCAACAATAGCGGGAGCAACCTTCACCAGCTGGTCTACGCGGGGCACATATTTTCCGGCACTCTGCCACATGTCCCTGAATACCAAGCTGAACTTAATTTCTTTTTTCATACTAAATAAATAGATGTGTGTTTTTTATTAAAAGATTATCATTTTATTTTCTCGACTTTAGCCACTTTACCCTTGCCTTGTGTCACCACCGTTACAGCGGCACTGATAGCAGCCATTATGTTTCCGGGAATTGCCGCGGGACCTTGCGCGCCTTTCTTATCCGGCACCACCTCTTCGGGGGCATACTTGTTTACCAGAAGAATAAGTCCTTTACCTAAGTTGATTACAATCAGCAGGATACAGAACACTGTTACCATACCTACCACCATCAGCAGAAGCGCTGTATTGATATTTTCCATATTATAAATTATTAGTTATTCAGCCTGTTTTACAAAAAATCGTCCGAAATTAGCGAATATTTATAGAAGAAAGGCAGAAAAAAATGATAAAAGATGCTAAAACAAAAGTTCCCGCACTGCCGGAAGGGGCTGTACGGGAAGCATTTATCACAATCGTGTGTCAGAATACGAAAACTTGCGGGGATGGGGCGAATCAGCCCAACGGATTCTCGTCGACGCCGCCACCGGAACCGCCTTGATTGCCACCATCGGTGTTACCACCGGAAGTGTTGCCATTGGCAAGCTTCTCTATATCCGTCCAGTCAACATCCACATCCACCATAGAGCGGGTGGTAATCTGCTTACTAGTGCTGCGTTTCACTTCAGGAATGAAACGTACACGTATACCGTTAATCTGTCCAGAATTTACTTCAGCAGCCGTAGCAACTCCTTTTTTATTCGCAGCAGCGGTATAGTAGAAAGTACCTACACCCTCAATCTTCACCGTACGCCCCATAGCCATATAGTCGGCCATTACGCTTCCTAAATTTTTCAGCACAGCATACGTATCACCGCGGGTGACGGTAGAGAGTAAAGACAGTTTGTCCGCTACCTTGTCAGTAGTAATAGGTGTACCGGTAGTTATTGCTTTCGGATACCACAAATCATTCAGTTTCGATTGAAATTTCTTGTAAAATGCCATAGTAATAATGTTTTTAAATGATTAATTAATAATGTATATCTGATTTCTCTTGTCTCACCCGAGAAGCAAACGTTTTCACCGTGAGGCCTCAACGATTCAGCTATCTGCTTTTCTCAAATTCGATGTTGCAAAGTTAGGGGGGAAAGCAAGAGAAAACAAGGAAATGACATCTACAACCATTTTTAATAAATCATTCATAAACAACATGTTACAAAACACACATCTCTACAAGGGAGAAAAGACTTAAAAACAGGGGAAACAGGAATATCATGGCAATCTCTACAGATAAGAGACGTAAAGCACTGATAATGAATGGTGGCATTCAAAACGGTCTCTACAACAAGGAAATTGCGATTCATCATTACGCCAACCCTTAATCAGCATCAGGTATTTAAGTTTCGCATGTGCTCAACTTAAATTAGGTTATACATACAAGGCTATTTCTTTCCTTTAACTTTTTTGTTCAATATCTTTATATTATCCAAATAGGCTTGCTCTACGGGAGAAAGTGTACGGACATCAAACTGTCTATACTCCCTTTCCGCTTTTTCCATAGCTTGCTCATGACTGACGGTTCCACAACCATTCAAGAGTTGTTCTCCCGTAGAAGAGAGGATTGCGTCAAGATGCTGAATATAGTCTTTCATATACATAGCCCGATGCTTCATGGCTTGCACTTCGGCAAAATCGAAATATCCGGAAACTAAATTATTCAGAACTTTCAATTCTTCTTCGCTTAAGTAATTCTTCGCTATTTTTGCATCGCGCAATGTAGGATGGTCTCCCTTGAAAGAGGTCAGTCCCATCATGTGTTGGTCCGCATCCGCCCGTTCATAAATCACTTCGGCGGCAGTATGCCCATGAGCGGCAAAATGCAGTTTGTTTTGCACTATTTTGAAGAATTCGATGGATACATCAGAATGTGGGTCATAATCAACCGCTGTAGCATAAATGTCAAGAACCTGCCGGTACATCACTTTTTCTGACGAACGAATGTCGCGTATGCGGTCGAGCAGCTCTTTCCAATAACCTCCTCCTCCCGTTTGTTTCAATCGTTCATCATCCATAGTGAAGCCCTTGATGATATATTCTTTAAGACGTGCCGTTGCCCATTGACGAAAATGAGTGGCCTGAATTGAATTTATTCGATATCCTAAAGATATTATCATATCAAGATTATAGTGAGGTATTTCTCTTTCAACCATGCGTGTTCCTTCTTGCCGAACTTGTCGGATTTTCCGACAGGTTGCTTCTTCTACAAGTTCACTATCTTCATAAATGTGCTTAATATGTTCTACCACATTTGTTCGAGACGTTTGGTAAAGGTCGCTCATTTGTTGTTGGGTTAACCATACGGTGTCTTCGTCCATCCGCACTTCTATGTGTGTCTGCCCGTCCTCACTCTGATAAATAATGATATTGCTCTTTTCCTTTTCTTCCATTTTATTGATTTCCTACAATTCATTATCAATTATATACGTACAAAATTAACAATTTATTCCCATATTTATTGCCGGTTTAGGAAATATAACTCCCAAATAGATGAAAAAACATCTGTTCGGGCAACAATTAGAGGCAAACGCAAGATTTACATCCGTATTTTTTACCATCTCACCTCATGTCTGCCCTCCTTCCCATACCCCCTCCAGAACACCTTCTGAGAGGGGGTACAATGAGTCAGGAACAGAAAGGCATTCAGTCCCTGAGTGAAAGGCTTTCAGTCCCTGACTGAATCACGTTCATTCAGCGAGTGAAACGAAAGCCCTCCGCAAGGCAACGTTTTTCGGGGAATATCCGTAAAGAAAAAGAACCGATAAGATATTAACTTAAAGTACGAAATAAACGCATCGTAATACAGCAGGTATCAGCATCTCCCAATAACCGCATCCACCGTCTCCCCCTCCTTGAACAACGTCTCATCCTCCTGCACCAGCCTCTTTTTCAACCGGAACTTCTGTTGCGAAACCGAAGCGGGCGACACCGCAATAAGCGTAGCCACCTGCGCATTCGTAAAACGCAGGCGCATCAGCAAGCAAAGCTGCAAGTCGGCAGGGGTCAATAGCGGGAAACGCCCGGTGAGCCGACGGGTGAAACCATCGTACACACGGTCGGCGAGCAGGAACAGGTGCTCCCAGTCTTTATCGGAAAGAAACTTGGGTTGGCGGCGCAGGCGTTCCACCACATCGTCACGGTCTATCAATGTGGAGGTAAGAGCCTGTACTTGCTTATCAAGCAGACTGATGCGCTCATTCCGTTCCTTCAGCAATTCCGCTTCGCGGGGCAAGGGGCGGTTTTCATAGTCCTTAAGACGGAGGCGGAGGGACTCGTTTTCATCACACAACAAGTTGCCGTGTACCATGAGATTGGTCAACGACCGGTGTACTTCCTCCCGTTCCTCATCCGTCAGCGACATTTCCTTCAGGCACTCCTGCAATTCATTTTTTTCAAGTTCGTTGTTGCGCAGACGCTGTTCATTCTCGCTCAGTTCAATAAGATAGCGGCGGTGCTTACGGTCGGTCGAAAACTTTATATCTCTTATGGAAAGCCATACGTTCAAGCCTATCATCAGTGCGGTGAACGCTTCCCAGAAGAATCGCTTCCGTTTGTCGGCAGGCACCAGGCGGACGAGCTTTCCATCGGAGAGTTCTTTTACCCGGTCATATTCCCGGTGCAGGTCCGCCAACAAACGTACAGTATGAGCACTGTCGGCCGCACCGGTATTCGCCAAAGAATCGGCACGGACAAGAGATTGTTCATAATTCAACAAGGTTGGACGGGCAGGGGCGGAACAGGCCGTCAGTCCCAGTAGAAAAACCAGGAGAAAGAATACATGCATAGGTTTCATCATCAGATGTGTTTACTTAATTCGGAGCGCAAAGATAGGGCATTCTCTCCACAATAAAGGTACAAAACGGGAAAAAGGCGACAGACTGTCGGCAACTTTCCTCCCCTTTCTTTGTTCTTTCAACAAGAATGAACTACTTTTGTGACACCCGCATGTCAACCATCCGGTTTACTCCCGCAGGCGTGAACGAAAAAACAGAATTCAGTTATGGAGAATGTGAAAAGAATACCTTATGGCGTTTCCAACTTCGTGGAAGTAGTGGAGCAAAACCAGTATTATGTGGACAAGACGATGTATCTGCCCCTGTTGGAACAGCAGCCCAGCAATCTTTTCTTTATCCGTCCGCGCCGCTTCGGGAAAAGCATTTTCCTGAGTATGCTGCGGGCGTATTACGACATTGCGCATAAAGAAAAGTTTGAAGCACGTTTCGGAAAATTGTGGATAGGACAGCACCCTACTCCCCTGCAGGGAACATTCCAAGTAGTTTTCCTCGACTTCTCACGCGCCAGTGGCGGAAGCGGTTCACTTGCTGAAAACTTCGACCGCTATTGTGGTATGGTGATGGATCTTTTCGGCATGTCCTATGAAAGTTGGTATTTCCCCGGATTCGCCAAAGAGATGAAAGAGCAGCCCGATTTCGTCAGCAAGCTGAACTACCTCAACCTTCATGCCGCAGAAACCGGCGCGCACCTTTACCTCATCATCGACGAATACGACAACTTCACCAACGTAGTCCTCAACGAGCAGGGGAATGATATTTATCATGCCCTAACCCATGCCAGCGGATTCTATCGTGAGATATTCAAGAAATTCAAGGGTATGTTCGAGCGCATCTTCATGACCGGCGTCAGTCCCGTAACCCTGGACGACCTGACCAGCGGATTCAATATCGGATGGAACATCAGCACCGACTACCAGTTCAACATGGTGCTGGGTTTCAGCGAAACTGACGTGCGCGAGATGTTCCTATATTATAAGGAGGCAGGACAACTGCCGGCCGACACCGACATCGATGCGATGATAGCGGAAATCAAGCCGTGGTATGACAACTACTGCTTCGCTAAAGAAAGCCTGACACGCGACCCGAAGATGTTCAACTGTGACATGGTGCTCTATTACTTGCGCAACTATATGAATCTGGGCAAATCTCCCGAAGAGATGATAGACCCCAACACCCGCACGGACTACAACAAGATGAAGAAACTCATCCAACTGGACCGCCTGGACGGAGACCGAAAGGGAGTGCTGCGCCGCATCACCGAAGAAGGAGAAATCGTCACCAACCTGACAATCACTTTCCCGGCAGCCGAAATAGCCAATCCGGAGATATTCCCCAGCCTGCTGTTCTATTACGGCATGCTCACCATCACCGCTACCCGCGGGCAGCGTGTAGTTCTCAGCATCCCCAACAACAACGTGCGCAAGCAATATTACGATTTCCTGCTGGAAGAGTATCAGGACAAACGATATATCAACCTGAACAACCTGACGGACTTATTTGACGGAATGGCTTATGACGGACATTGGCGCGAAACCTTTGAGTTCATTGCCCATGCTTACAAGGAAAACTCTTCCGTGCGCAGCATGATTGAGGGCGAACGCAATATCCAAGGCTTTTTCACCGCCTACCTCAGTACGAACGCCTATTATCTGACAGCCCCCGAGGTAGAATTGAACCATGGTTACTGCGATATGTTTCTGATGCCCGACCTGCTGCGCTACGACGTAAAGCACAGCTACATTCTGAAACTGAAATATCTTTCCTCGAAAGACTTTGAAGCCAAAGCCGAAGCGCAGTGGCAAGATGCCGTAGAGCAAATACACCGGTATGCAGAAGGCACGCGGGTGCGACAACTCATCAAGGACACACAGCTCCATTGCATCGTAATGCAGTTCCGGGGCTGGGAGCTGGCACGCCTGGAAGAAGTCTGAACTATGGAATAGCGCCGGCAGCTCCCTGCTTCCACCTAAATTCATGATATACGCCCTGCACTTGCAACAATATCGCAAGCTTTTGAGACAGAACTAATAAAGTTCCGTCTCCCGAAGGGCTATTTTTGTATACCGTATATATACAAACTAAAACCATCGTATCATGAAGAACCTCACCTATCTTGGATTATTATCCGTCCCTTTCTGCCTGGGACAACACGCCAATGCGCAGACAGCAACTCCCCACCCCAAGGCACAGCCGCAACAGAAACCGAACATAATCTTCATTCTTGCCGACGACATGAGCTATGGAGACGTCTCGGCCTTCAACAAAGAATCACGCATACAGACCCGCCATATAGACCAAATGGCAGCCAACGGAGTGATGTTCACCGATGCACACTCATGTTCCGCCGTCAGTACGCCCACCCGTTACGGCATCCTCACGGGACGCTACAACTGGCGTTCCAGCCTCAAAAGCGGTGTGCTATACGGCTATTCACGCCCTATCATCCCAACCACCCGCAGCACAATGGCCTCCATGCTGAAAGCCAACGGATATGCCACCGCCTGCATCGGCAAATGGCATTTAGGCTGGAACTGGGGTACAAAGCCGGGACACGAAAAGCCCGATGCCAACGCCCTCACCGATGAAGACGTGGATTACTCCAAGCCCATTGCAAACGGACCTGCCGACTTAGGATTCGATTATTTCTACGGTTTCTGCGGTTCGCTGGACATGACACCTTATGTGTAGTATATAGAGAACCGCCAGCCCACCACCACGCAAATAGGAACTGTACCGGCCGGAAAGAACCCCGGTTTCTGGCGGGCGGGAGCCATAGGCAATGATTTCAGCCATCAGGACTGTCTGCCCAACCTGACCGCCCGTGCAGTAGACTACATCAACCGGCACGCGCATTCCGAACGCCCGTTCTTCCTCTATCTGCCTCTCCCCGCCCCCCACTCTCCCATATTGCCCTCCGAATCATTCAAAGGCAAAACCGGACTGGGAGATTACGGTGACTTCGCCCTGATGGTGGACGACGTGGTGGGACAAGTGCGTGAAGCGTTGCAACGCAATGGCATAGATTCCAACACCCTATTAGTATTCACCACGGACAACGGTTGCTCACCCGCCGCAGGCATCCCCGACATGGCCGCCAAAGGACACCGGGCCGGACACAGCCCGATGATGCCGTCAACCAATGGGAGCAGATCAAGGGAATCATGCAGGATGACTGACCGGACAAGTGCCAAGAACAGGGAACTTCAACGATTGGCTCGTATTAAAACTAAAGAAGAAATAAAAAAAATATCATTTTTTGTTTGGATATAAAAGAAATGTATTACTTTTGCCACGAATTAAGAATCAAAAAGAAAACGAAAGTATGAATTTGTTTACTTATGCATATTACTTCTTTTTTTACTTTTACTTTAGCCAGAAAGTAGAGCGGGAGTTTGTATGTATCAAGTGACAGTGATGCTTAAGGACTGAATAGAGAAACAAGTAAATATACAGAATCCCGCTCCATCGTATGGAAGCGGGATTTTTTTTATAGCATAACCAAGAAAATAAAAATAATGAAAAAGGTAGCCATTCAAGGAACATTAGGCTCGTATCACGACATCGCCGCACACAAGTACTTCGAAGGAGAAGAAATAGAGTTAATCTGTTGCGCCACCTTTGAGGACGTGTTTGCAGCCGTGAAACGGGATAGCCAGACCATAGGCATGTTGGCGATAGAAAACACCATTGCAGGCAGCTTGCTGCACAACAACGAGTTGCTGCGCCAAAGCGGAACACAAATCATCGGAGAGTACAAGCTGCGCATCTCCCACAGCTTTGTCTGTCTGCCCGAAGAGGACTGGGATGACATCACGGAAGTCAACTCCCACCCCATCGCCCTGATGCAGTGCCGCGAATTCCTCGCCCAACACCCGAAGATGAAAGTCGTGGAAGGCGAAGACACCGCCCTCAGCGCCGAAACCATCAAACGGGAGAACCTGAAAGGTCATGCCGCCATCTGTTCCAAAGCGGCAGCCGAACGTTACGGCATGAAAGTGTTGCAGGAAGGCATCGAGACGAACAAACATAACTTCACCCGTTTTCTGGTTGTTGCCGACCCGTGGCAAGTGGATGAAATACGGCGCCATCCCCATCCCGAAACCAACAAGGCAAGCATGGTGTTCACGCTGCCCCACACGGAGGGAAGCCTCTCGCAAGTACTCTCCATCCTCTCGTTCTACAGCATCAACCTGACCAAGATTCAGTCGCTGCCCATCATCGGACGGGAATGGGAATATCAATTTTATGTAGACGTAGTCTTCGACAATGTACTGAGATATAAACAATCCATCGCGGCCATCACACCGCTAACCAAAGAACTTAAAATATTAGGCGAATATGCAGACGGTAAATCAAACATCTAAAATAAAGCCCGCCGACCGACTGGCCAGCGTGAGCGAATACTACTTCTCAAAGAAGTTGAAAGAAGTGGCGCAAATGAACGCCGAAGGTAAAGACGTTATCAGCCTGGGCATCGGCAGCCCCGATATGCCGCCCTCGCAAGCCACCATACAGACGCTTTGCCGGGAATCGCAGAACCCCGACGGACACGGCTACATGCCTTACGTCGGCATCCCCGAACTCCGCCGCAGCTTTGCCGAATGGTACAAGAGATGGTATGGCGTAGAGCTGAACCCGAATACAGAAATACAGCCGCTCATCGGTTCCAAAGAAGGTATCTTGCACGTCACGCTGGCATTCGTCAATCCGGGCGACCAAGTGTTGGTCCCCAATCCGGGCTACCCCACTTACACATCACTGAGCAAGATACTCGGTGCAGAGGTCATCAACTACAACCTAAAAGAGGAAAACTGCTGGATGCCCGACTTCGACGAGTTGGAAAAGATGGATATGAGCCGCGTAAAACTGATGTGGACGAACTATCCGAACATGCCCACCGGCGCAAATGCCACCCCTGAGCTTTACGCAAGGCTGGTGGATTTCGCCCGCCGCAAAGACATCGTCATCGTGAACGATAATCCGTACAGCTTTATTCTGAACGACCAGCCTCTCAGCATCCTCAGCGTGCCGGGTGCCAAAGATTGCTGCATTGAGTTCAACTCCATGAGCAAGAGTCACAACATGCCGGGCTGGCGTATCGGTATGCTGGCAAGCAATGCCGACTTCGTGCAGTGGATACTGAAAGTGAAGAGCAACATCGACAGCGGTATGTTCCGTGCCATGCAACTGGCCGCGGCCACGGCACTGGAAGCCGAACAGGACTGGTATGATGGCAACAACACGAACTATCGCAACCGCCGCCACCTGGCCGGCGAAATCATGAAAACGCTGGGATGTACGTATGACGAAAAACAAGTAGGCATGTTCCTGTGGGGAAAAATCCCCGATACCTGCACCGATGTGGAGGAGCTGACCGAACGGGTATTGCACAATGCACGCGTGTTCATCACTCCCGGATTCATCTTCGGAAGCAACGGGAAACGATATATCCGCATCTCGCTTTGCTGCAAGGACCACAAACTGGAAGAGGCCCTGAAGCGCATCAGAGAAATGAAGTGAAATCAACTTTCGCAAGCTCAAGTTTCTTTGCTGACCAGGAGACCAGAGACAAGCTGGACACTTGCGAAATATACCAACAAGAATATAATTAAACAAATAACGAATATGGAACTTGAATTAGAATCTATTTTGCTGCCGGGCATTGAAGAAAAACGCCCCATGGTTATTGCAGGCCCTTGCAGCGCCGAGACAGAAGAACAAGTGATGTGCACCGCCAAGCAACTGGCTGAAAAGGGAATGAAGATATTCCGTGCCGGAATCTGGAAACCGCGTACCAAGCCGGGCGGTTTCGAAGGTGTAGGCGTTGACGGTCTGGCATGGCTGAAAGAGGTGAAGAAGGAAACAGGCATGTATGTTTCTACCGAAGTGGCTACTTCGAAACACGTATACGAATGTCTGAAAGCAGGCATCGACATTCTGTGGATTGGCGCACGCACTACCGCCAACCCCTTTGCCATGCAGGAAATTGCCGATGCACTGAAAGGTGTGGATATTCCTGTATTCGTTAAGAATCCGGTGAATCCCGACCTGGAACTCTGGATCGGTGCACTGGAGCGCATCAACAATGCCGGACTGAAACGTCTTGCAGCCATTCACCGCGGCTTCAGCAGCTACGACAAAAAGTTGTACCGCAACCTGCCGCAGTGGCACATCCCTATCGAGTTGCGCCGCCGCATCCCGAATCTGCCGATCATCTGTGATCCCAGCCACATCGGCGGAAAACGCGAACTGGTAGCTCCGCTTTGCCAGCAGGCAATGGACCTCGGCTTCAACGGTCTGATTATCGAAAGCCACTGCAACCCGGATTGCGCATGGAGCGACGCCTCACAGCAGGTGACTCCGGACGTACTGGATTACATTCTGAACCTGCTCGTCATCCGTAAAGAGACTCAGACCACGGAAAACCTCAACGAATTGCGCAAGCAGATTGATGAGTGTGACAACAACCTGATGCAGGAACTGGCCAAGCGTATGCGCGTGGCACGTGAAATCGGAACTTTCAAGAAGGAACATGACATGACCATCTTGCAGACAGGACGCTACAACGAGATTCTGGATAAACGCGGCTCACAGGGTGTACTTCTGGGCGTGGATTCAGAGTTTATCAAGAAGGTGTTCGAGCTGATACACGAGGAAAGTGTAAGACAACAAATGGAAATTATTAATAAGTGACAAGCTACAGGCTACGAGCTACAAGTAGCTGCCCTATCCATGACGTAGGACACTTGTAGCCCGTAACTCATGTAGCCAAAACATTATCATTATGCGTATTTTAATACTTGGAGCCGGCAAAATGGGCTCTTTCTTTACAGATATTCTAAGTTTCCAACATGAAACGGCAGTGTTCGACGTGAATCCGCACCAGTTGCGCTTTGTCTACAACACCTATCGTTTCACCACGCTGGAGGAAATAAAAGACTTCGAACCGGAATTGGTAATCAATGCCGCCACGGTGAAATATACGCTGGATGCATTCCGCAAGGTGCTGCCTGTGCTGCCCAAAGACTGCATCATCAGTGATATCGCCTCTGTGAAAACAGGGTTGAAGAAATTCTATGAAGAAAGTGGTTTCCGCTATGTATCGTCGCATCCGATGTTCGGCCCCACGTTTGCCAGCCTCAGCAACCTGAGCAGTGAGAATGCCATCATCATCAGCGAAGGCGACCATCTGGGAAAGATTTTCTTCAAGGACCTTTATCAGACCCTTCGTCTCAACATCTTCGAATATACCTTCGATGAGCACGATGAAACCGTGGCCTATTCATTGTCCATTCCTTTTGTGTCCACCTTTGTCTTCGCAGCCGTGATGAAGCATCAGGAAGCACCAGGCACAACGTTCAAGAAGCACATGGCAATTGCCAAAGGATTGCTGAGTGAAGATGATTATTTGCTTCAGGAAATTCTGTTTAACCCGCGTACCCCCTCACAAGTAGAGAATATACGCCTGGAACTGAAGAATCTGCTGGAAATCATCAGTACGAAAGATGCGGAAGGGATGAAACAGTATCTGACGAAAATCAGGGAGAAGATCAAGTGAATTCTCCCCACCAAAAACAGATTTGATTATCCAAGAAATATCATGTACTTTTGCATGAACTAAAAAAGGAATCATGATAGACCAACCCACTATAGACAGAATTCTGGATGCCGCCCAAATTGTAGATATCGTATCAGACTTCGTCACATTGCGCAAACGAGGTGTGAACTATGTAGGCTTGTGTCCGTTCCATGATGATAAGACTCCCTCCTTCTACGTGTCGCCTTCCAAAGGGTTGTGCAAGTGTTTCTCCTGCGGCAAAGGGGGCAACGCGGTGCACTTCATTATGGAGCACGAGCAGATGAGCTATCCCGAAGCCTTGAAGTACCTGGCTAAGAAATACGGCATAGAAATCAAGGAACGCGAACTTTCCAGCGAAGAGAAACTGATGCAAAGCGAACGTGAAAGCCTGTTCATTGTGAACAACTTCGCACGCGATTACTTTCAGAACATACTTAAAAACCATGTGGATGGACGCAGCATTGGTATGGCTTACTTCCGCAACCGTGGTTTCCGGGATGATATCATCGAGAAGTTCCAGTTAGGCTATTGCACCGAAAGCCATGATGCCATGGCTCAGGAAGCCATCAAGAAGGGATTCAAGAAAGAATATCTTGTGAAGACGGGCCTTTGTTACGAAACGGACGACCACCGCTTGCGCGATCGCTTCTGGGGACGCGTCATCTTTCCGGTACACACGCTTTCCGGCAAGGTAGTCGCTTTCGGCGGACGCGTACTTAGCAGTGCGACAAAGGGAGTGAAGGTAAAATATGTCAATTCTCCCGAATCGGAAATCTATCACAAGAGTAATGAGCTGTATGGCATTTATTTTGCCAAACAGGCAATAGTAAAGCAAGACCGCTGCTTCCTGGTAGAAGGATATACGGATGTCATCTCCATGCATCAATCGGGAGTGGAGAACGTTGTGGCATCCTCAGGCACAGCACTGACTCCGGGACAAATCAAACTTATTCACCGCTTCACCAATAATATAACAGTACTTTATGACGGCGACGTGGCAGGTATCAAGGCATCTCTCCGTGGTATCGACATGTTGCTGGAAGAAGGCATGAACATCAAAGTCTGTCTCCTGCCGGATGGTGAAGACCCGGACTCTTTTGCCCGTAAACACAATGCTACGGAATTCCAAAAGTTCATACAAGATAATGAAACGGACTTTATACGTTTCAAAACCAACCTCTTGCTGGAAGATGCGGGAAAGGATCCTATCAAACGTGCAGAATTAATCAGTAATCTGGTACAAAGTATATCGATTATTCCCGAAGCGATTGTCCGCGATGTATATATTAAAGAATGCAGTCAGCTACTTCGCTTAGAAGATAAGCTGTTGGTTTCGGAAGTTGCCAAACGACGCGAAACCCAGGCAGAGAAGCAAATAGAGCAAAGAAACCGGGAAACAAGAAAGACTAATGCTGCCCGCGATGCCGCACAGACGCCGCTTCCCGACGGTATGCAACCACCCTACCCTGAAGATATGCCCCCCTATCCCATGGATGGAGAGAGGTCTGACAGCAATGCACCTTTTCCACCGGAAGCAGCCCAATATGTATCTTACATTCCGCAGGAAGGAAAAGAAGGACAGGAGTTCTACAAATATGAACGCCTCATCCTGCAAATGGTAGTACGCTACGGAGAGAAAGTGATGTGCAATGTTCCGGATGAAGAAGGGAACGAAATACCTGTTACCGTAACGGAATATGTAGTCAATGATTTAAAAGAGGATGAATTGGCTTTTCATAATCCCTTGCACAGGCAGATGCTGGCAGAAGCGGCCGAGCATATACATAATGAAGGATTCACCGCAGAGCGGTACTTCCTGTCACACCCGGACCAGGCAATCAGTAAACTGAGCACAGAGCTGATCGCCGACCGCTATCAGCTAAGCAAATATCACTCCAAAGCCCAAAAGCTGATAACGGATGAAGAACGTCTTTTTGAATTGGTGCCAACGCTGATGATCAACTTCAAATACGCCATTGTCAGCGAAGAGCTAAAACACATGATGTTTGCCCTGCAAGATCCTGCCGTAGCCAATGACAATGAAAAATGCAACGCACTGATGCAACGCTACAGCGAATTGCGAAGCGTACAGAGCATCATGGCAAAACGGCTGGGTGACCGCGTAGTATTACCTTGATTTAACAGAAAAAAATCCGTTGGTTCCTTAAAAACCGGCCTTGTGGTGAATGAGGTTCATAAACTCCTCACGCGTCTTTGCCTGGTTGAATGCACCGGTAAAGTCGGAAGTGGTCGTTATCGAATTTTGCTTTTCAACCCCACGCATCTGCATACACATATGTTTAGCTTCTACAACCACCATCACGCCCAGCGGATTCAGTGTTTCCTGTATACACTCCTTGATTTGAAGTGTCATGCGCTCCTGTACCTGCAAGCGGTGGGAGAAAATATCCACAACACGGGCAATCTTACTTAAACCCGTAATATAGCCGTTAGGAATGTAGGCCACATGTGCTTTCCCATAGAATGGGAGCATGTGGTGTTCGCAGAGTGAGAAGAAATCAATGTCCTTCACAATCACCATCTGACTGTATTCTTCTTTGAACTTGGCGGAACGGAGCACTTCGTGCGGATCCATATAGTAACCTTTCGTCAGGCTCAACATGGCTTTCGCTACCCGTTCGGGAGTTTTCAGCAATCCTTCACGTTCGGCATCCTCGCCCAACAGAGTTATAATACGATGATAATGTTCTTTCAGTTCATCCAGTGCAGGAGATACAATTTCTTCTTTTCCTAACATGATAAAATTTTATAAAGGGATGTTTATCTGCTCTTTCACAATAGACACTTCTTTGAATACGCCTGTAGCACGCAACTGGCGCATCATGGCATCAGCTTCCTCAATACTGCGGAAATCTCCTACGCGACACAGCCAGCGGGGAGAGTTGAAAGAGGTGTAAACAGAAAGATCCGGGAAATATTCTTTGATACGTGAGCCCACTGCATGAGCTTCATTCTTGGCTCTGCTGGTGTTATTTCCGGCATACACTTGTACGCGGTAACCCTGACTCTTAAGCACTCTGTTATCCGTCCCAGTAGGAACATACTCCTGACCGATCAAAGCCGTGATACGGGCATCCTGATGAATGGTCACCTTACCTTGTCCCGGCACATTGCGTTCCAGACTCTTCACAATGTTATTCTGAGCCGAAGCAACAGCAGCGAAAGCAAAACATGCAATTAAAAGTAAACCAAGCTTTTTCATTAGATAATGTTTTTATGCAGCTGACAAGTTTTTCACTTAACAAGTTGGCTAAGGGAGTACAAATCATCCTCCCTTGTCAACCTGTATCTATTTCCTTGTCGCCTTAATTAGTTAAAAGCGTCAATGATACCCTTGAAGTCAGCAACCTTCAAAGCAGCACCACCGATCAAACCACCGTCAACATCGGGATTAGCAAACAATTCCTTTGCATTAGACGGCTTAGCGCTACCACCGTAAAGGATAGAGCAGTTTTCAGCGATTTCCTTACCGTACTTGTCAGCAACCAGTGAACGGATGAAAGCGTGGATTTCCTGAGCCTGAGCAGGAGTAGCAGTCTTACCTGTACCAATAGCCCAAACCGGTTCGTAAGCCAATATGATCTTAGAGAAATCTTCAGCAGACAGTGAGAATACAGAAGCCAGCTGAGCAGCAACTACTTCATTCTGCTTGTTAGCTTCGCGTTCTTCCAGCACTTCACCGATACAGAAAATCGGAGTCAGACCGTTAGCCAAAGCCAATTTTACTTTTTCTTCCAGGATAGCAACAGTTTCACCGTAGTAAGCACGACGTTCCGAGTGACCCAGGATTACATATTTAGCACCTGTAGAAGCAACCATAGCAGCTGAAACCTCACCAGTGTAAGCACCAGATTCTTTGTCAGCGCAGTTTTCAGCACCTACACCAATCTTAGCAGGGTCTACCAACGGAGTAACCGATGCCAAGTGGATAAAAGGAGTACAGATGATTACATCACAGTTAGGCTTTTCGTTAGCCAATACTTCATTCAGTTCTTTTGCAAGAGCAATACCCTCCTGAAGGGTCTTGTTCATTTTCCAGTTTCCTGCAACAATGTTTTTTCTCATTTTGTTTTATTTATTAAAAGGGTTAATGTATTTACAATTTAGTTTTTCTCTCCCTACGTTTGACAACCAGAATATCCACACCAATAACCAACAACAAAGGAATGATAAACCATAACAGCACATAACCAATAGTACGCAAATCGCTTTCTTGCTTCTGCTGTCCTATTTCCAGTTTATCCAGGCTGTCCGTCAGCACATACTCATCCGGTAACTTATTATCACTCCATTTATTCAGAATAGTGCCTCCTTTTATCAGCATTAATCCGGGATTGGAACGAATTATGGTTTTCAGAGTGATATCATCCATCTGACAGAAGGGATATTCTGCTCCGGTCTTATCACGCCATAATTCTATCTGATCTTCCGGCGAAGAAGTCAAGGCATAAAATCCGTAACCATGCTCCACGCTGTAATCGTATATCTCATTGATAAGATCTATATTGCTATCGTCAGCCATCTCAATGCGATGGGCTACTAGCAAAAATGTATACCCCTGATCAGATAAAATGCTATCTGTCAGATCTTCTCCGGTTTCCAGACTCATGATAGAAAAATCATGGACAACCGGTTCGTAACCTTTCTCTTTCAGCACCGTACGCGTTTCAACAAATGTCCATGTACTATCCGGATAGTTATCTAATGTAAACTCTTGCTGTTTTCCGTCCTTCTCCAGAATAAATTTGCTTTCAAACACACTCGGCTTTGCTCCTTCCGGCATTTCCATGCCTTCTTTGATATTTTGTCCTATCTTATAAGGACGAAAATCCAGAATAGGCAGATCGCCCAAGCAATAGAATGAGAGTGCGAAGACAAACAAGAACGTATACATAGACACCATCCATGCCATTTTTGCCGTAATAAAACGGATAATCAGCTTTCCTCCTTTGAAAACTGACACGGCCGCAACAAACAGCACTACATTCTTGCCAAATGTTTCCCAGTTCGTCAATACCCATGCATCACCAAAACATCCGCAATCAGACACCGGATTGGCTAATGCAAGATATAATGTCAACGGCGTCATCACAATCATCAGCAGCAAAGCCATGGTTGTGGCAAATCTCCGCTTTATACCGAAAAACAAGAAGACGCCTACTGAAAACTCCAATGCTGACAATACAACTGCAGACAGCAGTTGCAGATAAGCCGGAAACCATGAAACCATCCCGAAAGCAGTCAGGTAATCCTGGATCTTATAAAAAGAGCCTAACGGATCGACTGCTTTTACGAAACCTGAAAAGATGAACACTGTCGCCAACAAGAAACGGCATACATTCACCCAGCTTTTCCAGATTATATGTTTCTGTTTAGTCTCCAAATTCAAGCTTGATCAAACCAAATACGGAATAATTAATCATGTCCATATAGTTAGCATCCACCCCTTCCGAGACCAAAGTTTGTCCCGACAGACTTTCAATCTGCTTGGTGCGGTAGATTTTCATCAGTATCAAATCAGTGTACGAGCTGACACGCATGCTACGCCATGCTTCATCATAATCATGATTCTTGGCAAGCATCAGTTCCAATGAAGTCTTGGCATATTTATCATACAGCGCCATAGCTTCTTCATTCGGAATATCTGCTGATTCGGCATATCCCAATTCCAATTGTATCAGCCCGATTATGCCATAGTTGACAATCGCAATGAACTCGGAACGTATTCCTTCGTCCACTAACGTCACTCCTTTGGTTTCAATACTTCTGATACGATTGGCTTTAATAAATATCTGGTCAGTCACGGAAGCCGGACGGAGAATACGCCACGCCGGACCGTAATCATGTAGTTTCTTCGAGAACAAGTCACGGCAGATGGCAATGACATGTTCAAATTGTTGCTTGGTATCTTTCATTTCCTTACAAATAGGTCGCAAAAATAGTGCAAACCGAATGCAGAAGCAGCTTTGCTTATGCTGAGTCGCAGCCTATTTCCGCTTTTCGTGGCAAAGGTAGGAATAATTAAAGAAAAAAGAAAAGAGGGCACTCTAAATTATATTAAAGTACCCTCTTCTTTATAAGGTTATCTATATCTTACGAACAGCGCAGAACTTGTCCCGGACGTAAAATTGTCTTCCGTGTAATGCGGTTCAACTGACAAAGCTTGTCAATAGATACTCCCTGGCGGGATGCAATCTTAGACAACGTATCACCACTCTTCACTTTATAGAACAGCCCCTCACCGGAAGCCATGCTACGGGCAGTCGTACCCTTAGGAGATTTGGTCTTATTGAAAGTGTAATGATCAGCAACGATATCTTGCTTTTCAAAGTCGAACATCAACGCCGGATTAATAGGAATCCCCAGGAAGCGGGTTTCAAAATGCAGATGCGAACCGGTAGAACGTCCGGTATTACCCCCTAAAGCGATCGGTTCTCCGGCCCTAACCAATTGGTTAATATCTACAATCTGCTTGGACAAGTGTCCATAGACTGTTTCCAGTCCATTGTCATGACGAATAACGATATACTTGCCATATCCACGACGCCCCTGATTCTTAACAACACGCACCTTACCGTCGAAAGCAGCACGGATCGTATCACCTACATATACTTTAATATCCAGCCCATAGTGCATTCTGCGTCTTCTGGGACGATATCCGAATACATCGGTAATCTTCGTATGCGTAGTAGGCATACAAAAACCGGTCAAATCTACCTTATAACTTTCCGGCACAATAGCATCGCCGTAAGCTTGCACGTATTCATTATTCCAGTTCGGATATAAGCTCAGACCAGGATATGCAGATTGCTCCGCACGTATCTGCTTCTGTAAAGCCAAAGAGTCAACGCTCTTGAGTTTTCTGTCGATAGGGGCTTGGCGTGCAATCAGATCCTGAGAGAAAGAATTCAGACTGACCATTGCCGTCGCAGCTATTAGGATTGTTTTAATGCAATTGAAATTCATGCCGTTCCGTCATTCATTTTTGATATCCGTTGGCTAGCACCTCTGGTCACCAACACCTTTTGTTCGTCACCGAATATCCAGATTTATTTTTAAAAATTCCCCCAAAGGTAGCATTTCTTCTTTAAAAGGGAAGTCTATCCTTAACTATTTTTTCGGAAAGAGCTCAAAAGGGAAGTTGCAAAATTGCATATAACCATCTATTAATCAAAAAGATAACAACAGACATGTTTTACAACATAAAACTGCAAATAAAGTGTATGTTTAACCGTTCTTCAACTAATGGAAGCCCAGTTAACGTTGGTTTTCCGTAATGCTTTCAACTGACGCCATAGGATTTCATTCTCCGGACGTGTCCCCGTCGGATCAGTATCTACCACTTCCTCTGCAACGTTGCGCACATATTGCAGCAATTGCCCGTCACGTGCAATATCGGCAATCTTCAGGTCGAAAGCGATGCCGCTTTGCTGCGTACCTTCCAAATCACCGGGACCACGCAGTTTCAGGTCAGCTTCGGCTATTTCAAAACCATCGTTCGTCCGCACCATAATTTCCAGCCGTTTCCGTGTTTCTTCAACCAGTTTGTAACCAGTGACTAAAATACAATAAGATTGTTCTGCTCCACGCCCTACCCGACCACGCAATTGATGAAGCTGCGACAATCCAAAGCGTTCCGCATTTTCTATAATCATCACAGATGCATTAGGAACATTCACTCCAACTTCAATCACCGTAGTCGCCACCATGATCTGAGCTTCACCTGAAACAAAAAGCTGCATCTGCGCATCTTTCTCGGCAGGTTTCATCTTTCCATGCACCTTGCAGACCTTACATTCCGGAAAGTCCTCACAAACATGCAGATAACCTTCTTCCAGATTCTTCAAGTCAATCTTCTCACTTTCCTTGATCAGAGGATAGACAATGTAAACCTGCCTGCCTTCCGCAAGCTGTTTACGAACAGACTGATTCAGGCTTGTGCGATGCGCGTCATACTTGTGAATGGTCACAATAGGCTTGCGTCCCGGGGGCAGCTCGTCAATCACAGATACATCCAGGTCGCCATATAAAGTCATAGCCAGGGTACGCGGAATGGGGGTGGCCGTCATCACCAATACGTGAGGCGGCTGCACATTCTTTGTCCACAAACGCGCACGTTGCGCCACACCGAAACGGTGTTGTTCATCTATCACCACCAGCCCCAGCGAAGAAAAATTCACCGTATCTTCTATCACGGCATGCGTACCGATAAGTATATGAATATCACCCGTCAGCAAGCCCGTCAGAATTGCCTCCCGTTTTTTGCCTTTGACGGAGCCGGTCAGTAGTGCCACACGAACATCCATTCCCGTTAGAAACTCGCAGATTGTTTCATAGTGCTGATTAGCCAGGATTTCAGTAGGAGCCATCATGCAAGCCTGATAACCGTTATCTAACGCTATCAACATACTCATCAGGGCAACCAGTGTTTTTCCACTTCCCACATCACCCTGCAAAAGACGGTTCATTTGTTTGCCGCTACCGACATCACGACGTATCTCTTTCAACACACGTTTCTGCGCACCGGTCAGTTCGAACGGCAGGTTCTTGGCATAGAAGGTATTGAATATCTCGCCTACCGTTTCAAACATATATCCCCGGTACTTCCGCTGCCTGTCCCTGGCATAGCGGAGAATATTCAGCTGCACGTAAAAGAGTTCCTCAAACTTCAACCGGTACTGTGCCTTACGAAGCAATTCCGGATTTGCCGGAAAATGGATATTAATCAAAGCATCCGTCAACGGCATCAGATGATGTTCTGCCAGTATTGAAGGAGAGAGAGTTTCGGGCAACGGATCACGAAGTTGCTGCACCACGGCACTCATCATTTTCTCGATCGCATGAGAGTTGAGAGAGCTCCGCTTCATCTTCTCCGTTGTATTATAATAAGGTTGCAGCCCCATTGTCGAAAGCTTCAGTTCTGAAGCGTTGTCAATATCCGGATGGGCTATATTGATCCGCCCGTTGAAAACGCTGGGTTTCCCGAATACGATATACTCCTGATGCACTTTATATTTGCCGACAAGAAATTTAATTCCTTGGAACCAAACCAAATCCACCACCCCCGTGCGATCCGAGAAATGAGCGACCAAACGCCGTTGCCGCCCCTCCCCAATCGTTTCAAAACTGAGAATTTCGCCTTTCAGCTGAATATAAGGCATCGTACCGTCTATCTCATGAATATAATAGATACGGCTACGATCCACATATTTATAAGGGAAATAATACAATAAGTCATGCAGGGAATAGATGCCCAATTCTTTATTGAGCACTGAGGCGCGTTGCGGTCCGACGCCCGACAGATATTTTATGTCACGAGAGGCTAAATCAAACATGAGTCCAACAAAGCTGCGGCTATTTTCAGATCAAAAGGAGTTGTTATCTTAATATTTTCCCGGTTACCTTCGGCCAGATATACAGATGCGCCCATTGCTTCCACCACCGAAGCATCATCCGTAAAAAAAGGAGTATAAGATTGTCCATATGCCTGCTTCAACAGGTCGGCATCAAACACTTGTGGAGTCTGTACCAGTTTATATTCATCCCGGCTGACCGTCACGCTTCCCTCTTCCTGCAGATGGCGCACTGTTTCCACCACATCTATCACAGGTATGACCGCCTTCTTTTCAGCCGCCATCGCATAGCAACGGGCTATCACTTCCTGAGAAACAAACGGACGCACACCGTCATGCACCCCAACCAACCCCGGAGTAGTCACGTAAGCCAGTCCGTTCTTTACCGAATGGAAACGTGTTTCACCTCCATCCGCCACCGTATGAGGCAAAGAAAAATGATACTCCTCGCATAATTGCGCCCAGTAAGGCTGCTGACTGCACGGGAGCACCAATATAATATGTATCTCCGGATTGTAGGCATAAAAGGCTTCCAATGTACGCATCAACACAGGCTTTCCACCTATAGGCAGAAACTGTTTGGGAAGTTCGCTTCCCATGCGTAACCCTTTACCGCCGGCAACTATCAGAGCATAATTCATTAATGAAAAGTTGAAAATTAAAAATCAGATAACACACATGGCTTCTTTCAGTTCCTGCACTTTCTCTTTACCCAGCATCATATCCACTACGGCCAAAGCAAATTCCATTGCAGCCCCCGGTCCCTTCGCAGTAATGATGTTACCATCTCTCTCCACCGGAGCACCAGTGAAGTCGGCACCTTCCAGATATTGTTCAAAACCCGGATAGCAGGTTGCCTTACGTCCTTTCAGCAAACCAAGTTTTCCCAAAATCATGGGAGCGGCACAAATGGCAGCAATCGGTTTATTCTTTCCGGCAAAATCCAGAATCAATTTACGGAGTTCAGGACATTTCTCCAAAGTAGCAGCTCCGGGCATACCTCCGGGCAGAAGAACTAAATCCGCATCATAAAAATCGCAGTTCACTATATTCTTGTCACAAAGTACCGGCACGTCATGTGCACCTGTCACTATTTCATCGGGAGTCACCGTTACCATTTCCACGTTCAGCCCTGCACGTCTCATCACATCTACAGAAGTGAAAGCTTCCACCTCTTCAAATCCGTCTGCAAAAAAAACATAAACTGTACCCATAATTGTTCTCCTTTATTATTTTAGATTAAAGTAATATGTTATTGTTCCCGTCTGGTTGTTCAATCCGCTGACGGCATTGAAACGAGCCTTTTTTGCCGCCTCTTCAGCAGCCTTCCGCAAGGCAGGATTCACGGTATTGGTCTGTCGGTCGATACTGGTGGCAATCACATATCCTGCAGGATTTACTGTAATGGCAACCACTACCCTTCCTTCATCTTGTACATTATATGCCGGACGTGGCAAACCTCCCTGTCCTAAAGAACGTCCGCCAAGGTCAAAAGTTCCATAGCCTCCCGTTCCACTCGATGCACCGGTCGGCGCATTCCCTGTAGGACTGCCCTGAATACCCTGTCCTTCGGTCGCACCTTTATTCCCCATCTGCGCCCCCTTTCCGAAAGCACCAGCCACACGTTTACGGGCAGCCTCTTCCGCCTCCTTACGTTCACGTTCCGCTTTGGCTTCAGCCAGTCTTCGGGCTTCTTCCGCTTTCTCGGCTTCGGTTTTCTCCGGCTTCTTCACTTCCTCCTTTTTGGTTTCCGCTTTCGGCTTGATAGTAACGGTTTCCTCATCTTCCTGGGTAAGCATTTCCTGTTCCACCGTCTCCTGCACCTTGGGAGCAACAGTTTCCGGCATCACATCCACTTTCACCAAAGAGGGATCGGCACTTCCAAACGCATTGGGCACTTCCCCCAGCATCACCGGCATACCATCTTCCTCAGGCGCCTCCGGCTTAGTGAAGCCTACCAGTATCAACAAGAGGATAAACGCCACATGTACCAGCAGCGCACCTGCCATTCCTATATATTTGCCTTTCTTTTTCGGATTCACCGTTTTCTGTATTACGTTTTATTTTCCTTCCGGCGGGCGTGTAGCCAACACCATCTTGAACTTATTTTCATTAGCAATATTCAGCACTTTCACGATTTCCCGGTAAGGCACCGCTTCATCCGCATAAAGTGCCACATACATTTCCGGTTCTTTCGCAGCACATGATTGCAGGAAAGGAGTCAGTTCTTCCAACGAAATGGCCTGTTCCTTATCATTTCCGAACGCCGCATAAAAGTTCAGGTCCTTATCAATAACAACCCTCGTTAAAGGTTTGGCAGACGTCTGTTGTTTTCCCTGCGGAAGCAACACCTTGATAGCATTCGGCGAAACAACCGTAGACGTGATCATGAAAAAGATCAACAACAGGAAGATGACATCCGTCATGGATGCCATACTGAAATTGGGCGATATTTTAGCTCTACGTTGTAGCACGCTTTAATTTTTAATTGTTAATTTTTAATTAGTTTACGCCGGCTCATTCAAAAGGTCCATGAATGCCATGGTCTTAGCCTCCATCTTATTCACCACACCATCTACCAATGTTACCAGATAATTATAGGCAAACATAGCAATAATACCTACGATCAGACCACCGACCGTAGTAATCATAGCTTCGTAAATACCTCCTGAGAGCAACGTTATATCAATATTATTGCCGGCATTGGCCATTTCATAGAAAGCCCTCACCATACCGGTCACCGTACCCAGGAAACCAATCATCGGCGCACCTCCTGAAATAGTAGCCATAATCGTCAATCCCTTCTCCAACTTGGCCACCTCTATATTTCCCACATTCTCGATGGCTGCCTGCACGTCATTCACCGGACGTCCCAATCGGCTGATCCCCTTCTCAATCATACGGGCTGACGGAGTATTCACACTGCGGCAATACGCTATGGCAGCTTTTATTTCTCCATCCAGAATATAATCCTTTATCTTATCCATGAACATCGGATCTTCCTTGCCAGCCTTCCGAATGACATAATTGCGTTCGAACAAGATATAGAAACAAAGAATGGACAAAAGTCCGAGAACGATCATAATCCAGCCACCTTTGACAGCCATGCTCCACAAATTCATCTCTTCAGCACCAGCTACCTGGGTCAAAACCGGATTGGCGCCGGCAATCGAGTCGGTCAGCGCCGGAGCCACTTGGGCCAATAACAACATTGCATTCATCAACGAAGACAGTTTTTATATTCCTGAACAGTACGTTCCAATCCCAGATACAAAGCATCACTGATCAGCGAATGCCCGATAGAGACTTCATCCATCCACGGAATGTTTTGATATAAATAATTCAAGTTCACCAGGCTCAGGTCATGTCCCGCATTCAGTCCCAAACCCAGACTGCGTGCAACCTTGGCAGCTTCCACAAAAGGCGCAACCGCCGCCTCCTTATTTTGAAGATAGGCCGCCGCATAAGGTTCCGTATAAAGTTCCACCCTATCGGCACCGGCCTTGGCAGCATATTCTATCATCTCCGCATCAGTAGATACAAACACGGAAGTACGGATGCCCGCATGATTAAATCCATCGAGCACCTCAGTCAGAAAATCCAGATTTTTTTTAGTATCCCAGCCGGCATTGGAAGTCAACTGAGCAGGGCTATCCGGAACCAGGGTCACTTGATGCGGTTTTACCTTCAGCACCAGATCGATAAAATCGGGAGACGGATATCCTTCGATATTAAATTCCGTACGAAGCAACGGGCGAAGATCATACACATCACTCCGGCGTATATGCCTTTCGTCAGGGCGTGGATGAACGGTTATCCCGTCTGCACCGAAGTTTTCGCAATCCAGCGCCACTTTCACCACATTGGGCACATCACCTCCACGTGCATTACGCAACGTTGCAATCTTGTTTATATTTACACTTAATCTAGTCATAATTCGGTCCATAGTTTTGCGCAAAAGTACAAATAATAGCGATATATTGGCAGCGTTCTGAGAAAAAAATACCATATTTGCATTTCATTAAGAAAGAATTGACGATGAAATTTGCCATTTTTGGGAACACTTACCAAGCTAAAAAATCAAAACATGCGGAAACTTTGTTCCGTTTGCTGGAACAACGCAATGCCCGGCTTTGCATATGCAGAGAGTTTTATAACTTTCTGACTTCGGACCTGCATATGAATATCGCTTCCGCCGAACTTTTCGACGGTAATGATTTCATAGCCGATATGGTCATCAGTATCGGTGGTGACGGTACTTTTCTGAAAGCAGCCAGCCGGGTAGGTAAAAAGAATATCCCCATTTTAGGTATCAACACTGGGCGCCTCGGTTTTTTGGCAGATATTTCCCCGGAAGAGATGGAAGAGACTTTTGATGAAATCTACAATAATCATTATAAAGTGGAGGAACGCAGCGTATTACAGTTGAATTGCGATGACGAGAATTTAATGAAATCCCCATATGCACTCAACGAAATTGCGGTATTGAAGCGCGACAGTTCTTCTATGATCAGTATCCATACTGCCATCAACGGTGCGCATCTCACCACTTATCAGGCAGACGGACTGGTGGTATCTACCCCTACCGGTTCCACCGCTTATTCTCTCAGTGTCGGCGGCCCGGTCATCGTGCCCCATAGCAAAACAATCGCTATCACTCCAGTTGCCCCTCACAGCCTTAATGTACGCCCCATTGTTATTTGTGATGATTGGGAAATCACTCTCGATGTCGAAAGCCGTAGCCACAGTTTTCTTGTTGCCATTGACGGACGCAGCGAATCGTGCAAAGAAACCACCCGTTTGAAAATCTCACGGGCAGACTATAGTATCAAGGTAGTAAAGCGCTTCAATCATATATTCTTCGATACGCTTCGCAATAAACTGATGTGGGGAGCAGATGTAAGATAATCAGCAACGCTGACAATAAGAAAAGCCGCCATCCTAATTTTCGGATAGCGGCTTTCCACTTTTCAACTCAATATGTTACGGTGTCATCGCCTGCCCGCCAATTACGCCTGCAATAGCGCTGGCTAAGGCAATAATCATTTTCAATATCACATTCCAACTCATTTTCTTCATAGTGATTTCTTTAATTGTCAATATTCAAATTTTAATTTATCCAAGAGGATTTTCATCCACTCCGCCTCCACCGGGGTTATCTCCCGCACCACTGTCCGAACCGCCTCCTGAAGGAACATTCGTCAGTCCCTTCAAGTAATCATCCAAACTTACCAAATCCAACTTTTCACCGGCACGGGTAGCAGTCTTGGTTATCTTCAACTCTTTATTGGCCTGGAAGAAAATACGGACACTTTCCACACTTTTAGCTGTTACCTCCTCGGCTTTCTCCTCGCCTTTCGACTTAGCTGCCAACATAAACACACCCAACCCTGCAATATTCACAGTCTTGCCTTCCAGCAACTGTTCTTTCAACTTCTCTACGAAGTTCTGCATCGTACTCCGGATGTCGCCGATAGAAAGCGAAGAACGCTCCTGCATCTTCTGGGCAATAAAAGCCAGATCAACAGTCTGTCCTAATGTTACTAACTGCGGGAAATACTTCTTGGGAGAATTTTCAACCCGAGGGTCGGACGGTCTCTCCACCGTTCTAAAAATTACACTCATACTTTTTTCATTTAGAGATTTAAATTCTGTTCTTAATTCACTCGTTTCGTTGATCAACGATGCAAAGGTGAAGATAAAACCTCAAATATGAAGAAGAAAAGAGCGTGTCAGGAACAGTTTTTCAGAGAAAAGTTATAAACACATAAGAGACAGCTACTTATACGTTCATTCATTTTCCTATTCTATCCACTAATATACCCGGCGTCAGATGCACTCCCTTATATTCCGTATCCAGATTAATATTAGCTATATAACGTAACTTAATTTGTTCATCATCAGCAAAATTAACCAACGAAGGAATACTTACGGGATTCTGCAAACGTTTAAACTTGCACTCCACAGCCAACTTTCTCGTAGGACCATCCAGCACAAAGTCCACTTCCGTACCACTTTGTGTACGATAAAAGTAAATTGTATCCGACGCCTGTCTATTTCTCCAAAGTTCTAGCAATACATAATTCTCAAACAAGGCACCATTATCAGTTCGGAATGCTATCTCATTGAAGCTATTATAAATGATATTGCGCAATCCTAAATCACAAAAGTAGACTTTATTCATTTTCCCAATAACCTTACGCTTATTGGTAAAATAAGGTTCTATCAGTTTTATGATGTACATCTTCTGGAGTAAATAGATGTATTCCTCGCATCGTGCATACGGTAAGCCACTTTCACGGCTCAAATCATTTACATTTACAAGATTCCCTATCTGCACAGCTAGTAGACGAAGCAGTTTATTAAAGCTGACAAAATGCTCATTGGCAATATAGTGCCGTACATCATTCAGCAGGTAAGTCTGATAAATGTCATTCAGCAATTCCACCTTTTCTTGCGGATTCTCGGTCAAAGCAGTGCGCGGAAGTCCGCCATAAATCAAGTACTCTTCATAGACCTGTTGCAAAGGAGCCACTAAAGCATCGTCATTCCCATCTTTCAATTCTTGTTGCAGGCGCCAAAGCTTTTCATCTTTAAACAACAGATATTCAGAAAAAGAGAGTGAAAGAACTTCTATCACACGTACACGTCCCGCCAAAGATTCTTCGATGTTTTGAAGGATATCCAGACTTGAACTACCGGAACAAAGAATGCGCAAATTATCATATTTATCAGTCAGCAGTTTCAACATAGTAGAAACTCCCTGTATAAACTGAAATTCGTCAAGCAGTAACAAGCCATTTAATTCTGCATTCAGATAAATTTTCAAATACTGCTCAATAGTACTGAACTGTTGGAAACGTGCGGCCACTTCCACATCTTGCCCATTCAGGAACAAAACATTACGAAAATCTTTCGTAGGATATGCTTTCATTATAGATGTCTTCCCCACCTGCCGGGCACCTATCAACACTACAATCGGCACTAATTTAAACGCCGATTGAATCTTCTCCCTATAACTATCTCTTGCTATCATAACAGATTCTTTTCCTGCGAAAATAGTATTTTTTCGCGAATCACCCAAAAATCCATAAGGAATTTCATTCAATTACCTCAAAAACATGGAGACTATTTTACGCAAAGGCCGCTACCCGAAAATTCAGACAGCGGCTACACAAAAAATCCATTAATAAACTTTTCTATAGCTATCGGACTTAATCCCGTTTCTTTAGAAATTCACGTTTTTCTATAGCTTTGGTGTCATTCCACCAAATAACCGATAAGCTTTCGCAAGTTTTTTATCATAACTATCCTGAGCATAAGCAGGACCATTATAACGTTTTGCAAATTCTGCCCAATCCTTGTTTTGCAATGCCGGAAGCATACCCGCCTGTTTAATGAAACGGGCAGAAAGCACCAGTTGTTTCAACTCGCTTTCGCACATGGCATTCACAAAACTTTCCACACTACTTTCGCCACAAGCGGCATAATTAAATCCCATAATCTGGAACATTCCCCAGCTGGCAGAAGCATCTGCCGCTTCACGGTTAATTTTGCGTGCCTGTTCTAAACGGTCATACTCGCGGAGACCTCCCATATAATGCCCTTTTTCCCATTTGGGATAAAGAATATTTTCATTGCCTGCCAGATGTTCTTCGGGTGCGATTCCCCTTTTCTTCAGCTGGTTCCAGAAGATATGCCCTTCAAAAAGAATAGCGGGTTTTCCCGGAGCGAAGAATCCACCTTTCCCACCGGTTTCCACCTTCTGCACAGCTTTCAGCGCCGCCAATTCACAATCCAATAACCGGGCTATAAGGGTAAAATCACTCTCAGATAGCCGCTCGCCTGCCTCATAACCATTGAGCAGCAATGCTTCCCAACTACGATACCCCACTATACCATCAGCATCCAGCTGGTGCTTCTTCTGAAAATCAATGACGGCAGCTTTCATTTCCTGCGTAAATACCCGGCTTTCTACCACCGAATAACCTCCTTGAACTAATGCTTGCTGAAGGAAGACAACTTCGTCACCTTCATAACCTAACTTGATTGTTTTCATACCATATTATTTTATGTTGCATCTTTTACAAAGCTACTGTTTTTTCTTTGAAAACAACAAAATTCATGACTTATTAATTCAAAAAGAGCCAGAACAATTCCTTTTTATAGAGTAATACTGGCTACTGTCAATTTAAAGCATTCCCCTCCATACGGTACTTCAAAATGGAACCAAACAAAAAATGGTTGTTTAATTCGCTTGACTAATACTGATGTTTATGAAAAAACTTTTTCATAAACAACGTATAGAATAAACTAAGACAAAATATTATCCCAGACAGATACCAATATCCATACCCTATAAAATAAAAATAGCCGAGCATTATTAAAGTCTGCACTACCATATAAATAAAAGAAACAACCACATGAGGAATCCTCAACTCATTTGCCATCAACTGATACATGTGCTTACGATGAGGTAAGCCTATATTCTCATGAAGCATCAAACGATGAATGATGGTCAAAACACTATCGACACCATAAACGACCAATAGGATTATCCAGCTAAAATCTCCGGTCGTTAGAATTAACTTTCCTATCAAAAAAAGAAGAATAAAAGCGATACTCACAGAACCGACATCACCGGCAAAACATTTCGCCTTCTTACGGAAATTGAAGAAACAAAAGACGAGGACTGAACAAAGAACAATATTAATCAAAGCCGGTTCAGCAAAAGCAGTGATCTCAGAATTGATATAAGCTAATGCGCCAAGGATAACCAATGAATAACCACCTGTGATGCCATTGATGCCATCCATAAAGTTATAAGCATTAATGATACCCGTACAAACGATCAAAGCTATGATAATCCACCACCAGGAAAGCGAAAACAAGCCCCATTGGTAAAACATTAAAGCCATTGCAGTAAAGTGAAACACCAACCTCAGACCTTGGGAAGTAGAACGGATATCATCTACAAAACTGATAAAAGTGATCAGAGTCAATGCCAACATAAACCATGGATACTCCCAATGGTTACTCAGGAAATAGGCTAAAGCTCCAAAATAGAAGATAATCCCACCACCACGCAAAGTTATCCGTGAATGAGAACTACGTTCATTGGGTTTATCAATGATATTAAACTTATCAGCCACTCTAAAATAAAAAAGTTCTGCTACAAAGAGCAGAACTAATATAATGATATAATACACGATTTACAATTTATAAATAGGTTAGAAACTCCGCATTACTCTGTTCTCTCTGCGGTAAAACTGCGGATTGTTTTCATTATTCCATCCGCCGCACGGACAGGCATCCTGTCAATACCAAGGGCGAATTTTATTTTCTCATTACTAACTACGTAATTCTCAGTCAGCTTTCTCAGCCGTTCTGTATTCAAAGGCAGATGAAGCAGCGTACCTAGTCCTGCGCAACCCTCCATCATTTTCCTGTTCATTTTCCATATGTGAGGCTCCTTACCCATAACTTCACACATAAGGGCAATCAGTTCATTCGTAGACAGGGCTTCATCATCACCCATGTGATAAATACCGCTCGCGACGTCTTTTGTCAACAAACCTTCCACTACATAGCAAAGATTATCTATAGAAGTGAAAGAACGCTTGTTCTCAAAATCACCTAAAGGCCAGGGAATACCTTTCTTTACCACATTATAAAGCAAGTTCAGATTACCCTTATTACCAGGACCGTGAATCATACAAGGACGCAAAATATACACCTGCTTATCACGCTGCATAGCAACTTTCAATTCTCCATGCTTACTTCTCAACTTACTAAGAATATATTCTTCAGCTGCAATCTTACTTTCTCCATAAGGACCAACCGGAGCAGGTATCACATCTTCTGTCAGCATATCCCCCACCACACTGTCTGTGGCAGCTTTCACAGAACTGAAAAAGATAAACTTCTTCGCAGAATATTCTAAAAAGAAATCAAATATCTTCTGTGTCAGTCCTGTATTGATATCAAAATAGACCTGAGAAGCAGATTGGTTCTTTGTATCATGCGCTTTGCCTGCCAAATGGATGATAGCATCAAACTTGGGTAAAAACTGCATCGGAAAAGAAGTTGTTTCAATATCTTTCCAAGAAAAAGTCTTCATCACCCCCTCTTTTTCAGGGGCGACAATATCAAGACCATAAAGGGAGTGATGTCCTTTTAAGGCAATAACAAGATTGGAACCCACAAAACCGTGAATACCTGTAATTAATATATTCATGATTTTCTTATTTTAAACTATCTAATTGTATTATAGGAATAATATCCCAATTTATTAGCTCGTCCGCCTGTTCCACATTATAAAATTCATAGTGCTCCAATAGTCGTTGAAACTTAGTAAACGCATCTTTTATACCCACATAACTTTTAAAACGACGTAGGACAGGTAAGTTCTTCATGACAGGTTGCCCTTCATCAAAATCTCTCGGATGAAAATAAGTCATCATATAATCACTATATCTTCCCCAATGATTGATCAGCCAATAAGGAAAAAAACGGAAGAAACCACCACCGGAAAAAACAATATGCTTACCCATTACTTGATGAATGCTTATCGGAAATTCCTTGATAATTCTTCTATCACCTACATCAATACGCTTAGGAACCCCCTCTCCGTAACTTGGCATACCACCGTAATCATGAGGGGCTGGAAACATCGAACAATCATACCGGAATCCCATATCCGCTAAGCTACGTAATGCCCATGCATTATTTTTTGTAACAGAAAAACCCGGAGCACGAAAAGCATTCACTTCCTCTCCCGTTACGTCCTCTATTAAACATTTCGCTTTCAGCGTATCCGTCTTAAAAGCTTTCTCATCAAAACGGAAAGACAACTCATGCTGATAGGAATGACAACCTATATGATGTCCTTGCTTTTGAATAGAACGAATCACATCCGGATGTCTTTCCGCAATCCAACCAAGGCAAAAGAATGTCCCTTTCTGATTCCGTTTCTCCAATTCTTCGAGAATGCGGTCTACGCCCTGATATATACGTACCTCATGCTTGTCCCAGTCAAAATCACCTGAGATGAAGTCACAATTATACCAGTCTTCAATGTCGAAGGTTAGTATATTCATCTAAAATTACAATAAATCATAAGAGGAGAGGTTCACTTCCCAGTTATGGATATCATATAATGAATCATCAAAAAAATCTTTGACCAAAGGGTTACAGGTAAAATTGAAATGTTTTGGTTCAAAACGATAAGGAACTGTCAACAAACTAATTGGCGTAAAAGGCAACATCCCTACATAAATAATCATATCTATCTTTTTCCGTTCTTTACGATAGATATATCTTATGGCAGATTCAAAAGCAGACCTTGACAATGGGTATACATCCAGCAGAAAAGCCGTTTCAACTCCACTATAAAATTCTATTTTGTAGACAATAGTCGAGTCTTTCACGTTTACCCTTTCATAATGTCCGCCAAACCATTTATAGCGCACCTTATCAAAAGTCGGTCTATCCTTATGGTACCTAAATTTATACTGTTTATTGCCAATCGACAGGAAAGAACATAAATATTGTAACCTCGATAAACCACGACTCAGAAAATTCAATCCAGATAAGCTATGCTTTACAGCACCTACATTGCGAATCATGCAATACGTAGTAAGTTTGCCGATATCACGATGCTTAAGTCCTTTTTTCAGAACCGGATAGGAATTATCATTGGGAAATCCAATCCTCAAAACACATCCATCTTCTTTTAAACTTTTCTGGCATTGAACAATCATATCATGGAAATTGAAAAAGTCACGATATTCTTTCTTTACCATGGAGTCAATTCCTAAAGCCGCCACAAATTGTTCATCATTCTTTCTATAATAGAAAGGCATACACGAATGGAAGCCTATCGTTTCACCATCATCACTCAGTAATATGCTATGATAAGAATATCCTAAAGGAGTATTCGAATAATTCTCACGAAATGTAGCTACATCCCGTTTCTGACCGAACACTTCATCAAAAAGATCGTAAATCGCCACTATTTCTTCATCCAGTAGTTCAAAAGTCTTCTTTACTAATACTTCCATGATTTTATAATATAACCCCGACTATCTTATTGAGAAGTGTACCCCCCATCTATCACTATATTCTGCCCCGTAATCCAGCGCGATGCGTCCGAAAGAAGAAAGAGACAAAGTTGTGACACATCAGCCACTTCGCCCAATCCCAATGGGAAACCGTTAATACGCCTTTTATACTCTTCCTCTGGAAGAGTCGATAGAAAATCCTCCATCATAGGGGTAAGAATTGTACCCGGTGAGACACAATTAATACAAATACCTTTTCTGGCAAACTCCAGTGCCATAGAGCGAACAGCACTGACCATAGCCCCTTTTGAAGCTGCATAGGCAGCTACTCCTCCACGACCAATTATGGAAGTGATAGAAGATATTAAGACTATATGCCCATTATCATTAAAAAATTTCTTATTACTAAAACAGCGAATAAACTCAAAAGCACTCAAAGTATTTACACGAAACACTGTTTCGTAATCTCCTGTAGACAAATACCTAACAGGAAGCGTTTTTTCTATCCCAGCAGCATGAATAAAGCCATCTATCCTACCATGACTGCTAACAATGGCTTCCACCAATTCCATTATCTTATCCGGTTGAGATAAGTCAAGCGAATAATAAAAATGTTCCTCAGGTCGTTCCATTTTTTCTCTTGTTTCTTTCAGACGCTCCTTATTACGAGCAATAAGAACCACTGTAGCTCCCATCTTGCTACAATCTATCGCACACTGCCGACCAATACCGGATGAAGCACCGGTAATAATTAGCGTTTTCCCGGATAATGAAAATGGATTATACATACAATTATAAATACAAAAGTTCAGGACAAATAATCTTATTAGTATTAAATCGTACACTACCAAGAGAAAGGCCTACACCAAATCCCGTTGCAATACAATTAAGACTTCCTGTTTTTAACTGTTCCGAAAGATTGGTAACCATTAATAATGGAATGGAAGTACCACTTGTATTTCCAAATTTATCAATATTATAAGGCACTTTTTTTGCATCAAATTTCATTCTCTTACGAATCTTTTCACACAAAAATTTATTCGCCTGATGGAGAAGAAGATAATCGATCTGGGTTATATCTATTTTAAAACGATCAATTAATCCCTTTAATGATTTTGGAACATTGACAGTTGCAAAAGAGAAGACTTCAAGTCCATCCATTTTCTCATGAAGTCTACTCCTACGATATCCTCCCACATATTCTGCCATTCTTAATGAATCAACAGTGAAAGGATTGCGACAACCTCCATCCGGCACTATTAATGCATCTTTTCCAGAACCATCACTCATGTAATGAAAATCTATTGTATTCTCAAAATCCGCATTGTACTCTAATGCGATAGCGGCCCCTCCATCACCAAATAACAGAGCAGTACTCTGGTCTTCAGGACTTGCATAGAATGATTGTGTATTGCCAACCAAAAGTAACGCTTTCTTTATCATTCCTGTTTGGATAATACTGCTTACTATTCCTAATCCGTACACAAAACCAGAACATCCCAAAGGCGAATCAAATGCCATACATTGTTTCGACAAACCTAATCTATCTTGCAAGATGCACGCAGTAGATGGAAGCTTGTAATCTGCCGTATGAGAAACAAATACCAATAATTCGATTTCAGAGGAATCCCATTCTAAATCAGTTATCAATCTCTCAGCCGCTTTACAGCAAAGATCTGAAGTACAAATAGTACCATCATGAATGGTACAATGGCGTTCCTCTACTCCAATGGTATATATATATTTCTCTATTTCCTCAGCAGATAAATAAGGATAATCACAATTCCTCTCTATCCTCTGTGGCACACAGGCACTTACGCCCTTAATTTCAACGTTTCTTATCTGAATAAAAGCCATCTTACTTCAAAAGATTAATCAAATCGCCAATCGTATTAGCTTGTTTAAAATCCGGAACTTTCAGTTCCTTATCATATTCTTCATCAAACATTGCAATAACAGATAATGCGGCCAATGAATTCCACTCTTCCAGCTCCCTAAATCTTGTATCTTCTTTCAAACCATCTACTGATTCCATTTCAATTGCTTCAGCAAATTTCTCTATAAAATCCTGCATATTCATAATTCTAATTATTTATAAAGTTTAAACTTAATAAGACCATTTATTCCCCAGCAAAAAAGACAGTAAGTACTCTTTAAAAAAGAAATGTGCTGCACATCACGAAGAACTTTCCAATGCGATAAGATAATCTTTTTCTTATTGGCAGTGACAGCTGCCTGACGCACTCTATACAGAATTGAGACTTCCGGATTATAATGCGCATAAGGCACTTCTTTCAACATTTCAAGCCAATACACATAGTCATCACGCATACTACCCAATGCCTCGTTGAAATAATATTTCTTGCACTTCGAAGAATCATATACCGTAGCCGATGGACATATTGGACACACCTTCAGTACATCGTTATAATTAACTCTTTTGGGACGAGGAAAAGGGGAGCTGATTTTTTCTTTCGTATTCTCATCTATCCGTTGTACGCTACCATAGGCAATGACAGCTTCCTTGCTTTCCAAAAATGCAATTTGTGACTCAAGGTATTTTTCAGGCCACATATCATCAGAGTCCAGGAATGCAATATATTGCCCCATAGCATGCTCTATTGCTATATTTCTTGCACCGGAAGACCCTTTGTTCACTTTACTCTCTATCAACTTTATTCGAGGATCATCATATTGTTTCACCACACGAATACCCGCGCCATCATCAGGCGAACAGTCATCCACAATAATCATTTCCCAATTTTTATATGTTTGCTTTAAAACAGAATTAATTGTTTCCCCCACAAACGCTTCACCTTTATACATAGGAGTAATAATAGAAACTAAACCATTTTTCATTGATATCAAATTTAGATGAGTTTACTTGCCAAAATCAACGCATTTTCAATTACTTGATGCATATCATAATATTTATATTCAGCCAAACGGCCTCCAAAAATCACTTTTCTTTGAGTGCTAGCCAACTCTTTATACTGCTGATATAATTTACTATTCTTATCATCATTTACAGGATAATACGGCTCATCTCCTAGTTTCCATTCCTTTGAATATTCCTTGGAGATAACAGTGTCTGGCTGTTGTCCAAATTCAAAATGCTTATGTTCAATAATACGTGTATAAGGGGTTTCTGCATCTGTATAATTCACAACTGCATTTCCCTGGAAATTGCGAACACCTTCTAACAATTCTGTTTCAAAACTGACTGTTCTATACTCCAAATTACCATAACAATAATTAAAATAGCGGTCTATTTCTCCTGTATAAACTATCTTATCAGCAATGGCATTGAAATACTCTCTATCATCAAAATAATCAGTATTCAACTTAACTTCAATACCTTCCAACATTTTCTCTACCAAAACGGTATACCCTCCAATGGGGATACCTTGATATTTATCATTAAAATAGTTATTGTCAAATGTGTAACGAACAGGTAATCGCTTAATGATGAAAGCAGGAAGTTCCGTAGCTTTTCTTCCCCATTGTTTTTCTGTATATTCCTTTATCAAAGTATAATAAATATCTTTTCCTATTAAGGATATAGCTTGCTCTTCTAAATTTTTCGGTACAACAATACCAGCCTCACGTTGTTGTTCTTCAATTTTAGCAAGAGCCTGCAGAGGAGTAGTTACTCCCCACATCTGATAAAAAGTATTCATATTGAACGGAAGATTATACAACCTTCCCTTATAATTTGCTATCGGAGAATTTGTATATCGATTAAACTCAACAAAAGAATTCACAAAGTTCCAAATATCCTCATTACTTGTATGAAAAATATGAGCACCATATTTATGAACATTTATTCCATTAACAGACTCTGTATATGCATTTCCACCAATATGTGGACGTTTATCAATAACGAGACATTCTTTACCATGCTGGGATAAACTATATGCTACTACAGCACCAAATAAGCCAGCGCCAACTAATATATAGTCATACTTACTACCTTCTTTCATCATGAAATTTTTCTTTTTATACTTAAACTCAAATGCAATAGCACTTTATACAAATATGGTGACACAGTTAATAGAATAGCAAAAAATGTTTTTCTCAATCCAACATTATGTACACAACAGTATTGTGTGGCATCCATAAAAACTTTATTTCTCAAAACCTCTTTAAAAATAAAAGCTGCATCTTTATTTGAAAAAGACAAATAAGCGTACTTCTTAAGTAAACACGAAGAGCACCAAGTATAAACCAATATTTGGAAAGACCTGTTAATCAACTTTAGAGAGTCTACATCACGCTTTATATATTCATTAGCTTTATTTATAAATAAGAGTACATCTAAATCTTTTCGTCTGACTTGTTTGGTAATACTTTGCGTATTATATTGTACATAATGATAAGGATATAGTGGAAAATAAGTAACTTTACCAGCCTTCATACAAGCTTGAAGAATAAAATACATATCTTCATACAGTAAACCTTCAACAAACTCCAAATGATTTTTTTCTATCAAAGAGCGCCTAAACAGTTTATTCCATGCATATGTTCGAAAAGTGCCATCAGCAATTGTCATTGAAAAAAAGTCCTTTCCTGTTTCATAATTTCTACAATGTGTCAGAATAGGAGATTTCTTATTCTTATAGAGATAATCCTCTACGAGTCCAAATGTTATTATATCCCTATCAAAGCCAGAATAGAGAGCATTAAGGATTGTTTTAAATTCTTCTACATTAATATAATCATCTCCGTCAATAAACCAGATGTACTCACCAGAAGCTAATTTAAGCCCAGCATTTCTTGCCGCACTTAGTCCCTTATTCTCCTGAGAATATACTATAAGCCTGCTATACTTCGATTTAAAAGAATTAATAACAGATAGAGAATCGTCTGTAGAACCATCATTAACAATAATGACTTCAACTTCATCGCCTAACTTCCCAACTACAGATTCAAGACAACGTTGTAAATAGGAGGACACATTATAAACAGGAATTATTATAGACAATAAATAATTACTCATAATTTATTATTTTATCCTTGCCCAGTTAACACGGCCACCACTTTACCTAATGGTTTATTTTTATGTTTCACAATCCAAAAATAAAATAGTAAAGGAACATAAATGCCCAAAATAATTGCAAGACAAGTGCCAACTTGCCATGGTACATCAGTCAATCTTAACAATACTTGTTGAGACAATACTTGTGGAAAATATGAAAATAAATAAATGGCATAAGAAGCACCAAAAAGATGTTGAAAAAATGTACAATGATAATTCACATACAAATATCCTAAAGCAATACTCATAAATATTCCATTAACTGAAGTCAAGACTTCTTTACCCCAAAAAACTGGCAAAAAAAGCAATACTACAGATAAGATAAAAGTTAACAAAGCAAAAAAAATAGGATATGCAGCAATTGTCTTTCCAAGCTTTTCATAATAAAAATAATATCCAAAAATAAAATAAAACAAATAAAAGAAGACACCACTTATATATAAAAACATTATATTATGAAAAGGATTAAATAGATGAATAAGTAGTACTCCCACAACTAGGAACTGTAAAGACCTTCTATTACCTTTAACAAAACACCCTACTAATACAACAATTATAAATATCAAAAACAAGGTTGGAAGAAACCATAAAGGTCCGACTATATTATTACATGGATATAACAACATCTTCATGAAACCAATGAATGAAATATCCATTGAACGAATCGCAAATGAAGATAGGATAGCTTTAGGAAAATAAGCAATACAACTTATTGCCAAATAAGGTACCAACAGTCGCAATATCTTTTTATAAACAAACCCTTTTTTCCCCCACAGTGAAATATCGGACATTGCTCCCTTTTTACACTCAATACCATATCTTAATAAATACCCAGAAATGAATATAAATAGAGGCATATGAAAAGAATAAATCCACTTTCTTATAAATATATCATTTTGATGCCCCGACCCCACAAACGAATGACCTATTACAACAAGTATGATCCCAAATACTTGCAAAAAAGAAATCAACAAATTCTTGTCTTTCATAAAATATTAGCACATAACTATTTCAAAAGTACATTTTTTATAGCATTTAAATAACCATGTCCGAATGTCAAATCAGGCTCTACATAGTTCCCTTCCCCCCATTCATTCCAAGATTGTAAGAACAAAATTCGACGTTCTTCAGGCTTATCTTTTATCAAAAAACAAGCAGTTTCCATACTCTCTTGAAAAGCTAAAGGAGAATTATTATAGTAAACGACCGCCTTTTTACCAGAACGTGGGGTCCTATCCCAATTTGGAAGTAAAGTAGGATATATGTTCTCTTCAGAATCAGCAGATGTATACAAGTTTTTAACAACATCAGGATACTTAAATTTCTGAATATACTTTTCTTTAAATACTCTCGCACAAAAAGCATTAAACAAACGATGATACTTACCTACCGCCAGACATTCCGCTCTAAAAAGACCTCTTGAATTTACAGCATCAAAACCGAGAGAGAGAATCTTTTCATAACGTAAAGTCCAATCATCATTTTGCAACATCTTGATTTTTTTCATTAAAGATTCTCCTCGACTATTATATTGTACAACGCCAACAAAATGAATACCTTTTAGTCCAGCTTCCTGAGCCAAATCTCGCCATAAACTAAGCATATCCGACACATTTGGAATATCTAAAGGGGCAAATATTACAAAAAGAGGTTTTCCATCAACTGTTATATATCTTGGGTCTTTAAAAGCTTTAAGCAAATAATTAAAATGTAAAATATGATCATCCACTCCAGAATAAATTTGTTCTTGAATTATAGTATCTTTCATAGAAGAACTATCCTTCTGCCACGTTTTATTACTCCAAGAATGATTTGCCCATCCTAAACAGAATGGGAAGTTAGGTTTTCCAGAAGACAAAACTTCCTCAAAAGGTTTTTCTAATAGCATTTTTCCTCTACCAAACCAATAGTGCCAATAACAAAATCCTTCTATGCCAACTTCCTTAGCTAATTGAGCTTGCTGTTCTCTAACTTCTGACATTCGTAGATCATAATATCCTAAATCTGCAGGAACACGCGGTTGATCATGTCCTCTAAATAGAGGTTTAGCCTTACCTACATTTGTCCACTCTGTAAACCCTTTTCCCCAATATTTATCATTTTCCGGTATTGGATGAAATTGGGGAAGATAAAAAGCTATAACACGAGCTTTTTTATTGAATGTATCCATATATTAAACCATTTAAATTCATTTCCTCATAACTATTATTAATTATCAACTTGCTATGCAATATTCCTATACATCTTCCATACGACAGCATTCACAATAATCATGTAATCTTTCCCTATTTATAAAATATCAACTTTTACTCCGACAATTAGAACTCATATACATGAGAGAAATATATAAAAGAAAAAAATATAGCATTTGGAGAAGAAATGGTCTTTGATAAATAACACAACCGAATATAACCAAATAGATAATAAACAGTTTAGAAGGTTTTAAAAAGACCAATGCAAACAACAATGAAAAAAAGAGCAACATGCCAAATCCTATTATTCCATAATTAACCAAGAAGTCTTTATAAGAAGCGCCACCAACATTTATAACCTCCTGCGAATAATTTCCACCCATGCCAAATAAAAACTTGTCGCTATTTACATAATGTTCCATAAAAGCATCCATCTTACTTGAAGTCCTGTTTTCTCCTGCTAATTGACCATCCTCAATAGTCAAACGATTAAAAATAAAAGTAGTAACAACCTCATTGGTAGCTAAGATAGTGCCAAGAAATATCAAAATAGATGCTAATACAATTTTCACTTTTGCACTTTGAAACATCAAAATATTTACAAAAAGCATAATATAAAAAGCCAAAGACAGAGAAATAATCCCTGAAACTAAAATTGCCCATGTATCCCATTTTCTCAGCTGAATACCACGAGCCAACAAAAGAACTCCAGATATAGTACCCACAACTCCAGGTTCATCATAATAAGCCTCAAAACGAAACAAACCTACTCCTAATTTATTAGTAACTAAAAGAAACGGATAATGCAAATAATTATAACTCTTCAAAGTATTTAAGGGTTCCAGTATTTCATAAGATATATTTACACCTATCAAAACAACTAAAACATACATCACAATAGAAGGTATAATTGTGAGCGCATAAATTCTACTAAATTTATCAAATATATCGCATAAATACTGAGAAGGAAACAACAATATAGAGCATAACAGTTGCGGTGCTAAAAAACCCAATATATTAGTTCCGCTCCTTATACACATGTAGAAAAAAAGTAAAGAAATAGCTACAAAAAACAACAGATTATTTTTTTGTAGTCTTCTGAATTTCAACAATGAAAACAACAAAATCAGCCCACTATATATAGGTACAAATTTATCCAAACTCCACATAAAAAATGGAGGTATAGACAAAAAAATAATAAATGCTACAACATATTCTATAAAATTGGCTTTAAGCCAACAGATAACATTCTGCATTATCTTACAAATCGACTTTTTATGAAAGTTGTAGCTCTCTTGTAACAGTAGGGAAGTAAATTAAAAACAATTTTAGGCGTTTGGTAGAATACAGAGAGCCCAAGAGCCTTAAAAATATAGAGTTCAACGGAGAACCCTTTATTACCCTCATTTATTGCTTCCAAATACTGGTTGGCGAAGCTCTTATAATCAATGTCTTTCAACGCATACTCGCGTTTGCCCTGATTTTTTTCCAATAAATTCCGAAATCCTTGCCTAAAATCATCCTGTCCTGCCATCAATGACTTAAAAAAATGCCCACGTTCCTTACGATAGGTAATATTATTAATGAGCTTATGCGCTTCATCTAATAATGCTTTCTTAGTTGAAAAGACAAACTTTTCATATCGCTTGGTACATACAATATCTTCGACCCTACTCCCAGTTTCATCGTATACAAGTAACGGCTTTCCATACATAGCTGCATACTGTGACATCAATCCACCACTATACGGATAAGTTCCTAAATAGATATCTATATGTTTGAATATCTCATTAATATCTTTTCTAAATCCCAATAGAGCGACTCTATCTATCAACCCTTTTTGCTCCATAAAAGAACGAAAAGCAGAATCGTCTCCATCACCAGCATATATAAAAACCAGATTTAGGTTATCCCATAGAAGATCAACGACCAAATTTAAATAAAAATTATCAGCTCCATAAATTTTATAAAAACTTCCCCCAGAAAACATCACGATTTTACCTTCTGTAGATATGGGAAATCCCTTAAATGTTTCCATATCATCAAACGGATAATAAGGCAGTAATAATATTTGTTTTTTAAGTAAACCGCGTTTTTCCAAAGAAACAGTACATCCATAATCTCGGAATTCCAAAGAATAATCAATAAAATGACTTCCAATCCAAAAAGCATGATCAGTCAAATTAATCTGATATTTAGTAATCTGAGAAAATGCATCCAGAACTATAAACGGAATTGTCGACCACGATGCAAGATGCAAAAACACCTTACTTGGACAATAAGAAAGTATTATTTCATAAAAAGTATCTGCTTTAGCCAATACATCACCCTCTAATTCAACAATACGAACATTATTACTTAAAAGATTATTTACTATTTTTCGAGAATATTCATATAAACGCTTTTCAAATATAAAAATATACTCACATCCAGACAAATGATTTAAGGCATCAATATACTGTAGCGTCAATCCCCTATTGTCCCATCCAAATCCTTCATAAAAAATATATCGCTTCTTATTGACTTCTATCAATTTTCGTTCATATCTATGACTTGAAATATTATGCAACAAATTTTCTAATCTTTCATCAGTATATATATTATTCAATCTTGATTGCAAAAATCCAGCACTTTCAATACACTGAATAGATTTCACATAATTTCCAACATACATTTCATGCCGTGCTTTTGTAACTAACAAGCTATAATAACCATTAAGATCATTCCAAGAATAAGGCAATATTTTTCGTTTCTTCATATTTTAGTCAAGGAATCTTAAAGAGATTTTTCGTCAAAACAGCTGTACATAAACATACCACACAGAAGTGTTTACTTTTATAGTTGTAAAAAAAACTTTCAATATAACCAAACAACGCTAACAAGATAAAATATCGTATAGGATTATATCTGAAAACAATCTTTTATGACTCATGCCAATCATTCAGTACTTCTACCACCGTTTTCATCTCATTTTTCGTCATCACCGGACTCATTGGTAAACTCAATTCTTCATTATGTATTTGCTCTGTAATAGGAAATGAAAGATCATTCCATTCCTCATAACACTCCTGCTTATGAGGAGGTATAGGATAATGAATTATAGTCTGTACTCCATTATCCATTAAATATTGCTGTAATTCATCACGTTTTTTCGCACGAATAGTAAAAATATGAAACACATGCATATCCCAATCTTTTATTGCAGGAAGTACAATTCGAGGGTTAGTGATATATTCCATATAATACTTCGCTACTTCTTTGCGAAGTGCGATATCTTCATCCAAATACTTCAGTTTCACATCTAAAACAGCAGCCTGAATTTCATCCAATCGACTATTCCTTCCACAATATTTAAAAACATACTTCTTTTGGGAACCATAATTAGCTATCGCACGAACTAATTTTGCTAACTCTTCATTATCAGTTGTTACAGCACCAGCATCTCCCAAAGCACCTAAGTTCTTACCCGGATAAAAGCTATGTCCAGCTGCATCGCCTAAAGAACCTGTTTTTCTACCATTGAATTTACACCCATGAGCTTGGGCATTATCCTCCACCAATTTCAAATTATACTTCTCACACAGTTTACCAATCTTATCGGTATAGGCACATTGACCATAAAGATGAACTATCAGAATAGCCTTTGTTCTTTTTGTTATGAACTCTTCTATCTTTGAATCATCAATTTGATAAGTTGCAATATTCGGTTCCACCAAAACTGGTTTTAAACCATTCTCTGAAATTGCTAATATTGATGCAATATAAGTATTAGCAGGTACTATCACTTCGTCACCGGGATTCATTATCCCCATCTCTATATAAGCACGAAATATCCAGATAAGAGCATCCAATCCATTTGCACAACCAATAGTATATTTTGTTCCAATATATTGTGCATAATCTGCTTCAAACTTTTCATTCTCTTTACCTTGCAGATACCAACCAGAATCTACTACGCGATTGACAGCTTCGTGAATTTCATCAGAATATTTCCGAGTAACCTTTTGCAAATCTAAAAAATTTATCATATCATCTTCTTATAAATAAAAGAATTATCTATTTCTCCACTTAAAATATATCCTACCTTTTCATAAAGTAGAATGGCCCTAATATTATCTTTTTGAACTCTTAACAATAGTTCGGTTAAATTTATTTTTTTCGCCTCTTCTTCAACAAACTTCAACATGGATACCCCTATTCCTCTTCCCCAATATTGTTTTTCACCAATATATCCCCAGAATTCACCATTCCCCAATTCCAGTTGTATATGCTTTAAGCCACAAGCTCCTATAGGTTCCGAATTATACAATATCCCCCATATCAAATAATCTTTCATTGTATGTAATGAAGTAAACCATTGTTGTTGTCCTTCTCTTGAAAGAGATTTCAGATTCACTTTTTTTCTTATCTCTTCATCGTTAAGCCAATTCCAAGATTTAGACAGAAAAAGTTCATCAAAAGGTGCAAAAGCGACAACATCAAATCCCATAATAGCAAAAATCTCTTAAAAAATTCAATTCTGCTTTATTTATAGCTTCCATTGTTAACACATTTCTAGGTCCCGTTAACATTTCATATCCCAAATGGTCCCGACCATTATCATCAACAATAGCTTCATATAGTTTATTCACTACCAACCCATCCCGATTAAAATACATAACTTTTATATTATCTTCTAAATAATCTGATAGATTCACATTTTTTACGGCTCTATAACCTATAGGAATATCATATCCAAACCACATCGAAGATTGCCTACCATTAATATAATCAGTATTGCCAATATTACCACCATGAAGCATTGATATATAATCTCCTAAATAATCTTTCTGACTGGCAGCAGAAACAAGATGACTAGCTATAAAACCACTTGATCGCGCCCCAATTTCAATAGGAGTAAAATTACCATCTGGTTTCATAATTATTTCTAAATGTCCGAATGAATTTTTCAGTCCAATTGCACGATAACAATCCTTCCCCCTTTGTGCTATCAATTCATAAATTTTATCTGGAAAGACATTCGAATTCCAATGTAATTTAACAGCAACCCTATTGTTCAATGCATTTATTGAATGATATTTCACAGATATACCATACACACAAACATTACCGAAATCATCACCCAGCATATCCACTGTAAACTCCTGCCCCTCAACAAATTCTTCAACAATAAAATCTGAGTCAAAAGATATATCCCGAGCTTTATCTATAGAGTTTAAAACCATATCTTTTGAGGAACATTTTTCCAAAATTGTAATACCTCTTGAACTAGCTGCAACATCCGGTTTTATTATTAACTTATACCTCTGATTAAGTGCTATTATTTCCTCAAAGCTAATATCCTTTGAACTTAAAGAAATACGATTAAATATGCCTGCTTGTTCCCAATCTTCCCGCATCTTTGCTTTAGTAAGAACTGTGTTAAATTTATCAGGCATCACTTTTAAACCATATTTCAAATTAATCGCATTAACTGTTGGAACAGCTAAATCAATACAAGAAATTGCACCATCAATATCATATTTACCATATTCCAATGCAGCCAAAACGGTTGTCACATCTTTTACATCAATTTGCAAATGCAAATCTCCTTTAACAGCAGGCGACTCATTCCAATCAATAACAATTACTGAATATCCATAAGATTTTAATTTATCAGATATACCACGTAATAGTACATTTCCTCCAAGTATTACAAAAAACTTATTCATTGCTTTTAAATTTTCGAAAATCCTTATAGTTTCTTATATAATCATTTTCATCGTATATGTCTGAAGCCAAAACCATGCAAACCGATCCTGATGAAAAATCATCTAAGTCTCTCCAAATTCCAGGTAACACATACAACCCCTGATATGGTCTATTTAAAATATATGTACGCTTCACATATCCATCATCTAATGTCACCTTAAAAGAACCACTCACTGCAACTATCAACTGGCTCAAATTCTTATGAGCATGAGATCCCCTTGCCTCACCACCTGGAACATCATATAAATAGTAAACACGTTTCACATCAAATGGAACTATTAAATTGCTTTCTACAACAGTTATATTACCTTTCCTATCACTATGATGCTTATCTAACTCTATCATTGTACAATCATAGACACTATTATTTCTCATATATACTCTGTTTAAACTCCTCATAATCATATATATAATCTTCTCTATTAAAAGGGGTAGACGCTAATACTAAAGCTAGCGAATTGGTAGAAAAATTATTCATCACACGCCATAGCCCTTTGGGAACATATAAACCATAATAAGAACGATTTAATGAGAAAGTTTTCTTATTTTTCCCATCATCCAACATCACATCAAAACTACCAGACAAAGCAACTATGAATTCTTCATTTTCCCGATAAGCATGACCTCCACGCTTTTCACCACCCGGAACATCATATATCCAATAAGTGCGTACTATTTTAAAAGGTATATTTTTGTACTGTTCAATGATAGAAAGGTTACCTCGCTTATCCAAAATTTTAGGTAAATCTATTATTTTACCATTCGTAATATCCATACTCAATCAAGTAAACGTTTTTTTAATTCTAGAAAAGAATAAATGCAAACAATAAAAGTTATAATACAACCTATCAAATACCGTAAAAAAACAGTAGGAAAGAATGCTTCCGAAACTGCATAAAAAAACAGAAAGAAACATATTATCAGAAGTATTCTCAAAAACACAGATGAATATATTATTCTATATCGCCTAAAAGCAACAAATGCGACCCAAATAAAATAACTAAAATAGCAAAAAACAAAAGCATAGCCTATACCCAATAAACCAGCAAAAGTATAACCCAATAAATAGGAAGGTAAAGTAATACATTTGATACCTAATTCATTAAATAGGAAAACCTTTCCAGCTCCTTTCGCCAAAAAAACAAAAGAAATAGCCCAAGAACCAGCTTTCAGTATAGAACCGACCAACAGCCATTTAGTCATTGGAACAATATCTATAAAATCACCAGAATATAACAGATTGATTACAAAAGGCAGAAACACAACCATAGCAATAATCATAGGTGCCAGTATCAAGATTGCAATCTCACCTTGCTCATTAACAGCACTCATCATTTTCACATTATCACCAGACACTTGAGACAAGCGAGGATAATAATCCTTTGACATTGCTGTAAAAACCAACCCCAAATATTGAGCGTTTATCGCCCAACCTGCTTCATACAAACCCGCATCTGTCAAACTCCCATATTGCGTTATAAACGTTTTAACTACAAATTGGACAAAAAAAACAGAAATGTTACTTAAAGCCATCATAAAGCCCAACTTTACTGTTGGCAAACCGATTACCAATGATTCTTTAAAGGTTTGATTTACTTCGACAGTCTTTACCTGCTTTGCATAAAGATAACTTACTAAAGTTATTGATAAGGCTGACAATATTAATGCATACGCTATGCCATCTTCTCTAAAAAAATAGAACATTGGTATTGAACAAAGAAAGCCAATAAGAACTCCATATACATTCGCCAATGCCATGGATTTAAGCTTCCTTGTTCCTTGTAACAAAGCATAATGATTAGAGTATAATCCGGTTAAAAGGACAACAATGGCCAGTAAAACAAAAGATATAACAAATTTATCAGAATTAAAAATTAGGCGGCTGAGCCAAGGGCTTAAACAAATAGTTATTAAAGCACCAAACAATCCAGTAAACCAAACCCAACGACTAATAGCTTTAATTAATTGAGAAAACTTTAATATATCATTTTCAGCATTAACAGTTGCAATCTCTCTGACTGCGCTACTTTGTAAACCTAAATTAGTAATAGATGAGATTAGATTTATGGAAGAATTAAACAATCCCATTATGCCAAATCCAGTTGTTCCTAGCCAAACTGCAACAAGTTTTGACTTTAAAACACCAATAAGGATAGCAACTACCTGAACACCGCCAAATAAGCTAGTAGCTTTAAAAGCGGTCCGATATCCTTTTTTTTCTCTTTGATTACTATTCACGTGCTAGTAATATGTTCACAAAAACAAACTATATTAGTATCCGAGATTTTTAAAATACGGGTGTATTTTATCTTTTTCACTCAGCACTATTTTATCCGTAGGTATTCTCCAATCTATTTCCAAATCGGGATCATTCCAAACAATAGCCCCTTCATATTGTGGAGCATACAAATTATCACATTTATATTGAAATATCACCTCATCACTCAATACACTGAACCCATGCGCAAAACCTCTCGGTATAAAGAACTGACGATGATTTTCTTCTGTAAGTTCTACTGCAACATGCTGTCCGAAAGTCGGAGAACCGTTTCTAATATCCACAGCAACATCAAGAACAGCTCCTTTCACCACACGTACCAATTTGCTTTGGGCAAAAGGAGGTTTCTGAAAATGCAAACCGCGAATGACACCATAAAACGATTTAGATTCATTATCTTGCACAAACGTCGTCTTACAAACTTTCTCTTCAAATTCTCTCTGATTAAAGGATTCAAAAAAATAACCACGTCCATCTTTAAATAGACGAGGTTCAATGATTACGACTCCTTCAATAGCTGTTTTTATAACTTCCATCTTATTTCAAAAACTGATATCCTAAGTTTTTATTTAAACAATCTGCCTCTTCAAACACATTGGCATCCCCCTCAATTATCAGTTTAAGGCTGTCAATAGGTACTTGAGAAAATAGAAACGAAAACAATACATTCGCCCGTAATGCATGCAATTACTCTTCCACTTCCTCAAAAGGGTAGGGATTCGCTTCAACATTTTTCAGTTCTTCTATTATTTCTGTCTGCCCGTCTGTCAAAGGCTCGTTATCCCAACTACCAATTATGGAATAAGCCTCTTGAAGCATAGACTCCTCATAAACTTCACCATAACAGTAAGTCAACAGACGGACCTTAAGCAAAGAAGCGGGAAGAAGTTCCAAAATATTACAGGCACGATCTAAAACAACCTGCTTCTTCCGCTCTTTATCACCATAGTTATAAATAGTGGCGTTATAGCCCATCAAAAGAGCCAAGCACAAGTGGGCTTCCTCTTCAATATCGGAACTTTTTACAGAAAAGAGAGAATCGGATTTAACGAGAACTTCCTTATTCTGTCGACAAAAAATGTCAGAATAAATAGGTTCTCCGTCCATACCAAGATACATCAACTCACGAGCGGCATGCTGAAGCTCAAGAGCACGGGAAAGTAAAGAATTCATTAGGTATATGATTAAAATATTATTGAGATAGTATTACTGTATTAGCTTCAGATAGGATTTTGGAACTTTAATACTTGCGATTAAAACACCTTTGATACGAATCACAACATATGTCTTATTTGCTTCTGTAGCAACCTCACCTTCTATACCACTAAAATCTCCCTTAACCACTTTTACCTTCTTTCCTACAGTTACTGGTTCGTTATCAAAATTAACCCCATCAGGATTCAAATCCATCACAAACATGAAGTCTTCCATCTGCTTATTAGGAACAACCAGCATGGAATGAGTAAATAGATCCTTCATGTAGAAAAGCTGGACATTATAAACATTGGATATATCGCAAGCGGTTTGTTTAGTAGCACGGATGAAGATTAAATTTCGGATAACAGGAACCTCACTACGTTTACGGCGATACTTCAACTGTGATATCACAATTCGCGTGGGAAGATAATAATCAAGATCCAGATTCTCTTCGGACTTAAGCTTATCTAAGGATTTTCGGACAGCAAATTCCTGCTTATCACGAGTACGGGCAGCAAACCAATATTTTTGATTTTCAATCACTTGCAAAAAGAGAATCGAGGATTTTACTATAGTTCCGGGTGCGCTTCGCGGTTTGAACGAGACATATTCTCTTTCAAACCGTAGCAAATAGATATTTCGACTTAATACGTTATAAACGAAGATATTAAATTCAAAAAAGTGTTTTTTAATCGTTCGTTTAATGGACAGCACGATAATGCCTTCAAAATGAAGTTTAAAGGCATAAAAATGAGAGGATATTAAATATATATTTTACTAACATTATCATATTGATTATTAGCAATATGAGTAATAAAAAACAAGAACATCAGAAATATTTTTATTAAACATCTTGCACGTTCCAAAAATACCCCTTATCTTTGCGCCCATTAAACGAACGTTTTCTGAACGCCCCCTATTCCTCGCCATATCTTATTAATATACTGAATATTACATTCACAAAGCAAGTTTTCATTTCACTTTATTCATCATCCTTGGCTCTGCACAACTACAATCCTGATATCTTTGCACCCTTATTTACAAATTAACTGTTTTTAATTAAATAATTTTTCAGAATGAGTAAATCAAAAAAAACGCTACTAAAAGCGAAGAAAAAGAGTTAGTAAACCCAAGTGAACAGAACAGACAATCCTCTGAACAAACGGAAAATAAACCACACAGAGGTCGTCCTAAAGGTAAAAAAGTTAAAGGAATTAACAATAATCAGGAAAGTATGCTGGGAAATCTTTTGGATGGATACATCGAGGGTAATTTCTACGTTGGAAACAATGAAAACATTCCACCCGAAAAACTCGAATTGGTCCCGTTTATAGAACGCATAGCGGAAACCAAACTTTTCCTAAATGATGACGGAACCCCTATGTCAAAGAGCACTTTAACCAAAATGGCAGAGAAAATGTGGCAAAAGGATAAAAGAGTCCGACACAACGAAAAACATAAGGAGAAACCACCTTACAGAAGAGGCAAGAATTAAAAAGACACTGTCAAAACAGCAAACCTTACCTTTGCCCCCACGTTAACAAGACCAAGTCAGACCTCAATGAGATGCCGCTTCCTCTTATGCGAAGCGACATCTTTTTTTATGCTATGACATGAACTTGAGAACGTAACCAACATTATTATTAATTAAACATATCGTAAGATGAAAAGACACGAGTTCAAGAAAATGGTTTCAACACACGAAACAACAGTAGAAAAATGGAAGAAACGGTTCATTCTCGAAAAGGAATACTCCGAAGAATGCGCAGGATACCTGGCCCAAAGATTAGCCGACCTAATCGACCACATGCAATATGGCTATGCACTCATTGCTTTCCACAAACAAAACACCACCTTCCAGCTTGCCAAAGCAACCCTTATCCCCTATGAAAGTTTCTTCAGAATGCCTTATGAAATAAAACGTATAGAAAGTACCGTAGCATACTGGGACGTAGAACAGCAAGCCTGGAGAAGTTTTCAATTAGAGAATCTGTTGGAGTGGCGTCCCGTCTGCTAATCATTAATTACTAATCGGTTAATCACTAAAGAAATGGCAATGAATTGTACAGGGGTACTATATTTCCCCGTTACCATAAGCATGCTCGAAGGAGTAGCAACGGAATTGATAGAAGCCCGGTTCGGACTGAAAGGAGTAGCGGCATTCATAAAGCTACTTGGCAAAATTTATAAAGAGGAAGGGTATTACCTAGTGTGGAACAAAGAGCAGTGTATGCTCTTTGCCCACAAATTAGGAAACGAGCTATCGGATAAAGAAATGCAGGAAATCGTAGAACTTCTGATAGCGAAAGACATATTCGACCGGAAAATGTATGAAGAACATCATGTATTGACATCCGTACATATCCAGAAAGTATGGCTGGAAGCTACCAAACGCAGAAAGCGGGACTTGACTCCCCCTCCTTACTTCCTTGTGGAAACCAAAGTGCCTAAAAACGGGAAAGAAGAAAATGAGGTACACGATGTATTGTTTCTACCCGAAAATGCATGCAATTCCGAACAAAGTAAAGAAAAGGAAAGTAAAGAAAAGAAAAGCACGCCCCCTCTAACTCCCCAAGGGGAGGATGGAGGAAAAGTGATGGAGAGTTTTTCTTTCGAAATTCCGGGATATGCCTACAACAAAAAGACACACAATCTGGAAGGCCTGATACTGGAACTGCAGCAGCTTCATATCGTAGACCGAAATGAAATCAACGCCATTCTGCGGCTATCCGACTACGGAAGACTGGGAGGATACGTGTTCAAAATCATCAGCAGTACACGGTGGAGTACCGTACTGGCAAAAGGAAAATACGTCATCGCTGCACTAAGAAAAGAGAGAACCGGAAACGGCTGATAATCGAGCGCAATATCTATACTTATCAGGGCTACACCCTTTCATCCGGATGATGTAGCCCTTTGCCATAAGGGTGTAGCCATAAGTGGTAAAGGGTGTAGCTATCTTAAAAACTTAAATAACAGACAATACGCCGACCTATGCAGTAGCAAAGGAAAGATACGGGAGTGAAATTGTAAAGCGGATTTTTCAATAGATAGACGGAAAAATCCGTTATAAGACAAATAATTCTCAGAGCTTTTTACTAATTTTGCATTTGTCTCGGGGTAGTCCGCGCTGCTGTATTCAGTAACCTGTCCTGTTGGATGAGGGGCATTAACATTCATAAAAGGATAAAACGAAATGTATGAACAACGAGATTCTATATATCCTTGTTACCGGACTATGCCGCACATGAGTCGATGTATTTTTCAGAGGCGATAGCCTCTGATGATAAAATATCTAACATATATAAACGAAGAATTATGAGTATGGAACATAAGGCATTTGTGTTTGACACAGAGAAATTTCACGCTGAGATAGAACCTGTTATGAAAGCCAGCATCAAGAACCCCAAAGTGGCACATCAGTATATTTGCGATCATCTTGATGAGCTGCAATCCCCTTACACTGGCGATGAGTTGGACGAAGATTGGGAAGAGGAGTTCGGCGAACTTACGCTTCAAGTCTATTTCGACATCCTGCTCACGGCCTGCTATGATGTGGAGGATGATCGTGGCCTGGGCGAAATGTGGGATGCCGTGAATGAAGTGATTAAAGAACTCGACATATTTGAAGAAGGGGGGCTTCCCGTCGTAGGTTGGGAAGTTGAGATCGATGATGTTATCGTAGACCCCGGTATGGAAGGCTTGGGCATTATAGATTGCGACGAAGTAGCGGAGATTCTGGAGATATTGAAGGAGAACAGAGACGAAGCAGCAAATGCCGAACCCGAAGACCTGCTGTATGAAACCGAACCGGAGGAATGGATGGAAGCCTACGATGACCTTTGCAGCCTCTATGAAGAAGCTCTCCGGCAAAAGAAGGGGGTGCTCCTGACCTTCTGACCGATTGAGAGGATCTTACTTTGATTGTATATATGGTAACCATGACAAAAGAAGCTGTTTTTGAGTTGACAAGTAGGATGAACGCTCGCTATAAGCCTTCTATAAACGGTAATGAGGGAACGACCCTATGGAATGCCATGTAGAAAGCTGAGAAAACACGTAATAAAATGATCCAGCAGATTTATGAAATAGATGACTTGCAACAACTTCGGGAATATCTGTTAAAATTACCCGACCTTGAAAAAATGCGGGCACATTTATTTACTGAATTCCTAAAATACAGCCGATACCAAAATGCAACGGAGTGGAATATGGCCGTAAGGCTCTGTGAGTGCCTAAGCATTGTCGGGTGGGGAAATCGAGAACCTCTTGAGGCAATAAGAGGCATCTATATCAATGGCAATCCCAACACATTTTTCATCAACCGGAACACCGAGCCTCGCTTTTTAGACGCTGTGTGGTCAAATAGAAAAGAAGGTATAACCATTGATTTCGGACTTTCATCTTTCCATGAAAGTCCCGATGCCCCGTCCATGAAAAATACAGGCTCAGGCGGAGACATAGGCGAAATACAAGCAAAAAAATTAAATAGTCAGCGGAACTGGATATCTAAAAACCCGATATGCCTTACACGCGGTATTGCAAATTGTTATGAAAACTCGAAGGCCGTGATAGAGAGTCTTGAAAAAGAGCTCAAGCCGGAATTGAATCACCGGATGCGCCCAGATTTATACGGCAACGCAATCAATCGGATTATACTCAATTGTTCATTTAGCTTTTATGACAATTATCATTGCAAAACCAATTATATCATTGCCGATGATTCATTGAAGTTGAAACAGAAAGATTTCTATCCTGCTTTGCTTGGCATGTTTTCGGAGAAAGAAATAGAAGATAATGGCTATTATCTCCGAAACCGTTTTACCTATGGCCCATTCAAATCCGATACAGGAAGGATATGTGTAAGGATTGTGTTTGAGAAAGAGTTCAGCGAATTGCCTCCACAGAGGCAAAAACAAGTGTTGAGTGAATACTTCATCCATGCAGTCCGTCAGTGCGCAAAGCGTCTATGCAAAAAAATAGATTACAATTTCGCACTTATGACAGCCGACTTTTCCGACATCTTGCAAGAGTGGTGTGAAAAGGAAATAAACGGTTGATTAAAATTTCACACTGATTATGAATGCGCCAATATCTCTTTAAACAGAATAACGCCACTATCAAAGAAAAAGATGAAGAAGTATTTACCGAATATTGAATAAAAAAACGCAAGGTGCAGATTGATAGCTGACATATTTAATAATATTTTTTGCACCATGATTGTTTATTTAACCCCTTGAAATAATCATATTCCGAATGGACAAAAAAAATAGCGGCTGCCCCACAAAGGGCAACCGCTACTGAATATTAATATAAAAACGCTTTCTCGATTAGAGAGCACCTACTTCTTTCAATGCAGCGTTTGTTCCGTGAACAGCCTTAGCGCTGGCAGCGAATTTTTCTTTTTCGTCAGCAGTCAGTTCCAATTCAACGATTTTTTCAATACCATTCTTGCCCAGGATAACGGGAACACCGATACAGATATCAGATTCGCCATATTCACCTTCCAGGAATACAGAGCAAGGAATCATCTTCTTCTGGTTGTGGATGATAGATTCAACTACATAAGCTCCTGCTGCACCCGGTGCATACCATGCAGAAGTACCCAGCAACTTAGTCAGCGTAGCACCACCTACCATAGTGGAAGCTACAACTTCGTTCAGCTTTTCTTCGCTCAACAGTGTGCTGACCGGTTGGCCTTTGTATGTAGCCAGACGAGCCAACGGAATCATAGTTGTATCACCATGACCGCCGATTACCATACCCTCTACTTCGTTTGCATTGCAACCCAAAGCCTGAGACAGGAAATATTTGAAACGAGAGCTATCCAAAGCACCGCCCATACCAATGATACGGTTCTTGGGAACACCCAAAGACTTCAATGCCAAATAAGTCATTGTATCCATCGGGTTAGAAATAACAACGAGGATAGCATTGGGAGAATATTTCAAGATGTTCTGCGCAACCGACTTAACGATGCCAGCGTTCACACCAATCAGTTCTTCGCGAGTCATGCCCGGCTTACGAGGAATACCTGAAGTGATCACAACTACATCAGAATTAGCAGTTTGGGCATAGTCATTGGTGCAACCTACAATAGTGGTATCAAAACCCAACAATTGAGCTGTCTGCATCATATCCATTGCTTTACCTTCAGAAACGCCTTCTTTCACATCCAGCATTACCACTTCGTCAGCCACTTCATTAAAGGCCAACACATTAGCGCATGTAGCACCTACGTTACCTGCACCTACTACGGTTACTTTT
>CAJMQU010000006.1 GCA_905215555.1 uncultured bacterium
TGCCTGGAAAGTAGCAGAAAAAGCAGTAGAAGAAGGTGCAACGATCACCTTGTCAAACACTCCGGTAGCAGTCCGTATGGGCGAAGTATCTGCACTGGCTGATAAATTGCAATGCGAAGTTATTCCTGCAGATGCTACTAGCGTAGAAGATTTGGAAAATGTATTCAAACGTTCCATGGAAGTACTGGGCGGTCAGATTGACTTTGTGCTCCACTCCATCGGCATGTCTCCGAATGTTCGCAAGAAACGCACATATGATGATTTGGATTATGATATGTTGGGCAAGACCCTTGATATTTCTGCTGTGTCTTTTCATAAGATGATACAAGCTGCCAAGAAGTTGAATGCGATTGCAGATTATGGTTCAATCCTGGCATTGAGTTATGTGGCTGCACAGCGCACATTCTATGGTTACAACGATATGGCAGATGCCAAAGCATTGTTGGAATCTATCGCGCGCAGCTTCGGCTATATCTATGGTCGCGAACACAATGTACGCGTCAATACCATCTCTCAGTCACCGACTATGACGACTGCCGGTTCGGGAGTGAAGGGTATGGACAAGTTGTTCGACTTTGCCAACCGCATGTCTCCGCTGGGCAATGCATCAGCCGATGAATGTGCTGACTACTGCATCGTAATGTTCTCCGACCTGACCCGTAAAGTGACTATGCAGAACTTGTTCCATGATGGTGGTTTCTCCAGCGTAGGTATGAGTCTGCGTGCTATGGCCACTTATGAAAAGGGGCTGGAAGAATATATGGATGAGAATGGAAACATTATTTATGGCTAAGCCGTAAAGGTTAATAGTGAAAGAATTAATAATGGAAGGCTGATTGCTTCCATTTTTAATTCTTTCTTTCCCGCTTTCATCTTTTCATTCTTTAATTTTTAAATTTTCCCATGAATTCTGCTCTTTATCTTTTGCCCGTCACTTTGGGAGATACTCCTATTGAAACTGTGTTGCCTTCTTATAATAAGGAGGTCATACTTGGTATTCGTCATTTCATTGTAGAAGATGTGCGTTCGGCGCGTCGCTTCCTGAAAAAGGTGGAACGGGAGATAGATATTGATGCACTGACTTTTTATCCGCTGAATAAGCATACATCGCCTGAAGATATCTCCGGTTATCTGAAACCGTTGATGGCAGGACAATCCATGGGAGTGATTTCCGAAGCAGGTTGTCCGGCAGTGGCCGATCCGGGAGCGGATGTGGTGGCAATTGCCCAGCGGAAGAACCTGAAAGTGGTTCCGTTGGTGGGACCATCTTCCATCATCCTGTCTGTCATGGGGTCGGGATTCAACGGACAAAGTTTTGCTTTTCATGGTTATCTTCCCATCGAGCCTGGCGAACGTGCCAAAAGACTGAAGGTGCTCGAACAACGGGTTTATAGCGAACACCAGACGCAGCTTTTCATTGAAACGCCTTATCGTAATAATAAGATGGTAGAGGATATCTTGCAGAATTGCCGTCCGCAAACCAAGCTTTGCATTGCTGCCAACATTACGTGTGAAGGAGAGTATATCAAAACCAAAACAGTAAAAGAATGGCAGGGGAAAGTTCCCGATCTTTCTAAAATTCCCTGTATTTTTCTTTTGTACAAATAACTTCTTTCAGGTGCTCATATTCGTTCTCAAAGCAGCAGCTAAAGAAATTCTTGCCTAAATTATGTTCTATCTGTTGGAAAGTCCAGAGCTTCCCGTCCTTTATATGTTTGTCCCGTAAAAGATTGTCGTCTTCTATCTCAATAAGAAAGAGGTAGATAAGACGGTTCGTCACCTTGTTTTCGAAATGATACATGATATTGAACTGCAAATCCTGTATTGGTGCTTTGGGGAATGTCTGTTTCATAAGGCGGACAATGCTTTGTTCCAAAGTTTCTCCGTATAGGAGATAGCACTCCATCGGTATGTCGGTTTTTCCCCGTTCGAGAGTGCAGCGTTGCGGACGTGGACGGAGATACAGCATACCGCTGTGGGATACGGCAATGCGGACTACCGGGTTGATATATTCGTTCTTCCGGTTGATGGCGTCCACTGCCAGGCTCTTTCCAATGACGTCTCCTTTGGTATTGACGATGGGGACGAAGGCTGTATGTTCCATTATTACGTTGAAATAGAGGATGCCGAACTGGTTGAATAATATACTTAGTATGAATACGGCAGGCGGACAAAAACGGAACAGAACATCGCGGGCTGTATCACTCAACGGGCCGGGCAACAGGATCGCTATGAAAATTGTCAGGAAGTGGATAAAGGCGATAATGATAACTACCCGTGTAGATACAATGGCAGATTCAGCCCCTTGTGCAAAAAGTTGTTTGCAGCATTTCTTCGATTGCGATATTTGATGGGCGAGAAATCTTTTCCGGTTTAGGAATAGGACGACAATCGGGATGAGAGCACTGATTTCCAGCGTCAGCGGAAACATCTCCTGAGTGCAGGTATCACCAAACAGGAGAGTGGTAATGGTCAGCAGCAGGAGCATTCCTGTGATGCCGTAAAGTGGAAAGTTGGGAATTTTTGTGCCTTTGTTCCATAACGTATACAAACTATAAAGGACCCCTACACCTGCACCAATGTAGATGGAAATGTCTTGCGTTATAAGTTCGCATAATATTATTGATACGATAACAGGGATAAATCCCAAAGACATATTAAACTTAGATGATAGAACTCCTTTCTTAGACATTGCTGACTTTATTTTGTCGTTACCTTAATCATAACAAATAAATATAGCAATTGGTTTTTATTTCGTTTCTTTTTTATAAAATCGGATTTGTTTCTCGGCGTGATAGGAGGAACGGACTAAAGGTGCGCTCTCTACTTGGTCGAATCCTTTGGCCAAACCGATTTCTTTGTAAGAAGCGAATTGTGCGGGAGTAACATATTCAGCTACAGGATAATGTTTGTGCGAAGGTTGCAGATATTGGCCGATGGTCAGTATCCGGCAACCTACCCGGCGCAGGTCGTCCATCAGCTCTTCCACCTCTTCCGGAGTCTCGCCCAATCCTACCATAATACCCGATTTGGCGGTAGATCCGCTGTCGGCTATCTGACATATTACTTCCAGACTCGTATCATATCTGGCAGCACTGCGTACCAATGGAGTGATACGTTTCACCGTTTCCATATTGTGGGAAATGATTTCCGGAGAAGCTTCGATTACCTGTGCAATCAGTTCTTTCTTCCCCTGAAAGTCAGGGATGAGTACTTCAACGGTGGTTTCGGGATTCAGTCGTTTGATTTCCCGGATAGTATGTGCCCAATGTGTGGCTCCGAGGTCAGGCAAGTCGTCCCGGTCAACCGAAGTAATGACTGCATGAGATAACTTCATTAAGGATATGGATTCTGCCACATGGGTGGGTTCGTCCGGATCGAGTGGAAGTGGTTTGCCCGTCTGGGTATTGCAGAACTTGCAACAACGGGTGCAGATGTCACCGCCGATCATGAAGGTGGCGGTTCCTTTCCCCCAGCACTCTCCCATATTGGGGCAACGGCCACTGCTGCAGATGGTGTGCAGACAGTGGGAATCAACGATACGTTTGGTTTCGGTATACCGTTCGTTAGCTCCTATACTTATTTTAAGCCATTCGGGTTTACGTACTCTGTTTCCCATGATAATGATTTGTTCATCACAGATTACACAGATCTCTTTTTAGTCTGTGTTAATCCGTGTAATCTGTGTTGGTTTAAAGATTTGTTTCAAAAAAGTTCGTTAGTTTCGTATACAGGTGATAACGGGTATTTCCACCATAGATTCCGTGGTTACGGTTTGTATAAACCTGCATATCGAATTGCTTGTTCAGTTGCACCAGATGCTCGGCATATTCTGCACAGTTCTGGAAATGGACGTTATCGTCTGCCATACCATGAACTAACAGCAGATTGCCATGCAGATTGTTGGCGCGTGTGAAGGCGGAAGAACTTTTATATCCTTCGGCATTTTCTTTCGGAGTGCGCATGAAGCGTTCGCCATAAATGGTATCATAATAATTCCAGTCGGTCACGGCAGCTACGGCAACTCCGGCTTTGAAGACGGGGGTACCTTCGCTCATGCTCATGATAGTCATGTATCCGCCATAGCTCCATCCCCAGATGCCGATGCGGTTCTTGTCTACGTATGGCAGGCTACCCATATATTGGGCGGTTGCCACCTGGTCTTTCGCCTCTTTTACACCCAGATTGAGGTAGGTGCACTTTTCGAATTCAGCACCACGTCCGCCTGTGCCGCGTCCGTCCACGCAGACAACGATAAAACCGCGGCTTGCCATATAAGTCTCCCAACTGATACTCCATGTGTCGAGCACTTGTTGGGAACCCGGACCGCTATATTGATACAGAAGTACAGGATATCTCTTGGATGTGGAGAAGTCTGTCGGCTTCATCATCCAGCCATTCAGCGATACGCCGTCCTGCGTCTGGAAAGTGAAGAATTCCTTCTGCGGTACCTTGTACTTTGCCAGGGTCTGTTTTAACTGGTCGTTGGTGACCAGTGTACTCAATACTTTACCCGTATTGTCGTTCAGAGTGATAACGGTGGGAGTGCTCAGATTGGAATAACGGTTCATGTAGTACTTCATGTCCGTGCTGAACTGGGCGCTGTTGATGCCTGCCTGTGCGGAAAGTTTGGTCTTCTTTCCCTTGCGGTCTATCTTGTACACAGCCTGGCGGAGCGGGCTTTCTTCATTGCTGATATAATAGAAACTGTCATCATCGGAACTCCAACCTAAGAAGCTTTTCACTTCGTAGTTTCCGGCAGTGACTTGCTTAATCAGATTGCCGCCCATGCTGTACCAGTACAGATGATTATAACCGCTCTTTTCGCTCAGATAGCTGAAGTTTTCGGGATAGAAAATGATATTGTCGAATACATTCTCCTTTATATAAGCATCGCTTTCGTCACGCAACACTTGTTTGCAAACCGTGGAACGAGGATCGCCGAAATACATATCCAGACGATTCTGATGACGGTTCAGCGTGATGATGGCCAGTTTATTGGGGTCTTGCGTGAAACGGATGCGCGGGATGTATCCGTCAGCATCCAGAGGTACCTGCATCTTGCGGGTCACTTTCGTCTTGATGTCAAAGGTATGTACGGAGACCTTTGAATTGGCTTCTCCGGTTTTGGGATATTTATAGGTATAATCGCCCGGATACTTTTCAAAAGCTGAGATGTGGGGATTACTTCCGGCAAAGACAGGGAAGCTGTAAGAAGGTACGTCTGTCTCGTCAAAACGGGTATAAGCCAGCATTTTGCTGTCGGCGCTGAATTCCAAGGCACGGTTGAAGGAAAATTCTTCCTCATACACCCAGTCGGGAATGCCGTTCAGCACGGCATTGCGTTTGCCGTCTTCCGTAACTTGGCTTTCGCTGTTGCCATACAGAAACTTCACCAGATAGATGTTATTGTCCCGCACAAAGGCAACCATTGTTCCGTCCGGTGAAAATACCGGTACTTGTTGCGGACCGCCGTCGGACAGTTTCTCTACTATATTGTTGATTTCTCCGTTGACGTTCCGTTTCAGACTATATATATAATGTATAGCAGTGTAAGAATGGCGATAGATCGGGGTCGTTTCCGTAGCGATGAGCAGTTTGCTGCCGTCCGGTGAAAAACTGTAGCTGTCGAACGTCTTGAAAGGACATTCGCGGGCAGTAGCCGCATCAAACAGCACCTCTACCTGTTTTCCTGTCTTGAAGGAGTATTTGATAATCTGCGTTCCTTCCGCATTCATTTGTGAATAGTGCTCTCCGTCTCCGGGAATGGGAATCACTCCGTAAATGTTTTCAGCGCGGAATTTGCCCGATACAATGTCTTTTAAGTCGAGTGCCTGACCGCCTTGCGCGAAACCTGCCAATGTGCAGAGGCAAAGGAGAATTGCAATACTTATCTGTTTCATAATTATGATTGATTTCTTTGAAGGGCAAATATAGGGATAAAAACTGAAAAAAAAGGTAAAACCACTACAGCAATTAAGTAAGCTATGTACAGTCCGAATGTGTAGCTATAGTTTCATTAGGGGTGAGGCTGTTATCATCCGTATTGATGATAGCTCCACTCCCTGCCTTAGCCTGCCTCCGTTCCGGACATAGCCCATTACCGTTTTATGAAAAAAGCCCGTCCGGCTTTGTGGGGGCAAAGCCGAGGCGGGCTACCGTCACTCGTAGATGATGATTGGGACCGTCTTTAAAATTTAGAGGATTTTTACTTTTTTCTGATACTCGGCAATTGCAGCATCCAGGCGTTCGTGTGCCGTGGTGTCGCCCGGGACGTTATGTGACGGATGGATATACAGATGTACACCGCGGTCTGCCAGAATTTCGGCAACGGTAGTGATGGTCATCCACACCATGGTCACGAAACTCAAAGTAGACAATGGGCCTACCTTGTCGAAGTGGTTCTTTAAAGGTACGGAAGCGTCTACCAAAGGCACGCACGAGTCGACTATGATGTCCGCAAGCTGGAACAGGTTTTTACCGCTGGAATGACGGCTTGCTTTGTCGCCCGTTTCTCCGGCCGAGCCGTAAACAATCACTTTCATTCCGCGTTTTTTCGCTTCTAACGCAATGTCGATATTCACCGCATTGATGCCTGTGTGAGAGAATATCCAGATGCAGTCTTTGGAGTCGAAATCATAGTTCTTCATGATTTCCTGTCCGTAACCTTCGGCTCTTTCCAGGAAAAGGAATTGGTGGATACCCATCTGACCGATGATTTGCGTAAAGAATGTCAGCGGAAGTTCGCATAGAGGGTGGAAACCTACGAAACTACCGATACGCGGATACATTTCTTCGACAGGGATAGTGGCGTGACCACATCCGAACGTGTGTACCCAACGCCCTGCTTCGATAGAGTCCGCCATGACGGTGGCTGCCTTTTTGATATTCTCCAATTGCGTGGCTTCCAGTTTTTCCATGATGCCATGCGCGTTTTTCAACCATTCTAATGCTAACATAATTTTTTTGTTTTAAGGGGGTAAATAATTTTTTTATCTGAGTGAACGTTTAAACAGTAGGAGCATGATGAGCAGGGAAACAATCATCATGTATGGATATACTGCGATGCCGTACCCTTGCGAGATGATTCCTGTGAGGCTGTTCAGCAGGGTCTGTCCGATGAGGGCGATGACGAGTGCTACGCTGAAGGCCGTTCCTGAGAGTGAAGCGTACCGGCTACCGATGACGCTGAGTATGACGGGGAACGTAGATGCCAGTCCGGCACCGATCAGCACCATACCTACGGCAGCACGTGCGAAGCCGGGCGAGAAGGTCAATAGCGCAAAACCCAACGAAGCCGTAATCAGACTGGTGCGGAGAACCGTCTCCTGCCGTATCTTCTTGAACAGAACTACCAGCAGCAGGCGGGCGACGGTCAGTCCGGCCACCATACAGGTCAGTGCCATGAGTGCCCGGTTTTCGGGGATACCGGTTGTTTGTCCCAGATAGAGTGTAGTCCAGTTGTTGCATGCACCTTCAATGCCGCTTTGGAAGAACAGGATGAAGCTGAGCAACAGCAGACTGCTTTTTTTCAGCAGCCCTAATCCTTCCTTAATGGGAAAACCTTGCGGCTGTTTGGGGGCGGGGAAGCGTACACAGACGCAGAAAAGGATGCCTGCCAGCATCACGGCACCTATACCTTGCAGTATGATTTCAAAAGAGTAATGTTCGGACAGGAAACTAAGTAATACTGGAATGCCCAATGCTCCGATACCATAGAACGCTCCGAGCAAACTGAGGCGCGAACCTTTTTCCTCTTCGTTGGAGATATCCGCTACCAGTGCATTCGTTTCACCGTTCAGGATGCCGCCTCCCAATCCGATGCCGATGATGGAGAGTTGCAGCAACGGAATACTTGTGAAGACAGCGATTCCCTCCAGTCCGAGCAACACAATCAGGCAACTGAGCAATAGCAAAGCCTTATGCCCGAAGCGATCCACGATAGGACCGAACAACAGAGAACCTCCCAACAGGCCGAGAGGCAGAAATGTCACCAATGCAGTGGCCTGGAGGTTGTCCAAACCCAGTTTGGCGGTGAGGGACGGCAATACCGAACCCAACGTAATCATCGAAATGCCAAAGAAACACATACCGATGCACGCAGCCGTGAATACCAGATTCTTTTTGTAACTCCTCATATTATCAGGTTGATAAAGTGTTTATATAATAAGGTGTAGAACCTTGATTCGCTTTTCCCTATTCGTATAAATGCTTTTTGATGGCAAGAAAAGCAGCTCCTATCAGCCCGGCATTACCAGACAAGTAAGAGGCTACGAATTCCACCTGCTTGATGCTGAGCGGCTGTGCCCATTTACAGGCTTCCTTGTAGATATCGTCGATAAAGATACCGGCGGGGCCAAATACGCCGCCACCCCAGATTATCTTTTGTGGATTGAGCAGACTGACAATGTTGGCAGACGCCATTCCCCACATTTCTATAGCTTTGTGTAGTACAGAGATTGCGATCGGGTCCTTTTCGTTGTATGCGCTGAATACGTCATAAGCAGAAATGCGGCTGATCGGTTTCTGGCGCAGGCGGCCTTTGTAAGCCTTGTTTGCCCGGACGGCATCCCGCACTCTGGCTCCGATGCCATTGCCCGAAGCATAATATTCAAAACAACCGCAGGCATCGTATTCTTCTTTATAGGGTGGTTGTAGTGCCATCCAGCCTGTGGCGCCGATGATGTCATTTGCACCGTGCAACACGTGGCCGTCAATGATAATACCTGCTCCGATACCTGTCCCTACGGCAATGAACACTGCACTATGGCAGTCTTTGGCAGCTCCTTGCCACATCTCGCCGTACATGTAGCAAGTGCGGTCGCTGTCGATATAAATATGGATATCCGGTGCGGTCACAGTGCGCAGTACCTCTTGTAGCGGATAGTTTTCCCAGCCGGGGATATTGGGCGCCCATACACGCCCTGTTTGTGAATAGACTATGCCCGGCACGCATACACCGATACCGTCAATTTGGATACGGCTTCTGCGGGCAACTGTCAGAAGTTTGGCAAGGATTTCTGCTGCAAGTTTGCCCACTTCGTGTCCTGTTCTTCCTTTCAGCAAACGTTTCCGGTTGAACAACATACTTCCGTCGGGGAGGAAAATAGCACTTGCTATTTTGGTGCCGCCTATGTCGAGAGCGATGGTAGCCATGATGGTTGATAGTATTTGTTAGGTTGATTTATAAAGGTTTTAGGCAAAGCTATGAATTTATTTCGTTTTCCATGCTTGGAAAAGAAGGTAAATGTGTGTAAAATACGTCACTAATCACTAAAATATATTTAGTATGTTTTGTTTAGGGCGTATAATCTGTATTACATATAGTTGATAATCAGTTGTTGAAATGTTTTTTAATACATCTTAAAATAATGTGTTTTATGTTTGTTAATAATTAGAGGCGTGTCAGCTCTCAGTGAGCCAGAACCTTGATTTATACAATTAGTGTAATTTGTGTTCATTCAGCAGTTCTATCCCGAAGAAAAATCTTATTTTTGTCATTAAATAACTGGCATATGGATTCCACACCTATATTATATAATGAGTTTCCGCTCTTCCTGAAACGTTATTTTCCGTATAAAGTACAGAAGATATCGCTTAATGCCGGGTTCACCTGTCCCAACAGGGATGGCTCCAAAGGTTATGGCGGCTGCACTTATTGCAACAATCAGACTTTTAATCCCGAATATTGCCGTACCGAAAAATCCGTCACTCAGCAATTGGAAGAGGGTAAAGTCTTTTTCTCCCATAAGTATCCCGAAATGAAATATCTTGCCTATTTTCAGGCATATACCAATACTTACGGTGGACTGGAAGCCTTGAAACAAAAGTATGAAGAAGCCCTGACAGTACCTGATGTCGTAGGGTTGGTCATTGGCACGCGTCCGGACTGTATGCCGGATACTTTATTACACTATCTGGAAGAAGTGAACAAACATACCTTTTTATTAGTTGAATACGGCATTGAAAGTACTAATGATGTAACGTTGCGCCGTATCAACCGTGGACATACTTATCAGGACACGGTAGATGCTGTCGAGCGCACCGCTGCTTGTGGTATCCTTACCGGCGGACACGTCATACTGGGACTTCCAGGGGAGACGCATGAAGAACTGGTGTCTCAGGCTTCTGTCTTGTCTCGTTTGCCGCTTACCACTCTGAAGATGCATCAGTTGCAGCTGATACGTGGTACCCGTATGGCACATGAATACGAACAGCATCCCGAAGATTTCCAACTGTTCGATGTGGAAGAATATATTGACTTGGTGGTAGACTACGTAGAGCATCTTCGCCCGGATTTAGTACTGGAACGCTTTGTCTCACAGTCTCCTAAAGAATTGTTAATAGCACCCGACTGGGGACTGAAAAATTATGAATTCAACCATCGTGTGCAAAAAAGAATGCGCCAGCTTGGTGCTTATCAGGGAAAGAAATATGAAATGTGAGAAAAAACACTTATTTTTGCGGCTGTTTAAATGTGGAATCAATCTAAATAAAGAAGTATTATGAACCAAAAGACAATGATAAAAGGAAAAATACACTACGTAGGAGTGAATGACCGCAACAAGCATTTGTTTGAAGGCCTGTGGCCGTTGCCTTACGGGGTATCTTATAACTCTTATCTGATAGATGACGAAACTGTAGCATTGATTGATACGGTAGATGCCTGTTACTTTGAGGTATATCTCCGGAAGATAAAAAGTATTATCGGTGAACGCCCGATTCAATATCTGATAATCAATCACATGGAACCCGATCATTCCGGTTCTATCCGCCTTATTAAACAACATTACCCTGATATCATCATTGTAGGAAATAAGCAGACTTTCGGCATGATCGAGGGGTACTATGGTGTGACGGGGGAGCAATACGTTGTGAAGGACGAGGATTTCCTGGCACTGGGACATCATAAACTGCGTTTCTACCTGACACCGATGGTGCATTGGCCCGAAACTATGATGACTTTTGACGAAACGGAAGGTGTGCTCTTCGCCGGTGACGGCTTCGGTTGTTTCGGTACGCTGGACGGTGGTTTTCTCGATACCCGCATCAATACAGACCGCTATTGGGATGAGATGGTGCGTTATTACTCCAACATCGTAGGTAAGTATGGTTCTCCGGTGCAGAAGGCTTTGCAGAAATTGGGGGGACTACACATTACCACCATTTGTTCTACTCATGGTCCAGTCTGGACGGACTATATAGATAAGGTGATAGGCATTTACGACAAACTGAGCCGTTATGCTGCGGACGAAGGTGTGGTGATAGCTTATGGCTCTATGTACGGTCATACGGAACAGATGGCGGAAGCTATCGCTGCCGAACTCTCGGCACAGGGCATCAAGAATATCGTGATGCACAATGTGAGCAAGAGTAATCCTTCCTATATTATTGCAGATATCTTTAAATACCGTGGACTGATCATCGGCAGCCCCACCTACAGTAACCAGATTTATCCGGATATCGAATCTTTGCTTTCCAAGATACTGGTGCGTGAAGTGAAAGGACGCTATTTGGGTTACTTCGGTTCGTTTACTTGGGCGGGTGCCGCAGTGAAGCGTATGGCTGAATTTGCCGAGAAGAGTAAGTTCGAAATCGTAGCTGATCCGGTAGAGATGAAGCAAGCGATGAAAGACATCACTTACGAACAATGTGAACACCTGGCACGTTCTATGGCAGAGCGCCTGAAGAAAGACCGGGGAGAAAGTTATTAATTATTAAATAGGATTTGTCATGCGGCATCATAGCGCAGCCAATAAATATCTAATAATTTATAATTCACAATTAGAAAAGTTTATTAACCTGATAAAAAACAATCACAATGAGACTAATCATCCAACCGGATTATCAATCCGTATCTAAGTGGGCTGCCCATTATGTGGCCGCTAAAATTAAGGCAGCTAATCCGACGCCTGAAAAACCGTTTGTTCTGGGTTGTCCTACCGGTTCATCACCCCTCGGTATGTATAAGGAGCTAATCGAGCTGAACAAGAAAGGAATTATTTCTTTCGAGAATGTGGTTACTTTCAATATGGACGAGTATGTAGGTTTGCCAAAAGAACACCCTGAAAGCTATTACTCTTTCATGTGGAACAACTTCTTCAGTCACATTGACATCAAACCGGAAAACACTAATATCCTGAACGGTAACGCTGCCGATTTGGATGCTGAATGTGCACGCTATGAAGAGAAGATCAAATCTTACGGTGGTATCGACCTGTTTATGGGCGGTATTGGTCCTGACGGACACATTGCTTTCAATGAGCCGGGGTCTTCTTTATCTTCACGCACACGTCAGAAGACATTGACTACAGATACGATCATTGCCAATTCCCGTTTCTTCGACAACGATGTGAACAAAGTGCCTAAAACCGCTCTTACTGTGGGTGTAGGCACGGTGCTTTCTGCTAAGGAAGTGATGATTATCGTGAACGGACATAACAAGGCACGTGCTCTTTATCATGCGGTAGAAGGTGCCATCACGCAGATGTGGACTATCAGCGCCCTGCAGATGCATGAAAAAGGTATTATTGTGGCAGATGACGACGCAACTTTTGAACTGAAAGTAGGTACATACCGTTACTTCAAAGATATTGAGGCAGACCATCTGGATCCGTCTTCTTTGCTGAAGTAAGAGAGTATTTCATACTATAAAAATAATTGCGCAGTCCGTTTTCCGCTGATAGTGTGGAGCGGGATGCGCAATTTCTTTTTAATATTGTCCACTTATTACTGGAAAATGCTGTCTTTTTTAAAGGTAATACATTGAAGATTAACTTTCTACTGAAGATTAGTTTTGTCCACTGGGATTTGTTTGTTATCATCTTTATCGTTTCTAACTTTATAGCTTTTAAATGAATAAATGGTTTGAATATGAATGATGCGGATTGCCCTTTTGATGCCCTGTTATGTCGTTCTCTTTCATTATTCCATCAATTCCGGCTGTATGACGATTGTGTAGAAGAAGAAAATGCTTTCCGGGCCCTTAGAGAAGCGGAAAAAATAGTGAGTGATACTAGGAATGGGATTTGTGTAGCAAAACTGGGATGCGTGATAGAATGTCTGGCACATCGGTTTTTTATAGATGATGACACGGACGGGATGCTGGGGAAAGTGGATGCGTTTCTGATAAAGTTTTGGAAAGGTTTGAAGCCTCTTTCTGCAGAAACTTTTATCGCTTCTTTGTGGATTGGAGAGTACTTTCTGTTACGTCTGAAGAATCCAAAATCCCGTGTCCGTGTCCGGAGCAGGAAGATGGTAGCCAAGCTCCTTTCGTTTATGGCAGATATGCTTCATAAACCTGAAAAGCAAAAAGTACTCTGCCTCTCTTCTAATGATGTCTTTGAAGAAACTGTAGACTGGGTGAAAGAAGTCTGTGATATGCATATTTGTGAAAAACAGATGGTTCTTTTGCTGGAGAGGCTTTATTCTCTTCAAGAAAAAGGGCTGTTGCAACAAGAGGAGGGAGGAAAGAATACTTTACGGCAACAGATGTGGGATTTTTATTATTAAATGTTATCTTTGAGGCTGATAACACTCTATTAACTTTATCTATATTATGAAGAAGCCGATAATTCTGTTTTTATTATTCTGTTTGTTGTGTGCCATCCCGGTTGTCCGGGCTGCAGATACAATTTTTGTCCGGGAGACACAGATTCCTGTTTTGATAGAAAGGGCGGATAATGTCTTATTCTGTTTGCGCCTCGATGCAAAGGAAAGCAAGGTGCTGAATGAGGTAGTTCTAGATTTAAACGTGCCGGCTAATCCGGCTGCAATCCAGTCTGTGAAACTCTACTATAGTGGCACTGAGGCATTGCAGGATCGAGGAAAGAAACGCTTTGCTCCCGTAGAATATGTTTCAAGCCATACGCCCGGAAAGACCTTGGCGGCCAATCCTTCTTATTCTATAAAGAAAGGGGAAGTGCTTGATCCGCATAGCCGCGTTGTCCTGGCAGCCAATCAGAATTTATTTCCCGGAATTAATTTCTTTTGGATTAGTTTGCAGATGAAGCCGGAAACTTCGTTGGATACTAAGGTTTCAGCATCTGTGGCATCAGTTACTTTGGATGGTAGAGAAGCATTTCTGAATATTGTTTCTCCGCAAGGCATCGAACATCGGATGGGAGTAGGAGTGCGTCACGCCGGTGATGATAATTCGGCTGCGTATCGCATTCCGGGACTGGTCACCACCAATAAGGGAACCTTGTTGGGCGTATATGATGTACGCTATAACAACAGTGCCGATTTGCAGGAACATGTGGATATCGGATTGAGTCGCAGTACAGATGGGGGAAAAACTTGGGAAAAGATGCGGCTACCTTTGACTTTCGGTGAAACGGGCGGACTTCCTTCGGCTCAGAATGGGGTAGGCGACCCTTCTATTTTGGTAGATACAAAGACAAATAATGTGTGGATAGTGGCAGCCTGGACGCATGGCATGGGTAATCAGCGTGCTTGGTGGAGTTCTCATCCGGGACTGGACATAAATCGTACGGCACAACTTGTACTGGCAAAGAGTACAGACGATGGTAAAACCTGGTCGGCGCCTATTAATATAACAGAACAAGTAAAAGAGCCATCCTGGTATTTCTTATTGCAAGGCCCCGGAAGAGGTATCACTATGGAGAATGGTACCTTGGTTTTTCCTACCCAGTTCATTGACTCTACCCGTGTGCCGAATGCCGGTATCATGTACAGCAAAGATAGGGGGAAGACCTGGAAAATGCATAACTATGCCCGTACAAATACCACAGAGGCACAGGTTGCCGAAGTTGAGCCGGGAGTGCTTATGCTGAATATGCGTGATAATCGGGGGGGAAGCCGTGCTGTAGCCATCACAAAGGATTTAGGTGAAACGTGGACCGAACATGAATCCTCGCGTAAAGCACTGCAGGAGCCGGTTTGCATGGCAAGCCTGATTAGTGTAAAGGCGAAAGACAATATTCTGAATCGCAATCTACTTATCTTTTCTAATCCCAATACAACGAAGGGACGTTATGACATTACGATCAAGATCAGCTTGGATGGAGGCATTACCTGGCTTCCGGAACATCAGCTTCTGTTGGATGAAGGTGATAACTGGGGGTACTCTTGCCTCACTATGGTTGATAAGGAAACTATTGGTATACTTTATGAGAGTAGCGTTGCTCATATCACATTCCAGACAATTAAACTAAAAGATATTGTGAATAGCTGAATTGAATAAATAGCTAAAATCGTTATCTTTGACGCGGTATACCAAATGAGAGAATCGTAAGCATGAGACGACAACTGTGTTTGCTTTCTGTACTGTTATGGCTATTCGGACTGTTTTTTGCTTGCACCCCTTCTGCGAATAAAGAAGCAATACTTCTGGAACGTGTAGAGGATTGTATGGAGACTCGGCCGGATAGCGCGTTACTTCTTATACAACAAATTCCCCATCCTGAAAAATTGTATGGTCAGCAGCGCGCTGACTATGCCTTGTTGCTGACACAGGCCCGTGACAAAAACTATCTGGATAGTTTGCAATCAGACTCTTTGATTGAGATTGCAGTGAATTATTATAAAGATAAGGAGGATAAAACTAAAGCAGGAAAATCTTTTTTTTATTACGGTAAAGTGCTTTTGCGCAGTGATAAGAATACAGAAGCAGTGGAGGCGTATCTACTTGCTCAAATATTACTGGATGACTCTCGGGAATATAAACTGCAAGGATTACTGGAGGAGAACATCGGGATGCTGAATTATGGTCAGCGGATGTATGATGCTGCTATACTGAATTTTTGGAAAGCTATCGATGACTATAAGTTGGCGGAAGATACTTTAGGTATGATATACACCTATCGGAATCTGGCACGTGGGTATATGATGAAGGCAAATAATGATAGTGCCCGGTGGTGCATCGATGAGGGGTTGAAGTTACTGACGGATACAACGCACCGCGTACGTTCTTCTTTCTTCCAGCTACTTGGAATCATAGCTGAAAGCGACAAGGACTATGAGGCTGCTATCGGCTTTTTCCGGCAAGCATTATTGAATGAACCCAATACCCTTAGTCAGTATCATTATTATATGTCTCTGGGCAAGGTTTATTTAGCTATGAGGCGTTTTGATGAAGCGGAACAAGGCTTTAGGAAAGCGATGGAGTGTGGCAAAAAGTATACGCAGGCAGGGGCATGCAATTATTTGTTTGAGCTGGAAAAGGCGAGAGGTAATTATAAAAAAGCGATCTTCTATAAAGAGCGATCTGATTCTTTATTACAGATAGTGAATAATGAAAACCTGCAAAAGCAGATGCTGACTTTGCAAAAGAAATATGAGAATGAGAAATTAAGGATGGAGAATGAACAGATTAAACTGGAAAAAAGAAGCCAGTTCTATCTGCTGCTACTGATTGCCATCCTTATGGTAATTGCCATTGTGATTATCTGGAATAAATATAGGAGGCATTTTCAGCGGAATATTGATATTATCAGAAAGAACCAAAAAGAAATAGAAGAGTATGCATTCCGCATAGACGAGGTTAAACGGAAAAGTGAGCAGGAGCAGCTGCTAAAAAAGAAAAAGATAGCCGATTTGAACGGGAAAATCGTATTGTTGACTGCCGAGAATAAGGAACTGCGCGAAAATACATGTGTGAAAGCTTCTTGTGTATTGGAGCAATTGAATAAAGGTAAGTTAATCGTTCAGCGAATGACTGTAGAGGAGCGGCAGAATCTTTTTGATTTTCTGGATTTGATTTTTGCCGATTTTATATCCCGTTTAAATAAGGATTATACAATGACAAAGACCGACCTCATTTTGTCGGCTTTACTAAAGGTCGGATTTACCACTAACCAGCTGATGTTTGTTTTCGATTGTGAGCGAAATTCTGTTTATCGGATGAAGTTGCGGCTGAAAGAACATCTTTGTATAGATAAGGAAAAGCCTCTGGAAGAGTTTATTCTATTCTATTAATTGATGTTTTTTTGTCCATACTTTATTGGATGTTGTGGTTGTATGGTGTTGATATACAGGTTGATGTGTTGGTTTGTTTTGTCCACACTCTTTTTTAGGTTATGTAGTTTCAGTGCTTTACCTTTGACGAAAATTTAAATCGTAAAAGCAATGAAATCTAAGTTTGTTCTTTGTTTGGTCGGATTCTTTTTCCTGTTTGTTATAAATGTTCAATCATCTGTAGTTGGAGATTTTAAAATAATAGGAAATATTTCTTTATCCGGCAATGATGTTCCTTTTGAAACGGAGTTCAGCGATGGGAATGACCACCGTTCAATAACGCCTGATGTCCCAATTCTTGTAACCTTGTTTGATGGTAATCGGGTAGAAATTGATTTTATATCGGCTGTAGGTGAGGTAGAAATATCTATCTCTCAAAATGGCGCTTTGGTGTATAGTTCCTCTGAAAATATCTCTATTCCGGTTCTGAAAAATATCCGGTTGGCGGATGGGTTGACTGGCTCTTTCTATATAGAAATAAGAGGAAGTAACGGAGCTTATGCTTATGGTGCGTTTAATTTATAGTAAGACTGACATCACAGACACTGTTACTATATTTATCATTATAATTACTGGTTAGGGTGTTGGATATTGATTATCTGAATGCTCTATAGGCGGAGAGTCCTCTGATGACAGAGGACCTTTCCGCTTTTGTTTTTAATCTTATTGTATATCAAGGAATAATTTGTAGTGTTTGTCATATCCTTAATAAACCAACGATATAGAAACACGAAAAATAGTTGTAATCTTTTTCTTATTGGAAGTATGTACCGGGCTAGTCTTGATGTGACTTATTGGGTTTTGTCCAGATACTCTCTCTTGAACATATCCACAAAAAGGAAAAATAAAGAGAGCAACAGCGGCCCGAAGATTACGCCCATGAAACCGAATAAGGAGAGACCGATGACGACTCCGAATATCGTGATAAGCGGATGTATATCAGCCATTTTCTTTTGTAGAATAAAACGTATCAGGTTGTCAAGCTGGGAGATAACCAACGTGCCGAATATAGCCAAACCGATGCCGTTGAACCAATCACCCGACAATGCCATATAGACGGCAATGGGAAACCAGACCAATGCCGTTCCCACCATCGGGATAATCGTTGCAAGACAAGTGAGAAATCCTGTCAGCAAGATGTCCGGAACATCGAAGAACCAGTAGCCTATCATGGCTACACCTCCCTGGATAATTGCCAGTAAAGGAATACCGATGGCATTGGAGTGGACAATCATCTTGATTTCATGCACTACATGGTTTGTATTGGTTTCGCTAAAAGGAAGTATTTCGCTGATGTATTTTTCCATTTTCTGTCCGCCTATCAGCATAAAGTAGAGCACAAAGACCAGTACAAAGAGGTTGACAGCAAAACTGCTGATGCCATTCATTACGAATTGTCCTATTGTGGGGAGTATGGAGATGATGAATGAAGTGGTATCTTGGCCCAATACGTCATAACCTGTTTTTTCCTTGATGATATGCGCCATGTCTTCTACGGGAGCAATGATACTTTGAGGATCGAGATTGATATCCTGCAATTTACTGACCAACAACCATACGGCCAATGCCAGAGGGACCAGGAAAAAGAGGATAGCTTCCGTAGTGATGAGTGTGGCGGCAAGGCTCCGTCTCATTTTCCGTCTGCCTGTCAGGTGTATCATCTGTTTTCTGACCAGGATATAAATGGTGAGTGCGCCCAGTAGCCCGCCCAAGAAGGGAGTAATCTGAAAAAACAGGATTACACCCAGTCCGATGATGATGGTGATTAACGAATATTTCCAATATTGTTCTTTTGTACTCATATGTCTTTTGTTGCTTTCTTAGGAAAACAAACAAACTGAGTATTTGGTTGAGTCATCCCTCATCCAGCCATCCTTTTCCTTGGCGCACGATTTCTGCTTCTCCACCGGTACAGTCTACAATAGTGGAAAACTCTGTTCCGCCGATGCCGCCATCGATAATCAAATCGACAAGGTCACCAAACTTTTCGTCAATCAGTTCCGGGTCGGTGCTGTATTCTATGTCCTCATGGTCGTCGTGAGGAAGGGTGGTGGTCATGATGGGAGCGTCCAATAGGCGGGCTATTTCCTGAATGATGGCACTGTCCGGCATGCGGATACCGACTTCTTTCCGGTTGCGGAAGATTTTGGGGAGTCGGATCGTACCGTTCAGGATAAAAGTGAAAGCGCCGGGCAAGTTCCGCTTCATCAGTTTGAATGTGGTATTATCCACTTTGGCATATTCGCTGATGCTGCTTAGGTCGTAACAAATAATAGAAAGGTTATTCTTGCGCGGATCAATGTTTTTGATGCGGCAAATACGCTCGATGGCACGCTCTTTCAGCCCATGACAACCGATGGCATACATGGTATCGGTGGGGTAGATGATGATTCCGCCATCATTCAGGATATCCACTACCTGTTGCAGGTCCTGGGGATTGTTGTTCTTTTCGTAAAGTTTCAGAAGCATAGGACTGGGAATTAGTATAAATATAATAACGCAAAAATAGGGAATAAGTTTCTTATTATCAAATAAGTGGCTAATTTAGTGATCTCTAATCATTTCTTCTTACGGAGTTCCTCTGCCAGTCGCCATTGCAGTGCGGCTTCCACTTCTTTCCCTGCCTGCATCAGGGCATCGCCGAAGAGTTCATGTGCTCCGGCGTGCTCCGGTTTCAGGGTGGTGGCCTTGTCCAGGTCGGCAATGGCACCTTCAGTTTCTTGTTGTTTCAGGCGTAGTTTTCCACGGTTGTAGACGGCCTTGAATTCTGTCGGACGTAGTTTCACAGCACGCGTCAGACATTCTTCCGCTTCAATGTATTTGCTTTCATTGAAGAGGGTGATTCCTTTGCGCACCCATGCATCTGTATATTCGGGATAAAGTTCCAGTGCCTTGTCGTAGTTGGCAATGGCGGCACGGGAGTCGTGGGCAAGAGTGATAGACTCGTTGCCCATCAGGTAATACTCACGTGCATAAGTTTGCAGGCGTTTCTGTTGCTCTGCCATTTGAGATTTTAGTTGTTCGTTGCTGTCGCGCAACTTGTTGATTACGCCTAATTTGTGGCGTATAAGCCGTTGAACGGCTGGTTTTTCTATGTCGTATCGGGAGTGTATGGCTTTGAAGAAATGGTTGAGGAAGACTTCAAAGTTTCCTTCATCAAAAGCTTTGGTGGCAGCGGCATATTCCACATCGGCTTGTGCCTGTTTTAGGGCGCGGTCTATGGCTTGCCGGTTGTTGAAGCGCTCGGCAAAGTTCACTATCTCCGGCCGGACGAAGATGTCGGCACGGTTGATGGGTTTCTTTAATTGAATGCCTTCGAGTGAAGTGCAACGGCTGAGGGCTACATATGCCTGTCCGCCGGCAAATACGCCGCCGGTGAAATCGATGACAACACGGCTGAAGGTCAGTCCCTGACTTTTGTGGACGGTGATTGCCCATGCCAGTCGTACCGGAAATTGTGAAAAGGTGCCGAGTACCTCTTCTTCTATCTCTTTTTTCTTTTCGTTGTATTTGTAGCGGATGTTTTTCCAGTGTTCCGGCTTGACGTCACATTCTTTCCCGTCGTCGGTGATGATGTAGAGGGTTTCTTCTATTTCATCAAAACCGCTGACCACACCGATGGTGCCGTTCACCCAGCGGCGGTCGAAATCATTCTTGATAAATATGACCTGTGCGCCCGGTTTAAGTACCAGTTCCCGCGAAGTAGGCAGGCTGCTTTCCGGAAAATCGCCTGTGACTTCACCGTGAAAAGTAACGGAGTCGCCGGGCAGTTCCGTCAGCTTCCGGTCGTTGATGTAGTCTACGTTGTCACGGCGTGTGGCGAGGGTGATGTACATATCTTCCTCGTTTTCTTCGGTGCTGGTGCCGTAGCGTGTGTTGAGCAATTGCAGGTCGGCGGCACCGGCCGTATTGCTGCGGATATGGTCCAGAACGCTGACAAAGACCTTGTCCGTCTGTCGGTAGACCTTTTGAAGTTCGATAGATACGAGGTCTATCTGGCTGAATACCCTTGCCGAGAAAAAGTAGGGAGTGGGATAGAAGCGGTTCAATATTTCCCGTTCATCACCTTTCACTACGGGTTCGAGCTGGAAGACATCGCCCACTAGCAGGAGTTGTTTTCCGCCGAAAGGCTCGCGCAGATTGCGGGAGTAAACGCGCAGGATGCGATCTACTGCATCGATGAGGTCTGCACGTACCATGGAAATCTCATCGATGATGATAAGTTCCAGCTCTTCCAGTAATTTTCGTTGAGGTTTGGTATACTTGAAGAACTCGTGGATGCGTCCTCGTTGCAGGCTCAGATTGGGGTCGTCGGGCAACAGGGGATGAAAAGGCAGTTTGAAAAAGCTGTGCAGAGTGCTGCCGCCTGCATTGATGGCGGCGATACCTGTAGGCGCCAGTACCACGTGCTTCTTTTTGGTGTTCTGGCAGATGTATCGCAGAAAGGTAGATTTACCCGTACCCGCCTTTCCGGTCAGGAAGACGGACTGGCGGGTATATTGTATAAGATTCAGGGCATCCTGAAATTCTTTGTTATTGGTATCTATTGACTGCGTCAAAATTTTAAATAATAGTTAAAGATTGAAGGAAGACTATATGACGGAGAAATGGCGGAGGGCGTTGGCAACTCCATCTTCGTCCACAGAGCTTGTGACATAGTTGGCATGTTCTTTCACCTCATCCACGGCATTGCCCATGGCTACACCTATAGCGGCATGGCGAAGCATACTCACATCATTGCCGCCGTCACCGAATGCCATTGTTTCTTCCAGGCGGATGCCGAAATGGTTGATGATTTCGTCTATACCTTTTTGCTTGGTGTTTCCTTTGGCGGTGATGTCGGCGAAAGCAGGGAACCAGCGTCCGGCTTCGCAACCCGGCAGTTGGGGAAGAATCACTTGCTCTTGTTCCAGTGTGATGAACGGAGTCATCTGGAATATTTCTTGTCCGATAGCCTCTTCGGGTGTCTTTTCTGGAATGATATCTACTTTCAGATAGTCGTTGAATATCTTTTTCACCATTTCGTCCGGTTGGCAGACACAGATGTCATGCTCGCTCACGAAGATACAGGGGAAATTCTGTTCGGCAGAGATGCGTGCAAGTGTCTGCACGTCGGCGGCAGGAATGGCACTTTTGTAAATCACTTTTTCGCCTACGAAACAGTATCCGCCGTTCATGGTGATGTAACCGTCTATCAGTCCTCGGTTCTGTAGGGCAGAAAGGTTGTTGATGATGACAGCGGGACGTCCCGTTGCGATGAATATCCGGATGCCTTTGGCTTTGGCAGCGGCGATGGCTTCGATAGTGGTTTCGGGGATCGAATGGGTATTGAAACTCACTAAAGTGCCGTCGATGTCAAAAAACAGGGCTTTTATCATATAATTTCTATTTTACTTGAGTGCAAAAGTACTCAAAAGAGAGGATAATTTGTATTTTTGCAAGCAAATAAATGAAAATTAAGAGGATCCTCTCTCCTAAATTATCATTTATGAAACAAATATCTTTAACAGACAAGAAACAATGAAGAAGCATTCCTTAAAAGATTGGTTGATTGCCGTGCGTCCCTGGTCATTTCCGGCGTCGGCGATGCCGGTGATTGTGACGCTGGCATATTTGTATTGGGCTTATGGTGTAATGGATTGGAAGAACGGAATGCTGGCATTAGTCGGTATTATTATCTTTCATGCTTCGGGTAATGCCTGGAGTGATTATTTTGACTTTGAGCGGGGAGTGGACCGGGTAGATACCTTTGGTGTAAAGACACTGACAAGCGGACAATTTATGCCGTTGGAAATACGTAACTTGGCTATAGGGCTGATGGTGCCGGCGGTGATTATCGGCTTTTGGTTGGTAATTCGTACAGGACTCCCCTTGCTGTGGATAGGAGTCTGCGGAGCTATGTGTTCGTTGCTCTATCCATGTCTGAAATACCGGGCTTTCGGAGACTTTGTTATTTTCGTGGCTTATGCCATATTGCCAACTTTTGGAATATCCTATGTGATCATGGGGAAATTTTTACCTGATGTCTGGTTGATTATTGTTCCGGTAGGTCTGATTACCGTAGCTATCCTGCATGCCAATAATACCCGTGATATAGAGACCGACATGCGTGCAAAAATCAATACCCTTGCAATGAAGTTGGGGAAGAAGGCTGATGTATTCCTCTATATATTCGAAGTCCTTTTTCCGTTTCTGTGGATTGTGGGCTGTGTGGTGTTGGGCCATTTTCCGTGGTGGTCGTTACTGACTATGCTGGGACTTCTGCCTGCCATTGCCAATGCGCGTGCTATGTTGCGCTTGCCTAAAGAGGGGATCTGTGTGATTTCCAATCTGGATGAAAAGACGGCAAAATTGCAACTCCTGTTCAGTCTGCTGCTTACGGTTACTTTTTTTATATGATATGAACGGGTGATTATATATAAATATGAAACGAGTAATTATTCCTTTATTGACAGCTGCTTTTCTCTGGTTCTTTATGTTTTCACCCTGGACCAGCGGAATATTCAACTTCTGGACGGCGATGAGCTTCTCGGCTATTGTGCTGATGAATATGTCTTTTGCTCTTCGTCCGCAGTGGTGGGTGGAAGATGTGAAGTTCGATTGGAAGAATATTGCCGGTGGCGTGGCATTGGCTGTAGTCCTATGGGGAGTCTTTTGGGTGGGAGATAAAGCCTCTGCCTGGCTTTTCGATTTTGCCCGTCCGCAGGTGGAACTTATTTACGGGATGAAGACCGGAGAAAATCCCTGGTTACTTTCCGTTTTGTTGCTTATCCTGATAGGTCCTGCAGAAGAAATTTTCTGGCGGGGCTATGTACAGAACGCACTTTCCAAACGCTGGAATCCGAATGCCGGATTTATAGTCACGACGCTGGTTTATGCACTGGTACACATCTGGTCGTTCAACTTTATGCTGGTGATGGCTGCATTGGTGGTCGGCGGCATCTGGGGACTGGCTTACAGACTGTATCCGAATAAACTGGGGGCGCTGATTGTGTCACACGCGGTATGGGATGTGGCTGTGTTTGTCGTTTTTCCGATATAATGATTCACCATAGGTCACGCAGATTGATACAGATAAAAATATCTGATTTTAAATATCTGTGTCAATCTGCGTGCTCTGTGGTGAAATAAAATAGAGATCTTATGGAATACAATTTTGATGAAATCATAGAACGCCGCGGTACCAATTCTGTGAAGTGGGATGGCGTGAAAAATATCTGGGGGCGCGATGATTTGCTCCCTATGTGGGTGGCCGACATGGATTTCCGTACCCCGCCTTTCGTTATGAATGCTTTGCGTGAACGCTTGGAGCATGAAGTGCTGGGATATACCTTTGCCTGCGAAGAGTGGTACACCTCCATCTGTGCTTGGCTGCACGACCGTCATCAATGGGATGTAACCCGTGAGATGCTGACTTTCGTTCCCGGCATTGTCCGTGGCCAGGCTTTTGCCTTGCAGTGTTTCACTGCTCCCGGTGATAAAGTGATGGTGATGACACCTGTTTACCATCCTTTCTTCCTGGTGACCGAGCGCATGGGACGTGAAGTCGTCTATTCTCCTCTGGATTTGCGTGACGGACAGTATCATATCGACTTCAACCGTTTCCGCAAGGATATACAGGGTTGCAAAGTACTTATCCTCTGTAATCCTCATAACCCCGGTGGGCGTGTCTGGACAGTAGAAGAGCTGAGGGAGATTGCAGCTATCTGTCACAATAGCGGTACTTTCGTAATCTCTGATGAAATTCATGCCGACCTGACTTTACCTCCCTACAAGCATCATCCTTTTGCCACAGTTTCTGAAGAGGCGGCTGCTAATTCACTTGTATTTATGGCTCCCAGCAAGGCTTTCAATATGCCGGGATTGGGCAGTTCGTATGCAATAACCGTAAATGAAACCATCCGCGAGCGTTTTCAGGCATTTATGGAAGCCGGAGAGTTCAGTGAGGGACATTTGTTTGCCTATATCGGTGCCGCCGCTGCTTACCAGCATGGTGCCGGGTGGCTGGAACAAATGCTTGCTTACATAAAAGGAAATATAGACTTTACGGAAAACTACCTGAAAGAATATATTCCCGGCATCTGTATGATACGTCCGCAAGCCTCCTACCTTGTCTTCTTGGATTGCAGGGAGTTGGCTCTGAGCCAGGAAGCATTAACTCGCCTTTTTGCAGAGAAAGCACATCTGGCTCTGAACAACGGAACCATGTTCGGCACCCCCGGAGAAGGATTTATGCGGCTGAATATCGGTTGCCCTCGCTCACAGCTGGAACAGGCCTTGCGGCAACTTCGTGACGCCATAGCGCAAATCAGTAAACAAGGGCATTAGTGACAAGTGGGCAAGGGGGGGATGTAAGTCGCTCATATTTAAAACAGGCATTTCAATGCCTGTTTATCTTGCCTCTTTGTTGACTGCAACCTTGTCAACTAATAAAGGATTATACCCAATGAAGAAACTCTTATATCTTTTCGTCACAACTTGTATTTTGTTGTGTGCTTGTAGTCGTACAGATAACACGGTTGTACTCCGCCAGGCAGATGCTATGATTTATGGAAATGCAGACAGTGCTATGAAGCTCCTGTCGCAGATAAAGAATCCGGAGCGGTTGCCATTTGAGGAAAAAATGTTGTATGGCTGGCTGCGTACATTTGCGCACAATGTAAGAGGGGCTTCTATGGCGGAAGATTCCTTGATTCTGCCTGCATTCGATTACTTTGTTTCCGGCCGGGATACGGTGAAAATGCTGAACTCATACGTGCTGAAATCCAAATACCTGTATTGGCTGAAGAAACATTCAGAATCTATGGCTGTGCTCGATAGCGGTATTATGGAGGCTACTGCTTGCAGAGATACTTATCTGATGGTCAGCATGCTTGCTGAACAGGCGTATAGATATGTATATGTCGAGAAGGATTATAAGAAAGCGATAGAGGCTCATCTCCGGGCGATTGCCGTTCGCGAAGATGAAGGACTGTGCTATTCCCTGGGGATTGCCATGGGATTGCAGGGAAATGATTCCGCCTCTTATTATATGGACCGCAGTATCGAATTGGTTACGCAAAAGAAAGATACGGCACGCTTGGTACACTATTTACGCAATTATGCACAGTTGTTGTCTTACAAAGGGCAAGATTATGAAAAGGCGATACGAGTTTCAAAACGCTTGCAGAGTTTTCCTTCTGATAAAGTAAATGATGCGATGATTACTCTTGTACTGACGGAATGCTACTTGAAAATTGGAGAATTGGATTCTGCCCAGTACTACCTCTACAAGGGGAAAGAAGAGGTTAGTCGTTTCAAAAAGTTCCTGACTACGGAAAATATGATTGCCTATTATCAGGGATTGATAGACTATACTCGCTACGGTACATTCGACTTTCTGGATGTAATGCGCTATAACGATTCCATTCACAACGCTCTCTATGCCTTGCAAAGCACTATCCGGCGGAAAGATGAAAGTAAGGAGTCTCTTTCCAATGCCAATCTGATGTTGACGGTGGAACGACAGGAAGCGCAATTGACGTTGCTGTTCTGTATACTGGTGTTGGTATTGGCAGGCGGAGGGGGCTTTTTCTATATTCGTAACCGCCGCAACCGCTTGATTGAGGTGGAAGAACGTATTGAGACTCTGAGCCGCCTGTTGGTGGAGGTCACGAAAGGGGATAGCGGGCAGGAAGACACACCGGCAACAGAAGTGAAAGACGGGCAGTTCTTCCGGAAGATACTTTTGCAGCAGTTGGGCATCATTCGTTTGGTTGCCACCCAGCCCACATCTCAAAATCAGGAATTACTCCGGCGCATATCCGGCATCACTAATCATGAACTTCCTGTAGAAAGTCTGTTAGTATGGGAAGACTTGTATCCCGTAATCGACCGTATTTATGATGGGTTCTATACCAAAATGAACCAACGTTTCGGCTCCGTACTCATTGACAAGGAACAGCAGCTATGCTGTTTGCTTTGTGCGGAATTCTCCACAAAGGAGATCAGTGTGGTGACGCAGCAAAGTATTCCTACCATCTATCAGCGAAAAACGAATATCCGCAAGAAGCTAGGGATGGGGGAGAAGGAAGATATCGTGGAGTTCATGTTCAGAGGGCATCTGTGAGGGGTGGAAAAGGTGGTAAGATACAATAGATGCAGTTACATACGGAATTCTGTTTCCTTCTTTATCAGGTTATGACTTCAACCAATACTTGATTTTTTTCTTCTATATTTATATCCGGTCAGATACGTTATCTCAGGTACCCTCAGTCGTTATGCGAGGCTATCTCCAGTCGTTATGTGAGATATGCACTTTTTAACCGCTGTAATACAAATGATTACAACCTCGTATTTTCATTTTTTTTCGATAAATCAAAATCTTCGGACAAAAACAGGAGGTGATTTATATTTAAACTTATAATTGACTATACGCAAGCAATCTCCACCAACGGGCTAAAGACTCATTTCGGAACGTTAATGAATCGTTTCATTAACGCACATAGACAGTATATAGAGCTTGAAAAGGGAAATATAGAGATTTATAAATGTAATATGTTGTGTATTAGCTGTATATAATCCTGTAATATAGAACTTTTATATCCCGATATAGAGTGCTTGAGACCTGTTTCTCCCCTAAATTTGCATCAGGTAAAAACGAAAAGTAACACATTAAAAATCAATCAAACAATGAAGGCAAATTCAATGGAGACTATCGGGAAAAGACTTACATGTTTATTCCTTACTCTATGTGCGGCAGTATCCATCTCTGCTCAGACTTATCAACTCTCCGGTTGCGTACAAGATGAAAACAATCAGCCGGTGGAAGTAGCGAACGTTCTTTTGAAACAAGCCAAAGACAGTGCTTACGTCACAGGTATGCTGACGGATGCACAGGGCTGTTTTACTTTTATCCAACCGAAAGGGGAATATTTGTTGCATATCACCCTTATCGGTTGTGAAGACATCTATCTGCCGGTATCCCTGCAAGGAAACAAGAATGTAGGCATGCTCAGTTTGAAAACCTCCTCTACCTTCCTGAATGAAGTTACCGTTACGGCAGCCCGACCGGTCATCAAGCGTCTGGTGGACAGAGTGGTCTTTGATACGCACAATGCCATAGCCACTGCCGGAGGAAATGCACTCGACCTTCTGCGTGAAGTGCCCGGTCTGCGTGTCGGTCAGAACAGTATCGATATTATAGGTAAAGGTGGCGTGAAAGTATACATCAACGACCGCGAAACAAAACTTTCCGGTGACGAACTGATAGACTATCTTCGTTCATATGACGCTTCACAGATTCAGAAAGTGGAAGTTATCACCACCCCTCCCTCCAAATACGATGCGGCAGGCAATGCAGGTATCATCAATATCCGTTTGAAATCGCGTCCGAAAGACTATCTGGGCGGTACGGTGTCCGCTTCCTATAATGTAGGTGAGAAAGAAAACTACGGTTACGGTGGTGTCAACCTGAATATCAGCAAAGGCCGTGTATCTTCTTTCGTCAATGCAGGTACCACGCAGGGGCAGTATAAGACGCTTGAAACGAACCGCCGTTATTTTGCCCTCAACACCTGGGACGGACGCACGGATTATAAGAACAATATGTCGAGCTACTATGGACAGGCCGGTGTGGACGTTGCTCTGGAAAGGAACTGGACAGTAGGCTTGCAGGCTGTCTACAACCACAACTCCCCCAAAGACCATATTGCAATTTCCAAAACAGAAGTGTATGATGCCTTAACCGCCCGTCTGGACTCCCTTTTGTTTTCAGACAATAAAGAAAATACTGAATCCGACCGTCTTAACCTGAACTTCCATACCGATAAGACATGGGGGGATAAAGGCAAGAAGATGACTTGGGACGTGGACTATTTGCGTGACAAGCGTGACGAAACCGCAGGCTTCCTGTCCGAAACTCGGACTTCCGGCGGTACAGTAATCTCCGGAACGAACTTCGACTACAATTATCTGCAAGACCGTAAGGTAGATGTGTTTTCTTCTGCCCTCGACTTTACGCTTCCGTTTGAGAAGTATAAGATAACTACCGGCGCCAAAGTCTCCTTTACGAATACCCGCAACCGCATCGACTATGATACGTCAGACCCGACACTGGTTCAGGACGACTATTTCCACTATAAGGAACAAATCTATGCCCTTTATGCCGACTATAGCCGTGAGTTTTCCAAGCATTTCTCCATGCAGTTGGGTTTGCGTATGGAACATACCCGTACCACTGGCATTTCCGAGTCGGAGAATAAGACGGACAAGCATGATTACACCCGCCTGTTCCCTACCGTCTATTTCCTTTATTCCCCGAATGAAGGTCATGCGTTGAACCTTAGTTTCTCCAACCGCATTGCCCGCCCTTCGCAGAACATGGTGAATCCTTTTCCGTTCTATCAGAACAAATATACCTTTGCCCGTGGAAAAGAAGACCTGAAACCCTGTTATACCTATAATGCCGAATTAGGGTATACACTGGAGAATAACTTCAACGTTTCGCTCTATTACTCTTATGCGGATGATGTATTCTTCCAGATAGTAGGTCTGGATCCGGAAACGAATGTCAGTTCTTTCTTGTGGGACAACTTTATGAAGACGCACAAGTTCGGAGTTAATAATTCGTATACGTTCCGTACAAAGTGGTTGCAGACTTATGCACAGCACGGAGTGAATTACAGCCGCACTACATCCAGTGCCGCTTCCACCCCGTCCGCAGAAAAAGGTTGGGCATATTATGCCAGCCTGCGCAACACTGTCTTTCTCAATGCAAAGAAGACATTTCTCGGAACGCTCTCCGGTTCGTTCACCTCAAAGTCTTACCTGGGAATTTATCTGATGAAGCCCACTTATGGTATCAGTGCAGGATTACTCTATCGTATGCTGGATAATAAACTTAGCCTCAGTCTGAACGCCAATAACATTCTGGTCAGCCACTCGAAGATGGAAGTTGTTTCCAATGGTGTCCGGATGACTGTGGACAATCAGTTCTCTTTTACCAGTTTCCGCATAGGTGTTTCTTATACATTCGGCGGGGACATCCGGAGTAAGGGACAGAGGAATAGTAACAGCGATATTCAGAACAGATTATGATAAACTTAAAAATAGTCTCTTGGATTGCTTTCATCGTTTTTACCTGACTTGAAAGTTTAGAGATGGATGGTCTGTCAACTAGAAACAAAGAGTTGTTTCGGTGTGGCAGACCATTTTTATGCATCATTCCCCCTTTTCTACCGGTTTTTCCCCCTTATTCTCTTTCTGATTGCCCACTTTTGCATCATAGGAACCAATCTAAAGAATTAGGAATCATGAAAAACAAAATGAGAAACAGGATGAAAGGAATGAAGAACACACGCTTCTTGTGGCTGCTATTGGCATTATTCTGTGGAATACCGGCAGAAGCGGGTACGATATCCGGTGATGAAAGCGCGGGAACCGTCGGAGAGTTAGTTGCTTTTCCCGGTGCGGAAGGCTTCGGACGAAATGCGACCGGAGGCCGTGGTGGCAGAGTTTACCATGTGACAACGCTGGAGGACGGTTTTCAGGAAGGTACGTTGCGCCATGCACTTTCCCAGAAAGGTGCACGTACGGTGGTGTTCGATGTGGCGGGAACTATCTTCCTCAACACTCCTTTAAGAATCACTAACGGAGATTTAACCATTGCCGGACAAAGTGCTCCGGGACAGGGCATCTGCATTGCCAGGTGTCCGCTGACCATCAATGCCGATAACGTGATAGTCCGTTATTTGCGTTTCCGTGTCGGCAACGAAAGCGGTGGAGAACCTGACGGACTGGGAAGCACGGATTGCAGGAATGTGATTGTAGATCATTGCTCTATCAGTTGGTCGGTAGATGAGTGCTGCTCTGTGTATGGCGGTGAAAACCTGACCGTTCAGTGGTGTCTTGTCTCCGAAAGTCTTCGTACGGCAGGGCATGCAAAGGGCAGACACGGCTATGGCGCCATTTGGGGAGGGGCGAAAGCATCTTTCCATCATAATCTGCTGGCGCATCACGAGAGCCGTTTTCCCCGCCTTGGTCCCCGCCCTTTTACGCAGGAGCGCGAGCACGTGGATATGCGCAACAACGTCTTCTATAATTGGGCGGGAAACGGTTGCTACGGTGGGGAAGCCATGCATGTGAATATTGTGAACAACTACTACAAGCCGGGACCGGCCACGCCGAAGAATAGTCCGGTGCGCTATCGTATAGCGGCAGTCGGGGTGCGTACCACTCAATATTGTACTAAGGCCGACGGCACCCCCAATGTGTGGAAACCGATGGAGCATGTATGGGGAACATTTTATGTGGATGGCAATGTAGTCGAAGGAAGTCCGGAAGTGACCAAAGACAACTGGACGAAAGGAATTTATGAACAAATCAATAATGCTTACTGCGACAACACTTTTACGGAAGAAGTCAGGAAAGAAATGCGCCTGTCCGAACCTTTGGATGCCGGAGTCGTCACGACGCATACGGCAAACCAAGCCTATAAACTGGTGCTGGAACATGCCGGTTGTTCCAAACAGCGTGATAGTATCGACGAGCGCATTATAAAAGAAACCCGAAAGGGTACGGCTACTTACATAGGCAGTGTGACAAAAGGTGCCGAAAAAGTCCCCGGTCTGATAGACTTGCCGGCAGACGTGAAACCGGCAGGTGCAGCCAGTCCCTGGCCAGAATTGAGTGATGGCGGGGTCACAGCGGCCGAAATACGGGATACCGACGGTGATGGTATGCCTGATGTGTGGGAGACTGCTCATGGGTTGGACCCGGAAGATGCATCTGACGGGATTGCGACTACGCTGAGTAAAGAAGGTTACACCAATCTGGAAGTGTATCTGAATGGTTTGGTGGCACCTCCGTATCAAGCTGTGGTGGCGCAGGATGGAAGCGGTGACTATACGAGTGTCCAGGATGCGGTGGATGCGGCTCCGGACAATTGCCGTGAACCTTGGCTGATTTTCGTAAAGAACGGTTCGTATAGAGAACAGGTCGTTGTTCCTTCCACAAAAACTTATATCCATCTGATAGGTCAGGACAAGAACAAGACAATTATTCATCATAAGTTGAATGTAGGCGGAAAACCGGAGGAAGGCACTGAATCTTCTAAGACTGCTTTTTGGAAACACTCGGTACATAACCCGGCTTCCGAGGTTCATCAGTTTGAAGGCAGTGTTGTTTATGTGAAGGGTGCCCATTTCTATACGGAGAATATCTCTTATATTAACGACTGGGGAGTGGATCATCAGAATGGTCCCCAGGCTTTGGCGATGAGCAGCCAGGCGGATTGTGCTTCATTCAATAATTGCATCTTACGTTCTTTTCAGGATACTTGGATGACTTCGAGAACGGATTCCCATCGTCTTTACGTGAAAGATTGCTGGATTGAAGGAGCCGTTGACTATTTTTATGGCAGTGGAGATGCCTTGCTCGAAAATTGCACATTATATAATGTGCGTAGCGGTTCAGTAATAGTGGCTCCGTCTCATAAGGATGTGAGGTTCGGCTATGTGTTCCGTAACTGCATAGTCGATGGTAATGCTCAGGCTGCTGATGGCAGACAGAAATTGGGACGCCCGTGGCACAATTCACCGCGTGCGGTATATATCCACACCACTATGCGCATCCCTTTGGCACCGGAGGGTTGGACGAATATGGGAGCTATTCCGGCTTTGTTTGCAGAGTATGACAGCCGGGATGCCGAAGGCAATGTGCTGGACTTGAGCCGACGCAAGACGGAGTATGACGGACGTGGACCGAATAATCCGCCGAAAGGCTCTTGCCGTGCAACGATTACGAGAAAAGAGGCAGAAGGGTATGTATACGAGCGTATAATTCCCGGAAATGACGGATGGGACCCGCGAGCCATGATGGTAAAGCTTCCCGCTCCCCGGGAACTGAAAAGACAAGGTCTGAAGCTGAGTTGGAAGAAGGTACCTGCCGCTATCGGTTATGTCATCTTCGACAACGATGAGGTTGTCGGTTTTGCCAAAGAACCGGTTTTTAGTCTCACGTCTGATGTGAAAGGAATTTTAAAAATCTGTGCTGTCAATCGTTATGGTTCATTAGGAACTGAGAGTACTTTTTGAATGCTGTGAGTATGTCAGCATAATATAATAGGAAGACATATTGGAGCTTCTACATTGTAGTAATCAGGAGTCTCGGGCTTGTATGAGTCCGGGACTCTTTTGTTCTTAAAACAGCTGTGTTTAAGGGACTAATCTAATTTTTACTCTTTTTTTGGATGATTTTACTCCTTTATTTTAGGTTGATTTTAGACTTTTGCATCCGAAAAGAATTAGTAACACTGGTTAAGTTAAGGAATGGAAAACTTGATGAAAGACACTGTAACTTATTGTTTAACTAAATAATACTATCATGAAACAAAAAAATGGAAAGATGAAAAGCAGATTGCTTCTGTTGGCATTCATGTTAATGGTGCCTATCGGGGTAATTGCCCAAAGCATTACGGTGAAAGGTAATGTGACGGATTCGGAAGGAGAGCCGATCATTGGTGCTACTGTCATGGAAAAAGGTAAAAACCAGAATGGAGTTATTACCGACTTGGATGGTAACTTTACTCTGAATGTATCCGGCAAAGGAAAGAAGCTTGTTATTACCTATATCGGTATGAAAACAGAGGAAGTGGATGCAGTGGACGGAAGAACCTTGAAGATTGTTTTGAAAGATGATTCACAGACATTGGATGAAGTCGTAGTGGTTGCCGTAGGTTATGGTAATGCGCGCAAGAAAGACTTGACCGGTGCTATTTCTTCAGTAGGTGAAAGTACTTTAAAGAATATTCCTGTTACTTCAGCTTCAAGTGCCATCACCGGTCGTCTGGCAGGTGTCAGCGTCATTACATCGGAAGGATCGCCCGATGCTACGGTTAGCATTCGTGTACGTGGTGGCGGTTCTATCACACAAAGCAATGAACCGCTTTTCATTGTAGATGGTTTCCAGGTGAACGGCATTGACGACATTCCTCCTACGGATATCGAGAGTATAGACGTATTGAAGGATGCTTCTTCTACTGCTATCTATGGTGCAAAAGGTGCTAATGGTGTAATTTTGGTTACTACCAAAAGCGGCCGGGTAGGTAAGACACAAGTAAGCCTGAACGCATCCCTCGGTTTCAACCGCTTCTATAATGAAACGGAAGTTCTTTCTCCTTATGAATATGTATATCTTCAAAGAGAACTGGACCCTGCAAAGAATGCCGGCTTCTTCGACCGTTACGGACAGTGGGAAGATATAGATATCTACAAATCGAAAGTAGGCAAGAACTGGCAACGGGATTTATTCGACAGAACAGGTTTGAAGCAAAGCTACAACATGAACATCAACGGAGGTAGTGAAGACATGGTCTATAGCCTTAGTTACACGCATGATGATGAAACCTACATTATGCAGACTTCACACTATCGCCGTGACAACGTCAACCTGAAGGTGAACAAGAAGTTTAATAAGAAACTGAAAATGGACTTCAATGTCAAGATGTCCAATACAGCGATTGATGGTCCGAGCGTATCGAACGGTTCCAAACTGAGAGACTGTGTGAAATATCCGACTGTAGGAACCTTGACAGACCTTACTGATGAGGATTTAAGTGGTGACGATGGCATTATTGAAAATATCAGTAGCTTGAACGACCCTTATTTTAATATTGTGAATGAGTATAAGAAGCAGACCAAATTCAATAACTCTTATAATGCAGCCTTGATATGGGATGTAATAAAAGGGTTGCAATGGCGTGCTGAAGGTACTTATGGATTTAACTTCGACCGCACGGATAATGTCTACCTGAAAAATACAAGTAAAGCAAACCAGACAGCCGGACAGCCTGTGGGTGTACGCGAATATTGGAATGGTCAGAATTGGGCTTTCCGTACTATACTGAACTATAAGTTTAGGGTAAAAGAGCATAGTTTCGATGTGATGGGAGGTATGGAAGCGCTTAGTTCCAAGAAAGATAAAATGCAGATAACCTCCGACTACTTTCCAAGTGATTACGGGGTGAATGACATTCTCTCTATGTGGAATAACGGTACATCGGAACCCACTTACACTACGATTGATGAACCGAGCCGCAGTATGTCTTACTTCGGTCGTGCCAACTACATACTGAAAGACCGCTATTATCTGACCTTCACGCTCCGTGCTGATGGTACCAACGTGTTTGCTCCAGGCAATAAGTGGGGAATCTTCCCGGCTGCTTCGGCTGCATGGCGTATGTCTGATGAAAAGTTCATGGAAGTTACCAAGGACTGGTTGTCTAACTTTAAGTGGCGTCTCAGCTATGGTAAGTCCGGTAATGCCCGTGTAGGTTCCTACTGGCGTCAGACTTACTCTCCGGTGACCAACATTAAAAACCTTTATTATCAGAATGAAATTGGTCAAAGCAGCTTGCAACCAAGTACGCGTTTGCGCAACGAAGACCTTACGTGGGAGTCTAAATACTCTACGAATGTCGGCTTCGACCTGGGATTCTTTGAAAATCGTCTGAATCTTACTTTTGACTTCTATAATGATGTAACTAAAAACCTGATTATGGAAGTTCAGTTGCCGTCTAATGCCGGTTATAATACTCAATATCAGAATCTGGGTCAGACTACTAACCGTGGTGTGGAGCTGACTCTGAATGCTAATCTGGTAAATACGAAAAATTTCTTCCTGGACTTCAATTTCAATATTTCGTTCAATAAGAACAAAGTGGACGCTCTTTATGGAGCAAATGGAGATGTGATGATTCTTTCGGGAGGCGGTACGGAAGTAGGTAGTGACAACTATCGTGTATTCGTAGGAAAAGAAACAGGCTTGATGTATGGTTATGTAAGCGACGGTATGTATTCATTTGATGATTTCGATTTCGACCAGGCCACGAAGAAATGGGTACTGAAGAAAGATGAAAACGGCAAAAATATTGCTCCCGACTGTTTTGGAGTGCTTTCCAAAGGTGGAGGATATTATGGTCCCGGCCACATGAAACTGAAAGACCTGAACGGTGACGGCGTGATTGATGCGGACAATGACCGTAAAATTATTGGTAATGCATTGCCCAAGCACACCGGCGGTTTCAGCTTCAATGCCGGCTGGAAAGGATTCGACCTGACTGCAATGTTCAACTGGTCGTATGGCAATGATATCTTGAATATGAACAAGATTGACTATACCTCTTATGTAGGTGCCAAGAGATATCAGAACATGAGTACTGAAATGAGTCTGGCAAACCGTTTCACTACCATCGACCCGATAACTGGTTTGAACATTTACTATGGTGACTATGCCAATCCCCAACGTCTTCAGGAAATCAATGCAAACGCCACTATCTGGCATCCGTTGATGAACAACTCCATCACTACGGACTGGGCGGTGGAAGATGGTTCGTTCCTGCGTCTGGGTACCTTGACTTTAGGATATACGTTGCCCAAGATGCTCACTACGAAATTCGGAGTGAAATCGCTGCGTGTTTATGCTACTGCCAATAATGTATTCTGCTGGACTGCTTATAGCGGACAAGACCCTGAAGTAAATACCGGTAAGGCCATGACACCGGGATATGACAAATCAGCTTATCCGAAAGCTAAATCATATATTTTTGGTTTAAATCTAACTTTCTAAATTACTTTACTTATGAAAAAATATAATCTATTATATACACTGATAGCGGGAATGATGCTGTTTACTTCCTGCTCAGACTTTTTAGACACGGATTCGCCTTCCGAACAGAGCAAGGAGAACCTGTTTGAAAATGAAGGAATGACAAGATCTGCAATAATGGGCGTATATTCAGAATTGGCCGGAACGTATGTCTATGGTCAGAAGATGTCGGTGAACTGGCAAGGAGTTTCAGATATTGAGTTGGCAAGCGGCTATCAGGAAGACCCGGCAACCGATAAAACGAGTGATTCGGGGGCGGCCAATTACTGGTGTGACTGGTATAATAAGACTTTGCAATGGGGATATATCTTCAAGATGGCAGAGCTGGCAAGTACGGCAGTAGATGGTATCCGTGCTTCAAAAGCCTTCAATGGTGGTTCTACGGCAATGAAGCGCTATATGGGTGAGGCCTTGGTGCTTCGTTCCCTTTCATACTTTGAACTGGTGCGTCGTTGGGGCGACATCCCTTTCAAGGCAGGTATGTCAAATTCTGACCTCTCCAATGTTTATATGGGGAAGATTAACCGCGACAGTATATATTCCTGCATTGTGAAAGATATGCAAGAGGCTATAGAATACCTTCCCTGGATTGGTGAATTGGCTGATTATAATAGTGAGCGTATAACTAAAGGATTTGCCAAGGGAATGTTGGCACGTATTGCTCTTTTTGCCGGAGGCTGGTCGGTACGTGACGGTAAAGAGTTTCCTGCCGATTCTAATGTAGAACGCTATCCTAATGCGGAACAGAATCCGGGTATGGAAGCTGTTGGAGAATATTTTATAGGCCGTCCAAGCAATTGGAGGGATTATTATGAGATTGCCGAACAGCAATGTGCCGAAATAATCGGTGATCCGGAGAACCCTCATAAGTTAGACCCGGATTATGGAGATATCTGGAAATCTGTTTGTGGACTGAAAGCCAATACTTATAATGAGAATCTGTTTGAGGTAGCCAATGGCGTGGGATATAGCGGTGACATCGGTACCTTGATGGGACGTGCTATGGACGGTAACCTGGGCTATGGACAGCGTGGTTTCGGCGGTACTTATGTAAGTACCAACGCTTACTATTTCTATTCGTTCGATCAGAATGACAAACGTCGTGATTATGCCTGCTACTGGCCGGTTTACAAGAAGGACGGTACGGTAAAGGAAGTGATGCAGAATGATATCATGTCTGTGAGACTGGGCAAATGGTCTTTCTTCTGGACTGCCGAGTCTTATCGTTCCATTGCATTGACGGCTACAGCCCGTACTCCGACAGGTATCAACTGGATTGTGATGCGTTATCCTGATATCCTTCTGATGTTTGCCGAGGCTCGTTATATGCTGGGTAAGGGTGAGAATTCTGTCAATGAAAAGGCCGGCATCAGTGCAGCCAAGGCTTTGGAAATGGTTCGTGAACGTGCATTCGGTTCAGGTTCGGAAGCCGTTATGGATTATAAGAAAGTGGATTTCTTTGATGCCATCGTAAACGAACGTGCATGGGAGTTTGGTGGTGAAGGTATCCGTAAGCTCGATTTAGTGCGTTGGGGATTGCTCGATTCTAAAATAGAGGAGATGAAGGTTGCCATGCTCTATATGTTGGATGGTACTCATCCCGTACAAATTTTCGATAAGACGTATCAACCGGAAGACTTCCCCAATAAGCTTTATTTTAAGTATGACAATAACGGGGAGTTTATGGATTTCTCTTCTATCAATTTCTATACGAAGAGAGCTGCTAATCCGGATGAGAAAGTATATACGGAAGTGAAGTGGTTCCCCGAAATTTACTGGAATGTGAAAGAAACAGATGTAAACAAGGATCATAACTTGATAAAGAATTCTGCCAAAATATTGGTTTGTGCTTCAGGTTTGAGAAAATCTTATGATTATAGCCAGTTACTGAGTACATTGAAGTATGGTTCTCTGATTCAGGATAGATTAAATGGTTATAAAATAGGTAATGGGGTTTGCAATTATCGCCACTTGTTCTCTATCTATTATGATGACATCTATAAGTCTAAAGGCTATTTGTCCAACTCTTACGGATATGATAATAGTGCTCAATAATATGCTAATTATTAAAAGAATAAACTTATGAAAATTAGAAATTTCTATTATATCCTGTTGGGAATTCTTACGTTCTCGGCAGTGGCATGCGAAGAAGCTAATGAGTGGGGGGTAGATGCCAGTCACGACAGATTGTTCCGTTCTACGAAGTTCGAAGTGACAGAGACCAATCCCACTTCTGCCCTTTTGAGTTTCAGAGGGGTAACAAATGCTACCAAGTATGTGTTTGATTTCAGTGAAGGGGATAGTTTGCTTTTTAACAATATAGTATTTACTACGAATATTTTAGCAGACACGTTAACTGCCTACAATAAGGAGACTTCTGAGGTGAAGACGGAGTACCGCGTTCTTTTTTTGAACCTGAATGGAACAACACGTTATTCAGTGCGTTTGAAGGCCGTTAATGAAAATACGGGAATGGAGTCAGGCTATGTACAGTTGTGTTTTGACACTACGGACGAACAGATTTTTACTACAGTTACTCCGGGCACTACCAATGTCTCCCTGAACTGGCAGGCTGATAAGAAGGCTACACGTATTGAGTATGGCGAGTTGGTAAAAACGGAGATAGAGGGTGAGGAGGCAAAAACAGATACCATCTGGGCTACTCCGCATGAGCTTACTTCAGCCGAACAGCAAGCCGGGGAATTAGTGATCAATGATTTGAAGCCGGGAACTAACTATATCACGTATATCCTCAATGAGAAGGTTCGTAGAGGTGCCTATAAGTTCAAGACTTTAGGCTCATCTAAGGGGACAACTATTCCTGTTGGGGTGACTGATGATATCAATGCCTTGCTGGCAGCAGCTCCGGCCGGTGATGTAACATTGTCGTTTACCGGTGGACAGACTTATGAGGTTGGTGAATTTACAATTCCCGAGACAGTTACAAACCTGTATATATCCGGTAATGTCGTAGGTGGCAGAATGCCTGAATTGAATATGACCAAGTTCGTATTCTCTGCTCTTATGGATAACTTCTATGTACAGTATATGGATATTGTGAGTGATGGTAAATCACAGTTCCTGATTGAACTTGGCGGTAAAACCGGGTTTAAGAATGTGAGCTTTGAAGGATGCAACATTAGTGAAATTCCAAGAAGCCTTATCCGGACAAACTCCGGTGACCTTGAAGTAGGGGCAATTGCTATCAGTAACTGTTTCATCAAGAATGTAGGCTTGAGCGGATACGGCCTTCTGAACATCGGCAAGTTGAAATCGCTGAGCACGATCTCTATTACCAATACTACCATGTTGAATATCGGTGACCAGATAATGGATTTGCGTGTACAGACGGATAAAGTTACATTCACTCAATCTATTTTCTGTAACTATGACATTAATATGCCTAAGTTGTTGCGCTTGGATAAGCAGCCGAAAGAAATTACTGTAACAGGGGTAATCTTTACGGGAGATAACAAAGGTGGTAAGATGAATTCCGGTAATAGTGACTACTCTAAATACCTGAGTTTTGCCGGATGTTACCTGACTTCCGACTTCCAGGAGAATGATAAAAAGTTTACCGATGCCCAAATATTGAAAATCTCATCTGAAGAATTATTTGTAGATCCTAAGAACGGTGACTTCCACTTCAAACCGGAAGCTAAATTTGAAGGTGATGGTAAAGTAGGCGATCCAAGATGGTGGACAAAATAGGCTTGATAGGTATTATTAGTTTCAGGATCAACGATCCTTTCTGAAGAGAAGAGGCTGTCTCCAATAAAATGAGAGACGGCCTTTTCTCATTTTGACGCTTTGCTTTTTATGCATGACGAGAATGTTATATTTCCGTTCCGGGCATGGAAGTATGAAAAGAAACGAATGAAAATTGGTATTTTGTTAATTGATAGCGTGATACATAAATACGTACAACTCTAATAGAAGAAAAACAGATGGTCTGTACAGTGAAAACAGATGGTCTGTTTCCCATCTATGGACCGTTTGTTTCCCATCTATAGATGGTTTGTCTCCCATATATAGATCTTTCGCGTCCCATCTATAGATGGTTCGCGTCAGATGTATAGTTCCTTGGTGAAAGACATATTGTTCCTTTGCATAAGTATTGCATATGCTGTCTGTTTTATGCGGAAATCGTGAATTTGTATTCCATAGATTATGTAACTGGACTCTGTTTCGGGTGTTTTAAATAAAGCTTCTGTCAGTAAAAGACTTGTTTTGGTGGCTTTCCGCTCAAAATAAGGCCTCTTTATTTGTACACTTCTTTTTTGTAAAACATTGCTTTTTAGATGATTGCAAAAAAGAAGTGTACAAAACTAAATTTGTCATTCTGATTCTTTCCGGTGCACGTAGCGGTAAGTAGCCACTCTGACACTTGCGGGTACATAAAACGGTAACTACTGATTTCTCCCTGATTTTCAATGCTGGGTCTTTTCTTTATATTCCGAAGGAGTCATCCCCATCTGCCTTTTGAAGCATTTGCCAAAGTATTTAGGGTCATTGAAACCAGTCATATAAGCTATTTGTGAGAAATTATATTCTCCACTGTCTATCAATTGTACGGCACGCTTTATCCTTATTTCGCGTATGAAATCTACGGGAGACAAACCGATTATGGATTTCAATTTTTGGTAGAATATGCTGCGGCCTAAATTCATTAACCGGGCAAATTCTTCAATTGTCAGTTCGGAGTTCTCCATTTGTTCTTCCATAACCTGCATCACCTGTTGCATGAATAATTCATCTTGTGAAACGATTTGGGGTTGCGAAGGAATCAATTCTGTCGTACCCTTCGGAGTCTTTTCCTGCTTCTCCGACCATTTCTTCCAGAAAATAGCTTGTAGCTCTTTACGCTGTTGCAGCAAAGATTTGATGCGGGTTTTTAAATACGTCGCACTGAAAGGCTTGGTTATGTAATCGTCTATACCTTGTTCCAGACCCGAAATGCGGTCATCCAACGATGATTTGGCAGAAAGCAATATGATTGGGATATGGCATGTCTCCCAATTCTCCTTGATGTTTTTCACCATGTCAAGACCATCCATGACGGGCATCATAATATCACTGATAATCAGGTCTGGAACATACTCTTTTGCACGTTCCATTCCCTCTTGTCCGTTTGTCGCTTCGATTATCCGGTAACTGTTTGATAAAATGTCTGACAGGAAGCTCCTTAACTCTATATTATCTTCTACAATTAAGATAGATATCGGTTCTTCCTCATCTGGAGTACTCTTTTCTTTATCAGTGGTTTCAGTGGTAACCGTGTCATTTGCAGGAGCTGTTTGATATGTTTTATTTGGCTTCCCTTCCGCAGAAACAGAATTGCCGTCATTTAAAATGAATTCGGTGTCTTCTCTTCCTTCATATACTTTTTCGTTCATGGGCAATATGACGGTAAATTCACTTCCATATCCGGGCTGGCTGTTTACTTCAATGCTTCCGGAGTGCAACTCGATCAACTCTTTGGCAAGCGACAATCCGATACCCGATGAAGGTTGCAGAATATTGGATTTTACTAAAGTCTCAAAGCGCTGGAAAAGGGTTTGTTGCTTTACCGGGTCAATACCGATGCCTTCATCTTTTACAGAAACGAAAAGTTTTTCACTTTCTATATTGACACAGACTGTAATCGATTTATTGTTCGGGGTATATTTGAAGGCGTTGGATAGCAGGTTAAATACAATCTTCTCAAATTTGTCCTGATCTATCCAAGCGTATATTGGTTCCTTGTTGGTTTGTAGTTGATAAGTAATGTTTTTCTCTTCAGCAATAAGTCGGAAGTTAGCCATTACCTTCTGTAGCAGGCTGAGTATGTCTGTCTTTTCCAGCAACACTTTCATCTTCTTATTCTCTATTTTCCGGAAATCAAGTATTTGGTTTACCAGATGCAACATTCGTTCCGTATTCTTGTGTACCAGTGTCAGGTGTTTACGGACGTTAGCTGATATCGTTTCGTGCTCTAAAACTTCAGTTACCGGACTGGTGATGAGTGTCAGTGGGGTGCGCAGCTCGTGCGAGATATCTGTGAAGAAACGCAACTTGATGTTGGTCAATTGCTGTTCGAGGTTTATCCGGTGGCGCAACCGATAGATATAGAGAATGATATAGACAATGGTAGCTGTCGATAAAATAAATAATATGGTATACAACATCCATGCCCAGTAAGTTTCCCAAAAGGTGGGAAGTACGGTGATAGGCAGGATACGTGCTTTCTCCACCCATACCCCATCACTGTTGGTGGAGCGTATCTGGAGTTCGTATTTCCCCGGTGGAAGATTGATATAACTGGCGGAGCGGCTATTGTCTACCTCATTCCAGTTCTCTTCTAACCCTTTCAATCGGTAGGCATAACTGATTGATTTCGGATTTGCATAATCCAAAGCAGCGAACTGAAAGGTTACGTTGCGTTCGGATGGTCTTAATCGCAATTCATCCAGATCATTGATCTGCAAGTCTTGAGAAGCTCCCTGTATCTTAAATCCGGTGAATACGATAGGCGGGGCATAATTGCTCTTTTTTAAATGTTCGGGAGTGATTCTGAGAATACCGATGTCTGTTCCTAATAGTAGTTGATGATTTTGATCCTGTGCCGGAGCGGCTTCCGTGAAATAGAGTTCTTGCTGCGTATACTTTTTGTCATAGTGTTCGAATGTCTCTTTTTCCGGATCGAAACGGCTGAGTGCATTTTCTGAAACAACCCATAAACTGCTGTCATTGTCTTCTATCATAGATAGTACAAGATCGGATGGCAGACCGTCTTTGGTAGTATAAGGTTTGAATTCGATGCGGTCGCTCAGAAGATTCCCTGAAAGAATCTTGTTGATCCCTCCGGTGAATGTAAGAACATAAGTTACCTTTCTGCTATCTGTATATGCATAAGTAACATTATTACTGCTGAGGCTGGATACAGTATCGGGTACACGGTGGTTCCGATAAAAATGTATTCTTTCCGGCTGACTGAATTCGTCGGCAAATGTAAGTAACCCTTCGGTAGTGCAAACCAGGATAGCTTGGTTTGTTCCCGTAATATGGCGCACTTTTGAGAAATGCTCTTTGGGATATTCCTTGAGTAGATTATCTGCATGTATGAAGCGGGTTTCCCCTTCAGGGGTTTTCTCTAATAGATTCAGCCCTCCACCGTAACAGCCTATCCAGATATGTTTCATCCGATCTTGATAAATACTGTAGATACTGTTGTGGCTTAAGCTGTACGGGTTGTCTGGCTGGTGTGTAAATTGCAATATTTGGAAACGGTCATCGCTGATTTTTTCCATCCGGAATAGTCCGTCCATTTTACTTCCCATCCAAATGATACCATCCGTATCTTCCATAAAACAATAAATGTTCTTTTGGAAAGGGACAGGTTCGCGGCTGATTTTTCCTTCAGGGGTCAGGTAGCCTTTCAAGTTACCGTCCGGTAGATAAATGCGTACATATCCTTTTTTGCTGGCTGTCCAAAGGTTATTCTCTTTATCTATAAACAGGGAGCGCGTTTCAAAACCGCTTCCTATATCCATTGCTTGCAGAGAACATGCGGATGAAGGGAAAGAAATCTTGGTAACGTCCCAGTGGTTGCATGTCCAGAGGTTGCCTTGTTGGTCTAAGAATGAGTTCAGAATGACAGGGCTGAACTTACTGTCTGGATTATTGTAGTTTGTATAATATGGCTTTAACTGGCGGCTTTTCCGGTCATAATAGCAGAAGCCCCCTTTATGAGGGACCATCCATAGAGTTCCCTGCTGATCCTCGAATATGAGATCGCGATTTGCACGTTCAGCTTTCGGAAGGTCTTCTTTGGGAGTCATGTAATGCTGTTTATCTTCAGTTGTCAGATTATAACGCACCACTCCTAAAACATTGGAGTACAACCATAATTCCCCAAAATGATCTTTGAATACGGATTGGACTTCAGAAGACGGATAAGTTGGGGTACGAGGGTCTATCTGTCTGTATCTCTTTTCATTGGCAAGGTAAATATATAGTCCGTCATTACTACAGAGTCCTATACTGTCTTTTCCGAGTATATGGACCGAATTGATGTTATTAGAGGATGGAAAAGGCATTTCATGGAACTGAAGTTGCTGCGTTTTAGGCAGATAGATTACCATCTGATTATTATTGGATATCAGATATATATTACCGTTATTCTCTTTGATGTTTTTGAATGGAATGTCTGATTCAATTTTTTTCTTACCTATAATAGATATGCCCTTATCCGTTAATATCCATTCATCACCGTCACTATCCTGATGTACGGCAATGATTCGGTCGCCTTTCAGGTTCTTTTCTTTCAAGCTGTAAAGGGTTATTCCTTCTCCTTCTTGTTGTTTGTATGCGAGTTCGTCGATGCGGAATGCTTCATGCTCACATACAATCCAACTCACACCTTTGGGCAATGTATAAACACTGCGTACAATGTAAGTTTGTTGTCGTTCTGTTTCGTAAGGACTTAGAATATCTATGAATTTTTCCCTACGGCTGTCAAACAGGTAAATCCTTGCATCATAGGTCTGGCACCAGATGTCACAATCCTGTGTTTGTGCTATTTTTCCTAAGCGGTTACTGGTCAGTGTACAGCCGTCTCCGGGAAATGCTTTGTAGTTTTTGAAAGTATATCCATCAAACTTATTTAAACCATTCCAAGTAGAAAACCACATGAATCCTTTGGAATCTTGCAGGATATCGGTGACGGATCTTTGCGCTAATCCGTTGTAAGCGGAAAAACGTTGGATTTGACAAATTGGTTGTGCAGTAGCTATGCAGGGGATAGACAAGAAGAGCAACAATAAATAATTAATTGGCACTATAATGTACTTTTTCATGGTATTGGCTGATTTGTTACTGTTGCGCAAAGATACAAATATATCCATTTTTCCACTATACATTCAGGGGGAAATATAGATGTGGAATTATTAGGTGACAATGTGGACTATTTGTTTTTCCACCTTGGATTATGTGGTCTACAGTCGACCCAAAAGCTGTTTTAAAGCATCGTCAATGCTCGTTTCCACCTATTGCGATGAAAATTCCCCCTTTTATCATTTGATATTTTTGAATTTTGCCAAAACATTTTAAAGATGTTGCTGATATGAAAAACATGATGTTTCTATTGCTTTATTGTTTTGATTACCGAAATAATAGATAATCCATTTCTTTATTTCTGAAAATGCAAAAGAGATTACTTTGGCTTTTGTATTGGAGAATCTTAAAAATTATATATGAACATGAAAAATACATCGTTCAATTGAAGTGAGCATTTTACTATTATAATAAAATAAAGAGGGTACATCTATTATTAACTATTATAAATTAACATTCTTATGAAAAACAAAAAAATAAACTTTTATCGAATGTGTCTATGCTACTACTACATTACATAAGGATTAGGTATTATTTTACCCATAAAAATTCTAGATTATTGAAAAAAGAGGAAATTAATTTTATTGTTTAACCAAATATTCTATCATGAAACAAAATTTTAGAGGTATGAGAGATAAACTTCTCCTTTTGTTGGCACTATTCTTGTCTGTGCCGATTGGAGCGTTTGCTCAAAACATTACTGTGAAAGGCACTGTGTTTGATTCGGCAGGAGAAACTGTCATAGGTGCTTCTGTTGTAGAGAAAGGTAATGTTTCAAACGGAACTATTACCAATTTGGATGGTCACTTTATGTTAACAATTCCTTCGGGAAAGAAACTTATTGTTTCTTTTGTTGGTATGGAAACACAAGAAGTGGATGCTGTTGCGGGTAAGGAGTTGACAATTACACTGAAAGATGATTCTCAAGCACTTGAAGAAGTGGTTGTTATCGGTTATGGTGGCAGTAAAGCTCGTAAGGACTTGACGGGATCCGTTGGCTCTATTTCTGGTGCAAAATTGGCTGCTGTTCCTGTTACTTCTGCTGCAGTGGCTTTACAAGGTAAGATTGCTGGTGTGCAGGTAACCACTGTTGATGGTGCTCCGGGTGCTGATATTAACATTCGTGTCAGAGGAGGTACGTCAGTAACTCAAAGTAACGATCCGCTTTACATCGTCGATGGTTTCCAGACGGATAATATTAATGATATTCCGCCTTCGGATATTGCTTCTATTGACGTTTTGAAAGATGCTTCTTTGACCGCTATCTATGGTGCAAAGGGTGGTAACGGTGTGGTTATCGTAACTACAAAGTCGGCTAAGGAGGGTAAGGTACAGGTAAGCTTAAATGCGCAAATGTCTGTGAGTAAGTTGGCTAAGAAGTTGGATTTGATGAACGCTTATGACTTTGTGGATTATCAGTATGACTTTGCATCTGCAGGTGGCAATCGTAGTACGGAAGCTAAATTCTTCCGTGCCAATTTTGGTAATCCGCAAGACCTTGATATTTATCGTCGTGCTACCACACACGACTGGCAGGATGAAGTGATAGGGGAAACTCCGCTGAATTATTCTACCAATGTAAACATTGGAGGAGGTTCGGATAAATATCGTTTCAATATTTCGTTGACACAGTCGGAGGATAAAGGTATTATTATGGGGTCGGGTGTACGTCGTTCCAACTTGAATGTTAAACTTTATACTCAGTTGACTAAAAAATTATCATTGCAATTGAATCCAAAAGTTTCTTATCGTCGTGATACAGGTGCCGGTGGTGATAAAATTGGTAGTGGAGGTATTATAGATGTGCTGCGTTATCGCCCAACAAATGGTTTACGTGAATTTGCTTTTTGGGATCCTGCTACTGTGGATCCGGATGATGAAGCAATCTTTGAATATACTAACCCGAAGAATGATATCAAGGAGAATACATTGAAGAAACATTCTTATTCCTATACTAATCAGTTGGCCTTGGAATGGAAGCCTATTGATGGGTTAGTATTACGTACAGAAGCTGTGCATGCTATGTCTTTCACTGATGAAAATCGTTTTTATGGTGCTATGACAAACGACGGACAGAAGCAGAACAAACTTCCGATTGCTTCTATCAAGGATAAACGTACTGAAAAATATACATGGACGAACACTGCTTCCTATGGATTTGATATTAGTAAACTACATAACTTCTCGTTCTTGTTGGGGCAGGAAATTCAAAATAAACAAACGAAAGAAACTTTTATGAAGAATCGTTATTTCCCACGTTACATTACGGCGGATAAGGCTTTGAATAACATGAATCTTGGAAGACCTTGGGAAAGTACGACTTCACTTTCCACTCCGGAGCGTACCGCTTCTTTCTTTGGTCAGGCCAACTATAACTACGATCATAAATATTTGGTGTCTGTTACAATGCGTGCTGATGGTTCTACGAAGTTTGCTCCTGGTGAGCGATGGGGCTATTTCCCTGCTGTTTCTGGGGCGTGGGTATTGTCTCGTGAAGGCTTTTTGGAAAATAATGAGGTTATCAGCAATCTGAAACTGCGTGCAGCTATCGGTTTGGCAGGTAATAATCGTATTGATGATGACATGTGGCGTTATCTTTATACAGTGAACTCAACTTCTGGTCCTGCTTTCGGTGAAGCTACAGAGAATGGTGAGCAGTGGTATGGTATAGGTGATGGGAAAACTTATCCTAATACAAAAATTAAATGGGAAACTACATTGACGCGTAATGTTGCTTTCGATCTTGGTTTGTTCAACGACCGGTTGACTATTACACCAGAATTTTACTGGAATACGACGAAAGATTTGTTGTATACTTCGGACGTTCCTACTGTATCAGGTTATACCAAGCAGATGCGTAACATCGGTCAGGTGACAAATAAAGGTTTGGAATTAAGTATTAGCGGTGATATCCTTCGTGGAAAGAATTATGTGTTGAGTGGTAACTTCACATTTGGTTTGAATAAGATGGTGGTTGATAAATTGAATGACACGGATGATGTGATTTGGGACCAAAATGATCGTTGGAAGTCCAGCTATAATGATTATTGTCTGCGGGTAGGTGACCAGTTGGGGCTGATTTATGGTTTCGTCTATGACGGGATTTACAGCATAGATGAATTTGACTTTGATCCGAATCAGAATTTCTTGGCAATACCTAAAGAAGGTACTGTTATCAATACAGTATTCAGCAATAGTACTTCCGGTGAACCCACGTTGCCTGGTAAGATTAAGTTTAAAGATTTGAATAACGACGGTGTGATTGATGAAAATGATCGTACTGTGATAGGTAACACCAATCCAAAATTCCAAGGTGGTTTCGGATTTAACGGGCAGTGGAAAAATCTGGACTTCACTATCAACTTCAACTATATGTATGACTTTGATGTGAACAATGCAACTGCTTATCAGCTGTCGTCAGCGGAAAGTAATAATAAAAAGTTCTATAATGTACTGTCCAAGTTCAAAGACAGTTGGCATTACTTCAATCCGGTTGATGGAGACAACTACTATAAGAACTATTGGGTGGATAATACTGTAGATGTTTATAGGGCTGCTAATGCCAATGTAGCTTTATGGAACCCGACTGATGTAACAAACAAGGTGACACATTCCTATTTTATAGAAGATGGTTCATTTTTGCGTTGCCAAGATATTACTATCGGCTATACATTGCCTTCTCAGCTCACTAAAAAGTGGGGTATGTCCAAAGTCCGTTTATATGCAAGTGCTTCTAACTTGTTCATCATTACCGGTTATTCTGGCTATGATCCTGAAGTGGATGTGCAGACCGGCTTGACTTGTGGTATGGACTACAATCGTTATCCTCGTAGCCGTAGCTTTGTATTTGGTACCAATATAACTTTCTAATTAATAAAAAGGATAGAAATATGAAATATAAATATGTTCTGATAACTGGTCTGCTTGTTATGGGGCTTTCTTCATGCAATGATTTTTTGGAAGTGGAAGCTCCTTCGAAATACGATAATGAGTATGTCTTCAACGACAAGACCGAGATAAACCGTGCGTTGAATGGTGTATATGCTCAATTGTTAAGCGGTGACATGTATGGTAGTGCTTACCTGAGCACTTTCTGTCTGAATAGTGATGTGGATATGGCTGTGTATACCAGCGATGTTGCTACCACTAATAGTTATCGCCGTTTTGACTGTACACCTATGGGAGGTGATATTGAAAAAGTTTGGAATGCTGCTTATAAAGGAGTGGAGTATGCCAATAATTTTATCTATCAATTGGAAAACAGTGAACTGTATGGCAGCGGTGATGAAGAACTGTATCAGATGATGGGTGAGGCTAAAGTAATTCGCGCCATGTTCTATCATGACCTGGTTGTGATGTTTGGTGATATACCTTTCTCTTTGGCACCGGTTTCTGGGACTGACGATAGCAGCACTTTGTTGCTTCCTGTTATCGATCGTGATGAAGTACATGAGGCTTTGATTGAAGATTTGAAATCAATCGCTCCTAAAATGAAGTTTGCCAATGAATTGAGCGAAGGTGTAGAACGGGTTTCAAAGGAGTTCTGTTGGTCAATGATTTCCCGTATGGCATTGACGCGTGGTGGGTATTCATTGCGTCCGGACATGGCTAATGCAAAAAGTTTTGGTAAAATGGAACGTCCGGCTGATTATAAGGATTATTATGAAATCGTTCGTCAGTATTGTGACTCTGTGATATCTTCGGGTAAGCATACTTTAAATCTTTCTTATCGTCAGGTCTTTATTGATGAGTGTAATTATAAGGTGAACAACAATGATGATCCCATCTTTGAAATACCATTTGGTAAAAACTCCACAGGTAGTATTGGTTATATTCAAGGACCGTCGAGCGATTTGTATGAAGGTAATACGAGTGGTACCAATCTTTGGGGAGAATGTAAGGGAAATGCCCGTCTCAACGCCCTTTATCGTTTCCTCTTTGATGAAGATGACTTGCGTAGAGACTATGTGAATGGTATGTGGTATTATCAATATGACGGTAAACCTGTGTTGCGTAACGATCGTACGGTGCACAATAATAAGTGGTCTAAATTATGGTCCACTACTAGTTTGGGTACCAATAGTCAGGGAAATACTGGTATTAATTATCCCTATATGCGTTATGCAGATGTGTTGTTGATGTATGCCGAGGCCGTGAATGAAATAGAGAATGGTGTGACTGGCGTTAATGGGGCAAAGGCAGTAGAGGCTTTACGTCAGGTTCGTAACCGTGCATTTACGGATGCTGGTAAGGTTGAAAGTTATCTGAATAAGGTGTCTGCTGACAAGAATACTTTCTTGAAAGCGGTGTTGGATGAACGTAAGTTCGAATTTGCCGGTGAAAATATGCGTTGGAAGGATTTAGTGCGTAATAATATGTATGCTGAAGAAGTCTATTACTCTTTCATGCGCTATTATGGGGTAGCTACAAATGCTGAGTCAACGATGGATATGGCAGATATTGCTTTGCATGACGGTAAGGATGCTGAATTCTGGGAAAATATACCTTATAGTATTTTTTACAAGGACGATAAAGGTGGTGTGACCAATCCGAATGATATTAACCTGTATCCTAATACGGGTATGAATGTACTTGAATTTTATAAGAATACCCTTTATGATAAAAAAGACAATCCGAACAATACAGGTGAAGAGGGTTGGACGAAAGGTGACTTGTTCGGCTGGTGGAATGAAGAAGAAGGTATGCCGGAGGATAGAGTGCTTTATTCATTCTATGGCTATGTTCGTGGCGATTCTCGTGGTAATATTTATGTGATTCGTGATGGAGTTACTGAAACTCCGTCGGTAAAGAATCTGCCGCCTGTACGTTACATTATTCCGTTCCCGAATTCTGCTATCCAGCGTAGTGCGGGCATTTACAAAAATTATTATGGCTATTAATAATTAATCTTTGATTGAATTATGAAGAATAAATTTTTATATATTTTATTAGCTCTTCTGACCATTTCTTTATATTCTTGTAAAGATGATGAGGTGATAAGCAATGAAGATGGTACTATTCCTGACAGAGAGTTTATGACTATGTTCCGTAAAGACCATAATACAGGTAAGGGTGATGACGAACCTTATGCATGTAAGGTGGTAGACTTAAATGATATTCAGCTTTATTGGTATGGTGTGAAAGATTGCGCAGGTTATCAGATCAGAATGGCGCTGCAGGCTAATGTATCTTCCGGTTTGGCTGAAGATTGGGATAATCCGGCTCATTTGCTGATGGATACGATTGTAGGACCAGACGTACTGGATTTGCTAGTTAAAGATTTGGAATACAGTACAAGTTATCGGTTTGCTATTCGTACACTTTCTGTGAAAGGCGAAGGCTATCATTCTAAATGGTATGGTTATGGAGATGGTCGCCATTGGGCTGATTGGTTTGGTTTGGATACAGATTTGCGTTATAATACTCCTGATTTGGTAGTGATTGGTAATATTACAAAGACTTCGTTCCGTTTAAATTTAGACCTTTCGTATGCTACTTCTGGTGATCCAGGTGATTACAAACAACATTTTGAAGTAGATGAGAATGGAAATTTTGTGGTACATACTATTTCTGTATTACCTTCACCCACCAATCCGGGTGCCCAGGTTCCTGATAAATGGAAAAATTACGAAGTCACTGCAGAAGATAAGGCCAACGGCTATATTGACATTGACGGATTGGACATGAACAGTGTATATGTTGTAAATGCTGAAAATAAGAATATTCCTATTCACGTAGATGCAGTGTATAATACGTGTACTGTGCGTACAGATGGTGAACCAGGTGAACCTGTTTTCCTGGAACATTCAGTAAATCCCAATGATACAATTCCGGGTGCTGTAAAGTATCAGGCTATGTGTTTGGATAAGATTTTAGAAGACTATACAGCGGATAATACTTTGACAGAAGGTACTATTTTTGAGTTGGAGGGTGGAAAGGTTTATTATTTTGCTAACAATCCAAGCCTTTGTAAAGGTATGACAATGCGTACGCGTCAGAGTGATTTGGATGCTGGTAAGGGTAATGCCAAGATATATTTGAATGGTATGTCTAAGAATCCGGATGGTTCTGGTATTTCTTGTAACTTTATGTTTGGTCGTCAACCGCAATCGGGTGAGAGTGATGCACCTATTAATGTAAAATCTGTGATCTTTGAAGATATTGATTTTGATAGTCCGGAAGCTACTAATTACGGTGACGGAAAAGCTACTGGTAATTATTTTGCTAATATGTACTCCAATGGTATGGCAGTGACGTTCAATTCTTTTGAGGTCAGAAGATGTTCATTCCAACATATGATTCGTGGCTTTATCCGTGTACAAGGTACTAAGCGCAAGGTTTTTGAGAAAATATTAGTAGAAGATTGTTTATTCTACAATAATGGTTATTATGATAATAATGGTGCTGGCTATGCTTGGATTGCTGGCGATGGTAAAGATCCTAAGAGTAACATTTTCAAAGATATGGTTTTCCGTGGTAATACGTTCTACGATTCACCACGTACAGCTTTGTTCTCAGACAATAACAAGACTTTAGCATGGCCTCCAAGTGTTCAGTATAAGATAACTTTGGAAAATAATACCTTTGTGAACTTTAGTACTCGTTCTTCTGGACGTTATATCTTTAGTCTGCGTTACTTGCCAGGTGGTAGCCAAATTGTGGTGAAGAAGAATCTCTTTATTCAGACAAAAACTGCAGATGATGATCGTAATCTTAATTTTAATGGTATGGATATTCGTTCGCTTGAAGGTACAGGACCCAAAGAAATCACATTTGACATTGCGGATAATTATGCTGTAACTTGTGAAGAAAGCAAGCAAAAGGATGATGGTATTTTTACAGGTGGTGCATTCAGTGCCAAAAAGAATAGTGCCGGTGCATTCCTTGATTATTTACCAGGTGTTATCAATGGTGCCGAACAGTTGACGGTGAAAGTCGGTTCTACTCCGCTTGCTCCAACTGATTTGATGGTGGATCCGAATCCACCTTATAAGAATGGTGACAAGGATATGCATGAAACAACTACAGAGAAATTGATGAACGGCTTGAAATTCAAGAATACTGATCTGGTTCGTAATCATGAAATCTATAAGTTGGGAATCGGTGATCCACGTTGGAGACAATGAAATTATAACGTGTCGTTAATGAGGCCGTGAGGTTTTGTTAGACATTCCTTGCATAAAGGGTGTTCCATTCGGAGGAACGCCCTTCATGCAAAGAAAAACTAAGAGGTTGGTGTTGTTTATTTTCCTTTAGGAACAAATTCCGAAGGACTTACTCCATATCTCTTCTTAAAGCATTTGCTGAAATATTTCGGGTCGTTGAACCCCGTCATGTAAGCTATTGTGGAAACATTGTATTCTCCGGTTTCCATTAATTGCATGGCACGTTTAATGCGCATTTCACGGATAAAATCAACCGGTGAAAGACCTACGATACTTTTCAGTTTCTGATAAAATACTGTGCGTCCCATTCCCAATTCTTGGGCAAATTCATCAATGGTCAGTTTTGAATTATCCATCTGATTATGCATTATTTCCATTACCCGTTTCATGAATAGTTCATCAAACGGAACTATTTGCGGTTTTTCCGGTTCTATTTCCATGATAGGTGTGGGGGAGTCTTTTCCTTTTTCCGACCATTGTTTTAGGTAAAGTTCTTGCAATTGCTTGCGCTGATGCAGCAACGATTTGATGCGCATTTTCAGGTAAGTAGAGCTGAATGGTTTCGTAATATAATCATCAATACCTTGTTCCAGACCTGAAATCCGGTCGTCCAGAGAAGATTTGGCTGAAAGCAGAATAATAGGGATGTGGCAAATATCCCGGTGTTCTTTGATTGCTTTTACCATATCAAGCCCGTCCATAACCGGCATCATGACATCGCTGATGATAAAGTCTGGTATATGATGCAAAGCCTGTACTACTCCTTCCTGTCCGTTAGTAGCTTCAATGACTTTATAGGTTCCCGATAAAATATTGTTTAAGAAATCTCTCAGTTCGACATTGTCTTCCACAATCAGTACGGAGGTAGGGTCTTCATCTGTTTTGGAATTGGTAGGAGCGAGAGTGTTTGCCGTTTCTTCTACATTCTTTTTTTTACCAACAGTTTGAGAGGGGGGGAGCTGATTGTCTGTAGAAGGAATATCATTCAGAATGAATTCTGTATTCTCTTTCCTTTCATACACTTTTGGATCAAGAGGTAATGAAATTATGAATTCGCTGCCTATTCCAGTTTCAGTATTTACCTGGATATTACCTTGATGCAATTCAATCAGCTCTTTGACTAATGATAGGCCGATGCCGGAAGAAGGTTGTAGAATATTATTATTTACCAGTGTCTCAAAACGTTGGAATAAGGTTTGTTGCTTTTGGGGGTCGATTCCGATACCTTCGTCTTTGACAGAGATTACCATTTTTTTTTCATTTACAGAAGCGCATACAGTGATAGATTTATTGGCAGGGGTGTATTTGAATGCATTGGACAGTAAATTGAAAACAATTTTTTCTAGTTTGTCCTGGTCAACCCAACTATAGAGGCGTTCTTGATCAGTTTGCAGGCGGAAGTTGATATTCTTTTTTTCAGCCATAATTTTGAAGTTGTTCATCACTTTTTGTAATAGACCGATAACTTCTGTTTTTTCCAGCAATAGTTTCATCTTCTTATTCTCTATTTTGCGGAAATCGAGTATTTGGTTGACGAGTCGCAACATACGTTCTGTGTTGGAATGCACTACCGTAAGAAGTTTGCGAGCATTGGAGGAGAGCTTTTCATGTTCCAAGACTTCACCTACCGGACTTGAAATGAGAGTTAATGGAGTACGTAATTCATGGGATATATCCGTAAAGAAACGCAGTTTTATATTAGCCAGTTGCTGTTCAAGGTATATCTGGTGGCGTAACTTATATATATAAAGTATTATATACATAATAGTTCCTGTGAATATAATGAATAGAATTGCATAAAGCAACAAAGCCCAATGTGTTTCCCAAAAAGTAGGTACAACAATTACCGAAAGTTTTCGCATGTTATCTGTCCATACCCTGTCACTATTGGTTGAACGTATTTGAAGTTCGTATTCTCCCGGGGAAAGATTAATGTAACTGGCTGTACGGCTGTTGTCTACTTCATTCCATTTTTCCTCCAGTCCTTTCAGACGGTAGGCATAATTGATGGAGGTCGGCTCAATATAGTCTAATGCGGCAAACTGGAAAGAGACGTTTCGTTCATCGGGCTTCAGTCTTAGTTCTTTCAAGTCATCAATGTTGATATTTTGTTGGGTTCCTTGTATTCTCAGGCCAGTGAAAACGATAGGCGGGGAATAGGTACTTTTGTTGAGTAACTTGGGGTTAATTTTTAGGATACCTGCATCTGTGCCCAATATCAACTGGTTTTGCACGATGACAGGTGAAGCCTCGCTAAAATATATTTCTTTTTGGAGGTATTTCTCGTTATAGTGATCGAAAGTACCGTTTTCCGGGTCGAATTTGGCGATTGTGTTTTCTGATATGATCCATAAATTCTTTTGATGGTCTTCAATCATTGATAAAACTAGATCGGATATCAATCCGTTTTGCTTTGTATAGGTTTTGAACTGGATATGGTCGGTTTGCAGATTATCTGAAATAATCTGATTGATTCCCCCTGTGAATGTAAGAACGTACGTATTCTTCCGGCTGTCCGTATAAATATAAATAACATCATTGCTGCTCAAGCTAGATGCTGTGTCAGGTATACGTACATTAGAGTGGAATTTGATATCTTCCGGTCGTTTGAAGTCACAACCAAAGCTAATTAGTCCTTCTGTTGTGCCGACAAGAATTGTGTTATCAACCTCTTTGATGATGCGTGTCTTGGTAAATTTGTCTTGTGAATAGCCTTTCAGTAAATTACCGCTGTGCAGGAAGCGGGTTTTTCCTTCCGGTGTTTTCTGAAGCAGGTTTAACCCTCCACCGTGTGTAGCTATCCATATACGTTTTTGGCAGTCCTGATAGATACAATAAACACTGTTGTTACTTAAACTGTACAGATCGTTTTCACTATGGGCATATTCTTGTATCTGGAAATCTCCGTTCCCTTTTTTCTTCAGTCGGAAGATGCCATCCCATTTACTCCCTAACCAAATATCTCCCTGCTCATCCTCCATAAAGCAATAAATATTTTTGGAAAATGATATGGCTTGTTTGCGGATTTTTCCATCCGGTGTCAGATAGCCTTTAAGGGACTTGTCCGGATTGAAAATACGAACAAATCCTTTTTTATTTGCTGCCCACAGATTCTTTTGCTTATCGATCAGGAAAGCCCGGGTTTCATGCCCATTGTCAAATACGGTCAAATGGCTGGCATTGGGAAAGAATGAAACTTTGTCCATCCAAAAGTTATTGGTAAACCATAGATTTCTTTGATTGTCCAAATAGAAGTTGGTAATCACAGGGGTAAATTTAGATTCGGGCTTGCTGTAATCGGTATAATAGGGTTTGAGCTCTTTGCTCTTGCGGTCATAGTAACTCAGGCATCCTAAGTGTGGCACTATCCATAATGTTCCCTGATTGTCCTCAAAAATTACATCGCGACTTTTTAATTCAGCTTTTGGCATATTTTGCGGTGGAGTCTCATAGTGTTGTTCCTCGCCGGTTGTCAGATTGTATCGTGTGGCTCCACGTTCATGATTGAATACCCATAATTCATTGTAGCTATCCTTAAACATTTTTACTGTGTTTGATGGAGACTTAGGCGTAGTATCTACAAACTTGAATTGTTTGGTTCGTGCAAAGAAAAGTATGATGCCATTGTTAGTTCCTACTCCAATGGTGTCTTTTCCTAGGCTTTGTATGCAGTTTAACTGACCGGAAACGGAAGGAATTGTTTCATCCTGAAGTTGACCTGTCTGCTGATCGTAAGTTGCTAAACGATCAGCGGATATCAAATATGTTTTTTTATTGTTCTCACAGAGGCTTATGAATTCGGAGGTATCGTATAAGGTCTTCTGACCGACTATGCAGATCCCTTTATTGGTAAAAATCCATTCATCTCCGTTAGTGTCTTGCTGAACGTTCGTTACTTTTTTCCCTGGTAAATTATTTGCTGTCGGACTATAGAATGTAATGCTTCTTTCATCTCCATTTTCAAGCATCTGTTCGTCTATTCGAAAGGCGCTATTTTTGCAGACAATCCAGCTGACACCTTTAGGCAGAGCATAGATTTTTTGTACTGCATATGTTTTATTTTCTTTTTTCTCGATGGATTGAAGAATATCAATAAACTTTTCGTGTTGGCTGTCGAATAAATATATCCGGCCGTCGTAAGTTTGGCACCAAATACTATTATACTGATTGGGGATAATTTTTAATATGCGATTACTGGTTAGTGTGCACCCATCTCCAGGGTATGCTTTGTAGTTTTTAAAAGTATAGCCATCGAATTTATTCAACCCATTCCATGTAGCAAACCATATAAAACCTTTTGAATCTTGTACGATATCTGTAACTGTTCTTTGTACCAGTCCATTGTATATTGAAAAATGTTGAAATTGACATATAGGTTGTGCATAAAGCATAATTGGAAATAGTAATGTAGAACAAAGTGATAGAATGGTTTTAAATTTAGTGTTCATGTGCATATTAATGTTTTTGGGTTTATAATTTTAATTTGTATGAGGCAAAGATACGAAAAAACTAATGTTTTTCTTAATCTTGTTTAAAATAGCTGTCATGATTATCAAACTTCTTAGAATTTATGATATATTTGTGATATCAAAATGATATCAATTAAATCTGTTAAGTATGGAAACTAAGGAAAAGAATTTCAGTGGTTTTAAGATGAATGGCTTCTTAGGCTTGTTTATTCATCTAATCGTGTTGCCTGCGCTTATCTATTTAGGGTTTGTCACTTGTCTTCCGACAGCGGTTGTAGCAGGTGTTCTCTGTCTTGTTTGGCTGGTGATGTTTGCCGGATATATGCAATTGGAACCCAATGAAGCCCGGGCTATGGTCTTCTTCGGTAAATATAAGGGTACATTTAAGGCAACGGGATTCTTTTGGGTGAATCCTTTTTTGGATAAGAAAAAACTTTCTTTGCGTGCACGCAATTTGGATGTGGAGCCTATCAAGGTGAACGATAAGATAGGGAATCCGATTCTGATTGGACTGGTATTGGTGTGGAAACTCAAAGATACTTATAAAGCTATGTTTGAGATTGATTCACAGACGATGGCATCTTCTGCTCATACGACGGGAAATGCTAATCAAATAACTATAGGTAATGCAGTTGCCAGTAGGATGAATGCTTTTGAAAACTTTGTGAAAATACAGAGCGATGCAGCATTGCGCCAGGTAGCAGGACAATATGCCTATGATGATAATGAAGCGGATACTGAAGAGCTGACACTTCGTTCCGGCGGTGAGGAAATCAATGAGCAACTGGAGCAGAAGCTGAATGAGCGTCTTGCTATGGCAGGTATGGAGGTCGTGGAAGCACGTATCAATTACTTGGCTTATGCACCCGAAATTGCAGCGGTGATGCTTCGCCGTCAACAAGCTTCGGCCATTATCACTGCCCGTGAAAAGATTGTGGAAGGTGCTGTTTCTATGGTAAAAATGGCTTTGCATAAACTTTCTGAAGAGGAGATTGTTGAACTGGACGAAGAAAAAAAGGCGGCTATGGTCAGCAACTTGTTGGTGGTGCTTTGCGCCGATGAAGCTGCACAGCCGGTTATTAATGCGGGTACGTTAAATCATTAATCAGAACAATATGAACTTTTCTTTTCTATATAAGTGGGTATTAGTGCTCGGCTTATTGCTGGGGTATGTGGTGGCGGCCTTTGCACAGGATGTAAATATGGACCGTGCCAAGCATGTATACGAATTGTTTATTGCAGACCAGGGTGATAGTATTCATGTACTGTTGTCAAAAGAGTTACAGGAGAAATTGTCTCCGGAAGTTTTCAAGGATATGTTCAAGCAGTCGGAAAAGCAATTTGGTAAACTTCAGTCTAAAGGTGAATGGAAGAAAGAGAGTGCGCAAGGTATCACACTCTATTATTCCGATTTGAAGTTTGAGCGTTACAGTCTTCGCTTCTTATTGTCATTTGATGCTGACGGTGGAATGAACACAATTCGTCTGATACCTGTGCCTGCTGCTTCTACAGCGCAACCGGTGACTTATAATAAGGAAAAGATGTTTGAACGGGATATTACAGTTGGCGCTGACGGATTCAAACTGCCTGGAACTCTGACGTTACCTGTAGGAAAGGAGAAGGTGCCTGTAGTAATTTTTGTGCATGGTTCTGGTCCGCAGGACCGTGATGAAACTGTCGGTCCAAATAAGCCTTTCCGTGATTTAGCTTGGGGACTGGCTGAACGTGGTATTGCAACAGTGCGCTATGAGAAACGTAGAAAAGCTTATGGTGCGGCTTGCGTTCCCGAAGGCCGTGAAATTGATTATGATACCGAAAGTGTTGATGATGCTGTAGCTATTGCCGCTTGGGCAAAAACACTGCCGGAGATTGATGCAGACAGTATTTATGTGTTAGGTCACAGTTTGGGAGCCACACTTGCTCCACGCATTGCAGAACGGGCTGACGGATTGGCGGGGATTATTCTTGTTGCTGCTTTGGCTCGCCCGTTTGAAGATGCTATTGTCGAACAAATGACTTATATATCTTCTTTAAAGGATTCTTCTGACAATGCTAAAAAGCAGATTGCAGAAATAAAGAAGCAAGCGGATAATATCAAAAAACTGGGTACACCGGAATTTGATGATAAGATTCCTTTGTTGCTGGATGCTCCTCGTTCTTATTGGGCGTTTGCCAACGCCTATAAGCCTGTGGAAGTAGCATCCAAACTTACTTTACCCATGCTTATATTGCAAGGCGAACGTGATTATCAGGTCACTATGGAAGATTTTGGATTGTGGCGTTTTGGGTTACTGCGTAATAAAAACGTATTCTTTAAATCTTATCCTAAACTCAATCATATGTTGCAGGAGGGGAGTGGAAAAGCTACTCCATTTGAGTACAACCGTGAGTCGCCTGTAGTTGGTTATGTGATGGATGATGTTGCATCATTTATCCATATCGGGAGTTTGTTATAATATAAATTCAAGCTTAATTTGTAAATCATAAATTCTGAAATAGAATCGTGGCTAAAAAAGAAACTTCAACCAAAAGCTTTGTCCTGCGTGTAGATGCTGCAACTATGGATGCCCTTGAGAAGTGGGCAGCCGATGAGTTTCGCAGTACTAACGGGCAGCTTCAGTGGATTATTGCTGAAGCGTTGAGGAAAAGCGGGAGGATGAAGAAAACTAAAAATCCTCCTTCGTCCCAGCAAACTGAATCGTAGTATATAATTTGTAATTCATAGTCTTATGTTAAATCTTGGTTCTTATTCAGCCAAAGAATTCTCCAATATCCATATTCATCCTACTATTGTAGATCGTATTATGGAAGGTACTGCGGCACTGTTGGCAGTTGCCGCATGGATGTGTGCAATATGGGTTTATCTTCATGTGGACGACAAGGTAACAGCTAATTTTTCCCTTCTCTCTGCCGGACTGGGTACTTTTAGTCTTCTTGCCATAGGTGCTACAGCCTACTTGCCTATCCGCTTTGTGCATTTTCCAGTACGCATTACTGAACGTAATGTGGCAACGCAGTTTTTCTTAGCAATCCGCTTTGCCCGGGTACTCAATGTCTTTATAGTTCTGCTTTTCCTTGTTCTTGTATTCAATAAAGTGGAAGTGGAATATGGCATTCCGCAAGGATTGTGTGATATGCTCACTGCCGGTGTAGGTTGTCTGTTGGCAATAGTGCTGGTCGGGTACTATATATTGGCTTTCAAGTATAGATAAAGCTATGGATGCTATTTATCATTAGAAAATAAGGCTCCCTGTCCGATAAATACCTAATAATAGTTATAAATAACTTTCATTATACCTTGTTTTAGGGATTGTGGTATCTCTGCGAATGCCCTACTTTTGCACCATCAGATTTAATGAATTAGTTAGTCATAATTACGTAACCACTTTTATTAAGGAAAAAAGGTTCCCGTCTTTCCCGATGTGATATCGTGAAAGAACGGGGATTTTTTCGTTTGATAACATAGGGTGTCGTGCGTGTGTGAGATGTACAAAGCTTTTCTTGAATACCTTGTTGACAAAAAGTTAGGAGTTTGTCGACAAGAAGTTAGCTCCTCGTTGACAAGAAATTAACTTCTTGTGAGAAGTTGATAATCAATGTATGTTTTGGACTTTTAAGATAGGATTATCTTTGTAGCTGATGGAAACAACAAAACTAAAAATAATAACTCGATTTTGGATATGTTTTGGGTGAAGTATGACGAGTGTGGAGTACAAGACAATCACAGTTGAGGGTTTATGTCTTGTAACTCCACCAGCTTATTCACAATAGCGTAGATGGTGAGGCCTGCCGGAGAGTGTATTTGCAGTTTACGGGCAATATTCCGGCGATGGGTAATGACGGTATGGATGGAAAGATAAAGTTGGTCGGCGATGGTTTTATTGGTCATACCTTTCACAACGCAGGTGATGATTTCTTTTTCGCGTTGACTGAGTGTTTCCTGCTCGTTTTCCTTCTCCTCTTCTTCGTCAGTACAAAGCAGTTGGTTTATTTTCGTGGCAATCGTTTCTGTATCATCGCAGATGGATAGATGGTCATCGTACTCTTTTAATGAATTGCTATCAATGACGGAGCACACAAGTGCGAGATATTTAGTCTCTGCTTTTCCGTTTTCCGCTTTGAATGTAGCAATATCAAACCACCCGCCAAAGGTTGGATTAGCGATGAGTATATCTGGCGTGTTCAGGTGGATATAACTCTGCAGAGATTCAGGAGAAGAGACTTCGATAGGGTGTACATTCAGATTGGGCAAACGCTTTAATACTGCCGTAAGTCCGCTCCGGATGATTACTGAAGTCTCTGCAACTGCTATTTTTATAGAAGAAGCATTATTGTTCATTTCTCAATCTCCTTTCCAATTGTGCCACAGCAGGAACAAACATATAGTCTTCTACCTGGCAGTGTGAAGCAAGATCATGTTCGCAGTTGAAGATATCGAAAAGAACAGCATTGAGTTTGTTGTTATTCTCTTTTTCCGGATAATATTTAATGATGATATTTTTCAACTCTGTCAACTTGGTCTCAATCTGATTATGTTTGCTGGCGAAGGTGGCTATATCGTAATCTTCGGCAAGCTTGCCTTCCAGCAGTTTTTCTACATAGGTGAACACTGCCTCATTTTCATACTCCATATGGCGGCGTACTTCTTTGGCATATTCATCGAAGAATTTCAAAATAAGATAGGCTATGTTGTCAGTGCCTGAGCAGTCGATAGATTCGATAAGTTTACGGCGGATGACCGGCAGCTTGAAATCGAGGAAATAGGTGTGCGCCTGTTTCAGATAGTCCATGAGTGCAGGGATGGAGAAAGCATTTTCATCTTCACTGTAAGTATAAGCATACTGTTCTTCACTGATGAAATTGGCTACTGCGAGAAAGGTGCGGTAGTCCACGCCCTGAACTTCACAAACGTCCTTTACGCTTTTATCTCCAAAACCCAGTGAAAGACCAAAGCGGCTCATAACCATTAATAAAGAGTAGTTATCACAGATAAGGTCACTCATTTTGTCTGTGGCGCGATACTTATGTGGTTCATTCATTGTAGATTATCCTTTCTTTTTTAGTCTATTCGTGCACAAAGGAACGGATTTTCCTTGAAAACTGCAATCGCTATTTGTAGGTATTTTGCGTTTAGTCTTATTTAACGAGAAAAATTAGTTTGTAAACTAAATAATTTAGTTATTTGCAGAAAACAAATGAAGAACTATGAAAGGATTGACTGCGAAAGAAGAAGAAATCATGGGATTTTTCTGGGAGAAAGGTCCGTTGTTTGTGAAAGAGATGCTGGCTTTTTATAAAGAGCCGAAGCCGCACTTCAATACGTTGTCCACGATTGTGAGAGGTCTGGAGGATAAGGGTTTTCTGGCTCATAAAACGTATGGTAACACATATCAGTATTATGCTGTGGTGAATAAGGAAGATTTCAGTAAAGGGACATTGAAGAAGGTGATCAGCAAATATTTTAATAACTCTTACCTTAGTGCAGTGTCTTCTCTGGTGAAGGAAGAGGATATTTCGCTGGATGACCTGAAACAATTGATTGCCGAAGTGGAGAAAGGAACAAAATAAAAACTTTAAAATGCCGGGGATTATGAAAAACATTGCAATAGCTTGTTTCGTTCTGGTGGCTGTTTGCTTAGGTTTACAGGCAAAGAGAACTGTGAAATCTCCTTATTTCATGGCGGCTAGTGGCAGTCAGCTTGAAATAGAGAGAGTGACATTGGGGAAAGATACGACATGGGTGGATGCTATAATATACTTTGTCCCTGGCGAAGGTGTAAGAATAGACTCGGCAGCAGTGCTGCAAGTTGCCGGGAAAAGATATGCTTATCTGGGGGGAAACGGTTTTTCCAAGGAACTGTGGACACCCATACCTGCTTCTGGAGAGTTGCCTGTGATGTTGAAATTCGAACCGCTCCCCGCTGATGCGGAAAGTTTTGATTTTCTGGAAATGCCGGATGCTGATGATAAAGGCTGGTGTATATATGGTGTGCGTCTGGATGGAAAGAGACCGGATATTGGTATACCCGATAAACTCCTGAATCAGCTGTTAGATTATTCACAACCTTTACCCGACCCGGTACTGAAGAATGGAAAGACAGTGATACGCGGACAGATATTGGGGTATACTCCGGGATATGGAACTACGTTGAATTTCAATTGTGCGAATTGGCTGTTTTTTGATGTGTTCGGACAATCTATTCCAATAGCCGAAGACGGAACTTTCCGGTATGAAACCAATTTGATGTTACCTGGTGAGGCCACTTTGAAAGTTGGGAAAAAGCGTTTTGAATTATTTCTTGTTCCAGGTGGTGAACTTGTGTTGACTTTGAATCTGCCAGCGATTTTCTGGTCGGAAAGCCATTTGTTCGGAAAGAAAGATAACGGACAACTTGTTTGGTTTGAAGGGACTTATGCCGGACTGAATACGGAATTGACAAAATATGGTTCATTGATGAATATCTATAGTGCTGATAATTTCTATGAGAATATCTGTGGAGTCTCTCCTAATCAATATAAAAAATATGTGACTAAGATTTATGAGAGATATCGTGAAGATATATTGAAAAATAAATCATTGAGTGATGCTGCGCATACTTACTTGATAACCAAGCTGGAAATGTCATATTTCTTTGCTGTCAAGGGTTATAAGGGCAATATCAGTTATGCACCGATGATTTGCGGGAAGAAAGGAGTGAAGCGGGCGGACATGACAGTAGACAAAAACTATTACGATGAAATCCTGAAAATGGATTTTGTGCATTCTCCTTACATTCGTTATGGTAGTTATCCAGATTTTGTACGTGTGGCTACTGAAGACTTCAAAGGAAAGTTTGAACCGGTACCCATTTGGGATGATATTTTGCGTGCAAAGCCTTTAGGTTTTGCCCTTACACGTATGAAACCGCTGACCGAAGAACAATTGCTGACATTGGATAGCATTGCCGAACCGGAAATAAAGAAAGCTTTGAACATCCGGAATCAGCTGATAACAGATTTGCTTGCGGAAAGTGCAAAGAAGACCGGTTATACAATGTGTCAACTAGATGCGGCAGTGACTGCCGATAGCCTTATAGAAACTATCACCCGTCCGTATCGTGGAAAAGTGGTGCTGATAGATATGTGGAATACATGGTGCGGACCTTGTACGCGGGCTATGAAGAGTTTGAAACCGGTTAAGGAAGAATTGAAAGATGTGGTGTATATGTATGTAGCGGATGAGAGTTCGCCGGAGGGAAAATGGAAAATTACTATACCGGATATTCAGGGTATACACTACCGGATTACAAAAGAACAGAGTTCCGCTATGGGCAAACTATATGAATATCCCGGAATACCTACTTATTTTATTGTGGATAGAGAGGGAAATATTGCATACCAAGTTACCGGTTTCCCGGGTGCGGATGTGATAAAAGAAGAATTGAACAAATTATAAAATAATACATCAATATGGGAATTTTCTTTGTCTATATACTGAAGTCATCAGTTTGCCTGGCGGTGTTCTATCTGTTTTACCGATTATTGTTGAGTCGCGAAACGTTTCATCGTTTCAACCGGGGGGCAATGCTGAGCATATTGTTGTTGTCGTGTCTTTTGCCCTTGGTGGAAGTGACTGTAGAGAAACAGACAGAAGTACATCAGACGATGATGACCTTGGAGCAGTGGCTGATGCTGGCAGATATGATGAATACGGCGGACGCTACAAGGGTACAAGTGGAAGAAGTGACGGTGACATGGATACAGGTTGCATTGTTGGTGTATCTGGTTGGCATTTTGTTCTTTGCTTTCCGCAATGGATATTCTTTGCTGAAGTTGGGCGCTCTGTTAAGATCAGGCAGGAAAGAACATCTTGGAAAATATGCCGATGGTAAAGAGAAAGTAACTTTGATTGTACATGATCATGATATAGCTCCGTTCAGCTGGATGAAGTATATCGCCATCTCGCAGAAAGATCTGGATGAGAACGGGCGGGAGATACTCATCCATGAGTTAGCCCATATCCAGAACCGGCATTCATGGGATTTGCTGGTGGCGGATATCTGTATCTTTTTCCAATGGTTCAATCCGGCTTCGTGGCTGCTGAAACAGGAATTGCAGAATATCCATGAGTATGAGGCAGATGAAACGGTGATTGAAAAAGGCGTTGACGCAAAACAATACCAATTATTATTGATAAAAAAAGCTGTTGGCACAAGGCTCTACTCTATGGCCAACAGCTTTAATCACAGTAAACTTAAAAAACGTATCACTATGATGTTAAAAGAAAAATCGAATCCGTGGGCGAAATTGAAGTACTTGTATATACTTCCGGTAGCTGCTATTGCAGTCACTGCTTTTGCCCGTCCTGAAATCTCTGATACCGTAGAAGAGATTGCAGCCGTCAAAGTTAATGATTTGACGGCAATTGTGGAAGCGAAAACCACAAAAACTACTGAGGAAGCAGTACAGATGAGTACAGTATTGAAAGATACGGTGAAACCTGTAGAAGTGAAATACATACCTACAGAGGTGACCGACAAACTGAAAGGTGCTCCACTTTATGAGGTGATTGAACAGATGCCGGAATTTCCCGGTGGCGGAATGGCTGCTGCATTGGAATATATTCAAAAGAATATGCAATATCCTGAGTCTGCAAAAGAAAAAGGCACACAAGGGCGTGTCATTGTACAGTTTATTATTGATAAGGAAGGAAACGTGACGGATCCTGAAGTTATCCGTGCGGTAGATAAAGATTTGGACGCTGAAGCTATCCGCTTGGTGAAGTCGATGCCGAAATGGAAACCGGGTATGCAGAAGGGAGAGGCCGTAGCAATAAAATATACACTGCCCGTGTTATTTAAACTGGAAGGGGGAAAGAAAGTGAACTCTTCGATAGTGGTGAACTCAATGTCAACTGATTTCTCTATTCTAGGTGCAAATGCCCCTCTGTATATTGCAGATGGCAAAGAAGTTACCTCTTCGATAATGTCCGCTTTGGATGCTAATAAAATAAAGAGTATGACTATTCTGAAAGGTGAAGATGCTACTGAACTATATGGTGAAAAAGGAAAGAATGGTGTTATCCTGATTACCTTGAAGGGGGGTGAGCAAAAGCCTATTACTTTATCAACCAAGAGTTCAGCAGTCAGTGTACCCGGAGTGAATGCTGTTTATCTGAATAATAGAAGGGCGGACTGGGCAGATGTGGATGTGTTTGTTGACGGTGAAAAAATAAACTTGAATGGTAAAGCATTGGATGAGGTTGTATCTCCCAATGAGATAGAGAGCATCAATGTTGAGAAAAATGCAGAGGATGTAGGCAGGGGGAAGATTTATATCACCACTAAAAAGCACAAAGGCGTTGAGAAAAATTCTGCCAATGATGAAATGAAAATTGAAGGCGTTGTTCAGGATAAGGAGGGAGAACCTATCATTGGTGCCACCATTCTGCTTGAAGGAACAAATATGGGAACAGTTACCGATGTGGATGGGCGCTTTGTCATATCTGCTGCAAAGGGGGACAAGTTGATAGTTTCCTATGTGAGTATGAAGACTGCTAAGGTGAAAGTCGCACCGAAGGTAACAGTTACTTTAAAAGACGAATAATCAGTATATTTTAATATGAAAATAAATTCTCTCTTTTTGTTTCTCTCTATGATGTTTGTGTGGGCGGGGCTTTGCTCTGCCCAGACTGCCAGTGATAAATATTATCTGATAGACGGATATTTCTTCAAGGGTATGCCACCGGGAATAAGAACTGATACAGGAGCTAAGTTGACCATATTGACAGATAAAGATGGAAATACTGCACTGGAAATGCAGTTGAATAAGGGGAAGTCTTTGCCGGAATATGCGATGAAATATCGTATTAGTGCGGAGAAAGTGCCCGGAGGAGAAGAATTGTTGAGACTTTCCCGTTCAGGAACTCAAGAATCAATGGCGATTACTGCCAGCAATTCGGTTATTCTTGATGAATGGGTAGGAAAACCATTTCCGGACTTTAAAGTAAAAGATACTACAGGGCGTGTCTGGACAAAAACTGATATACTCGGAAAGCCTTTTGTGCTGAACTATTGGCATACTGGTTGCAGACCTTGTATCAAAGAAATGCCGGACCTGAACGAATGGATGAAAGTCTGTCCGGATGTAATTTATTTTTCTACCACTTGGAATACGGTGGACCAGATAAAGAAGATTGTGGAAAACCGCCCTTTCCTATTTAACCATATTGCTGACGAACTATTCTTCTTCAATTTGTTTAAGGTACAGGTGACTCCGACTACTTTGTTGGTTGATAAAAAAGGGATTATCCGCTATTGGGAAGAAGGCACGAGCGCAAGTAAACGGGAATTCCTGCTTGATAAATTGAAAGAATTGTCTGCCGAATAACTACTTTGTTTCTTATTTCTTTGTTTAAGTCATTACTTTTAAGTAATTTTGTTTGAGACGGTTTAGAATTTAATCACTTAAAAGACAATGCTATGGGACAAGGAAAACAAATTCACCAGGGATATAGCTTCTTTTGGGGAGTATTTTTATTAGTAGTGATATCTGCCGCTATATCTGTGCATGCTGAAACTCCTTCTATGAAGGGGATTGTATTTTTCAAAGATACTTTGAAAAATGAGATTCTTGTGACGCAGTCTCCAAAGAGAGACAGCACTTTGGTAATCAGAGATAGTGCTCCTGTCAGAACCAATGAGCCTATATTTATTGTCAATAAGGTGGAACTTCCTTCTGAAATTTTTGCTGCACTGAATCCTGAGTACATTAAGCAGATTGAGGTTTTGAGAGATGCTTCGGCCACCGCCATCTATGGTACGCGTGGTATAAATGGAGTTATAATTGTTACATTGAAGACTCGGGAGCAGATTAAGGAAGAAAAGGCTACCCAAAAAATCGATAATCTTCTGAAGGCGAAAGGCGTGGATAAGCGAAATGTGCGTTACTATATTGATGGTAAGGAAGTTCCTGCAAGAACCGCCTACCAGACGGATATCGAGCAAATTGAGGTGAAGACTGGAGCGGACGGAATACTGGAAGTATATATCAAGCCGATGATCTTCATTAGGGGAGAGTATGAATAAGAAATAAAGAACACTCATTTATGAAACCAATCTTGAGACTTGCCTGTGCGTTGGCTATTACTCTTTGTCTGACTGCTCCTTTGCCAGCTTGTACTTCTGCAGTTGTATCAGGTAAAGTTACTCCCGACGGGCGTCCTTTGCTTTGGAAGAACCGCGATACGGATTTCAGGCGAAACCATATTGACTGTGTGAAAGGCGAGAAGTATGACTTTATCGCTGTAGTAAATAGTGATAATGCGTATTTGAAGGAAGCATGGATGGGAACCAATTCTGCCGGATTTGCCTTGATGAATACTCAGTCTTATAATCTGGTGGATGTAAAAGACAGTGAGGAACGGGGAGCGGCTAACGGGCGCATTATCTATCGGGCACTCGAAATCTGTGCAACGGTAGAAGATTTCTGTCATTTCCTGGATACTATCTCCAAGCCCAGCTATATTGAGGCTAACTTGGGGGTGATTGATGCGAAAGGAGGGGCGGTTATGTTCGAAGTGGATTATCAGAAGTATATAATGTATGATGCAAACAATCCTAAAGACGCTCCTTACGGCTATATCGCTCGTACCAACTTTTCCTTTGCCGGCAAAGTGAATGAAGGAGCCGGCTATGTCCGCTATATGGAAGCCGACCAGGTACTTATGAAGGCTTCGGCTACAGGTAGCATCACACCACAGTTTATCTTCAATGATCTGTCCCGTTCGTTTCGTAATCGTATGCTCGATATTGATTTGCGTAGCGGTGCTTATAATCGTCCGCAGGCGTCAGGTTGGTTTGTCGACCAAGATTTCATTCCGCGTAGCAGTACATCGTGTTCCGTGGTGGTGCAGGGTGTGAAACCTGGTGAGAAAGCGGAGTTGACAACGATGTGGACTTTACTGGGTTATCCTCCTACTGGGGTAGCCGTTCCGCTTTGGGTGAAAGATGCTGATAGACTTCTTCCCGGGATGATTCGTTTTGATAAGGAATGTAAGGCTGCGCCACTTAGCGATTGCTCGCTTCGGTTGGCAGACAAGGTTTTCAGTTATAAACAGGGGATGGGAACTGGATGTTACCTAAATTGGGAACGGTTGTACAGTCCGGAAAAAGGCGATGGTTATATGAGAACGTTTGTTTCTGTGGAAGACGAAGTGTTTCGTACCGCAACGCCTTTATTGGATGAATGGCGCAGAAAAGGAAGGCTCGATACCCAAGCAATATCGAAATTTTACGATGAACTGGAGGTGTCGATAAAAATGATTTATCAGAGTCTGCTTGAATCAGAATAGTATTATATCACCGAACGGAGGTACGTTAGTATTTCCGTTTCTTGTTCCGGATGGAACCAACGGATTTCTTCATCCCTTTTGAACCACGTCATTTGCTTGCGTGAATAAATACGGGAGTTTTGCTTGATTTTCTCTATGGCAAAGGGCAGAGTCCACTCCTCGTCAAGATACTTGAATATTTCTTTATAGCCTACTGTATTCAAGGAGTTGAGTGTCCGGTAAGGATATACTTGTTTGGCTTCTTCTATCAGCCCGTCCTCTATCATCATATCCACCCGTCGGTTGATGCGGTCGTAGAGCTCTTCACGGTCACGCGTCAAGCCAATTTTAATGATGTGGAAAGGACGTTCTTTTTTTTGTTGGGTACGGAAAGAAGTGTAGGTTTTCCCCGTCATATAGCATATTTCCAGGGCATGGACCACACGCTTCGGATTCTTTAAATCTACTATCTTATAATACTCCGGATCGAGCAGTTTCAGTTCTGCGCAAAGTCTTTCCAAACCTTCGGTTTCATATTTTTGCAGCATCAACTGGCGTGTTTCGGCATCTACGGTAGGGATGTCATCAATACCTTTGCATACGGCATCTACGTACATCATTGAGCCGCCTGTAAGCACCACGATATCTTGTTCGGTGAACAGCATGTCCAGAAGTTTCAGTACTTCAGTTTCATATTGGGCGGCACTGTAATAGTCGGTGAGTTGCAACGTACCTACGAGGTGGTGCTTTACACGTTGCAGTTGTTCGGTGGTGGGGGCTGCCGTTCCTATTTTCAGGTCGGCATAGAGCTGCCGCGAGTCAGCAGAAACGATACAAGTGTGGTAATGCTCTGCCAGCCGCAGGCTGAGTTCGGTCTTTCCGACTCCGGTCGGTCCAATAAGCACTATCAGGGTTTTCATAAGGGGAGAATGTGGTAATTAATATGTATTGAATTATAGATACACAGACGACACAGACTTAAAGGGATAAACGCGGGCTTAAGATTCATATTAAGATGATCTTCCGTGTTCTCCGTTTAAGTCCGTGTCGTTCGCTTATCTAAATATAATTAAATTAGAATTTATCTTCCTCGAATGATGCTGCGCCACCTTCGCCTCCGCCCATGTCGAATCCTTCTTGGTCAAATTCTTCCAGGTCGAAGTCTTGATCGCCATAGAAATTCTCATCTAAGTCAAGAGAGCTGTTGCTGGCTGCCATTTCTTCGAAATCAATTGTCTGTTTCGGGGCGTCACCTTCTTTCTTGGTACATTTGGCACCCTTCATTTCCTTGCCGGTAATGATTTCGGAAAGTTCGATGAAGAAACAACGTTCCGTCATGTAGTCGAATACATAGAGTAACTTCTGCTTCTCATCTTCCACCAGTTCGCTGATGGTCGTATCTTTCATTACCCAGCTGTCCATTTCCGGATTATCATCCATTTCTTCCAGCGTGATTTCTTTTTCTTTTTCCCAATCGTCATCGCAGATGAAGAAAGAAGTCATCTGGTCGTTGGTGTAACCCACTGATTTCACGATAGCGTCGTGAAAGTCGTAAAAGGTAGCTTCCGGGTCAATCTGTATTTCTCTTACGAAGTCGTCTACTTCGTCGGAGATAAGTGTAAATCTGTAAATCATACTCTAAAGTTATAATGTTGTAATGTGATAGTGTGGTAACACGGTTATCACTTATCACTTTATCGTTTTATTACCTGATGATGCCACGTTCGGAGTTTTGGATGAAGCCGACAATATATTCAATCTCTGGACCTGTCGGAATTTCTTCCTCTATCTTCTTCAGCGCGTCCGAGGTGTTTAGGCCACTCTGATAGATGATGCGGTATGCATTATGAATATTCTCTATTGTTTCGTTGGAGAATCCGCGGCGACGCAAGCCGATAATATTGATACCACTATAAGCGATAGGTTCCCGACCGGCAATGATGTAGGGAGGAATATCCTTGCTGAAACGGCAGCCTCCCTGTATCATACCGAATCCGCCTACTCGGCAGAACTGGTGCATCAACACATTAGCACTGATGATGGAATAATCGTCTATTATAATTTCACCTGCCATCTTGGTAGAATTTCCAATGATACAATAGTTACCGACGAGGGCATCGTGCGCCACGTGTACACCTTCCATCAACAAATTATTGTTGCCTACAATGGTTCTACCTTTGGCAGCCGTACCACGGTTAATAGTTACATTTTCACGAATCGTGTTGTTGTCACCAATCTCAGCGGTACTCTCTTCCCCTCTGAACTTCAAGTCTTGGGGAATAGCACCGATTACAGCTCCCGGAAAGATTGTGTTTCCATTACCAATACGCGAACCGTACAGAATGTTGGCGTTTGCCATAATTTTATTGTTATCGCCGATTACCACATTCTTGTCGATGAATACAAAAGGAGCAATCTCTACGTTTTCCCCGATTTTCGCCTCGGGATGAATATACGCTAAGGGACTTATCATGTTGTTTAATAATTAATTATCAAATATTAATTATTAATTATCAAGATGAAAGCACTTGAACAATAAGTGCGCAACCAATTAATAATTAATACTTAATACCTAATATTTATATTCACTTGTTCTTAACTATTTGTGCCATAAACTCTGCCTCGCAAACTACTTTCTCGCCTACAAACGCGTAGCCTTTCATTGTAGAAATGCCACGGCGGATAGGAGCAAGCAACTCTACACGGAAGACCAGGGTATCGCCCGGCACTACCTTTTGGCGGAATTTCACACCGTCTATTTTCATGAAATAGGTGGAGTAACGTTCTGGTTCGTCTACTGAGTTCAGTACGAGTAAGCCGCCTACTTGTGCCATGGCCTCAATCTGCAATACACCTGGCATTACGGGTTCTTGTGGAAAGTGACCCTGGAAGAAAGGTTCGTTGGCAGTTATGTTTTTTACGCCTACAATATAATTAGCTCCGATTTCAATGACTTTATCTACCAATTGGAACGGATAACGGTGCGGCAATAGTTCTCGGATGCGGTTTACATCCATCACGGGTTCGCGGTTGCAGTCGTAAGTCGGTGCTTGAATGTCGTGCAGACGGATTTCCTTACGCATCTGGCGTGCAAACTTATTGTTGATGGTGTGTCCCGGACGGGTAGCGATGATACGCCCCTTGATGGGTTTGCCTATCAGAGCCAGGTCACCGATAACATCGAGCAATTTGTGACGTGCACATTCATTGGCCCATACCAGCGGTTTGTGGTTGATATATCCCAGCTGCTCGGCATCCATATGGGGAACACCCATCACGTCAGCCAGCTTGTCGAAGTCTTCCTGAGACATCTTGCGTTCATAAATCACGATGGCGTTGTCCAAGTCACCACCTTTGATGAGGCCGGCTTGTAACAGCGGTTCGATTTCGCGTACGAATACGAATGTGCGGCTGGCGGCTACTTCTTCTTTGAATTTCGACATATCTTCCAACGTTGCAAACTGGTTGGGGATGATATCCGAATCGTAAGATACCAGTACATTCAGGCTGAAATTTTCATCAGGCAACACGATAATGGAAGAACCTGTCTTCTCATCGCGGAACTCGATTTTCGACTTGATGATATAGAAATCTTTAACTGCGTTTTGTTCTTCTGTACCTACGCGCTCTATTTCTTGTGCATAATATTGGGCGCTGCCGTCCAGAATAGGAAACTCAGGACCATTGACTTGTATCAGGCAGTTGTCAATGCCTAAGGCATAAAGTGCTGCCATGCCGTGCTCTACAGTGCTAACCTTCACGCCATTCTTAGAAAGAACAGTGCCGCGTGTGGTTTCAGTTACGTTGTCCGCAACCGCATCGATAGTAGGTTGCCCTTCCAAGTCGATACGCTGGATTTTATATCCGTGATTGTCCGGAGCCGGATTGAAAGTAACGGTCAGGTCAAGTCCCGTGTGAAGACCTTTACCACTGAGGGAAAAACTGTCTTTCAGAGTCTTTTGTTTCAACATTTGTTACTTGTTTATTTGTTGTTTTAATTCATTCAGTTCTTTACGGAGCTGACGGATTTCAGCTAACATTTCCGGTAAGCTCCGTTGTGCGATGGAAGCTTTGAAGTATTGCTTCAGTTCCATAGGCGGGGTACCGATTAGCTGGCTGCCATCCTTGATACTGCTGGGAACACCGGACTGTGCGCCAAGGTTCACCTTATTTCCGATATGGATGTGTCCCGCGATACCTACTTGGCCGCCAAACATACACCATTCGCCCACTTTGGTGGAACCTGCTATGCCTACTTGTGCAGCCATAACGGTGTGCGAACCTATCTCGTCGTTGTGGGCCACCTGAATCAAATTGTCCAGTTTCACACCTTTATGTACAATAGTCGCACCCATTGTGGCACGGTCTACGCATGTGTTGGCACCGATTTCCACATTATCCTCCAATATTACGATACCGATTTGCGGAATCTTTTCGTAACCTTCGGGAGTGGGGGCAAAGCCAAAACCATCTGCACCGATCACACTACCAGCATGTAAAATGCAATGATTGCCTATCCGGCAGTCATGATAAATGGTTGCGCTGGCATATATGATACAGTTGCTACCTACTTTGGCACCACTACCGATAGTAGCATGCGGATGAATAATTGTGTTGTCTCCCACTTCAGCATATTCGCCAATGCAAGCATAGGGTGCTATGTAAACATCCTTGCCGATTTTAGCAGTCTCGGCAACGAAAGCCTGCGGATGGATGCCCACCCGTTTGGGTTTACTCTGTTCATAAAGATTGAGCAGTTTGGCAAGACTTTCGTAGGCGTTATCCACTTTGATTAAAGTGGCTTTTACTTCCTGTTCAGGCACGAAATCTTTGTTTACCAATACTATGCTGGATTGAGTGTCGTATATATAAGAGGTATATTTGGGATTGGATAGGAACGAAATAGCACCGGGGATGCCTTCTTCTATCTTTGCAAAAGTATGTACAGTTGCATTCTCGTCTCCAACGATTTCTCCTTGGATAAATGTTGCAATTTGTTTAGCAGAGAACTCCATTGTCTTATTCTTGTTAGATGGTTTCAAATCACAAATAACGGACTTTTTTTTTATATTTCCTTATCCTTGGGTGAATATTTTATACTTACCTATGCAAACGTTGGTAGCAAAGATAGTATTTTTTTACCTTTTTCGATAAGAGGGAAATATTGAGCATGTCCGATGCTTCAGCAATATTTTTGATACTTCCGTCTTTGTAGAGGATATCAATACTATCGTCTGCTGGGTCGTACATATTCTTCTCGATGCTGGGGGTAGAGACGAAATAGCTCGCTTCAGAGAGGGGTATGTCCAGTTGCTGACTTATTTGCAAAGTTAATTCTTTTTTTCTTTTTTCACATATCGGTTCAGTAGAAATTTCCACTTTAAAGATATTGCGGTTGATCATGCCGAGGCTCAACGTGGACAAAACTTTGTCGCTGTGGGTACTCCATACTTTCAAGGCAGTCCATATGTCATTGTCATCCAGTTGGATAAAGTTCTCTAGGTATTCGGTATTGGCATAGAAAGTCTCCTTATTGATGTCGTTGTAAAGGAAAAAACGCAGTGCCGGTGAAGCAAATAATTCCACACCCCAGCTTGCCAGTTCTTTGGCGCGGAGCAGTGTGCTGATAAGCATCTTCTCGTAGGCTACGGATGTTTTGTGCAAATATACCTGCCAGTACATCAGGCGGCGGGCGGTGAGGAAGTTCTCGATGGAGTAAATTCCTTTGGACTCTACTACGAGATGGTCTTCTTTCACATCGAGCATTTTGATGATACGTGCCGAGCCGATGTTGCCTTCCGTCACGCCGGTATAGAAACTGTCGCGACGCAGGTAGTCCATGCGGTCCATGTCGAGCTGTCCGCTGACGAGTTGGTGTAGAAACTTCTTGGGATATTCGTCTTTGAATATCTGGATGGCAAGGGTGAGTTGCCCGTTCATTTCTTTGTTGATACGTTCCATCAACAAGAGGGAGATGTCCTCGTGGGACACGTCCTGCACGATGGTATCTTCCAAAACGTGGGAGAATGGTCCGTGCCCGATGTCGTGCATCAATATAGCTGCTTGCACCGCTTCGGCTTCACTGTCAAAGATGAAGTTTCCTTTGCTGGTGAGGTGCTGGATGGCCTCGCTCATCAGATAGAAAGCACCTAACGAGTGCTGAAAACGGGTGTGTTGCGCACCGGGATAAACCACGGACGACAGTCCCAGCTGCTTGATGCGGCTTAAACGCTGCAAAAGGGGATGCCGTACAATGTCGTACAGCAACCCTTTCGGAATATTGATGAACCCGAATACCGGATCGTTGATGATTTTCCTTTCAAACATGAGATTCTTTTGGTTGCGAGCAATGAGTTACGGGCTACAACTGCTTCAGTTGTTCTGCCATCTGCTGCTGCACTTCTTTTGCAGCATTGCGTGCAGCTTCGGCAAACTTTTCAGTCTTGTCCACGTAGATGATGCCACGGCTGGAGTTCACAATCAGGCCGCAAGTGGAGTTCATGCCATATTTGCACACTTCTTCCAATGAACCGCCTTGCGCCCCTATGCCCGGTACTAGCAGGAAGTGGTTGGGGACAATCTTGCGGATGTCTTCGAAAGCACGGCCTTGGGTGGCACCTACTACATACATCATCTGTTCATCATTAGCCCATTCCTGCGATTTACGCAATACTTTCTCGAAGAGACGTTCGCCGTTCGTATCTTCCATCAACTGGAAGTCATGCGAGCCTTTATTACTGGTCAGTGCTAGAAGGATCACCCATTTGTCTTCATAGGTGAGGAACGGAGTGACACTGTCCTCGCCCATGTAAGGGGCTACGGTCACGGAGTCGATGTCCAGTTCTTCGAAGAAGGTGCGGGCATACATGGCGGATGTGTTTCCGATGTCACCGCGTTTAGCGTCGGCGATGATGAATTGGTCGGGATAGTTCTCCTTGATATACTTCACGGTCTTCTCAAAGGCGATCCAGCCTTTCACACCCATGCTTTCGTAGAAAGCGAGGTTGGGTTTGTAGGCGATACAGAGGTCGGCTGTTGCATCGATGATCGCTTTGTTGAAAGCGAAAATAGGATCTTCTTCCTTCAACAAGTGTTCGGGAATTTTTTTGATGTCTGTATCCAGACCTACGCAGAGGAATGATTGCTTACGCTTGATATTTTCAAAAAGCTGTTGTTTGTTCATATCGGATATATTTAGTCTGTTTATGATTCGCTTTATTGTTTCCTGAATAAGTAGCCGTTTATATTTAACAGGAGGGCTTTGCTTCCTTCTTTTTGATAGTCTAAGGAGAAGCTTGTCAGTATGAAAAGGCACTTATCGGAGTTACACTTGAATTGTGCAGGAGGCATTTCACCGTACTTATAACATTGAAGTTCCTCAATGGTTTTGAGGTCAATGTAGACCGTATCGTTCGTTTTATCTGTTTGGGTGCCGAGGGAGGCGGGCAATATTCCTGTTTCTAAATACTTGCGTGGAATGTTGAGTTGCCTGCTCGATCTGCTTGGCCCCGGTATGATTACGAAACGGTTGTAACCTTTAGGTATTTCAATACTTGTCTGTGAGGATACCTGACCGCTATATGATACAGGCCAGTTGTTGTCGGCGCTTGCTTCGTCGTTGTCGGTTGCTTCATTACAGTTCTGGTCGAAACGTTTTTGGGCATAGTAGAATGATGCATCTTTGTCCACAAGGTCGGCTATGCTTTTCCGTCCGAACCAGTAGTGTAGATAACGGAGCCGGTCGTTCACTTGCAATGCGGTCTTTGCCGGAAGCGAATCCAGCCAGTTTTCATACTGATTGCGTGAGAGGGGCAAATCTGTTTCACCGCTACGTGCCAGCTCTTTCTCGATGCTGTCGCGCATGATGTTCCGGGTGATGCTGGCATAATTCACCGGCAATACGGAAGTCAGCAGGAAGATGATGGAGAATGAAATGGGAATCCAACTGATGCGGCGTGCCCGGGTGAGAACCAGTCCGAAGCAGACGATATAGCACCAGATGTTGAGTGTGATTAGATAAAGCCGGTTTATAGTGACACCATAGTCGTTGAAACGGCGGATGATGCCGACTGTCATCAATATTAACAGCGGCAACACCAGGGCGGGCAGCCAGCGCGCAATCTGTTCGTTTGTACGCTTCAATTCGCTGACCCGTACCGGATATAGCCCGAATTCGATGGCGATGCATCCCGCCATAAGCGCCACTACAAGCCAGGAAACCCAGCCCGTAGGCAGTTCCCAACTGATAAGGACACGGGTGGCATAAATGTAAAGCACAAGCAGATATCCTACCATGAGCGGGAAAAAAAGGAAATGTATCGTTCCGTTCAGGAATTCCGAAGGTTGTGGTTCCCGGTTGTGCTTTTGTTCATCTTTGGGCAACATGCCGAGGAAAAGCAACATCGGAAGCAATACGCTGCATACGACGAGGATATACAGATAACATTTCCAACTTACATCCACATCAAAAAGCTGGTGTAGCGAAAAGACAAGCAGACTTATTCCACCGCTCATAATCAGTCCCACTATGTTTGCCGTGACAAAGGCTCCTACGGTATAGGAAGCGAAGTTCCAACTCGGGATGTCATTCTTTTCTTTGATGAACGAGAGGAAAAAGACGGAAAGCCACAACGCCAGGATGGCCGCCCCGTGGGCTATGCTTATTTCGGTGAGCGACCGTTCCGGAGAGAGGCTGTAGAGGTATACTGCATCGGCAATGAGCAATATGTGCATCACGACGTGTACACTGATTCCTCTTATCCGGCTCTTTATCTCTTCGCTCCACAGGTGGAGGGTGAGTGAGAGCAGGGTACCGACGGAAAAGTAATACCCCAGAACCAGCGTCAGCTTCCTTTCGTCGTCCATTTCGGTAGATACCAGATAAACCAGATAGGCGGTAAGTGCAAGGACAAAGCATACGGTGATCGGAAAACGTTTCAGGCAATTCTGAAATGCTTCCGTCAGAGTGTGAAATGCTTTATTTAAAAACTGTCCTTTCATCTGTTCTACCGTTGAAGTTTCGCGGAGCTACGTCTTTTTTTGGGGGGCTACAGTTCACTTTCTTTCAGTCGCTCTGCATTTTCCGCTACAATCAGGTGGTCGATGCAGTCCTGGATGTCTCCATCCATGAAGGCGGCAAGGTTATAAATGGTATAATTGATGCGATGATCGGTGATACGTCCCTGCGGATAGTTGTAAGTACGGATTTTGGCAGAACGGTCTCCGGTAGATACCATTGTCTTTCGCTTGGAGGCGATGTCGTCCAGATACTTCTGGTGTTCTTTGTCGTAGATGAATGTACGTAGGCGGGAGAGGGCGCGTTCCTTGTTCTTAGGTTGGTCGCGCGTTTCGGTACATTCTATCAGGATTTCTTCGGAAACACTCGTGTTAGGGTTCTTCCAGACATAGCGCAGACGCACGCCGGATTCCACCTTATTTACGTTCTGTCCGCCGGCACCGCCGCTCCGGAAGGTGTCCCACTTGATTTCGCCTTCATTGATGACTACGTCAAATTCTTCGGCTTCGGGAAGCACTGCCACGCTGGCAGCGGAAGTATGTACACGCCCCTGGGTTTCAGTAGCCGGAACACGCTGCACGCGGTGTACACCGGACTCGTATTTCAGGGTTCCGTAAACATTGTCACCCGTCACGCTACAGATGATTTCCTTGAATCCACCTGCCGCGCCTTCGTTGACGCTGGATATTTCCATCCTCCAGCCTTTTGTCTCACAGTATTTGGTATACATGCGGAAAAGGTCGCCGGCAAAGATGGCGGCTTCATCGCCCCCCGTACCCCCGCGGATTTCGAGGATGGCGTTCTTGCTGTCTTGCGGGTCGGCGGGCACAAGCAAGAGTTTGATATGCTCTTCCAGTTCCGGTTGGCGGGCTTGGCAGGCATCCAGCTCTTCACGCGCCATTTCCCGCATTTCCGGGTCAGCTTCGTTGGTGATGATTTCTTTGGCTTCCTCGATGCCGTTCAGCACCTGGATATATTCTTTACGGGCGTTCATCAGGTCGCCCAGTTCTTTATACTCTTTGGTGAGTTTCACATAACGCTTCTGATCGGCAATCACTGCCGGGTCTGTAATTAGCGTTGACACTTCTTCGAAGCGGGCAACGAGACCTTCGAGTTTTTCTAATATGGTGTTGTTGTCTGCCATAATCTATTTATACTGTCTTCTCTTTGAAATACTCATTAGCATTTAATCCCGGGATTTATGCTTATATGTTTATTGAGCGCATTATGATACGGCTTATTCTCATTTCCGGTTCCTGAATATAATCTATCAGTCCTCCGATGAGATCAATAATGACGAACAGAATGCTATCGCACCCACTTGAACTACGCTTTTCGGTACTTTAATGTAAGTGCTGTAACTTTCTGCTTCCATCTTAGTATCTAAATTCTCCGAACTCGCTCTTAATTATCAGCTCCTTTTTGTCACTTTCCTCAATGCGTCCCACAATCTGAGCATCAATACCGAAACTCTTGCTGATAGCAATAACCTCTTCGGCATATTCGGGTGATAGATATACTTCCAGACGGTGCCCCATATTGAATACCTTATACATCTCTGCCCAGTCCGTATTGCTTTGCTCCTTAATCGTTTTGAACAAAGGAGGAACGGGGAACAGATTATCCTTAATCACGCGGCAATTATCACCAATGAAATGCAGTACTTTCGTTTGCGCACCACCCGAGCAGTGCACCATGCCGTGAATATCTGTACGAAGCGCATCCAACAACTTCTTTACTACCGGCGCATACGTGCGGGTAGGAGAGAGCACCAGCTTACCTGCATCCAGTGGGCTGCCTTCTACGGCATCCGTCAGCTTCAGACCGCCACTGTAAACCAGCTCTTCGGGTACTGCCTTATCATAACTTTCGGGATATTTCTCTGCCAAGTATTTAGAAAATACATCATGACGGGCCGATGTCAGACCGTTGCTACCCATGCCGCCGTTATATTCTTTCTCATAGGTGGCTTGTCCATAAGAAGCCAGACCTACGATCACGTCGCCCGGACGGATATTGGCATTGTCAATCACGTCGCTGCGCTTCATGCGGCAAGTCACGGTGCTGTCCACGATGATGGTACGCACCAAGTCGCCTACATCGGCTGTTTCACCGCCTGTAGCATATACACCTACGCCCATCTCACGGAGTTCGGCGAGCAACTCGTCCGTACCGTTAATGATGGCGGAGATTACTTCGCCCGGAATCAGCAATTTGTTTCGTCCGATGGTGGAGGACACCAGGATGTTATCTACTGCACCTACACAAAGCAGGTCGTCGATGTTCATAATCAGTGCATCTTGTGCAATGCCTTTCCATACGGAGAGGTCACCCGTTTCTTTCCAGTACATGTAGGCCAACGAAGATTTGGTACCTGCCCCGTCGGCATGCATGATGTTGCAATACTCCGGGTCGCCGCCCAGAATGTCGGGGATGATTTTGCAGAAAGCTTGCGGGAAGATTCCTTTGTCGATGTTCTTGATGGCATTGTGCACATCTTCTTTAGAGGCGCTGACACCGCGCATCATGTATCTTTGGTTACTCATGAGTTGATATATTTTTTCAATTGAATGCGCAAAAGTAGTGATTATTTTGCTTATAGCCTTGAGTTTGCATAAGAATTTACCCGAAAGAGGTCACTTCCCTTAGTCGGAATATACTTGCTTTTTTATCTTTTTTATCAGAGATAGGAGTATAGAGTATTTCATTATATCTTTCTTTTCAGCTTTTCCCAAATCGTTTTTTTCAGGATGTTTTTTAGTAAAGCAGTTCCCAACAGGCAACAGGTACAGCGCAGGTCCGTAATCATTTCATACATATCCGCGCTAAAATGAGTCTTTAGTTCGTTGGTGGAGGATGCTTGCGTACAGTCAATTGTAAATTTAAAGATAAATTACCTCCTACTTTTGTTTGAAGATTTTGATTTCTCGAAAAAAAGAAGAAAATGTGAAGTTGTAATTGTATGTATTTCAAAGATTTAATGAGTGTATCACACATGACGACTGAGATAGCCTCGCATGACGACTGAGGTTGCCTGAGATAATGACTGAGGGTACCTCAGATAACGTCTCTGATCGGATGTAAAAATAGAAGATAAATTTCAAGTGTCGGCTTAACCCATAACCGCACAAAAAGAAAACTGTTCAGGTTATTGAGCGTTTGATTTGTTTTATCAGCATTATTTCGCAAGAAGTGTCTATTGGTTCAGGATACTATTTGAAAGAAGCGTCTACTGATATCGGGTATAAACAGAATAGCGTATAACTAAGCTCAGGAAAAGGTATTCTGTTTCACAGCAAAACAGGAACAGTTTCAAAAACATATGCAGTAACGTTGCAATGTAGATGCAACACCACAATTCAGGCTATATTTTTCTCCTCTCTTGCAACTAATCTTCTAAACCGGCGTCTTATGTATAAAAGACTATCTTAAGATGGAACAGAATACGAAAGAAAAACAGTTCACTTCCCTCATCAAGGAGTATAAGCGGGTGATCTATAAAATCTGCTATATGTATGCCACGGACGGGGATAACTTTAAAGACCTCTACCAGGAAGTTGTGATAAACCTTTGGCGCGGCTTTGACAGATATGAAGGCAAAGGAAAACTTTCCTCGTGGATTTACCGCGTAGGTCTGAACACCTGTATCTCTTTCTATCGCCAGCAGCAACGCCGGGGCGAACATACTTCACTCGATTCTCTCTACGGTCTCGAAGCGGAGGATAATGAAACCACTCGGCGTTTGAAAGAGATGTATCGCCTCATTGCGGGACTGGACAAGTTTGAACGTGCTGTCATCCTGTTATGGCTGGATGAAAACTCTTACGAAGAGATTGCGGAGATTGTCGGTGTGCCGCGCAATACCGTTGCCTCAAGATTGAAACGAATCAAGGATAAACTAACCAAACAAGCGAATAGCTGAACAATACTGACTATGGAATTGGAAGAATTGAAGAAAAATTGGAATATAATGGAAGAAAGACTGGGACGGTTGGAAATGGAGCAGCGCCAGCAAAAGAATAAAACGGTAAACAGTAAACTACAACAAGTGCGGGAACGTATACTGAAGCGGTTCATTATACTACTAGTTGTTTTGCCTGCCCTTTTCTTGATTATGGGCCATCATGACAACTATGTATTTAGTCTGCTGACGTGGGTATTACTGTTTGTGTTTGTGGCTGTAATCATAGCCCGCCAATTCACGTGGTGGCTATTGCTGAAACGAATTGACTGTCTGAAACTGACTGTGCGTGAGATTTGTCTGGCAGAAAACCGCTTTCACATCTCTTTCAAAGCAGGGATAGCCCTAAGTGTGGCGTGCGGTATACCTTTGCTGGTGAGTATGCTATGGGATATGTCGGAATTTGGTGACCCTTATATGCTGATAGGTGCGTGGACGGGACTTGGCATCGGACTGCTGGCCGGACTCCGTTTGTTCTTCAGGGCATGGCGCGGTGTAAAGGAATTGCGGGAGGCGATAACAGACTTGCAATAAGGCACCATTATATATGAAAAACTCCCTCTCCACCCTGTAATGCCTATGAATAAGGCTTTAACAGAGGGTGGAGGGGGAGTCTTCTTTTTATTTAAAACTGTACCTGCGGGGCAGTTTCACTACCTTCGGCAGCTTCAAAGTAAGCACGTTTCTCAAAGCCGAACAGGCTTGCAAGAATATTTTTCGGGAAACGGCGGATAGCTGTATTAAAATCCTTCGCCGCATTGTTGAAGTTGGTACGTGCTACGTTGATACGGTTTTCCGTTCCTTCTAACTGGGCTTGCAGTTCCAGGAAGTTTTGGTTGGCTTTCAGGTCGGGATAGTTCTCGGTGATGGCAAGCAACTTGCCCAAGGCAGAGGTGACGGCACCTTGCGCTTTCTGATATTCGGCCAGTTTTTCGGGTGTCAGGTCGTTGGCATCTACTTTGATTTGAGTGGCTTGGCTGCGGGCCTGCACTACACCTTCCAGGGTTTCCTTTTCGTGCGAAGCATATCCTTTTACCGTATTAACTAGGTTCGGTATCAAATCGGCACGGCGCTGATACTGCGTTTCAACGTTCGACCATTGTCCGCTTACGTTTTCATCCATAGTTACCAGTCCGTTATAACCGGTTACGCCCCAAATGACGAGAAGGGCTAAAACAACAAGAATGATAATAGTTGACTTCTTCATACTTTTCTTTATTAAATGATTAAATATTAAAATCGTGAACCGGCACCTCCGCCGCCTCCCATACCTCCTCCGAAGCTGCCTCCGCTGAAACCACCTCCGCCGCCTCCGAAGCCTCCGCCACCTCCGAAGATGACCGGACCGCCTCCTCCGCCTCCGCGATAGTTTTCATCGTAAGATTGCTTTCGGCGCACGACACTGTGCCCGCAGTTGCGGCAAGTATAGGTGACGTCTTCCGTTTTCACCCCGTTACGGCGTGAAACGACTTTGCTGCCGGTACGTTGCAATTTATGTTGTCCGCAATTGGGGCATTTGCTTGCGGCACGTGCCGCAATCCATCCTATCAGTCCGGCTACCACAAAGAAACCGATGACCGCTGCCAGAATACTAAAGAAAGAGATTTCTTCTTCGTTTTCTTCATCGTTTACCATACTGCCATCTAGTCTGCCGCATACGGCACGTACCCCAGCCACCATGCCGGCATCCCAGTTACTGTCTTTCAGGTAAGGAATCATACCCTGTGTCTGGATACGTTTGCAGATAGCATCGGGTAAGTCTCCTTCCAAGCCGTAGCCTGTGTAGAACTGGATGCAACGCTGGTCGGTCACCAAGAGAATGACCAGACCGTTATTCTTTCCTTTCTTTCCTACACCCCATTCGTTGAGCAGGCGGTGAGCGAATTCGAAACAGTCATCACTACCGATGGAGGGAACCACAGCAACTACTGTCTCGATTCCCGTCTGTTGTTCAAGTGCGTACAACATACGGTCGATGCTGTCGCAGGCAGCCTGTGAGAGGATGTTATCCGGATTGCAGACATAACGCATTTTGTTCTGTAGATGTACCTTGGGAATATTGTCTGTAGTGTAGACCTTCTGTGCCTGTACGGATAGGAGCAGGCATAAGAATAAACTTATGGAAATTAATCTTTTCATACTAATGTATTAGTGGGACGAAGATAGGAAAAATCACATCAATGGATGTATTTTCCTACAAAATTCTTCACACGTTCGGTATATTCTTCCGGATAATTCTTGTAGGACATGGCGTGTGTGGCACCGGGGACAATCCACAGTTCCTTAGGTTCTGACTTCGCTTCGTAGAGGGGATATACCATCCAAGTGGGCACGTAAGTATCTTCATCGCCGTGGATAAACATCATTGGCAGCTTGCATTTTCTCACCTGATTCAGCGAAGAAGCCTCCTTGAAGTTCCAGCCATATTTGGCATTGCACAGCCAACTGGTGGTGTACATCAACGGGAAAGCAGGCAGGCTGAACTGGCTTTTCAGTTCATGGGAGAATTCATCCCATACGCTGGTATAGCCGCAATCTTCTACGAAACACTTCACGTAGTCGGGCAGTTCCTCACCCGATACCATCATGGTGGTGGCGGCTCCCATTGAAATGCCGTGCACCACCATCTGCGTATTGTCACAGAAAATGTTGGAAGCCACATCCATCCATTGCAGCACATCTAGACGGTCTTTCCATCCCATCTGGATAGCGGGGCCGCTGCTTAATCCTTGGTTCTGCAAGTCGGGCAGCAAGATGTTGTACTTTAAATCTTTGTTGTAGAGGTAGCCTATCATCAGCATACGGATGCAATCGTCTGTATAGCCATGTACGATGATGGCAGTCTTGTTAGTAGGCTCGGGTGCGGCTGCATAAATAGCATGCAGTTGCACTCCTTTAGGATTGATGATAAAAGTATCCCGCAAAGCGCCAACAGTCTGCAGACTGTCCAGCCAGGGTTTGATTTGCGGATACTCGCCAAGCATATACTTGTAGGAGCCGGGAATGTCTTTCCCTTTGTTGTGTTCCGGTATCAGCGAATAGCTGAGCATATAAAAACTCGCACCTACGAGGGCAACAATAATAACCACTGACAGTCCTAACAGACCGTATTTGATACCTTTTTTCATCTTTCCTCCCTTTTTTACTCTATTTGTTCCATATTTCCCAGGCAGCGAATGCTTGCAATAGCAGCATTTCCAGACCGTTTTTAGTGACGGCGCCATGTGCCTCCCCTTTCTTCATGAAAAGGGTTTCATTGGGATTATATAACAAATCATAGAGCAAATGGTTGGAAGTTAACAGGTCATAAGGGATATTCGGACAAAAATCCACTTTAGGATACATGCCGACAGGGGTACAGTTGACGATGACTGTATACTCCTGCATAATTTCCGGTGTCAGCTCTTCATAAGTGAGAAACTCTGCGCTTTTCTTCGTGCGTGATACGAATACGCTTTTGATGCCCAGGTTGGCCAAGCCGTGATAGACTGCTTTGGATGCACCGCCTGTGCCCAGAATTAATGCTTTCTTATGATGGGGTTGTAGTAAAGGTTCAATGGACTGCGTAAATCCGATGATGTCCGAATTGTAGCCGACAAGCTTAACCTTGCCTTTCGGCTGGCGGATGATTTTGATGACGTTGACTGCACCGATCTTAGCGGTATCTTTATCCAGTTCGTCGAGGAAAGGGATAACTTGTTCTTTATAAGGAATAGTCACGTTGAGTCCGCAGAGGTTGGAATTTTCCTCTATTACTTCCATAAAATCGTTGATGCTGGGTATTTCAAAGTTCACATATTCAGCATCGATGTTCTCCGACTTGAACTTTTCATTGAAATATCCGATGGAAAACGAATGTTTCAACGGATAGCCTATTAAACCATATTTCTGCATAATTCTCTTAGTGTGCTAACGTTAATAATCACTTTACTATTTATTTTGTCGCAGTATACAAAGTGCATATACCAAACGTCAGCCTCCGGAAGTTTACTTGGCTGAAACCTGCCTTGCGGATCACTCCTTGCATCACTTCGCCTTGCGGGAAAGCACGGATGCTTTGGGGCAGGTAGGTGTAGGCACTGTTATCTTTTGACAGGCATTTGCCGAGTAGGGGGATGACAACTTTGGAATAGATGGTGAAGAGTTGCTTCATCGGAAAACGGTCCGGTGTGGAAAGCTCCAGAATGACAAGATGTCCTCCGGGCTTCAGCACGCGGCACATTTCTGCCAGGCCCTTGTCCAGTCCTTCGAAATTGCGGATGCCGAACGCTACAGTTACGGCATCAAATATGTTATCGGCAAATGAGAGGGAGGTGCAGTCCTCTCGGGCAAAGGATATCTTGTCCGAGAGATGCGCCTGTTTTACTTTTTTACGTCCCACGTCCATCATTCCCTCCGAGATGTCGGTGCCTATCAGTTGGTCGGGCTGCAGCTCGCGGCAGGCAAGGATGGCGAAGTCACCCGTACCGGTGGCTACGTCCATGATGTGCTTCGGCCGGAAAGGTTTCAACCATTTGATTGCTTTGCGGCGCCAACTGCGGTCAATGCCCAAAGAAAGGGTATGGTTCAACTTGTCATAGGCAGGAGCAATGTTGTCGAACATTTCTTCTACCTGTTCACTCTTCTTTCCGTCTTCGCCGTAGGGTTTGATATGTTCCTGAGGGTAGTTCATTGATTATTCATTCAAAAACGCAGTTACATTCTTTTCGATGCGGGCAGCAATGTTACTTGTATCTTCTTTTACGAACTTCTCACCAGTGATGTGTTCGTACAGTTCGATGTAACGTTCGCTAATTGAAGCTACGATTTCGTCTGTCATTTCAGGTACTTGCTGTCCTTCTTTGCCCTGGAAACCGTTGTCCATCAACCATTCGCGTACGAATTCCTTGGAAAGTTGTTTCTGTGCTTCGCCTTTTTCAAAGCGTTCCTGATAACCTTCGGAGTAGAAGTAACGGCTGGAGTCCGGAGTGTGGATTTCGTCCATCAGGTAGATGGTGCCGTTGTGCTTACCGAATTCATATTTCGTGTCTACCAGAATCAAACCGCGTTCTGCTGCGATTTCTGTTCCTCTCTTGAAGAGTTCCATGGTGTATTTTTCCAATACAGCATATTCTTCGGGAGTAGCCAGCCCTTTGGCAAGAATCTCTTCTTTAGAAATGTCAGCATCGTGTTCGCCGATTTCAGCTTTAGTAGTCGGGGTGATGATCGGTTCAGGGAACTTCTGGTTTTCCTTCATTCCTTCAGGAAGTTTCACACCACAGATTTCGCGTACACCGCTCTTGTAAGCACGCCATGCGCTACCGCAAAGGTAACCGCGTACAATCATTTCGATGGGGAAACCTTCGCACATGACACCTACTGTTACCATCGGGTCGGGCGTAGCTGTTTTCCAATTGGGGCAGATGTCGGTAGTAGCATCCAAGAATTTGGCTGCAATCTGGTTCAGCATCTGTCCTTTGAAAGGGATACCTTTCGGTAAAACAACGTCGAATGCAGAGATACGGTCGGTGGCTACCATGACCAGTTTTTCACCATTGATGTTATAAACATCACGCACTTTTCCGTGGTACACACTTTTCTGTCCCGGAAAATTAAAATCTGTTTTTGTTAATGCTTTCATAACTATAATATTGTTATTGAATTTATGTCTGTAATATTATTGCTAAACTTACGTCTTTGCGGATATGAATTTACGGAATGTGATAATTTCGGGATTATTAGGATTAAAATCTTTCAGACTGTTGTCTCTCCCTTTCCGCTTCTTTTCTTTTTTCTCTTTCTGCTTTAGCCTCTTTATCGAATTTCTCGTAGGCATCGACGATACGGGTTACTAATTGATGGCGTACAATATCTTTCTTGTTCAGTTCTACGAAGCTGATACCCTTTACACCTTTTAAGATGCGAAGCGCTTGCACCAGTCCCGATGTCTGGGAAGATGGCAAGTCAATCTGCGTCATGTCACCCGTTACAATCATCTTGGTGTTTGTACCCATACGGGTAAGGAACATCTTGATTTGTTGTGTGGTGGTATTCTGCGCTTCATCCAGAATAACGACTGCATCATTCAGCGTGCGTCCGCGCATAAAGGCGAGGGGAGCGATCTGAATAATGTTCAGTTCCATATATTCTTTCAGTTTGGCTGCCGGAATCATATCCTGCAAAGCATCGTAGAGAGGTTGCAGATAAGGGTCTATCTTATCCTTCATGTCACCGGGCAGGAAACCAAGTTTTTCACCGGCCTCTACGGCGGGGCGGCTGAGGATGATTTTCTTTATCTCTTTATTTTTGAGGGCACGCACGGCAAGAGCGATGGCAGTGTACGTCTTTCCCGAACCTGCTGGACCGATGGCGAATACCATATCATTCTTTGCAAAGCCTTCCACCAGTTTCATCTGGTTTTCACTGCGGGGGATAATCGGCTTGCCCGTCACGCTGAATACGATGACGTTGCCAGACTTTTCCGCTTGCGGTGCATTCCCTTTGACGATGTCGATGATGACCTCTTCTTTCAGCGAATTGTATTCGGCACAGTACTTCTCCAGTTTGGTGATGTTTTCTTCGAATGCGCACATTTCTTCCTCGTCTCCCAATACTTTGATGACATTGCCTCGTGCGACAATGCGCAGTTTGGGATACAAAGCTTTTATTAGCTGAATATTGGCGTTGTTGACGCCATAAAAGATAACCGGGTCGATATCCTCAAGAACAATCAGTTTTTCTATCATTGAATTGTTTATAAGTTCATGTCGTTTTATAGGTAAAACAGTTGCAAATTTAGTGAAACGTTTGGATACTTAGGTAGTTCCGGCTGTTTTTTTTTGTTGTGGACTTCACGATGATGCTATTCCCATTCTTTGTACAGTGGATACACTCTTTGCGGAGTGTCCTTTCTTTGAAATCGAAAATGAGATTGGGATTGAAATGCTGGCCGTTGATACGCGTTTCAAAGTGCAGGTGTTCGGTGCTGGCACGTCCCGTACGTCCGGTCAGTGCGATGGCTTGTCCCGCTTTTACGACATCACCGCTTTGCACAAGATTTTTGAAATTATGGCTGTATATGGTTTCCAGTCCCGATGAGTGGCGTACGACGATGACATTACCGTAAGCACTATATGATTTCGACATACGTACGACACCATCGAAGGCACTGCGTATGGTGTCTTTGGCACAAGTTTTGATGTCGATGCCGGAGTGGCGTCCGCCTCCGCGTCCGTATGGAGAGATCACTTTTCCTCCGGGGAGTGGAAAACAATAGGCAGTGTCGGGGATTTGTTCCAGATGCAATTCTAATAACTTATTGTTGGCGAAAAGTTCCGGTGTGGCAACGCGGATATGGTTAATTTCCATTTGAGTGAAGTTGGGTTTCTCCTCCGGTGGGGTGATGGACAATAATACAGACAATAATAGATAAAGTATATTCATGATTTAAGGTTTGACGTTTATTCGAAATAGAGAATTTCCCCTCCATCGGAAAAGGTGTACTTTTTGAGTAATTCTTGTATCATTCCGGCTGCCTCCGGCAGTCCTTCCTGTCCGCTATATCCGTTGACGATGGCAAGGATATGTTGGGTACCCAAGTCCATTTTAGTGCGTTCATGGTCGCTGGTAGGAGTGCCGATGCCACCAATGGCGTCACGGTAAACGGGAAGTCCTTCGATATTCAGCACTCCGCGGCCGATACCTTCAAAAGGCTCTCCGGCACGGCCTACACTCAACTCCAGATTGTTTCCCTGGATCTTATCTGCATCGAAACCGCCGATGGAATAACCAGTACGCAGAGAGACTAGGTTGATCAGATCCACCAGTGTGTCTATCTGGTAAAGATTTATTCCGCGCATCAGACGGCGGCGCAGGGCTTCGGCGGAAGGACGGTAACGGCTGGGATCTTTGCCGCATCGTTTATAAACTTCGCGGGTGGCGGCAATGGCGGGTTGCAGTTTTATGTCTTCCGGTTGGGTAGTGGAAGTCAGTTCTTGGGTGAAAATGTTGATTTCTTCCCAAAGTCCTTCGCAGAAAGCAGTATTGGTGACTTCTGCATAAACGGCTGCACCCTTGAAGATGGGGCAAGCACTTTTAATTTCTTCTGATATGGTAATGCTATACATTTATTCAGTTGGGTTACATTATCATTATTCCCGACAATATGCGTCCCGACTTGATTCCGAGCCGTCTTGCCGAAAAGAACTCTTCATGTCTCATGTAAGTACAGATACCTGATGTTTCTATCTGTTCTCCGGGTACTCCGAAATCGAGCAGTTGCATCCGGTTTGCAGCCCACAAGTCGATGTGATGTTTATGTGTTTCCGGCTTCCACTCTGAGATGTAGTCCATAGCGAAACCATTCATGAGGAAAGCTTCGTATACTTCTTCTCCCACTTCAAAAGAGGGTAGGGAGATGCTGGGGCCGATGCAGGCTATTACATCTTTCCCATCTGTACCGTAAAGTGCCCGCATTTTGTCGAGTGTATGTCCGGCGATGTAATTCACTGTTCCCCGCCAGCCTGCATGGGCGGCAGCTATCACTTGATTCTTGCAGTCATAAATCAAGATGGGAATGCAGTCTGCTGTGGAAATACAGATGCAGCAACCTAGTTCTCGGGTGATCAGTGCATCTACTCCTTGTAGCATTGCTATGCGTTCATTGGCTGTGGCATTGATATACCTTTCGTTGATAACCTCTACTTTTGTACTATGCGTCTGGAAAGGAATAATTAGTTCTTTCGGACGTTGAGGCATAGAGCTGCAAAGCAATTCTTGGTTGTGGCGGACGCATTCTGCATCATCCCCGGTGTAGGGCGTACAGTTGAAAGAAGCATAATCTCCTTTACTGAAACCTCCCCGTCGGGTAGTTGTAAAACAAAAAATGTTGGAGTACGGTGTCATAACCCCGTATCCCAACATTCTTTTATCTTCTGTCAGAACAATCATTGCTTGTCATCCTCCCAATCTTCCTCCTCATACTCAAAGTCTTCCAGGTCTTCCACATCCTCATCGTCTTCCACATATTCATAGCTGAGATCTTCATCCTCACCCATATCTTTCAGTTCTTCCTGAAGCTTGCTCACGTCCTTCGGGCGGTGAACGATAGCTTCTATCTTATTACTGTCTTTGTTCAGTTCTTCCCACAGGATATCTTTCAGTACGGAAAGTCCCATGCCTGTGATGGAAGAGATGAATATGTGTGGAACGTTTTCGGGTAATGTAGGCTCTATCTCGTCCATCAGTTCCTGGTCGAGCATATCACTTTTGGTGATGGCGAGTACCCGTTGTTTATCCAGCATTTCAGGATTGAAAGTACTCAGTTCGTTCAGCAGGATTTCGTATTCTTTGCGGATATCGTTACTGTCGGCAGGCACCATGAAAAGCAACAGAGAGTTACGCTCGATATGCCGCAAAAAGCGTAGCCCTAAACCTTTTCCGGCGCTGGCTCCTTCGATGATACCGGGAATATCTGCCATGACGAATGATTTTCCGTCACGATAGGAAACAATACCTAGATTGGGTTCCAGTGTGGTGAAAGGGTAGTTGGCTATCTTTGGCTTAGCGGCAGATACGGAAGCGAGCAGAGTTGATTTTCCGGCATTCGGAAAACCTACCAGACCTACGTCTGCCAGAAGTTTCAATTCCATGATTACTGTCATTTCCTGCATTGGTTCGCCTGGTTGTGCAAAGCGGGGTGCCTGGCGGGTAGCTGTCTTGAAGTGCCAGTTGCCCTGACCACCTCGTCCGCCTTTCAGCAGAATAACTTCTTGCTCGTGCTCGGTTACGTCACAGATGTATTCGCCTGTTTCGGCATTGTACACCACTGTGCCGCAGGGGACTTCAATAATCTTATCTTCCCCATCCTTGCCGAAGCTGCGGTTCTTTGAGCCTGATTCTCCGTGCCCGGCCAGCGCATGGCGGTCGTAGCGTAAGTGCAACAGTGTCCAGTAATTGCGGTTACCACGCAAGATGATATGACCTCCTCGTCCTCCGTCACCTCCATCGGGGCCACCGTTGGGTATGTATTTCTCGCGCCTCATGTGCGTAGAGCCTCGTCCGCCCTTTCCGGAGCGGCAATATATTTTTACGTAGTCAACAAAATTCGATTCAGCCATATTCTTTTAGTAGTTGCTAGTCAGTAGTTAGAACCGTTAAGTAGGATGCTCTGACTACTGACTGTTAATATTTTCATTTATTTCGCCTTGTCAATTGCTGTGCAAACATCTGCGAAGATTTCTTCCAATGCGCCTTGTCCTTTGATGTGTTGGTACTGACCTTCTTGTTTATACCAGTCAATCAGCGGAGCTGTTTGTGAGTGATAAACAGCCAGACGTTTTTTGATTGTTTCTTCGTTGTCATCAGCACGGCCGGAATCCTTACCGCGTTTGATGAGACGAACCATCAGTTCTTCTTCAGGTACATCGAGGTCAAGCATAACACTGACACCCTGTCCTCTTTCGGCAAGCATCTTTTTTAAAGCCTCTGCCTGTGCAATAGTACGAGGGAAACCATCGAAAATGACACCTTTGCTGTCCTCGAAACTATCGAATACGCTTGCAAGGATATCGATCATCAGTTCGTCGGGAATCAGTTGTCCTTGATCGATATAGCCTTTAGCTGTTTTACCCAGTTCTGTACCGTTTTTGATTTCTGCACGCAATACGTCACCTGTAGAAATGTGGTTGATACCATATTTGTCTACAATCTTTTCACTTTGTGTTCCCTTACCTGAACCGGGAGCACCGAAAATTACAATGTTCAACATTTGTTTAGTTACTATATTTTAAATTCATTATTGAGTTATTTCACTTCATCACTTCCAGCTTGTAACCTGTCACTCTTCTACCACCGTATATATATCGGAATAGTTACGACCGAAACCGTCGTAATCCAATCCGTAACCTACGATGAAGTCATTGGGTATCTCCATTGCTACGTATTCAATGTTCAAATCCACTTTCAGCTTATCTGGTTTCACCAGAAGAGAGGCGATATGGATTTCTTTGGGGTTACGTGTACCCAAAGTGTCCAACAGGCGTTGCATGGTCAATCCTGTATCTACAATATCTTCCACGATTACTACTGTACGATCAGTGAGGTCTTCGGTAATGCCGATGACTTCTTTGATGGTTCCGGTAGAGGATACACCTTGATAAGAAGCAAGTTTCACGAAAGAAATTTCGCAAGGAATCGTGATAAATTTCATTAAGTCAGCAGTAAACATGAACGAGCCGTTCAATACGCTGAGGAACAGAGGATTTTTTCCTGCCAGGTCGCGGTTGATTTCATTTGCAACGCGGGCTACTTCTTTCAGAATATCCTGTTCCTTGATAGAGACAGTGAATTTCTTGTCTTTTATTTGTATGGTGTCCATAAGGAGATGTGTTTAAAATGTTGGCACAAAAGTACGATTTTTCCATTCAAATGCAAAAGAATGTATCGTTTCTGTTAGAACCGATACATGAGATGATGTAATATCATAGCGGAAAAAGAGGAGTGCATTGACGGAGCAGAAGGTGTTATGGCTAATATCTGGCAGAAGGCAGCATAGAGCAATAAATTTTTCTTCAGAAATTTCAGTGCATTAGCTATATGGTGTTCTACGGTTTTTTCCGAGAGTCCAAGCCGTTCGGCTATTTCCTTATAACTAAGGTGTTCTTCACGGCTTAGGCGGAAGACCTCCTGGCAGCGTGGTGAAAGTAGTGCAATGAGTGAATCTATATAAGAATGAAGGTCAGAAGCTATTAACTCTTCTTCAATATTGTAAGACTCTTCTATTGCTTCAACAGCAGTTAGTTGATAGAACGTTTCATTGAATGAACGGCGTGAATGGTTGAAAATTAGATTGCGGGTCATAATAAAAAGGAATCCGTCGAAATTCTTATTTTCATCTATAAAAGTGCGGATTTCCCATAACTTGACAAATACATCATGGACGATTTCTTCCGCATCGGCAGTAGAAACAATATAAAGGTGGGTGAAGTTATAAACTTTCGTCCAATAATGTTGGTAAAGGTGTTCAAACGCTTTTTTATCACCCTCTTTTAATTTTCTTACCGCATCCTTTTCATCCATTGAATGATAGTTGTATCATTAATAATTCGACAAAAGTAAGAAAAAAGACTTAAAAGAACTCATTTATCAAAAAAATATGAGAGTTGAATGGGGGAGATATAAAATATATGTGTATTTATGAGTAGTAATAACCCTAATTCATCAAAACAAATGCCATGAAAAAGACATTCATTATTTTCCTCTGTCTGATTGCTTTCGGATTACAGCAGAGTAATTCACAAACAAGCAGCACGCTTATTGAGAATACGGCACAGCCGGTAAAGGTTGTTTCTGTCAACGATTTCGGTTTGCGACCTAATAGCCGCATCAATGCCGTTCCTTATGTACAGAAAGCCCTTGAAGTGTGCCGCAAACATCCGGGTTCTATCTTGAAGTTTCCTAAAGGAAGATATGATTTCTGGGCAGCGCACGCGGTAGAACGTGAATATTATGAAACGAATACCTATGATAATAATCCCAAAACGCTTGCCATCGTTCTGGATGAAATTCAAGATGTAATGATTGACGGAGATAGTTCGGAATTTATCATGCATGGACGTATGCAGCCTATAACGCTGCATCATTGTAAGAACATTACTTTACGTAATTTTTCGATTGATTGGGAGATTCCTTTGACTGCCCAAGGTACGGTATTGAAGAAAACACCAGATTATATGGAAGTGGAAATTGACACCAAGCAGTATCCTTATATAATAGAAAATAATAATCTGATGTTTGTGGGCGAAGGCTGGAAGAGCAGGTGTTGGAGTATTATGCAGTTTGATCCTAAGACACATTTTGTATCCTATAATACCGGCGATAATATTGGTTGGAGGGCATACAAAACCGAAGAAGTACGTCCGGGGGTAGTGCGTATCTCCGACCCTAAAAATGAAATTAACCATTTGTGGCCTGTTGCAGGAACTTTGGTAGTGTTGCGCCATAGTGATAGGGATCATGCCGGACTTTTCTTGTACCATAGTGAAAATGTTGTGATGGAACATCTCAATATATATCATACATGTGGATTGGGTGTGCTGTCACAATACAGCAAGAATATTACGCTGGATGATGTGCATCTGAAGCCTAACTTCCGGAAGGGGCGTGTGTTCAGCGGACACGATGATGGTTTTCATTTTATGGGATGCAGTGGCTTGCTGAAAATCGAAAATTGCAGTTGGGCAGGATTAATGGATGATCCCATCAATATTCATGGTACTTGTTCGCGCATTATGGAGGTGCTTTCTCCTAACCGTATAAAATGCCGTTTCATGCAGGATATGAGCGCAGGAATGGAATGGGGACGTTCCGGTGAGAAAGTGGGTTTCATTGAGAATAAAACGATGCATACTGTAGGCACAGGAACCATTACTAACTTCGACGTCATCAATAAAGCAGAGTTTATTGTGGAACTTTCCGAACCACTGTCGGCTGGTGTGGGGGCAGGCTATGCATTGGAAAACCTGACTTGTACTCCCGATGCTGAGATCCGGCACAACTATTTCGGTAGTTGCCGTGCCCGTGGTCTGTTGGTTTCTACTCCCGGAAAGGTGATTATTGAAGATAATGTATTCGATAGCAGTGGATCGGCTATCCTCATTGCCGGAGATGCAAATGCCTGGTACGAATCTGGTGCTGTAAAGGATGTGCTTATTCGTCATAACCAATTCTTATATCCTTGTAACTCGTCTCTTTATCAATTCTGTGAAGCGGTTATCAGTATTGACCCTGAGATTCCTGAACCGGACGTACGTTCTCCTTATCACCGCAATATACGCATAGAAGAGAATACATTTAATCTTTTTGATTATCCGATACTTTTTGCCCGTTCGGTGGACGGACTGAGTTTCACTAACAACCTTTTGGTTCGCGATACGACTTATCAGCCTTACCATTATCGTAAAGCTGGTATTACGTTGGAAGCTTGCCGTAACGTACGCATAGGTAAAAACGTGGTGAATGGTGATGTCTTGGGACACGATGTAGTGCTTGAGAAAATGAAACCTTCTGATGTGAAATTCAGTAAGGAACGCTTCTTTAAGTTGATAAAGTAAATACGCTGTTCTATTGCTATAGAAAATTATTATTAAAAATATTCTTAGCAAGAATGGGGGTATCTCCTGTTATCATGTGTATTTATTATAGACTGGTCTAAAAACAATAGGTACAAATGGGAAAAGTAGGTGTGAATGAGCAACAAAAGCTCACGGAAAAGCTCCTTAAGGATGTCGCGACCCAAGAGGAGAAACAACAACTGGCTGATACCGAAGCTGTGCAACGGCTTATGGAACGGCAGTGGCAACAGGCAGGAGAAGATGGTCCAGGCAAAGAGGTGGAAGAACGTATTTGGAACAATGTGCTGCAAAGCTGTGGGTTATTGCAACAAAAGAATGGCAGAAGGCTGCTTGTTACGTGGTCTGCAGCTTGTGTGGCAGTTTTGATGGTCTTGAGCGGATACTGGTTACTGAATATTCGGGAACAACCACTGGTATATGATGAAATATTCACTAGTGAACATCGTATGCTTTTATTGCCTGATAGCAGTAGAGTATGGATGCAGCCCGGAAGTTCTGTCAGATATGCCCACAACTTTGCAAAAGAACGTAAGGTTTGGTTTAAGGGAGATGCGACATTTGAGGTGGTTCGTAATACAGTGCATCCATTTCGCGTTTACTTAAACGAAGCTTTTGTTGAAGTGAAAGGAACTGTGTTTCGGATTAATAGCTATGATGAGACCCGAAATGAGGTTACCTTGTTCAATGGACGTGTGGAACTTCATACTCCGTTGACGGGTAGAATTGTAACAATGAAGCCTAGTCAGCGTGCTATACTTGACTTGAATGATGTAGTGGAGATAAAAGATGTTAGCAACGTAGGCTGGCAAAACGGCCGATATAAATTTAATGATACCCGCCTTGATTCGTTGATGAATATAATCAACAGTCTATATGGTGTAAAGGTTAAATTGGCAACAGATGTTCCCGGCCATTATTTATTCAATGGTAGTATACGTTATGATGAACAACCTTCGGCTGTCATCGAAAAAATATGTTATAATTTAAATTTGAAATATTGCAAAGAAGACAATAGTATAATTATCTATAAGCCTGATTAAAAGATAAATAAATTAACCAGAAGTCTAATTTAAAAAAAGAAAAACATGAGAAAATGGTTTCAGAACTTCAGGGAGAGCCTACAGAAAAGTCTCTTCTTGTTATTGCTTCTTGTACCTGTTACTGTGCTTGCTGCGGGCGGACAAATAACCGTTAAAGGTAATTCGTTGACCCTTAAACAAGCTATTGAACAGATTGAAAAAAACAGTGATTACACTTTCTTTTACAAGACAGAAGATTTTAAAAATGTCCCTCCTCGCAATATGGATTATGTGGGAAGCATTGAAGAAGTCTTGAACGAAGTATTTAAGGGGAGTAATGTTAAGTATACCATTACCGGTAATGATATTGCCCTGCGTGTGCAACGCGCTCCAACTGTACAACAGGAAAGTAGGAAGAAACGCACAGTAACTGGTACGGTTATGGATGCTAACACAAAAGAAACACTGATTGGTGCCAACGTTAAAGTGAAAGGCAGTGATACAGGTACGATTACCGATGTGGATGGTAATTTCAGTATTGAAGTTACCAGTGGCAAAGAAGTATTGGTTGTATCATACATTGGCTATAAGACGGTAGAGAGAGTAGTTGAGGATATGGGGGTCATTCACTTTGAGTTGCCTTCTGATTCCGAACTGCTGAATGAAGTTGTGGTGGTAGGTTTTGGTACGCAGAAGAAAGTATCTGTCGTAGGTTCTATCACTAACATCAAAGCTTCCTCCTTGAAAACTCCTTCTTCTTCGCTGAACAGTACATTCGGCGGGCGTTTGGCTGGTGTTATCTCTACGACCTCCAGTGGTGAGCCTGGAAAGAATACCAGCGATTTTTATATTCGTGGTATCGGAACTTTTGGTGGACGAGCTACTCCGCTCATAATGCTGGACGGCGTGGAAATTTCGTCTAATGACCTAAATTATATTCCGGCGGAGAGCATTGAAAGTTTCTCCATTTTGAAAGATGCGTCTGCGACTGCTATTTATGGCGCACGTGGTGCGAACGGTGTAATGTTGGTAACAACTAAGGTAGGTACGGAAAATGAAAAGACACGTATAAATGTCAGCGTGGAGAATTCTTTCAATTTACCAATGAGTTTTCCTGAATTTGCAGATGGGGTAACCTACATGGAAATGTATAATGAGGCTACATATACCCGTACAGGTAACTATGTCGGTTTACCTTATACACAAGAACAAATTAATAATACCCGAGTTGGCTTGAACCCTTATGTTTATCCTAATGTGGACTGGAAGGCTCTTATGTTTAAAGATATGTCTTTGAGCCAGCGTGCCAATGTCAATATTCAGGGAGGTGGTTCTAAAGCGAACTATTACCTAAGTTTGCAGGTGAACCATGATACGGGTGTGCTGAATACTAAAAAGACTTATTCGTTTGACAATAACGTAAATGTTTGGGGATATACTTTCCAAAGCAATGTAGACTATAAAATAACCCCGACTACCAAAGTTGGTCTGCGTATGAATGCGCAAATGCGCACCGGTACCGGTCCTCATACTTCTACTTCTGATCTGTTTAAGGAAATGCTGAACGCTAACCCTGTAACTTTTCCCGCTTTTTATCCCAGTGGTGTGGATGCTGCAGGGGAAGATCACATGCTGTTTGGTAATCGTTTTCGTGTAGGTGAACTTACCTATACTAATCCCTATGCCGATATGTTGACTACTTATGGAGAGAATCTTGAAAGTACTATCCTGGCTACTGTGGATTTTGAACAAAAACTGGATTTCATTACTAAAGGTTTGAAACTGAAAGGACTCGTCAGCTTTAAGAACTGGTCGAAATCTTACTTTAACCGTACCATACAACCCTATTACTATACTGCTGCCAACTCTAGCTACAGCCCGTATGATCCGGTTGCTGCTAACTATACATTGGAACGTGTGGGGACAAGCGGTACAGATTATATCGTACAATCTGCTCCGGAAAAAAATGGTGACCGGACTTTCCAGTTCCAGGCTTCATTAGAATGGGCGCGTAACTTCGGCGGCGTACATGACCTTTCAGCTATGTTGCTCTATTTGCAACGTGAATATCGTATTGATGCGCTTCCTACACGTAATCAGGGGATTTCCGGTCGTGTGACTTATGCTTATGATCAACGATATTTGTTTGAGGCCAACTTTGGTTATAATGGTACTGAACGTCTTGCTGCCGGACACCGTTTCGAGATTTTTCCTTCTTTCGCTGCGGGCTGGGTCATTAGCAATGAAAAATTCTTTGAACCCCTGTCGCAGGTTGTTACTAACTTAAAAGTACGTGGCTCATGGGGATTGGTTGGTAATGATGAAACCGGTCTGGAAGACATCCGTACTGGAGTAAAAGGGCCTCACTTCATTTATCTAGACGATGTATCCATTAATAATTCAAATACCGGTTTTACTACCGGTGTGGATATGAATACCACTTATTATGGTCCTCTGATTAACCAATATGGAACAAGAGATGCGACTTGGGAACGCTCTTCCAAAGCTAATATCGGTCTTGATTTGGAATTGTTCAGCAAGCTCTCTCTTACTTTTGATATTTTTCAGGATAAGCGTAGTAACATTTTGCTTCGCCGTGAACGTTTCCCGGAATACATGGGATATAATTCGGGAAAACCTTGGGCATCTGTTGGTAAAGTACAGAATAAAGGTTTGGAATTGTCTGTAAACTATACAGAAGATCTGACAAAGGACATTTCTATAGATTTGCGCGGTACTTTTACTTTCAATAAGGCCAAAATGATTTATTCCGATGAACCTACCTATGAATTGGAATATCGCCGTAAAGACGGTAAGGCACTTAATGGAACATGGGGATACGTAGCCGAACGTTTTTTTGTAGACCAAGCTGATATTGACAATAGTCCGACACAGCGATTTGGCAACTCACCGATGCCTGGTGACCTCAAATATAAAGATTTGAATGGCGATGGCATGATTGATGAATCGGATATGTGTGAGATTTCACCTTATGGAGGCACTCCAGGCATTATGTACGGTTTTGGTACCACGATACGTTACAAGAAGTTTGATATTGGCGTATTCTTCCAAGGGGCTGCACAACGTACCATCATGATTAGTGGAATTCATCCGTTTGGTAATATGAAAAAGAACGTATTGCAATTTATTGCTGATGATTATTGGACAGAAGAAAACCCGAATCCCAATGCAGCCTATCCTCGTCTGGACTATCGTGAAGAAGCTAATAATAATAGAAATGCCAGCACATATTGGATGAGAAATGGTTCCTATCTGCGTTTCAAAAATGCAGAAATCGGCTATAATTTTAAGTTTGGCCGTGTGTTCCTGACCGGAGAAAATCTGTTGACCTTCAGTCCGTTCAAGTTGTGGGATCCTGAGTTGGCATGGTACTCTTATCCATTGTCACGTACGTTCAATATCGGTATCAAACTGAACTTCTAAAATGAAAGCATTAGTATAATATATAAAATAGTAAGACAATGAAAAAAAATATATTCAATAAGTTCGTTATCTGTGTGCTCATCATAACCGGCAGCTTGGTATCTTGTGATTATCTAGATGTTGTGCCTATGGAGCAACCTGATATTGATGATGCAACCAGAAAGCCTGAACTGACTCTTGGTTACTTATATTCTTGTTACCACGGTTTGTATAACTGGAATCCGGTAGATTATTATAATGAAGATGTTGCTTCTACCGATGAGTATGTACTACCGCCTAACTGGAATGGTAATGCTTATAATATTCAAACCAACCAGCGTTCGTCCGCTACAGGTGGTGACTGGACGTGGCGTTACTGTGGTTATGATCCGATCCGTACCTGTTTTCTCTTTTTGGAGGCATTGCAGAATGCACCCGGATTAACGGATGAACAAAGAACTACATGGGGAGCTGAAGCAAAGTTCCTGGTGGCTTACTACCATTTCATGGTACTACGCAAGTATGGGCCATGTCCCATTATGGACCATGCTTATGAACCAGGTACTTTGCCCAGCGAAATGCCGGGGCGTTCACACTTTGATGTGGTTACAAATTACATTGTAAGCCTTATAGACGAAGCTATGCCCAATTTGCCGGATAGATGGATGGAAGGTGATTGGGGACGTGCAGACAAAGTGGTTGCTAAAGCAGTGAAAGCTCGTGTATTGCTGACTGCTGCTTCTCCTCAATGGAATGGCAATACTTTATATGAATCTGGAAAACTGAAATGGGAAAATACAAAATGGGAAACAGAAGGTTATGGAAAACAACTGGTTAGTCCGGAGTATTCTGAACAAAAATGGATTGATGCTCGTGCTGCTTGTGAAGAAGCATTGAACTTTGCTCTTACTCAAGGCCTGTCTCTCTATCAAAATAGTGATTTCGATGAATTGAAGGATCTTCCGGAGAATTTCACTGACGATCAACGGGATTTCATGAAGTATGTACTTCGTATGCGTTATGCTTTGTTGTCACGTGCCAACTCTACTGGCAAATGCCAGGAAGTGGTATGGGGAATTGCTCCTCAAGGTAGTATTTTAATGGGTAGTTTACCTCGCAGAATGTTTAAGATGACAGATGGTAACTGGAAAGATGGATGGTCCGGTGTGTCACCTACATTGAATGCTATACAGATGTTTTATACCAAGAATGGAAAATTGCCTTCCGAAGATACCGAATTTTATCCTCAGAGTGAATGGTATAATCTGGCCGGAAGTACTATTCTTGAAAAAGAGCCCTCTTATGCAGCTGCAATTGATGCGGATGAAGTTATCAAATTGAATACGATGCGTGAACCACGTTTCTATGCCTGGTTAGCTTTTAATGGTGGTGAGATGGGAACGAAATTGGTAGGTGGTAAGCCACTTACTCTTTACATGAGAGATGCCGAGTTGCAGGGATGGCGCAACGAACGCGACTACTGTTATACAGGCTATCTCTGCCAGAAATGGATACATCCGGCATTATCATTTACCATAAGTAACGGAAGTGATAATTCAGGAACATATTCATCGCCTCGTCCGCTGATCCGTGTGGCCGAATTGTATTTGAATCTTGCGGAATGTGAAGCTGCTTTGAAGCATACGGACGCCTGCCTGAAGGCTATCAATCCTGTACGCCTTCGCGCCGGTATCCCTGCTTTGAAAGAATCGGATATCACTGCCGGTAAAAGTGCAACGGATTGGGTACGTAATGAGCGTTTTATCGAGTTTTATGGAGAAGGAATCCGTTTCTACGATGTGCGTCGCTGGATGGAAGGAAAGAAATATTTCAATGGTCCGTATTTAGGTTTAAATATGGCCGAAGTACAGGATCCGACCTTGGAACAGTTCAATAAGCCGGTAGTCATTTCCCAATATGAAGAAGTGGAGTGGGATGATCGCTTATATCTGATGCCTCTGTACTTCAATGAAGTGGATAAGAGTGATAGTATGATTCAAGCACCGGGCTATTAATTATGAAATAATTTAAATCAGAAAAGTATTATGAAAAAATATATATATGCAATGTGGATGCTTGCGGTATGTTTGGTAGGCGGAGCATCGTTTATTGGTTGCTCGGATGATGAGGATTTTCCGAACAAGCCACAAAAGATAGATATTGAGCAAGCTATTGTATTGACCCCTGTTAACGGAGGAGTAGAAGTAGACTGGACCCCGAATCCTGCCGATGAGAATTTTGTATTTCTTCATATCTCGTTTACAAATCAGGATGGAGAGACTTGCCGTTACAGTTTAAGTCGCTACAATAGTAACTTAGTGGTGCCCGAATGGACTGACATAGAAGGAAATGTCACTCCTAATCCTAACCGGACAGCAAATATTACTATAACCAATTTGGTGAATCAAGAATATGCATTACATTTTGCCGGTTATAATAATACAAATGAAAGTATTGATCTTGGTAGTCGCACGGTTACGCCGCTTGATTATAAGCAGTGTGCTCCGGACAGTATATATGCCGTCAGTGTGAAGAGTGCTTCTGAAAATATGATCAAGTTAGAGTGGAAAGAAGTGCCACACAAATCGGGCTCAACGACCAAAGGCGTACGCTTTGTATTTACTAATGTAAAAAATGGCAAAGTCGTAACGAAAGAATATGAGTTGGGAGTACGTCGCGATGAATTCAAAATGGAGGAAGAAGGAAGCTATAAGGTTACTTACGGCACTTTCTCTGAACTGGGGAAAGAAGTAACCAAAACTCTGAGCAAAGAACTGATTGTGGGTACATCACTTCCTGTTGAATTCTGGACGAAGGAAGAAAGAGCAGGCTGGACTATAACAGGGTGTACCGAGCAGGTTGACTATGAAGATGGTCATTTCACCAATATGCTGGACGGAAATCCTGCAACTTACTGGCATAGTGCATGGGCTCCTGAGGATGCTGAACTGCCTCACTATTTCATTGTTGACATCCAAAAATCGATGACAGTTGAAAGTTGTTTGTTCCTGCAAAGAAATCAGGCTGACCGCCAAGTGACTGAGATTGCTGTTTATGTAAGTGATGATAATGAATCTTGGGGTGAGGCTGTATATCGAGGAGAATTGCAAACAGGCACAAATGACAATTGTGTGAAACAGTCTGTAGAATTGTCTCCTAAGCAAGGACGCTATATTAAAGTAGAAACGATAGCCGGTACAGGCGGTAATTTCCATTGTATGTCGGAATTTGGTATCATAGCGAGATAATAATCCGATTCTATATCTCTGAAGAGGGAGGGCTCTTTATTTTTGAAGATAACTCCCTCTTTTTTATTTTACTTTAAAAAATATGATTTATGAAAAACCCTATTTATTTATTGTTGCCCTTTGTTCTTTTTCTGTTAAACTGTTCCGATAGTGAAGATGAAGTGCAAAAGCCGTACCTGCGTATACCGGATAATGTAAAATCCTTGGAATATGTACAGAAGGGGCAATCTGTTAATATCAGTATAGAAACGAACTATACGAACTGGAACATTACTTCCGATCACAAAGAATGGTGCACTGTAGAACGCATTAGCAGTAATCCTCAAATGTTTAATCTCATTCTGACTGAAAACGAATCAACGGATATACGTGAAGCCACATTAACCTTGAAAGTACCGGAGCAAACAGAAACGATTAAGGTCAGACAATTAGGATCGGCTCCCGCAATTCTTCTAAATCCTGAAACTCTAAATAACCTACCTGCCACTGCAAATGATGTGGAATTGAAAATCACGACAAACCTGCCTGAATATGAAATTGTAATATCTGAAGGTGACGAAGAATGGATAAGCGTACTTGACGTAATCCAAACACGTGCTATGCCTACTTATAGCCATACGATACACATTGAAAATAACCCGTTGACGGATGATCGTACCGGTTCTTTAGTAGTGAAAGCTAAGAATATGGATGCGCCTGCTGTCACTCTGACTATTCAGCAGAAGAAACGTTCTACGGATGTTTCAGACGTAGTTGTGGAAGGTGATGTTAAAATAGTACCTATAGGTGGAAAAGATAATCAGCATCATAGCGGGCAAGGCATCGAAAATACGTATAATGGGAAAATAAATGAAGGAGATCCTTTCCATTCTCCTTGGAGTACTGATAATCCGGGTACCCAATTCCCTGTTACATTGGAATATGAATTTGATGGTGAACAAGATATTGATTACATCATTTATTACCCCAATGGTGGAAATGGTAATTTCGGTCGGTTTAGACTATATACAGCCACTCAAGCGGATACAGAGTACAGGCTTGCTGGAGAATATGACTTTAAGGAGAGTGGCAACGTCAATAGAATGACATTGGAGAAGCCGCTGGTGAAAGCCACCCGTATAAAATTTGAAATTCAGAGCGGTGCCGGTGGGTTTGCCAGTTGTAGCGAAATGGAGTTCTATCGTAAGAATAAGGATAAAGCTATCCATCGACAATTATTAACGGTTTTTACCGATCTGACATGTTGTGAAGTTCGTTCAGATGCAACCGAAAAGGATATAGCAGCCTTACCGGGATTTTTTGTCAATCTGGCGCAACAGATAAAAAGTGGAAGTATAGACCCATGGGAACAAAGCTTCCGTATTCGTGACTACGCTCCTTATAGCAATGTAGAAGAATGGGCGGAAAAACTGATGACCAAACGCTATGGCAATTTGGACAATGTGACCGGCATCTATGCCAATAAAGGAGATGAAGTGATTTTGCTTGTAGGTGATACATACGGACATGGTGTTGGAGTTCAGTGCATTTATGATGAAAAATCGGGTGATGTCATACAGACTGTATCCAGTGGAGACATGTATTTTTTGGAAGAAGGTGTCAATAAGATCAAGATCAGACATGATGGCATGCTTTTCATCATGTATACTGCCGATCCATCCGAAAAACACATTCGTATACATATTCCTGTCGGAAGTGGAAATGTCAGTGGATTTTTTGATCTGAAAGAACATCAGACAGATGCTAAGTATGCCGAGTTGCTCAGTAAGGCTACTTATAAATATTTTTGTGTCCGGGGTGAAAAGATTATGTTCTATTTCCATACAGAGAAAATGCGTGAGTATGTGCGTACTGAGATATTGTCTGCCATTCATCTGTGGGATAATATTATAGGCTGGGAACAAGAATTGATGGGCATTGAGGATGTACGTCCTCAGAAAGTGAATAATCACATGTTTGCCATTTCACCTGAAGGCGGATATATGTGGGCTACCGACTATCGAATCGGATTTGCCTACGATTATTTGGGTAACATTCTGTTGTATGACAATGTAATGGCGGTGGAGGACAATGCATGGGGGCCTGCTCATGAAATAGGACATGTTCATCAGGCAGCTATTAACTGGCCGGGTTCTACAGAATCATCCAATAATTTGTTTTCTAATTATATTATCTATAAATTGGGTAAGTATTATTCACGTGGACGTGGCTTGTGCAAAGTAGCTCAAGCACGCTATGCCGACAAACGGGCTTGGTGGAATATGGGTGAAGCTACTCATCAGAATGAAGATACAGAAGTACACATGCGCATGAACTGGCAGCTTTGGAACTATTACCATCGTTGCGGTATCAAGCCTAACTTTTGGCAAACATTATTCAAGTTGCTGCGCGAAGACGTTAATCGCGTGCCTGAAGGTGACCCGGGACGTAAACAAATGGTATTTGCCAAATTAGCATGTAAGGCTGCTAATGCTGACTTGACTGACTTCTTTGAACAATGGGGATTCTTTGTACCGGTAGATGCTCAGATTGAGCAATATGGTACATTCAACTATGTAGTTACTGAAGCTATGATCAAAGAAGCAAAAGAGTATATGAGACAGTTCCCAAAACCTGCTCATGCATTGCAGTATATTGAAGATCGCAGGAATAAAGACTTTGATGCGAGTGATTATCGTTCAAAGGAATCCGGTGATATTGGGTATTATACTCAATTCAAGCAGAACATGCGCATTACTAAATCACCGGTTTATACCCTTTCAGGCCGAACTGTGCAAATTACTGATGGTGAAGAAGCAGTTGCCTTCGAATGGCACCGGAATAATGAAAAAGGTGATATCCTTTATTTTGCCAATACATTTATTTTTGATGTTCCGGAAGCTGTCGTATTGGATAGTGCCAAACTATATGCAGTGCAAGCTGATGGGAAAAGAATTGAAATAAAGCAGTATTAGGACAAAATTATGGCTGTATTTGTAAAATCTAATATATATGTATATGAAGAAATTAATAGGAATACTGGCAATCTTGAGTTGCCAGAGTTTACTGGCACAAACCACCCGACAAGTTTTCTGGACAGAAAGTTTCTCTAGCGGTCAGTTACCCCAGGGATGGGCACTGCACGATAATAGTAAAACAGGTAAATGTGTCTGGATCGTGACAGACCAGCCTTATCCGGGTTCTTTTCAATTCAACCAGCAGCAACCCCCTATTGCCTCAACCAGTCGCGGATTTCATATTCAATTCCGCCCGGGTGTAGTGACCGGTGAAGAGGTAACTAAATGGAATCAGAATAAACAATATCCGGATGCCAGTTTCCAGACCGGAGCTATTGATTGTTACGGTAAAGATAAGGTGTTGCTTCGGTTTGAACATAATTTTCGCTGGAACAATTGGTTTACAGCTAAAGAACCCGGTTTGTACGTTGGTGTGAGCAACGACGGAAAGAACTGGACAGAATATAACGTAATCTCCTCATTGCCCGCTTCCACCAGTGTGCATACCCCCATTAAAGAGGAGTTTAATATTACCGACGTTGCCGGTAATCAGAAAACAGTCTATCTGCGCTTTGCCTGGCGCGGTATTTTTTCCTGGTTTTGGATGATAGATGACATCCAGCTGTGCGAACCTTTGGATAAGGATGTTGCTATTACCGCGTTAACCTCTCATAAGCCGGACAATAATATATTTACTCAGAATGATACATTGCGTGTAATGATAAAGAACATGGGAGCTGAAACTATTTATCAAAAGTTGCAACTGACTGCTACTATAGACGGAAAGCAAAAGCTGGAAACCACATTGGATGCCACCCAGGTTCCTTTAACTTTTAATGAAGAGCGTGAAGTCGTTTTCCCGACTACCAATCTGGAAGGACCAGGCTCACATAATCTTTCGTTCAATATCCGAATGGAAGGGGATGAACGTGAAGAAAACAATACATTCAGTACCAAACTTTACGCTTCAAAGATGCAATTGGGTAAAGTCACCGGATTTCGGAAGCTGTCTGCCAATGAGTTTGAGTTTGTCAGTAACTTCTCTAAAGCCAAGTTGATTTTCTATCGTGATGACATCTTCCGTTTATGGTTGGCTCCGGATGGAGAATACACGAATCCTGCCGGAAATGAAATTGTTGTAGATTATGGGATGAAGAATCCGTCAGTAACTGTTAGTAACAATTCGGAATATTACAGCTTTAAAACTCGTCAATGTGTGGTGCGTGTCTATAAAAATCCTATGCGTATAGCACTTTATGGTAAAGATAATCGTACTTTGATTTTTGAAGAGGCTGAACCTATAATCTTTGGAACAGAAACCTATCAAACTTTGAAACGGGCTGCCGATGAAAATTTCTATGGAGGCGGTATGCAACAAGGCAACTTTGTACATACGAATAAAGCTATCGATATTGCTGTTACCGGCTGGGACGAAGGGCAGGTCTCCAATCCTGTACCGTTCTATATGTCTACCAAAGGATACGGTGTATTTCGTAATACATTTGCTCCGGGCAAATATGCTTTCGATGGTAAAGTGGAAAGTGTACGTCCGATAGATGGAATGTCTATGAAAGTATTAAGCCAGACAAGTAAATTCACTCACAATGAAAATCGTTTTGATGCTTTCTATTTCTATGGAACATCGCTGAAAGACATTTTGAATGATTACACAGACATTACAGGAAAACCTTTTATGCCTGCTTTATGGATGTTGACTATGGGGGATGCCGATTGCTATAATAACCTGGAACAGCGGGTGCAATGGAAACAAAGTACTCCGGATGTTATTACACAAGTTGCCGATGAATACATCGAACATGACATGCCTCGCGGTTGGATATTGCCTAACGACGGTTATGGGTGTGGTTACCAAAAACTGGATAGTGTGGTAACAGAATTGAAAAAGCGTGGATTCCACACCGGACTTTGGACGGAAAATGGCGTAGACAAGATTGCCTATGAGGTGGGAACTTGCGGAACACGTCTGTGTAAACTCGATGTCGCATGGATTGGTGACGGATATGATTTTGCGTTGAATGGTTGTAAATCGGCCTTTGAGGGTATACAAAATAATACGAATGAACGTGGGTTTGTCTGGTCGGTATGTGGATGGGCAGGCACACAACGCTATTCTACTGTATGGAGCGGAGACCAGTCCAGCAACTGGGATTATATTCGTTATCATATTCCTACCGTTACCGGTGCTGGGCTCTCGGGGTATAATGCTGCTACCAGCGACATTGATGGTATTTTTGGTGGCTCTGCAAGAACGTATACGCGTGATCTGCAATGGAAATGTTTCACCCCCATCATGATGGTTATGAGTGGATGGGCAGATGTTGATCGTCAGCCCTGGCTCTATGGACATCCGTATGAGACTATCAATCGTGACTTCCTGCGTCTGAAGATGCGTCTGTTACCTTATCAATATAGTTATTGTCGCGAAGCTAACTGTATCGGTGTGCCTATGGTACGTGCCATGGTGTTGGAGTTTCCGGAAGATGATATGGCACAATCTGATTCTACTAAATATCAGTTTATGAGTGGAGAATGGATGTTGGTAGCGCCTGTATACAAATATGGCAACTGGCGTGAAAAAATTTATTTTCCTGCCGGAGAATGGTATGATTATTGGACCGGAAAGAAGTATGAAGGCGGACAATGGTTGGCTAAATATGAAGCAAAACTGGACAGATGTCCGGTATTCATTCGCGAGGGTGCCATTATTCCTATGTATCCTGACATGAATTATGTAGGTGAGAAAGCTACGGATGTATTGACACTGGAATTGTATCCTGCTGCAAGAAAAACAACTTTCAATCTGTATGAGGATGACGGACTGACCCGTAATTATGAGAAGGGAGCCTTTGCCGAAACTTTGATAGAGTTGGAAAAAACAAATGTACAGGTAAATGTCACTATCCATGCTGCTCAAGGTGATTTTGAAGGTAGGTATGCCGAGCGTAATTATATCTGCGATATTCGCATGGAACAAACTCCGACAGATATCCTGCTGAATGACAAATTGTTGTCTGCAGTCAGCAGCCGTCAGGCTTTGGAGCAGGCAACTGAAGGATTCTACTTTGATGCTGATGACCGTGCCGGGCATCTTTGGATAAAGACAGGTAAACAGCCTACTGATAATGCTGTGATATTAATTGTTAAATAAGTTAGATTATGAAAAATAAAATAAAACTATTGCCTTTGGCATTAATTCTGTTAATGGGTATAACAAGCTGTTCTTCTGGAAGAACGGGAAATGAGACCGTAGTCACACCTATTCAAGTTGAAGTTCCTGAACGTCCGGCAGGACAAAAGGACGTCCTCGGATTGGTCACTCTCAAGATGGACACTGTACGTGTGGGATTTATCGGGCTTGGTATGCGTGGTCCCGGAGCTGTTACCCGCTTTACGTATATTCCCGGTATAGCTATTAAGGCCTTATGTGACCTGCTTCCCGGACGTGTGGAATATTGCCAGGAGATTTTAAAAAAGGCCGGATTTCCCGAGGCTGCTGGATATAGCGGCAGTGAAGATGCTTGGAAGCAATTGTGCGAGCGCGATGATATCGATCTCGTATATATTGCTACAGATTGGGTGCATCATGTTCCGATGATGATTTATGCTATGGAACACGGTAAGCACGTAGCTTGTGAAGTACCTGCCGCCATGACCATGGAAGAAATCTGGAGTGTGGTCAATACTGCGGAAAAAACTCGTAAACATTGTATGCAGTTGGAAAATTGTGTTTATGATTTCTTCGAGCTGACTACTCTGAATATGGCTCAACAAGGTATATTCGGGGATATTGTTCATGTAGAGGGCTCTTATATTCACTGTTTGGAAGATTTCTGGGATGCTTACGAAGGAGACTGGCGTTTGAAATACAATAAGACACATCGTGGTGATGTATACGCAACTCACGGCTTAGGTCCGGCTTGCCAGTTACTTGATATCCACCGTGGTGACAAGATGAATTATCTTGTTGCAATGGATAGTGATCCTATCAGTATTCCCAATTATATAAAGGAGAAGAGGGGAGAAGATCCGAAAGGATACCAGAACGGAGAACATACATTGACCTTAATTCGTACAGAAAAAGGAAAAACCATTCATATACAGCATAATGTAGCTTCTCCTCGTCCTTATAGCCGCATGTATCAGCTGACGGGGACGAAAGGTTTTGCCAATAAATACCCATTCGAGGGTTATGCCTTGCAAGCATCTCAAATAGATAAAGAGACTATACTTGACCATGAGAATTTGTCTGCCCATTCTTATGTGCCGGAAGATGTGAAGAATGCGTTGATGGAGAAATATAAGCACCCTATTCACCGCGAGTTGGAAGAAATGGCTAAGAAGGTGGGAGGTCATGGCGGTATGGACTTTATAATGGACTATCGTCTGATATATTGTCTGCGTAATGGTTTACCATTGGATATGGACGTATACGACCTGGCAGAATGGTGTTGTATGGGGCCGTTGACTGCACTTTCCATTGAAAACAGTTCTGCTCCGGTTGCCATTCCTGACTTTACCCGTGGTGGTTGGAATAAGATAAAGGGGTACAGGCATGCTTTTGCTGAGTGAACGTTAGTGATGTGCTATATCTAATTAAAATTAAGCCTTATGATATTACGACTGAAAATCTTTTTGCCTGTATTATTGTTAGCTACAGGGTGTTTTAGTGCAGTGGTCAGAGAAGTGAAACCTTATTGGCAAGATGTGCAAGTAGTGGCTGTTAATAAGCAGTATCCCCGCACTTCATTCATGACTTACGCCAATCGTAATGAAGCGATGAAAGGGCGTTTTACTAATAGTCCTTACTATCGTTTGCTGAACGGTACTTGGAAATTCTATTTCGTAGACAGCTACAAACAGCTGCCTGATGACATTATCAATCCGGCATTAGATGTATCTGGCTGGCACGATATTCAAGTGCCTGGTAACTGGGAAGTACAAGGCTACGGAACACCTATTTATACCAATCACGGTTATGAATTCAAGCCCCGTAATCCTCAGCCGCCACAATTACCCGAAGATAATCCGGTAGGTGTTTATCGTCGTGATATCGAAATCCCGGCTGACTGGGATGGCCGGGATATATTTCTCCATATAGCCGGTGCCAAGTCGGGACTTTATGTCTATCTGAATGGACAAGAAGTAGGTTATAGTGAAGATTCCAAGAATCCGGCAGAATTTCTTATTAATCCTTATTTGCAATCCGGTAAAAATGTACTTACACTGAAAATTTTCCGTTGGAGTTCCGGTTCTTATCTGGAGTGCCAGGATTTCTGGCGTATCAGTGGGATAGAGCGTGATGTCTTTGTTTATTCTCAGCCTAAGGCTGCCATTAAAGACTTTCGTATCAAATCGACTTTGGATGATAATTACAAGAATGGAATTTTTGCTTTGCAGACTGACTTGAGAAATCATCGCAAAAAGCATACCAATCTGACTCTTTCGTACGAATTGCTTGATAATCAAGGACACATTGTTTGCAGTGATGAAAAAACAACCTACATTCCTGCCGGAGAAGTCCGCACTCTTGCTTTCGATAAGGAACTGACTGACGTAAACACTTGGACTTCCGAGCATCCTGCTCTCTATAAACTATTGATGACTTTAAAGGAGAATGGGCAGATAACGGAAGTCATTCCTTATAATGTTGGTTTTCGCCGTATTGAGATTAAGCCCTCCAGCCAGCTTGCAGCTAATGGGAAGCCTTATGTGACACTACTCATCAACGGACAACCTATCAAATTGAAAGGTGTGAACATACATGAACATAATCCGGCGACCGGTCACTACGTTACTGAAGAGTTGATGCGTAAAGACTTTGAGCTGATGAAGCTGAACAATCTGAATACTGTTCGTCTTTGCCACTATCCGCAGAGTCGGCGTTTCTATGAACTCTGTGATGAATATGGAATTTATGTTTACGATGAGGCCAATATCGAAAGTCATGGTATGTATTACGATCTGGCGCGTGGCGGTACGTTGGGAAATAATCCTGAGTGGCTGACTGCACATATGGATCGTACTGTCAACATGTACGAACGCAATAAGAACTATCCCTGCCTCACAATCTGGTCATTGGGCAATGAAGCCGGGAATGGTTATAACTTCTATCAAACTTATCTTTGGATAAAGCAGGCTGATAAGGAATGGATGAGTCGTCCCATCAATTACGAGCGTGCTCAATGGGAATGGAACTCTGATATGTATGTTCCTCAATATCCCAGTGCCGAATGGCTGGAATATATAGGTAGAGAAGGTAGTGATCGTCCTGTTGCTCCTTCCGAATATTCACATGCAATGGGTAATTCCAGTGGAAATCTTTGGGATCAATGGCAAGCCATTTACCGGTACCCCAATTTGCAGGGAGGATATATTTGGGATTGGGTAGACCAGGGACTGGATGCTGTTGACAAAAATGGTCGCCACTATTGGACCTATGGCGGCGATTATGGCGTAGACACTCCGAGTGATGGTAACTTCCTTTGCAATGGTATCGTCAACCCCGACCGTACTCCTCATCCTGCTATGGCAGAAGTGAAGTATGTACACCAGAATGTAGCTTTCGAAGCTGTGGATCTCTCTACAGGTAAGTTTCTTGTGAAGAATCGTTTCTATTTTACCAACTTGCAGAAGTATATAATTTCGTATACGGTGACCGCCAATGCCAAAAATATAAAGCGAGGTAAAATGTCGTTAGACATTGCTCCCCAGCAGAGTAAAGAGGTGACCATCTCGTTGGGGCATCTGACTGCAAAGCCCGGTACGGAATATTTTGTCAACTTCATAGTTACAACTACTGAAAACGAGTTTCCTATTCCATCGGGATATGATATTGCCACTGAGCAGTTCCGCTTACCAATTGAACCTCTGAAAAATACCTTTGCCCTTGGCGGTAGTTCGCTGACTGTACAGACAGAAGGTAATGAATTGGCAATTTTCTCTCCAAAGGTACAGTTTGTATTCAATAAGCAGACAGGGCTTGTCACTTCATATCAGGTGAATGGTACAGACTATTTTAAAGATGGATTTGGTATTCAGCCTAATTTCTGGCGTGGACCTACGGACAATGATTATGGCAACGGCATGCCTTCCCGTCTGCAGGTATGGAAGCAATCGAGTAAGGATTTCCAGGTAACGGCGGCTCATGCAAGTATGGATGGAAAAAGTGCTGTTATTCAAGCTGATTATCTGTTGAAGGCCGGTAATATTTATCGCATGACCTATCGTGTATATCCTTCGGGCGTAGTGAAAGTGGATGCCGTTTTCGCTCCTGTTGGCGGAGATGTTGCCAAACTGAACGTACCGCGCATAGGTGTACGTTTCCGCCTGCCTGCGCTTATGAATCAAGTAGAATATTTTGGTAGAGGTCCCGGTGAGAATTATGTAGACCGGAAGATGGGTACGCATGTCGGTTTGTATAAAACGACTGCCGATCAGATGTATTTTCCATATGTTCGCCCACAGGAAAACGGGCATCGCACAGATACCCGCAGCCTTGCACTTACACAGAAGAATGGCAGAGGATTGACAGTCATAGCTGATAGTACCATAGGCTTCAATGCTTTGCGCAACTCTATTGATGACTTTGACTCGGAAGAAGCATTGCCTCATCCGCGTCAATGGTCGAACTTTTCGGAAGCGGAAGCTGCCAATCATAATGAAGAGGCTGCCCGCAATGTATTGCGTCGTATGCATCACATCAACGATATTACTCCGCGTGATTTCGTAGAAGTATGCGTTGATATGATGCAGCAGGGTGTCGCAGGTTATGATAGTTGGGGGGCAGCACCTTATGGGAAATATGCGCTTTCTGCCGGGAAAGAGTATAAATGGGGTTTTACGATAGTTCCCCGTTAGTATGACTTTCCTATTCTATTCCGTGCATCATCTTTTGTAACTTTCTGGAAAGCAGAAAGAGGATGAGGGAAGCTGTTGCGGACATGATGACGAATACCATAAAGAAGTCAAACATCGTTTCAATGCGATAGCCAAGCAGGGTTTTCACCTTATCGGCCTCAGGATAGAGGCCGGTAAGGGTACCTGCAAATTTATTGGCTGTGGCCATAGAAAGATACCAGATACCCATCATCAGTGAAGCAAAACGGAGCGGAGTCAGTTTGTTTACCATTGACAGTCCGATGGGAGAGAGGCAGATCTCGCCCATGGTGTGAATGAAATAGAGTCCCGTCAACCAAATGAGGCTGACTTTTATACCCGGTTGCACATCTTTTACTCCGAAGCAGATAACCAAATATCCCAAAGAGAGCAATAACAAACCGATAGCTTGTTTCGTAGGAGAGGCAGGCTCCATACCTCGTTTGTTGAGGAATCCCCATACCCCCGGCATAATTGCAGCCAGGATTACTACAAAGAACGGATTAAAAGACTGTATCCATGAAGCAGGCATTTCCCAGCCGAGGATCACACGATCGGTTTGTTCCGATGCGAAAAGCGTCAGTGAGGCTCCCGCCTGTTCGTAGGCTGCCCAGAAGAAGATGACGAAGAAGGCGATGATATAGATGACAAAGATACGGCTGCGTTCTATCTTGGTGAGTGAGCCATCTAGCAAGATGCTGACAGGGAATACGATACAAGCGGTGAAGATGCCGATGCTGAACCAATCATTACCGAAGCACCAATAGAAGAAGCTGGCGATGGCAATGGTTAATGCTCCGAGAAGCAGGTAGTTACGGATTTTCTTATCTTTGTCCATTGCCGTTTGTTGAGCTGTTTTGCTCTCTTTCCGGTATTCACGCTTGGCATCTGGTATGATACCGAGTTGTTGCCCGTCAGGGCCGATCAGATATTTATTTTTCTGCGTTTGAAACAGAATGACTGTAAATACGGTAACGATGGCTGCAATCAGAAATCCCCATTTGAAATCATTCGGATCACCGGTTTCGCCAAAGTAACCACAAACCAACGGGGCAAAGAAAGAACCGACGTTCACTCCCATGTAGAATATGGTATAGGCAGAGTCCAGTCGTTTGTCTCCCGGTTCGTAGAGTTGCCCCACCATTGTGGTTACCGTTGGTTTGAAGCATCCGTTACCTAATATGAGAAAGGTGAGTCCGCCGTACATCAGCCAATGGGAGAGGTCTTTGGCATCCAGCATTGAGGCGCTGAAGAACATCAGGAATTGCCCCACAGCCATCATCATTGCACCCCAGAATATGGAGCGTCGGATGCCCCAGTATTTATCGGCGATATAGCCGCCGATAAGCGGAGTCAGATAGACCATTCCGGTGTAACTGCCGTAGATGGAAGCTGCATGCTCCTTGTCGAACAAGAGTGCTTGGGTTAAAAACAGGATGAAGATAGCGCGCATACCATAATAGCTGAAACGTTCCGCCGTGCTGGTAGCGAAGATAAGGTAAAGACCTTTGGGGTGTTTGGATGTACTCATTATAAAAATTGTCTTTTGTGTTAATAATTCTTTATTGTTCCACAAAAGTAGGGATTATTTTTAGGATATGGCTTTGATTTGAGCTGGAAAATATACCTTTGCCGCGTTCTTATTAACATAAAATAAGTTTGGACGGTACTGTCAACCATTCAAATAATAACATAGAAAAGTATGAAGGATATAATCAATGCGCGTTGTGGTTGGGCCGGAACAGATGAACTATACATAAAATATCATGATGAAGAATGGGGTAATCTCGTAGCCGATGATAAAACTTTGTTTGAGTTTCTTGTACTCGAAAGTGCTCAGGCGGGACTGGCTTGGATTACTGTCCTCCGGAAACGTGAAGGATACCGGGAAGCCTTTCATCACTTCGATGTGCAGAAAGTGGCGCAAATGACGTCGGAAGACATTGAACGATTAATGAAATTTGATGGAATTGTCAAAAACCGGTTAAAGATCAATAGTACAATCAATAATGCAAAACTATTTATGGCTGTTCAGAAAGAGTTCGGAAGTTTCTATAAATATATTTTGTCATTCTTCCCTGTACAGCCACCTATTGTCAACAATTTCAAGACTTTGAGTCAGATTCCCGCCACATCTCCCGAGTCGGACGCTATGAGCAAAGACATGAAAAAGCGAGGCTTCAAGTTTTTTGGCTCCACTATCTGCTATGCTTTTCTACAGGCAGTAGGCTTTGTGAACGACCATTTGGAAGACTGTTTTTGCAAAGCGGTTAAATAGGATACGCAAGATTGTAGCTGTTTCGCTGAATGAAACGGGGTATATCAAATAAAAAAATATTCATAGGATTATTGCTTTAAACCTAAAAAAACTATTTTTGCACACGAAGAGGATGAGGAAAAGATTTAGCAGGAAAGAGGTGCAGTCGCCTCGTAAGCTCATGGGCTTTCTTTAGAATGTAAATACTTTGGTATAAATACCATGATTTACATTAGTAAATACTCATCCTCTTCTTTTTTTATACTTATTGATAAGATGAATGGAATTCTGATAGCTGTACTTATTGTCACCTGCTTATTGGTCTACAAGATTATTTCTTCGACTCGTAGACAGGAAGGATACAAGAGGTGGAAAGCAGGAAACCGCGACAATACGGAGCATACTGCTAATGCCGGAATCACCCGTAAAGGATGGTTCAGCCAGCTTTTTAAAACTTCTGCTCCGCAAATCTCTCCCTGGTGTAAAGAAGAAACCATATCTCAGTGTGCAAACTTGTTGGGAGTGGAGGAAGTGAAGCTGAAAGAAATATTGAAGGATGTTTCTGCTCACTACCGTGAGTTCTGGATAGGTAAACGAAGAGGAGGTTACCGCATGATTTCTGCCCCGGACGACGAATTGAAGCTTATTCAGGATGCTATTAACCATCGCATTTTATCCTTTGTAAACGTCCATCCGGCGGCTACCGGTTTCCGGTGCAAGATGTCCATAGCCGATAATGTCCGCCCACACTTAGGAAAGCAGTGTGTGCTGAAAACGGATATTCATGATTTCTTTAGTTCTATACGTAGTCCTCGCGTGAGGAATACATTTGAGGCAATGGGGTATCCGCCTGATATTGCGAAGGTGCTTGTAACTTTATGCTGTTTACATCGTTGTTTGCCTCAGGGAGCATCCACAAGTCCGGCATTGAGCAATATTATCTCTTATGAGATGGACAAAAAGTTGTCCACACTAGCTGCCGAATATGGTTTGGTTTATACCCGGTATGCCGATGACCTTACTTTTTCTGGAGATGTTTTTCCGGGAGAACAGATTCTGTCTCAGCTCAAACTGATTGTCCGGGAAGAGAAGTTTGAATTGAATCATAAGAAAACCCGTTTCTTGAAGGAGCACAGCCGGAAGATTATCACAGGTGTTTCCATCAGTTCGGGTGTGAAGCTGACTATTCCTAAAGCCCGGAAAAGAGAAATACGCAAGAATGTGCATTATATCTTGACGAAAGGACTGGCAGAACACCAGCGCCGGATTGGTTCTCACGACCCGGCTTATCTGAAACGGCTGATCGGGACACTTTGCTATTGGCGGTCAATAGAACCGGATAATGCATATGTGTCCGATTCTATCGAAGCTTTGAAGCGCTTAGAGAGAAGTTATTGATTGCTGCGTTTCTGAGGTGTCGGTTCTATATCGTAGTATCCCTCTTCTGTTTTTATAATCTTGAATTTTCCCTCTTTAACCCATTTGTTCCAATCATCGAATAGTCCGGCGATATACTGGAAGAGGTCTTCCGCGATGTTGATTTCCACACCCGATCTCAGGTTCAATACTAATTGGTCGTTTTCAACGGAAAGGAATCTTTTAGCTCTGTCTACCGCAATTAAATAAACCGTTTGATTGTATGCACGGTCTTCGTTCAATCCTATGTGGTAGTTGTAGGGACCGATTGCATCGTCAGACATCGGACGCTTGGTTTTCAAGAAGGTAGTGTCGGTGATGGAAGCCCGTAACTTGCGGGCCTCTTCCCATGCTTTCTTATGTTCCGAAGCAATCTCTTCGTTTTTGATGTCCTCTTGAATTTGCCTGTACATGGCTTTAAACTCAGGCCCTTCACCTGAAATTGCAAAATTACCGCTTTCGATGCGGGCGTTCACCAAAGGATTACATACTACCTTGTTGTTGCATACAAAACCGATACGCTTGCCTATTGACTGTTCGGTAGCGTCTGTCCATATCTTAATGGACTGATCGTTCATTCTACCCATAATCTGATAGGCCATTTCACCTGTCCGCTCACTCATAAAAGAGTCAAGCCTTATAGAAACAAAATCTTTGGTTGTTACGATGGGCTCTGCCGAAAGGCTGTCTTGTGTGCCACTTGTGATGTAGTACCAGCCATTGGAGCGGCATGCTTCAAAACTCCCTCCTAGTGAAGTTAACGCTAAAGACGCAGTTACTACTAAAACAGTGAACGTTTTCATGGTCTGACTTTTTATATGTAGTTATTCAATCTTTATTTTTAGTCCGACACCTACCTCACAAATCGGTATCGACTTGTGTATCTCGGCTTTTGCCAGAAAAAAACGCAATGGCACGGATATAACTCCCGAATATTATTCTCTTGCAAAGATAACAACTAGTCAATATAATTACTATCAGACAGAACAAAATAAACTTGTTTATCAGATGTTTTCTATTATGATAAGGAATTGCTGTTACTTTCTTCTGTTTTCTTTAATAATCCGCATTAACTTATTCTTTATGAGTTGTCTTCTCAGCGGGGACAAATTATCTATGTACAATTTTCCTTGTGTATGCTCAAACTCATGCTGAATGATCCGCGCGGTATATCCGTGGTAAGTCCTGTTTTGTTCTTTAAATCCACTATTCTGATATTTTATCGTTATTGACCAGGGGCGTGTAACTTCTTCGTAAAGGTCGGGAATACTCAGGCAACCTTCCCCTGCAGTCCATACTTTCTCGCTATAAGCTATTATTTCTGCATTGATAAATGTTTCCTCTATTCCGCAATCTTCTTCCACAAAGAAGTGTTCTCTTTCCTTAGCGGACATATATGTATAGGTATTTCTGCTGTTTACTATGAACAGCTTGATGGGAAGATTGATTTGTGGTGCGGCTAATCCGCATCCGTCCGCATCTCTCAGCGTCTGCCACATGGTTTCTATAATTTCCTGGATATTGGGATAACTCTGTTCTATGTCTTCACATTCTTTTCTTAATACGGAGTTGCCGTAGACGGTTATCGGTTTAATCATATTCTTTTTTGTGGCAAAGGTAAGCTGTAACTACCATTGTTCATCGTAAATTTTAGACGTATTTTCTATGTGTATACATAAGTTCTGTGCGCGAAATTATCTATATGCAAAAGGTGTTTTGAAAGCTTTAAGATGTACTCTTGACCAGATATTCTACATTTTCTGACCAGTTTTTAGTCGTTTTTGTCAATAAAAGGACAGTAATATATATATATTGCTTTTATTTTCAACATCTCTCAATTAATTAACCATTAAATTTGCAATATAACCATTAAATTTTATACGCTTATGAAGACAAGATTGCTTATCTTATTATTATTCCTATATGTAGGAGGAAATCTAGTAGCTCAAAATGCTACAATTACGGGTGTTGTCACAGATAGTGAGACTAAGGATTTCTTAATTGGCGCAACTGTCATGCTAAAAGGTTCGAATAAGGGAACAATAACAGATGCCAATGGGCAGTATACCTTATTTATACCTAAAGGCAAGCAGACAATCCAATTCTCTTTCATTGGATATCAGACGCAAGATTTTGATGTAGATCTTAAATCTAATGAAGTGAAGACACTGAACCTCGTTATGCGTCCGGATAATCATATGTTGAAAGAAGTCGTGATCAGCGCTCAAGCCAAAGGGCAGACAGCAGCGATTAAAAGTCAGTTAAATGCAACTGGTATTATGAATGCTGTATCTGAAGAAAAGTTGCATGAACTTCCGGATGTAAATGTCGCTGATGCTATTGGCCGTCTTCCCGGTTTAATGATCCAGCGTGATGGAGGAGAGGGCCAAAAAATCATCATACGTGGTTTGGATCCTAAGTATAACTCAGTAGCTATTAACGGTATGAATGCGCCATCAACAAGTAGCACCGATCGGAGTACTGACTTGAATATGATTTCACCGGACATGATTGCTGGGGCTGAAGTACTGAAAGCCAGTACGGCCGACAAGGATGCCGATGGATTGGGAGGAACAGTAAACCTAATAATGAAAGATGCCCCGAGAGACTTTAAACTTAATGTAACCGGAGAAACAGGTTATCATTCACAAATTAATGGAATGGGGCGGTATAAAGGTGGTATCATGGCGAGCAATCGATTTTTTAGCGAAAGATTAGGTGTCATATTTACCGCAAGCGCTGACCAGACAGACCGGAGCAATGATACATTTAATGCAGCTTATAAAGTAAATGGTAATACGCCTACTCCTGGGTTTGATTACACGAAACCATGGATTACAGGGGTTAGTCTGGAATCAAATTTAGAAAAGCGTCAACGTTTTAACGTAAACCTGAATATGGATTTCGACTTGGGAAAAGGGTCTAAACTCAAAATGTCTAATCTCTTTAGTAGAATGAACAGAGATCGTGATATTCGTCAAAAACGTTATGATTTAGAAGGAACCCGATTGAGATTTCAACAAACTGACCGTAATTCACATAATACCAATATTACCAATATGTTGCAAGGCGAGTTCAATGTTTTGGGAGCAACCTTGAATCTCGGAGTGGGACGTAGTAGTTCGCGCACAAGAACCCCATACGATCACCAAATGCAATTCCGGCTGAATGCCCCCTTTACAGCTGATATCGATGCATTATCTTATCAACCTCCCTATTTGATAGCTAATTCTAAATTCGTAAAAGAAGATGATCTTACACAATACTATCTGTATGAAGCTATTTTTAATACAGAGTTTGCCAAAGAAACAGAATACAGTGCATGGCTAGATTTAAAGAAGCCTTTTAGTTTCGGCGAAAAGGTCAATGGATACATTAAAATCGGTGGAAAGTTCCGTCAAAAAGAGAGAGGTCTTGAAACAGCTCGTAGGTATAGACGTATGGATTTGTCTGAAGGAGCTGATCCGGTATTCGAGAATATGCCTGATTTAACTCCATCATCTTTCAAAAATTCCTATATAGGTATCACTGATTTCTTAGATTCTGATTATAAGCCTCACGATTTTTTAAACAATAAGTATAAGGACTTATGCATTAATTTTGCACTAGATCATAATGCCATGAGAAACTTTTATAATATAAACCAAGATATATATGGCAAGATCCTTACTACAAAAATTCTGAAAGACTATGATGGGAATGAGAATCTTTGGGCAGGATATATTATGGGTGAAATAAATTTTGGCAAGTACGTTACATTTATACCAGGCGTACGCTATGATTTTTCTCACCTGAAGTACAATGCATACAGTGGCTCTAATGTTCCTGACAATGAAGAAAAAGAACATGAGTTTGAATATGAAAAGAGTAATGATTCCGACAAATATGGATATTGGCTGCCACAAATCCATTTGCGTGTAAAGCCAACAAACTGGATGGACATCAGGCTGGCATACACTGAAACACTGTCAAGACCTGATTATAATCTGCTTGCTCCACGAACAATCATAAAACCGAATGTGAATGAAGTAACATGGAGTCGTACTAATTTGAAGCCTGCTTTATCTCGAAATTATGATGTTATATTGACGTTCTATCAACCAGATTATGGACTGTTTACTATTAGTGGATTTTATAAAGATATTAAAAACTTTACTTATACTCGCTCTGCCTATATGTTGAATGGTACAGTGACGGATCCTGCTAATTTTGACTTACCTATGAGTTTGTCAGGTGGTAGCATTACCTATCCTTTAAATAGTCCATATAATGCAACGTTGAAGGGGTTGGAATTTGATTTGCAACTGCAGTTCCGCAAAATGAAGAACTTCATGAAAGGTGTGGTATTCAGTGCTAATCTTACTCTTATGGACTCTAAAATGAACTACTTTGAAACGTTGAAGTCAAGAATTAAAAATCCGGATTTTACTCCCGGAGGTACTGAGAAGCCATTCCTTCCAACCAACTCTGACATCATATATACAGATCGGTTGTTAAAGCAACCTTCCCTACTATTCAACGTTTCTTTGGGATATGATTACAAAAAATTCTCAGGCAGAATATCTTGCAACTATCAAGACGGAGTGTTGATTGCAGAACAGCACCGCCAAGATGCAGCTGATGTGGAATCTACGCGTCCATTCGTGAAATGGGATATGCAGTTGAAATATAGTTTGACCAGACAACTTTCTCTGTATGCTACTTTGTCCAACTTTACACAATCTTCCGATCGTAAACGTCGTGATATAACGAACTATCCGTCCAGAGTTGAATACTATGGTTCGGCTGCATACATCGGCTTTAAATATGATATCTTTAAATAAACATTGTTCCACTAAAACACTAAAGTTATGAAACTATATAAAATATATTCTAGAGCTATAGGATTACTTTTCGCATTGTCACTCTTGTGTGTTGGCTGCGAGAATGAAGATATACTCGATATTAATGATTTGGAAATCTCTCCAAGTAATCCTGAGAGTGTAGTTATTGTAGAACCAGACGATGGTATTACGTCGGTCAACGCTTTAACCAAAGCTATTAATGAAAATGGAGATGCAACATATATATTGCGTCGTGATGGAGTTTACTATATGGAAGGCAAGAATGTCTTCAAACATAATGTTGTAATTAAGGCCGAAAATGGTTCTGGCAAAATGCCTGTCATACAACCTATTTGTGACGCGCAAGGAGCCTTAAATGCTGATATGATCCGTTTGGAAGGTAGCGCCACTTTTGAGAATATCTATATCATAGGTAAAGATGCGGCAACTGGTAATCTCATGCAGCGTTTATTTCGTATTGACGAATCAAATGTGAGGCTGCAATTTGACAATTGTTTTATTGACCATTGCAGGAATTTCTGTATTCGTACTGACAATGTTAATAATAAAATTTATCTGAATAACTCTACCATTCGTAATTTAGCTCTCACAAGTGATCCAGCCAATGGCAGATTGATAGATTCACGTGGAAACGAGCAAGATAGTATTGTTATCAATAATTGCTATGTTTATAATAACACTGCCCATATTGTACGATTTGACAATGTAGTCACAAACTATTTTGGAATTAAGCACAGTACATTCTATAATGTTGGGCACCATATACAAATAAACTATGCTATCAAAGTTGAAATTGAGAACAATATTTTCGCTAATGTAGGGTGGAAATCGAGTGCCACGAGTGATGTGTTTTGGCAAATTTCAATACCAAAGAAAGATGAACGTGCTCAGGATATTAGTATGAGTGTTTGCAATAACAACTTATTTTTCTCTGAGGAATTTGAAAGACTGTTTGCCAAATACCCGCAGAATTTGAAGCGTACTACACTCTCTGACAATGGCTATCAACTGATAGAGGAAGGTAAACTGACTTTTAAAGATAATTTCTCAGAGGTACTGACTTTTGATTATCCGCCTGTTTTGCCAATGGAATATATTGACAAGTTTTTTGAGAATATGGGAAGTAATATGTCCAAATGGGCAGATCTTCCATTTTATGTTGACGAAGACGGAGTAGAAGGTATTGAAGTAGGAAAGACATTCACATTTAATTATTCAACCTCTTCCAAATCAGCAACAGCTTCCACAACCCAAGGACCTATTGGAGCATCGTTTTAAAACTAAAAGAAAATGAAGAATATACTATTTATATTTTTAGCAGTGTTATACTCTGCTTGCATATCAGCTCAAGAAGGAGATAGTAAGAAGATTAAAGACAGGGTACATCCCTATCTGATAATGACAACAGAAGATGAATCAGTCATCCGTTCTGCTATACAAACAGATGGAGTGTGGAAGGAATATCATGCCATCATGATAGAAGAGGCCGATAATATTCTTGGCAAGCCTAATTGCCAAAGAGTTATTCTTGGCAAAAGATTGCTTGAAGTGTCGCGTGAATGTTTGCGCAGGACGTTACTTTTAGGATATGCCTATAGAATGACTGGTGAAGTGAAATATGCCAAACGGGCAGAAAGTGAATTAGATAATGCCGCAGACTTTGTTGATTGGAATCCATCTCACTTTCTGGATGTAGCTGAAATGACTACAGCTATGGCTATCGGATATGACTGGCTTTACAATTTTATCAGTGATCAGACTAAGCTTAAAATAGAGAAAGCTATAGAAACCAAAGGTTTGAATCCGTCATTAGACAGCCCATATAATAGCTGGCTCTATCGAAATAATAATTGGAATCAGGTGTGTAATGGGGGAATAACACTTGGTGCCTTGGCTATTTATGATAAAATTCCAACCCTTGCTGATGAGTTGATCAACCGAGCTGTTCAGTCTGTTAAACTACCTATGTCCGTGTATGCACCTGATGGTGCGTATGCCGAAGGCTATTCCTATTGGGGATATGGGACGACTTACAACCTCCTCTTAATTGATGCTTTGGAAAATGTTATGGGAACTGATTATAATCTTTCTCAGGAACCAGGTTTCTTGAATACTGGAAAGTTTATCCAGAATATGCTACTTTCTGATGGCAAATCCTTCAACTATGGAGATTGTTCATCATCTGGTCGCGTAAGTCCTGCTATGTTTTGGTTTGCTAATAGGACTGCCGATAAAGATATTCTTTGGAGTGAGAAATACCAGTTTAGCTTGTCTTCTAAAAAGAGTATTAGGTCCTATCGATATGCTGTACTGGCTCTGATATGGGGCGCTTCTACTTCTATGGATAATCTGCCTAAACCTACTCAAAGAATGTGGGTATCAAGTAAAACAACCACTCCTGTTGCCCTTATGCGGACTACCTGGGATTATCAACACGGATTATCCATTGCGCTCAAAGGAGGGACAGCACAATCAGGACACACACATTTGGATGCCGGTTCTTTTATCTTTATCAGTAAGGACATTCGCTGGAGTACGGATTTAGGTCCTCAGGATTACAACTCATTAGAATCCAAAGGCATTGATTTGTGGAATAAGAGTCAGGAATCTGATCGTTGGAAAGTGTTTAGATACAATAATCTGGCTCATAATACACTTTCTTTTGACAATAAATATCAAAATGTGAATGGCTATGCAACGATTACAGACTTTTTGGATAATGAAAACTACATGTATGCTATTGCAGACCTTACAAAGATATACGAAGGTCAAGCCAAGGAAGTAAAAAGAGGAGTAGCTATCGTTGATTCTCACTACGCTGTTGTTAGGGATGAAGTAAAGACATTGGGACAGCCCACTGTTATTCGCTGGAATATGGTGACGGAAGCTCAACCTGCTATTATAGGAGAACATACTATACAGCTATCCCAGAATGGAGAAAAACTGTTATTGGAGGTGGAATCTCCGGCAAAGGTCAGAATGAAAACTTGGAGTGCGACATCACCCAACAGTTGGGATGCTAAAAATCCGGGTGTGACGTTCGTTGGGTTTGAAGCTGAACTGCAGCCCAATACAACAGAAGTATTACAAGTTAAACTCATACCGGAAGGTAATTTCGATTCCAGCAAAGAAATAATGCCGTTAACTGATTGGAAAAATAACTAATAATAAAATTATATGAAGAAAAAGACATTGATTTTGGCAGGACTAGCAATGGGACTACTCTTATCATCATGCAGTAATAATAGTAATGATATGATGAGTTCTGTGATAGAAAAAGGATTAAAACGTAGCATTGAACAGTCTGAATTTATGGCTGCCAGTCTGATGGAGCAGTCTGACAGGCTTCCAAAAACTACAGAAAAAGATGGAACTCTTGTTACGTCAGATACGCATTGGTGGTGTAGTGGTTTTTTTTCAGGAACTTTATGGATGCTTTATGAAGCTACTGGGAATGAAACGCTGAAAAAATATGCAGAAAACTATACGATGCGTATTGAAAAGGAGCAATATGCTTTAGATACGCATGATTTAGGCTTTATGATGAACTGTAGTTTTGGAAATGGTTACAGAATAACAGGGAATGAAAACTATAAAAAAATCCTGTTACAAAGTGCCCAGTCATTAGCAACACGCTATAACGAAAATATAGGAGTTATTCGTTCGTGGGATAATAAGCCTAAATGGATGTATCCTGTAATTATTGACAATTTAATGAATTTGGAACTATTAGAAAATGCATATAAATTATCACAGGACTCATTGTTTGATAAAATTGCAAACAGCCATGCTACGATAACTATAACAAATCATTTTCGTCCGGATTATAGTTCATGCCATGTTGTAGATTATGATACCATAACTAATAAAGCGCTCAAAATGGATACCCATCAAGGATATTCAAGTACTTCGGCATGGGCACGTGGACAAGCGTGGGGATTGTATGGCTATACAATGATGTATAGAGAAACCCAGAACGAAAAATATCTTCAGCAAGCCATTAACATTGCGAAGTTTATCTTGCACCACCCAAACCTTCCGGAAGACAAGATACCTTATTGGGATTTTGATGCACCTAATATTCCGGACGAACCGCGGGATGCTTCTGCTGGAGCTATCATAGCATCCGCTCTGTTAGAGTTGGGTCAATACGTCAATGATGATAAGCTTTCTAAAGAATATCAGTCTGTAGCCGCTCAACAACTGAGAACACTCTCGTCAGACGAGTACTTGGCGGCTCCCCAGACAAATGGTGGGTTTATTCTTAAGCATTCAGTGGGAAATAAACCCCGAAACAGTGAAGTTGATGCTCCACTTACGTATGCCGATTATTATTATGTAGAAGCGTTACTCAGATATAAGAAACTGTTGCAATAGGTATTTCGGTCAATTATATAAGAATGCGGGTTAGGACGGTTAAGACAATCTAACCTGCATTTTATTTATAAACAACACTTAACAACTACCATGAAAAAGAAATTGGTTTATTTGTTTTTACTATTATGGGTCTGCTGCAATCAAGTACAGATTGCACGCGCCCAATTTGCTATGACAAACGTATATGGACGGAAATATATACTATTAAATGGGAAATGGGATGTAATCATAGATCCTTATCTGCATGGGCATAAAGACTCCATCTATAAGGATAAACCTTTAAAAAGTAAGTCCGATTTCAAAGAATATGCTTTTGAAGGAGGAGTACGGCTTAATGTACCGGGTGACTGGAATTCTCAATATCCGGAATTAAAATATTATGAAGGTACAGTATGGTACGCAAGGCATTTCAGTATAAAAAGGAGTTCTGACGAAAATGTATTTCTATATTTTGGGGCAGTAAATTACCAATGCACTGTATATCTGAATGGAACCAAAGTGGGGGAGCATGAAGGAGGATTTACTCCATTTCAGATAAATATAACAGACCGCATTGTTTCTGGAGACAATTTACTTGTATTGGAGGTTAATAACTATAGAAATAAAGATGCGATACCTGCTTTACTCTATGACTGGTGGAACTATGGTGGCATAACTCGGGATGTTATGATTGTGAAAACTCCCCAACTCTATATTGACCATTATTTTATACAGTTAGACAAATATAAGCCGGATCTGGTTCATGTCAAAGTACAACTTTCTGAAAAGCGTGTAAATGAAAATATCCGAATTACTATTCCCGCTTTAAATGTACTTCGACAGTTGAGCACAGATAGTACAGGTATGGCGCAGGCTTCCATAAAAGTTAAGCGGTTACAACGTTGGTCACCGCAAACGCCTCAGCTATATTTGGTTCAACTGGCTACTCGCAGCGATACTATTAAAGAGGAACTCGGATTTAGAAATCTTTATGTCAAAGGGAAACAAATTTATCTGAATGGTAGTCCTGTTTTTATGAAGGGTATCAGTTTTCATGAAGAAATAGCTCAGAGACAAGGTAGAGCTTTCTCTCAGCAAGACGCAGTAGCTCTGTTATCCGAAGCAAAGGCATTAGGAGCTAATTTGATACGACTGGCACATTATCCTCAAAATGAGTACATCGTAAGATTGGCTGAAAAAATGGGTTTCATGCTTTGGGAAGAAATACCACTTTGGCAAAATATAGATTTCACTAGTAAAGTAACTCTGCAGAAAGCATTGACTATGCATTCTGAAATGATAATGAGAGATAGAAACAGATGTGCTTTGACATTTTGGGGAATTGCTAATGAAACCAGTCCCTCCAAGTCGCGTAACAGTTTTCTAAAAGAAATTATAAATAATTGTCAAAAGATGGATACTACCCGTTTGCTTACTGCTGCTTTTGATAAGGTGAAGTGGAATGGTGATACCCAAACATTTGAGTTGGAGGATACACTTACAGAATATCTGGACGTTATATCTATCAATAAATACATGGGGTGGTATCATCCGTGGCCAATTAAGCCGTCTGAGATTAGCTGGAATATCTGTCCAGATAAACCGCTTTTTATTTCCGAATTTGGCGGAGAAGCATTATATGGCCAGTCTGGAGATGCTACAGTAGCGAGTTCTTGGAGTGAAGAATATCAGGAACAGCTGTATAAGGACAATTTAGAAATGTTTATCTCTATTCCTAATTTGACAGGTATAGCCCCTTGGATTTTGTTTGATTTTCGTTCTCCTTATCGTTTTCACCCGCTCAATCAAAATGGTTGGAATCGAAAAGGGTTAATTTCAGATCAAGGATATCGCAAAAAAGCATGGTATGTAATAAATGAATTCTATAAAAAACATTAACTTTTAAATATCTCACAATGAATATCCATATACTTTCTTTACTGGGTGTTGCAACTATCGCACAAGTATCAATTGCGACGGCACAGACTGCGCCTAGGGTCAATATTTTGTTTTGTGTAGCTGATGATGCAGGTCATATGAGTGCCTATGGGGTTCCATGGATAAATACACCCGCATTTGATACTGTAGCTCGCAATGGACTTTTGTTTAATAATATGTATACATGTAATGCCAAATCCGCCCCCTCACGTGCTGCTATGATTACAGGTAGAAATTCATGGCAGTTGGAAGAAGCCTGTAATCATTGGCCGAACTTTCCTGAGAAATTTAAATCCTATCAGGAAGCTTTAGCTGATAATGGATATTATGTAGGCTGCACAGGAAAGGGTTGGGGACCTGGATATGCTGTCAATTCAAGAGGTGAGAACCGAAATCTCACCGGGCAGGTATGGAACAAATGTAAACTTACGCCTCCAACTACGGGGATTTCTGATTGTGATTATGCAGCCAATTTTAACGATTTTCTAAAGAGTTGGGACAAGTCTAAGCCATTTTGTTTTTGGTATGGAGCACTTGAACCTCACCGTGGCTATGAATATGAATCTTCTAAGCGCTTTGGAAAGAATATCAATGATATCGATTCTGTACCGTCCTATTGGCCAGACAATGAGGTTGTGAGAAGAGATATGCTGGATTATGCAGTGGAAGTAGAGCATTTTGATAAACATTTAGGTCTGATACTTCAGTCTTTAGAGGAAATAGGCGAACTTGACAACACTGTTATAATTGTTACTTCTGATCATAATATGCCTTTTCCACGTTGTAAAGGACAGGAGTATTATAACTCCAATCACATCCCAATGGCAGTCATGTGGAAGAACGGGATAAGACATCCGGGAAGACAGATCAATGAATACATCAGTGTCATAGATTTGGCGCCTACTATTTTGAAGATAGCAGGTATAAGTGAAATGCAATCAGGGATGCAAGCTATCACTGGAAGAGACTTTGTTGATTTGCTGAAAGATGAAAACACAGGGATAGACCGTAATTACGTAATGATTGGTAAAGAACGGCATGATGTAGGTCGCCCCAATGATCAGGGATATCCTATCCGTGGGTTGATCAGAGGAGACTTCCTTTACCTTAAAAACTTTAAACCTGAACGCTGGCCTGCAGGTGATCCTGAAACAGGTTATATGAATGTGGACGGTAGCCCTACTAAAACTGAGATTCTGAAAGCCCGTCATAATCCCAAAACAAAATATTTATGGCAGCTGTCTTTTGGGAAACGGGAAACGGAGGAATTATATAATATAAAAAAGGATCCTAATTGCATGGTCAATTTGATTCAAAAGAAGGAATATGCTTGCATAAAAGATAGAATGGAAGAAGAAATGACCAGACGATTATTGGATCAAAAAGATCCGCGAATGTATAATAAGGGGGATATCTTTGATAAATATCCGGACACCAGCGAAGCCCATGACTTTTGGCACAGGATAAGGAACGGAGAACGAGTTCCGGCAGATTGGATTAATCTTTCTGATTTTGAAAAAGACTTTCCACAATAAGAGTTTTTTGAGTAAAAAAAGAAAATAAAAGAGTATCTATATGATAGTTCATCCGCAGATGACACAGATTTATAATAGTAAATAATTGCTATATCTGAAGAATATCTGCGGATGTCAAACTCTGTTCCTATACCTTTTTCTGAATAGAATATTGTTTCGGAGTCATACCAAACTCTTTCTTAAAGCTTTGTCCGAAATAGCGTTGATCTGAATATCCAACCATATAACATATTTCTGAGACAGGATGGGAAGTTTGTTTTAACAGCTCTGCGGCCCGTCGCATGCGCCTTTTTCTGATTAAATCACTTGGTGACAAATTTGTTATTTCCATAGCTCTTCGATATAAAGTAGAGCGGCTTATATTTAATAAACTAGCCAATTTATCAATATTAAACTCAACATCTGCTATGTTATCTTCTATAACGTTGATGATATTAGCAACGAATTTGTCGTCATCTGATGTGATAAGTACTTCTTTAGGAGCTATAATCAACTCTTTCCGAATGTTCTCTTTGATTGCCGTACGTACATCAAGTAGCTGTCTTATTCTTGCATCCAGGCTAGCTACATTGAACGGTTTTGCAATAAATACATCAGCCCCTGCTTCATATGCCTTCTGCTCCGTTATTTCGGAAGAAAGTGAGGAAATGAAAATGACGGGTATTGCTGATAATATCTGGTATTCCTTCATTTTGCGACATAACTCAAATTTATAGTCGTCTTCTTTCACCACATCAAAAATAACTAGAGAAGGTATTTTGTCGAGCATGTGTTTTATGTCGGTAGCAGCTGTGTTTAGTGATACGTTAAACTTATTTTGGAAAACAGACTTTATGAAGAGGTCTATGTCTTTGTCTCCCTCATACAGATAAATCACTGGCAAAGTTTTATCCGAATCAATATTCAATTCATCCACAGTTCTATCTTTTTGAACAGTTACAGGTAATAACAACGATACAGATTGTGCTTTATCCAATGTTTTCATTTCTCTTACACTATAATGAGAGTCGCCTAATAGCAAGTCGAAAGTATATTCCTTCATCCGGTTTCCTTCGATATTACGTATGGATAGTTCGCTATGATGCACTTTTAGATAATCGTATGCAATTAAAAAGCGAGTGTTTAACTCTTGTACCTTAGACTCGTCTTCTCCACTTCGCGATGCAATAATACTTACGTTCAGCCTGTAATCATGGGAGTCAAGCATATATTTCACCTCAACCCTACCATTATCTATTATATAGGAAATAGCATCTTCCATAATATTATATAGAGCTACTTCTATCTTAGTTATGTCTATGATAGTTGTAACAGAAGTCACGTTTCCTTCTATTGAATAAGTTATATGTTTGGTGGCAAACTCATCTAGAAATAAATTGCAAATTCCTTGGATAACAGGAATAACATCCACTTTTGATAACTGTACATCATATTCCCCCAAGGATACTTTTTTGAACTCCATTAACTTCGATACTTGTTCCGATAATTTGAATACATTGCCTGACATCGTATGTAGCATACGCTTAACATCTGTATTTGTCAACTGATCATAATTTTTCAGTAAATATTGCAGAGGCGCATAAATCAGAGTTAATGGTACCTTAAAACCATATGACAAACGAGTGTAATAGTCTAATTTCCACTTAGACAATGCATCCTTGTGCCGCAATTTAGAACCTAAATTAAAGTTTCGGACAACTAATAGTAAAATGCCTGCAACTATGGTCACATATAAGGAGTAGGCCCACCAAGTTCTCCATGGTGCCTTTTCTACAACAATCTCGATAGTCCGTATATTGTCCATCCAGATACCCGAAGCATTAGTTGATTTTACTTTAAAAGTGTATGTGCCAGGAGTTAAATCGGAATAAGAAGCGTTATTTCTTGATGCGTCTGTAATAATCCAATCTTTATCAAAGTCCTCTAACATATAGGCATACTCTATTTTTAGTGGATCTTTATAATAGAGAGAACTGAAAGACAAGGAAAATTGAGTGTCTTTATATGATAGCACTAACTTGCCCGAATTATTAATCTCGTGCAAGCGATTTTTCTTCTCATCGGAAAAATTCTCTTTATTCAGAAGTTTTATGCCGGATATATAGACATTATGCGGATAAGTGTCTGGTGTCAATTGAGTAGGATTAAAAAAGTTGAGTCCATTTACTCCTCCTATGAATATTTCTCCATTGCGGTTGACGCATGTTCCCAAAATATACCATGTTTTTACAATATCTTGATTTACATTCAATTCATAATAGACAATCAAATCTTCTAGATTGATCTTATAAATGCCATGTAAACTAACCGCCCATACATTCTCCATATTATCCTGTATAATAGCCCCAATATAGGAACTCTTTCTTGAATATGGGAATTCTAATCTGGTAAACTTATCTTGCTCAATGTTGTATCTATATAATCCGTTTGCTGTTCCGGCCCATATTCTTTTTTGATGATCTATATATATTGCCGTTATCCACGATCCACCAAACATATTTCTAGGGTATAATTTTGTACTTATAACTTTCAAATCGTCGTCCAGTTGTAGGCGATATAACCCATCATTGTCTGATGAAAGCCAAATGTTTCCATTGCTGTCCCTACAAATGGCTCTGTGTTTGCCTTTCACCTTTTCTGGATAGTCTAATCTGGTGAATTTGCTGGTTGAAGCATTGATGCTACCAACTCCACCTTCGGAGAATGCAAGCCAGATATTATTGTAATAGTCCTTAAATATGGAACGTACATATCGCATTCCATATTGCTCTAATGCAACATTCAGTGGTTGATCGTCATAAAAAAGGCATCTTCCCGAATCGAAAAATTTGATTGCGTTTTTTGTGCTGATCAAGAAGGTTTGATCTTTGAATTTGGTGATGCATTGTATTTTGTTACCGGCCATTATGTCATTTGTATTTCTCCGGTCAACATATTGCGTAATAGTATAGTCATTTTTATTGTTCCACTTTATCTTATTAATTCCATTGGATGTGGCCAACCATAAATAATCATCGTCACAGTATATGGAAGAAATAATATTGCTGGATGGAACATTCTTTCCATTTTTACTATGCTTGATGGCATGAAAGTTGGAGGACTCATCATTGTATAAATATACTCCCTCTAATGTACATATCCAAATTCTGGATTTCTTGTCTTTATATATTTTATTAATGGTGTTTTTCAGTTCGCTATCTCCTGATTTATCTATTAATAATTTATTTTTCAAGACTGCCTTTCCGCTATGGTCATATTCGTATATGGAAATACCATATCCCCTGGTTCCTACCCACACTTGATTTGCGTATTCGAAGAAGGAGATAACTTCATGATTATAGGCGATATGCTTAAATCCCGATATTCCCACAGAATCCAAAGTATCTATGTTACTATATAATATTTCTTCGCCACGGCATATCCATAGTCTATTACGGCTATCAATAAATAATTGAACAATTTTGTCTCCACTATATAAAGTGTTGGTCTTCGTTTTACCGTCATTTTCAATATGAATGATCACCAAACCTGATTCTGTGCCCAATAAGACTTCTTGATTGCCATAAATCACCATAGAGGTAATATGATTATTCAGTGATTCCTTATATATGGTTATTTTGTGGATGAAATTCCAGTTATAGTCAAAGAGGAAAACCTCTCTGTCTGTAGCTACAACTTGATAATCGCTGTTACACTGATAAGCTATAATATTTTTGAATTTCAACAATGGAGAACAAAGGTCACATTGGTTATTTATATAGTCGTAGGCATAAAGTCCTTCATTGGTTCCTATATACAATGTTGTTTTTCTGTGGCTTAAGAAATTAACATAACGGTCGCTTATCATTGAATGAATTAATGGCTGAAGAGAATAACCATCAAAAAGAAAAATGCCGTTATCCAAACCTAACCACATAAAGCCTAACGTATCTTGTTCAATAGAAGTAATTGTATTATAGAAAAAGTTTCCTTTAAAATCAAAAGACTTTATGTTTTGTGCCATTCCATAAAATGGATAGGACAGCAAAATACACAATAGTACTAAGATAACTTTACTAATATGTTTCATAGTATACTCAGCTAAAACTTTACATATAAGATAGTCGCCTTTATCACACCTATATCTCTTCAGGTTTCTACTAATATGCTATTTTCTATTTAAGAAAACAAATCTACTAATTTATATTGTTTAATGTGCTATTTAGAGTCTTAAAATGCAAAAAATACATTTGGAATTTGAAATACTTTAGGTTGTGATGTCTATTGAGTTATTCACGTATGGCGGGTGGTTTCCTAAAATTATTATGAAAGATTAAGATTGTCTGTCTCTATCAGTCTTTATGATAAGTTTTAGCCAGCCTGCTTCGGGGACATGTAATATTTATGTACTTTTGCACGCATGCCGGTGAGTTTATTGGAACATATCATATCACAGTCTTTTGTCTCTGTAAAAAAGATAGAAGTCATTGCCCCCTCAGAAGATTTGCAGGAATACATTGACAGTTTCTATGTCTTTCCTTGCTGTAATCTGTCGGATACCTTGGCATATAATGACGGAACACCTATGTTGGCATTCCTGCCGACGGCGGAGGACAGCGTGGAATTAGAATATAATAATGTTATTTTAAGTTTTAGCTCCGGCTGGTTCAGCACAAGGTCTTTTGCCAGGATGTCCATACGTCTTTCCGGACAAGTGCCTTATTTGTTGATAGTGCGGTTTAAACCTGCATCTTTCTACCGATTATTAGCTCTGAATGCCAGATATTTCAATACCCGTCCGTTCTGGAATTTAGAATCCGTATTGGGTGATGCGGATGCCCTGCTGAAAGATATGCAGCAATGTGCCGGGGCAGGAGCGAGGATACAACTGATAGAAACCTACCTTCGGGGCGTAATATTGGCGGAGAAAAACTCCAATAGGCTGTTGGATGAGGCCATTCATTATATCAGGCAGCATAAAGGAACGTTGTCTATCGGTGAATTGAAGTTGCACTTAGGCGTCAACTACAAATGGCTGGAACGGAACTTTTCTGAGGCTATGGGCATGACGCCCAAACAGTATTCCTCTTTGCAACGGTTCATCAATGCTTATACCGCTTTTCTGATACAGAAAGATTTGGTAAGAGTTACCGCGAATAGCGGTTATAGCGATACGAACCATTTCATCAAGGATTTCAAGAAATATACAGGTGAAACCCCGATGCAATATTTGCATGGAAAATACTATTGATTCTTTTTTGTTTATTTCTATTAAATAGTCTATCTTTGTTATAGTAATCCTGCCCAACACCCAGGTGTTGGGCAGGATTACATGGGGATGTTGGTAGTGTCAACATGGGGGTGTCGGATCTTCCAACACCCGGGTGTTGGTAACACTGTTCTCTAATGAAGCGAGGACTATCTTATAAAGAGGTGATAACTATTAGTAAAACAAAGATATGGCAATACCTTATATTGTCCGTCGCAAGGCGGATGTATCGAGTGGAGAAAGAAAAGAATTGTGGTATGCCGTTGGCAAGAAATTGCAGAAGAAAGGCGGTAAAACGGAGCGGGACGTTGCACATCAGGTGGCGCAACGGACTGGTTTTCATCGGGGAGTGGTAGAAGCTGTTCTGGCCGCAACGGGTGAAATCATCGAAGAGGCGTTGAGTGACGGGCATTCTGTAACGTTGCGCGGCATCGGTTCATTTCAGACGGCGGTCACGAGCAAAGGGTTTGAACATCCAGAAGATGTGTTGCCGCATTCCGTGAACCTGTCGCGTGTGTATTTCAAGGCAGACCGTATGTTGACGTTGGCGGTGAAGCGTGCGGGATGCCATCGGATTCCGTTTAAGTATTATTTCCCGAAGGAACTGCTGACGAAGAAAATGGAACAGGCTGACAAGGAGGGGGAAAAAGAAGAAAATGGATTTAATGAATAATATTAGTTTGAAGATTTAGATATGAAAATATTTCCTACTCAAAGCATCAAAGAGTTGGATGCTTACACCATAGAGAATGAACCGATTGCTTCCATCGACCTGATGGAACGTGCCTCGCAGGCATTGGCAAAAGCCATTGCCGGACGTTGGGATGCAAAAACGCCTTTTACGGTATTTGCTGGGCCGGGCAATAACGGGGGAGATGCATTGGCCGTTTCCCGTTTGTTGGCAAAGAAAGGCTATAAAGTCTCAGTTTATTTGTTTAATACTAAGGGAGAGCTTTCTCCTGATTGCGAGACGAATAAAGAACGACTTGCGGATGTGGAGAATGTAGATTTCCACGAAGTGACCTCACAATTTGTGCCGCCTGTGTTGACGGACGACCATGTGGTGATTGACGGACTGTTCGGTAGCGGACTGAACAAGCCGTTGAGCGGTGGTTTTGCTGCCGTGGTGAAGTATATCAATGCTTCATCGGCGCAGGTAGTGGCTATTGATGTTCCTTCGGGCTTGATGGGAGAAGAGAATACATTCAATATCCGGGCGAATATTGTCCGTGCAGATGTGACGCTAAGTCTGCAATTGCCGAAGTTGGCTTTTCTTTTTGCGGAAAATCAGGAGTTCGTGGGCGAATGGGAATTGCTGGACATCGGTCTGAGTGAAGATGCAATAGAGGAAACGGATACGGATTATTTCTTGCTGGAAGGGGAAGATATGCAGTATTTGTTGAAGATACGCAATAAGTTTGCCCATAAGGGAGACTTCGGACGGGCTTTGTTAATTGCGGGTTCGCAAGGAATGGCGGGAGCTTCCATACTTGCCGCAAGGGCTTGCCTGCGTTCTGGAGTAGGATTGCTGACGGTGCATGTGCCTTATTGCAACAATATGATTGTGCAGACTTCTGTTCCGGAAGCGATGACGGAAATGGATCCCAGTGATACTTGTTTTGCCTGTCCTACGGATACGGATGATTATCAGGCGGTAGGCATCGGACCGGGACTGGGAAAGTCGGAAGAAACAGAGGCGGCAGTATTGGAACAGATAGATGCTTGTCAGACACCTATGGTGGTGGATGCTGATGCACTGAATGTGTTGGCGGGACACCGCAATTATATCGGTCGTTTGCCGAAAGGTAGCATACTTACACCTCATCCAAAGGAACTGGAACGTTTGGTAGGAAAATGTCAGGATTCTTATGAACGGCTGACGAAGGCACGTGAACTGGCACGGACGGCAGGGGTATATATTGTGCTGAAAGGTGCGTATTCTGCTATTATCACTCCGCAAGGGAAGTGTTATTTTAATACGACAGGCAATCCCGGTATGGCAACAGGAGGCAGTGGTGATGTGCTGACAGGCGTTGTGCTTGCGTTGTTAGCCCAGGGATATATGCCGCAGGATGTAGCTTGTCTGGCTACGTATGTTCATGGCCTTGCCGGAGACATCGCTTGCAAGAAGCAGGGAATGATGGGAATGACGGCAGGGGACATTGTGAACTGCTTGCCGTTGGCGTGGAGGATGATGGAGGAATGAGGAGAGGGATAAAATGAAGGTCTAAAATGTTGCGTTGAAGAAGTTGTTATGTCAACAGAAATAAGGTATTTTGAGAACAGAGAAGATTGGCGAAGGTGGTTGACTGACAACTTTGAGACTGCCAGTGATGTCTGGTTTGTATTTCCCTGTAAATCTTCGGGCAAAAAATGTATCACATACAATGATGCTGTTGAAGAGGCTCTCTGTTTCGAGTGGATTGACAGTACGATAAAGTCGCTTGACAAAGAACATAAAATTCAGCATTTCACGCCTAGAAACCCTAAAAGCACATACTCACAAGCCAATAAAGAGAGGCTTAAGTGGTTATTGGAGCATGAAATGATACACCCTAAGTTTGAGGATAAAATACGAAAGGTTTTGTCTGCTCCTTTTATTTTCCCCACTGATATAATTGATAGATTGAAAGAAGATAAGACAACGTGGAAAAACTATCAATGTTTTTCCGATACATATAAACGTATCAGAATTGCATACATTGAAGCTGCAAGGAAACGACCGGAAGAATTTGAAAAGCGGTTAAACAACTTTATCAATAAAACGAAAGACAATAGAATAATAACAGGATTTGGGGGAATTGAAAAATACTATTAATCCTACTCATTTCCCTCTCGTTGTGATGTGGAAGCATCCTTGTTTCAACTCGTATTTAATGTAGCATTTATCAGCTTTCCGCAGGTCGCGCAGCACTTCCGAGAGAACCAGTTTCAGAGTATCCGCACTGACATCTTGCAAGGGGCGTCCATCTTCATCTTCTATTTTCTGGAAGCGCTTCCAGCTTACATCGAACGTTGTTCCGTAGGAGTGTGCGGAGTTTGCAGAGGCATTTCCGTTGCGGCGGCGCAGGCGTTTTACATCATCCTGGGTGCGAAGTACGGAAGTCACGATGACTTTGTTCGGATTCAATCCCTTGGCCGCGAGCGAATCGAGGAAATTACTGCCGATGGTATCAAGTAATTGTGCTGCACCCGGAATCAGATAAGGAATGGAGTGTGTGAGAGAATCCACCTTGTATAAATCATTTGTTTTTATATGATGCAGCTTCTCTTTCATCCCTTCTGCATCTTTACGCGAAGTGATGGGAGAAACGCCTATGGCTTGTGCGATATTCAGGTGCTTCTCATTCAAGTCGCCGAAAGTCCTTCTGTAACTGATTACCCCTTTAATGTTTCGCGGCTCGTTTAGTTTGAGGGACATATCTTTCTTTTTGCATCCGGCAAGGGAAGTGCTGGTGATGATTATTGCTAAAAATAAGAGTGGAAGTTTATTGTATACCTGTTGCATATTGCTTGAAAATGTTTTTATGTGGGTACAAAAGTATGAAAAAGAACGGAGAGTTCTTCTCTGTCTGCTCGTCATTTTTCCGGTTTATGCTATCTTTGTCTAAAAGCGAAGATAGGTTGCACCTCAACATTAAAAATCGCTAAGCTTATTTTGTACTGCTTTCGGTTTGCACTATCTTTGCAGCTGAAAACGAAAGAGTATGCAACGGTATTTTATCTATTTAGCTTACGACGGAACCGCCTACCACGGCTGGCAGATACAACCCAACGGAGACAGCGTACAAGAGTGCCTGATGCGTGCACTTGCCACGTTGATGCGTCGTGAAGTGGAAGTTGTTGGTGCCGGGCGTACCGATGCCGGTGTACATGCTTCTTTGATGATTGCCCATTTTGATAGCGATGAAGCTCTTGATACGGCTTTTTTTACCGATAAACTGAACCGCCTTTTGCCGCCCGACATTTCCGTTTATCGTCTTCGTGCGGTGAAGCCCGATGCTCATGCCCGTTTTGATGCGACAGCCCGTATGTATAAATACTACGTGACTACTGCCAAGTCTCCCTTCAACCGCCAATATCGTTGCCGTCTTTTTCAGGCACCGGACTTCGAGCGGATGAACGAAGCCGCCCGTATTTTGTTTGATTATACAGACTTCACCAGCTTCAGCAAGTTACATACGGATGTAAAAACAAACAATTGCCGCATCATGCATGCTGCCTGGACACAGGTAGATGATGTAACCTGGGTGTTCACCATTCAGGCCGACCGTTTCCTGCGCAATATGGTTCGTGCAGTAGTAGGAACTTTGCTTGAAGTAGGCCGTGGTAAGCTCACTATTGATGGTTTCCGCCGTGTCATCGAACAGAAAGACCGTTGCAAAGCCGGTACATCCGTCCCCGGCAATGCCCTGTTTCTAGTAGATGTCACTTATCCGGAAGAACTGTTTATCACCAGTTAAAGACTCCGGTGCATTAACTGGAATCGTCTTATTATCCCCAAGTCCTTTTTAAATTTTCAATATTTTTATTTATATGTGGTTATTACTTGCCTTTCTCTCAGCTACTTTGCTTGGATTTTATGATGCTTTCAAGAAGAAATCCTTACGTGACAATGCCGTGCTTCCTGTTTTGTTTCTGAACACGATGTTTTCCAGTCTGATATTTCTTCCTTTCATACTTATTTCCGCTTTTACCCCTGCACTGAGCGGAACGATGCTTGATGTGCCCGTTGTAGGTTGGGAAGTTCATAAGTTTATAGTTATCAAGTCCTTTATCGTTCTTTCTTCCTGGATATTCGGCTATTTCGGCATGAAGCATTTGCCGCTGACCATTGTAGGGCCGATTAATGCTACCCGTCCTGTAATGGTGCTGGTGGGTGCTATGTTGATATTCGGAGAACGATTGAATCTGTACCAGTGGATTGGGGTCATGCTTGCTGTGCTTTCTTTCTTTATGTTGAGCCGTTCCGGCAAGAAAGAGGGTATCGATTTCAAGCATAACAAATGGATACTCTTCATTGTGCTTGCCGCCATCACCGGTGCCATCAGCGGACTGTATGACAAATATCTGATGAAGCAATTCAACCCTATGGTTGTGCAGTCGTGGTACAATGTCTATCAGGTGTTTATCATGTGCCCCATCATTCTTTTGCTATGGTATCCCAAGCGCAAAGAAAGCACGCCTTTCCGTTGGGACTGGACTATTATCTTAATATCCGTTTTCCTTAGCGCCGCCGACTTTGCCTATTTCTATGCCCTGAGTTATGAAGACTCCATGATTTCCATAGTCTCAATGGTTCGCCGTGGCAGTGTAGTGGTATCCTTCCTTTTCGGAGCGCTCTTCTTCCGTGAAAAGAATTTAAAAAGTAAGGCTGTCGACCTCATTTTGGTATTGATTGGAATGTTCTTCTTATATTTGGGAAGTAAATAAATCTCAGGACAAAAATTATGGCAGAAGATTTATGTATCAGCAATGGCAGCAAGACTGAAAAGTATCAAACTTTGCTTCCTCAGATAAAGAGCTTGGTTGAGGGTGAGGATGACCTCATTGCCAATCTGGCAAATGTTTCGGCTGCGCTGAAAGAGACGTTCGGATTCTTTTGGACAGGTTTCTATCTGGTGAAAGGAGAAGAACTGGTGCTTGGCCCTTTTCAGGGACCGGTAGCTTGCACACGCATCAAGAAAGGACGGGGTGTTTGCGGCACGGCATGGACTAAGGCGGAAACACTTGTTGTGTCCGATGTCGATGCATTTCCCGGACATATAGCGTGCAGTTCCTTGTCCCGTTCGGAGATAGTGGTTCCGCTGGTTCGTGGAAACGGAGAGGTGTGGGGTGTGCTTGATATAGACAGTGAGAATTTGAATACCTTTGACGCAACAGATGCACGCTTTCTTGAAGAAATGTGCTCTTGGCTTTGATGCGTGAAGTTGAAATGACAGAATATAGAATTTGAAATAACAGAAAAATAATATGATGAAGAAATTGACAATGTTCCTATGTTTGGCTTGTGCCTGGATGTGCTCTTTGCAAGCTCAGGAAGCTAAAACTTATTTCAAAAATATGCCCGATAGCCTCAGTCCGTTACTCACTTCTGTGAATCGTGCCGATTGTATCGACTTCCTGGAAAGTAAAATGAAAGCGGAAGTAACCAACCGTTTTGGGGGTAAATCGGAAATGACGGAACTTTCTCCCGATTATATCAACGTACAGATGACACCCCAGAGTTCCTGGCAGATGAAGCTGCTGGCAATGAATGACACCACGAAGCTGATTTGTGTTGTAGCTACAGCTTGCGCCCCTGCATGCGACAGTGATGTGCATTTCTATACAACGAACTGGAAAGAACTGCCAGCTTCTTCTTATCTGACGCTTCCGGCAATGAAGGACTTCCTTTCACTGCCGGATACTTTACTGGATTATGAGGTGAGGGATGCCGGTGAACAAGCAGATATGTTGCTGATGAAAGCTGATCTTTCCGCAAAGGATAATACATTGACTTTCACATTCACTACACCGGATTATATGGATAAAAAAACAGCAGAGAAACTGAAACCGTATCTCCGCCGTCCTGTTGTTTATGTTTGGAGAGGAAACAGTTACGGGCTACATGCAAGTGACAAGTAGTTCATAACTATTTCACTTTTATCCTGTCAAAGCCTTCTCCGTATACCCCGATAACCGCGCTCTGCGAGACAAAGGCATTCGGGTCTATGTCCTTTATCAATCGGAAGATGATGGTCGATTCCCGTTTCTTGGCAAGCACGAACAGCATTTTCTGTTCCTTGCCGCTATAGAATCCTGAAGCGTTGATAACAGTAGCCCCCCGGTGCGGATATATATTGATGTGCCGGGCTATTTCTTCATATTTCTCACTTATTATGAAGAACTGGACTGATTGTCGGGCACTGTTCACCACCTGGTCGAGCACAAAACTACAAATGTAGAGGGTTACATAGCCATAAACCACCTTCTCCCAATCTCTCAATGCAAAGTAGCTGGAAGAGATGATAATCAGGTCACAGACCAACATTACCCGTCCCAGTGTGATGTCACGGTATTTGTTGATGATGGCGGCTATGATATCCGTTCCGCCCGTGCTTCCATTAGAAGAAAAAGCGATGCCGATACCACCTCCACAGAGGGATGCACCGATGACGCATGCCATGAAAGGCTGGTCGTGCAGCAACACCACTCCTTCTGCCAGTTTCTGTATTACGGACAGGAAGAATGTCAGTGTAAACACGGCAAACACGGTTTTGATACTGAACTTCCATCCTAAAATGCGGATAGAGAGCAACAACAGGACTAAGTTGATGCTGAAATACGTATATTGCACAGGGAAGCCTGTGGCAAAATAAACAATAGAGGCAATGCCTGGTACTCCTCCCGTGGTTATATCATTGGGCAACAGGAATACTGTCCAGCCGATACCATAAAGAATCAATCCCAGGGCAATCATTACATAATCTCTCGTTTCCCGGAGAAGGCTTTGCTTTGACGGGACATTTACAATCTTCTTCATCTGACTTTATACGCAAGTATGGGTTATAACTAATTTGACAAGCTTTCTTATGATAAATGTGTTTCAGCCGTAAATCGGCGCAAAGATAAATCTAATTTTTCGAATACTTGTTCAAAAGGGTATGCTTCGTGAGGGGTGAACCTGAAATTTATTTGTTGATGAGATACACCACCTCATGCGCTTCCGTCAACTGTGGAATTTCCAGTTTGCCGAGCATTACATCCAGTACAGGTTCGGGAACCATGAATTTCCGTTCACGGTTTTGCTTGCGCCACACTTCATAGGGCTTCTCGATATAGATAATCTTCACCCTGGCTCCATAGATAATGAATAAATCAACCAGTTGGGAGCGTATTTGTTGTGTGATGTTAGTCGCATTCCATACGAAGTTCTGCCCTTTACGCAGGTAATTGCGTGCCTCTTCTTTAGCTTCCTGAACAACTTTGCCATTGGCGGACTTATCCATCGGGCTGACTTTGTATTTCCGCCGGATAGCATCGAGGCTGATGACTGGAATATCCTGTGACAAGGTGCTGAGATAATAATCTTTCCCCATCCCTGGAAGACCGGAGAGCAGAGTTACCTCACATTTGAAATCGTCATGCGGGACGTATTTTATATAACTGTTTTCTGTCCGGAAGTAATGGAAACGGGCATGGCTGGTTGCGAAATCGCATGTTTTGCCCCAGCAATCTTGTTCACGGCAAAGCATTTCAAAGAGTTCGGCTGCTTCCATCAGGTTTGCCTTATCTCTACAGATGCGTCCCTGGATATCCGACACAGAAAGCACTTTCAGCATACGTGTATTCACTTTGAGGGACACTTCGCATACTTTTTTTACAGGATTTTCCCGTTCCATGATCCAAACCGGCAAACCGTGATAGCGCACTAGGGCAGCTATCGTTTCACGAATATGGAATGGGGTAGGGATATCCCTGTAAAGTATGGTGCGTGCTGTATATTCACCACGTTTGGCATGGCCTTTGGAGGTGATTTGTCCTTCCCCTTCATCCATGGATGTGGAGCGTTTTTCTACATCGTGCATCAGTGCGGCAGTCCATAAGATTTCCTGTTCAGGTATGGATAAAGCCTGATAATCCGGTTGTTGCTGTAAAGCTTCCAATACCATGCGGGTATGTATGGCTACGTCACCTTCTTCATGGTGTAAGCGATGTTGCGCTACACTGTTCATATCTTGCACCCACTGGAACTGTTGTTCCAGTGAGGGCCAATCTTTATTATCTGTCAGTTTCCAATTCATTTTATTCCTTCTTCTTTGATTCCCAGATAAGCCGGGCGCGTTTCCAGTTACGCGTCCAGTGCTTATCGGTCTTTACGTGCCCTTTGCGTACATACTTGAATACGTTACGGGCAAATTCACTAACGGGATATTCACCTATATTACGGGTGACAATACCTTCGCGGGTACAATCCATTCCGGTTTGCGGGTCGCGTGAACCGAATACGCTCGGTTCTTGTGCCAGACTGATGACCTGTTGTTGAAGTGATGCCTGTGTCAATTCTTTCACAGGCTCTATTCTTAACTCAGGCACTATCGGCAAATCGAACAAAGCGGCATAGAATTTCACTTCTTCCCATGACAGCCACTTATCCAGATAGCGCACAGCAAATACATAGAAATGTGTTTCCAGCTTGTGATACTCTATTGAATGTATGGCATACAGGTTCTCGCCGAATATCTCGATGTCTCCCAAATCATTTTTCATCAGTTCCCAACGCTCGCGCAGTTCCCTGGTCCACGGTGAGGTGGTGGGGGCTGCATGCGAGCGGGCAAATACACCATAACGGTTCAGACAATTATTTTCTCCGTCCAGTTTTTCGGTGTGTATCAAGGTTTCTATCTGTTGGATGTCTTCCCAATGCGTATGATTGATGCGGTCGTCGCTGGTCGTTCCGGGAGAAAACGGATAGTGATAAGTGCGGCCATATTTTTCTGATAACATAAGTTGCTCCTTTCTTATTTTTTGTTCATTCTTACGATGCAGGGTGTAAATCTGTCTTGCACCTCTATTAATGATTCCTGGGTTTGCATCACCCGTTCGGTGCTTGCTTAAATCTTTTAATCGTATTCCCATATTGTTTTCTTAAATGTATGCATATAGCATTGGCTGTCCGCCAAACGACGGATAGATGCAATATGCGTATATTCAATGCTTGGGGATAATAGATATAACTGTATCCGTCCACTGCATTGAAGTGAATAATAAAATTATAAATGCGATTTAGGACTAATCAAGGAAATTGCAAAGCCCCATCATTCTGATGAGTCAACTTAGTCCTGGCTGAGATATTATAGTTCCAACATAAATTAGTCCCTTTCATTCTGCTTAAAGGGGTGAGTATTCTATTTATCGGTGGCAAAAGTAATGCAACTGTTTTAATTGTGCAAGAAAAAAGAACGTATTTTCACAAAAACAAACAATTGAATGAAGCTGAATAATGATTTAGGAGGTTCCTGAATGCACCCTTCTCAAGATAATCTATAAAAGGAAAATACTCTATTACCATACAGAAGTACTCATTCTTCTTTAAGTCAATTCTCTTGCCTATTAGTAAACAGATGGATGAAATCGCTGAAATCGAGTATTTCGTTGTATATATAGAATGCTACCATAAGTGCATTGCTTTCTTAAAAAGTTTCCCATGCTCCACGCGTAAAGTCAGGTATCTCTACCGGGCGGCTACCGTTTAACACAGATTGTTCGCTGAGTTCGGTGATACATGACCATTCGGCAGCATCGTAGACATCCATATCTAGTGGAAGGCCATGATGCAGGCAGTGGATGAGGCGGTAATCCATAATATAATTCATTTCATTAGGTACACCTTTGAGAAGTCCTTCTTTGCCGATAGTGGCAGTAAAAGGATGCTGATAGCGTTGCAAAAGCGCTTCAGTGGTTTTGCTCATGGTTTCTCTGGTAAGAGAGTCTTCTAGAATGATGGAAGCTACCGGATATTTTTGGGCGAATCCCTGTGTTCCGCAGATGGTATGCGAGCGACTGTAGGGACGGGGATGTACAGTACAGTATTGCAATTGGATGGTTTTTCCTTTGACGGTATGAATGAGGGTGGTATTCACGTCTCCCAATGAATAAGTTTGTTGCGCTTCAAGGGAATCTTTTCCGAAAGTGCGGCGAGCGTACTCCGACATCCCTGCCTGATGGGTAGACATGGATACGAGGTAGTTCATACGGTCACCCCGATGGATATTCAATATTTGGCATACAGGACCTAACCCATGCGTAGGGTAGGGATTTCCGGTATGTTCCATACAATAGGCTTTGTTCCAGTGCTTGTGAAAGCCGCCCTGGTTTTCATCGGTGAAATACATGGTACGCAAGTCGTGGATGTAGGCACCTTCCACATGCATGATTTCGCCGAAAAGGCCTTTCCTTGCCATATTTAATGTGGTCAGTGCAAAGGCGTCATAGCAACAATTCTCCAGCATGATACAGTGGCGGCGGGTACGTTCGGCAGTGTCGACCAATTGCCAACATTCGGTTACGGTCATGGCGGCAGGGACTTCAATGGCGACATGCTTGCCCTGTTCCATGGCATAAACTGCCATTGGGGTATGTGTCAGCCAATCCGTGCATATAATAATGAGGTCGATATCGGGATTGCAGCACATCTTTTGCCAGCCGTCTTTTCCGGTATAGCCGATAGCTGCGTGGTGTCCGCCTTTCGTTAATGTGGCTTGCCCTTTAGCCAGATTACCGGGACGTATCTCGCACAGTGCTTTGATTTCTACATGTTCCATGAGCATGTAGCGTTCCAAAGTTAGTAGTCCACGGTTACCTAAACCAATGAAGCCGATACGTATAACGGGAATAGGGGAATGGGTTAGTCCTAAAACATGAGTGTGGTGTTCGCTTCTATTCCTATTGTTTAGTCGTTTCCATCCTTTCTCCATGATGTTTATGTGTTTAATAGTATAATAACCCTGATTCGGATCAATGATTTCTTTGATAACAAAAATACTGAATTAATTTAAAAGAAAAAAGCCTGAATAGAAAATCTATCCAGGCTTCTCTGAAGAGCGGAAGACGGGGCTCAAACCCGCGACCCTCAGCTTGGAAGGCTAATGC